>NZ_JBQFUP010000004.1:0-539425 GCF_056539265.1 Ruegeria sp. BC3
ACCCAGAGCCAAAAACCAGACCGTTGCGCCAAAAAATCAGCGCGCCCGCCTAACTCATTCCCCAAGATGCCCCCAGTCTCTCCTGAGCGTCTCAACCGTCTTTCCAGTCCGTCAGGCCGTCTCTCCGACCCGTCAGCACCGCCTCAGCAGCGCCGGTGAAGGGGGTTCTAAGTATTACAACAAACCTCCGCAACCGAAAAATGCAGCTTTTGGCAATTTTTTTCCAAAATGCCTGAAAGTTAAATAAAAACAGATAGTTAAAAGACGCCCTCGGCCATCATTTACACCAACTAACCTACCTTGTCGCCAAAAACCTAAAAGACGCAGAACCTTTCAGCCGATCACCACCCCTACATATAGCCCAACAGCTAACGTCGAGCACAAGACTCAAGCGACTCGGCAGCGAGTCACCGAGTCGAAACTGGACAAATGAAGTGACTCGGATGCCCGAAAATGAGCCCTCATAACGACGGGCTTGCGTATTTGAACCGGATGCTGTGTGGTCGCCTGTAGAATACGCTCGGGTTTGCTGTGAAATGACGACCACTGAAGACAAGGCCTTTCCCCGCATCCGCACGGTTGGTTTCGACGGCCTTCTGGTTTCCTTCTCCGATGTAATGGCCGAACCATCGAACCGCGCGGCGCTGGCGTTTCGCAGCGAGGTCATGCGCCGGGCCTGGGATGGCATCATTGAAACATCGGCCTCCCTCGCGTCGGCCTATATAAGGTTCGACCCGGAAAGACTGCCCCATGCAGATTTTCAGGAAAGGGTTCGGCGACTTCTGGCGCTCCGCAACTGGTATGAGGCCCCTTTGCCAGCCGGCCGTCGCCTTTGGCGTGTACCCACAGTGTATGGAGGCGAGTTGGCCCCACAACTGGATGAGGCTGCTGCAGCAGCCGGGCTGGATCCGGCTGAGGCGATCCGGCGGCTTAGCAACAGCCGGGTGCGTGTTCTGACGATCGGCTTTGCGCCAGGTCAGCCCTATCTGGGTCCGCTTGGGTCGGAATTCGACATTCCGCGCCTCAAGGAACTGACACCCATGGTACCTGAAGGTGCGTTGGTTCTGGCGATCTCGCAATTCGTTTTGTTTTCGGGGCCGACGCCCACCGGGTGGCGGCACGTGGGTCAGACAGCATTCCGCTGCTTTCGGCCAGAAGCGCCTGAGAGCTTTGCGTTGAAGCCCGGGGACGAAATGCAGTTCGTTTCTGTCACCCGTGACAAGCTTGACGCCGCCCGCGCCGACAACGCGAACGGTACCGGCGGCGCAACATGTCAGGAGATCGCGGGATGAGCTTGATTGTCCATCGCATCGGTCCCGCGTGCACCGTTCAGGATCAGGGCCGCGTCGGATATCTGGATCAGGGCTTATCCCGATCCGGTGCCGCAGATCTGACGGCACTACATGAGGGGGCGGCCTTGTTGGGTCAAAACCCAGGCCTTGCCGCGTTGGAAATGGCGGGCATTGGCGGCGAGTTTGAGGCAACGAAACCTCTGGCCATCGCGCTGACCGGAGCCCCGATGCAGGCCAGCATCGATGGTGCCCCAGTCGTTTGGAATGCGTCTCATCATATGGAAGCGGGACAAAGACTGGTAATCGGCGCTGCGACGCGCGGCACATATGGTTACCTGCACGTCAGCGGTGGTATTGCGTCCAAGGCCTTTCTGGGATCGCGCGCGGCGCATCTGACGGCCAAGATCGGGCTCACGATCCAGGTTGGAGACACGCTGCCCGTCGGCAGCGGACCCGGGGTGACGGGCATGAAGCTGGGGCACGATGACCGCTTTTCTGGTGGCGTGCTGCGCGTGGTCGCCAGCTTTCAAACCCCGCTGTTCGATCAGGCCACGTTGGATCGCTTTGCCCAGACCGAGTTTCGCCGGGGAAGTCGGGCCAACCGGATGGGAATGCAACTCGACAGTGCGGGGGAAGGGTTCGCCGCCAAGGGTCAGCTGAATATCCTATCCGAAGTCATCACGCCGGGCGACATACAGATGACGGGCACTGGAAACCCATTCATCCTGCTGCCCGAATGCCAAACGACCGGAGGATATCCCCGCATCGCAACAGTTCTGCCGTGCGACCTGCCGCGCGCCGCACAAACCCCGGCGGGTGGGTCGATCAGGTTCCAGTTTGTGTCACTGGAGGAGGCAACTGTCCTGCAAGCCGCCTATCACGCCGGGCTGGCCAAACTGCCTGCTCAAATCGAGCCACTGGTTCGCGATCCGCATGACATACCGGACCTGTTGTCCTACCAATTGATCAGCGGGATGATCTCGGCCACCGACTAGAGAGGATTTTGGATGCCAAGCGTCGATCTAAATGCCGACATGGGCGAAAGCTTTGGCCCATGGAAGATGGGCGATGACGAAAACCTGTTGAAGATCATCACGTCGGCCAATATCGCCTGCGGCTTTCATGCCGGTGACCCCGACGTGATGGCCAAGACGATGAAACTGGCCGCCGAGAATGGTGTCGGCATCGGTGCCCATCCCGGCTTCCCTGACCTGCAGGGCTTTGGCCGCCGCAATATGAAAGTGCCTCATGACAGCCTGCGCAATATGGTGCGGTATCAACTGGGCGCGGCGATGGGTATCGCCAAGGCGGTTGGTACCAAAGTCCGGCATCTGAAACTGCATGGCGCGCTGGCCAATATGTGTTCGGTTGATCTGGACATGGCACGAGCCTGCTATCAGGGCGCGCTGGATGTAGACCCGGATATCATCGTCATGGTGCTGGCCGTTACCAAACAGGAAGAGGCGGCGCGCGATCTGGGTTGCAAATGGGTTGGCGAGATCTTTGCGGACCGCGCCTACAACGATGATGGCACTCTTGTAGACCGCAGCCTGCCCGGCGCTGTCATCCACGACCCGGACGTTGCCGGCCCCCGCATTCTCAACATGGTCCGTGAGGGCGCCATCATCACCGAAAGCGGGCAGCGGCTTGAGACCTCAATCGATACGATCTGCCTGCATGGCGATGGTCCGACGGCCCTACAGATTGCCCGCTCTGTCCGCAAAACCCTGATCGACGGCGGTGTCGAGGTGACAAAATTCATGCGATAGAAATCTGGTCGTTAGACTGACGATCTATTCTCTGACTGTTGCTCGGAGGGGATTCAGCCCCTAGCATGCCTGCAAGTGCATGTTCTGAATACCACAATTCCAAGCAACGCTATGCCGGACTGGTATGGGCAAGGAGATTGGCCAATGTCTTTTGATCTGATGACTTACGAACCGCGCGGCGACAAAAAGAACTCAGAGTTCTTTCACCAGTATCTGCCGATGATTTACGAACGCCGCCAAAGCTCGGGCGTGGCGGATCAGGTCGGGGCGATGCGGGCGATCGTCATTCAGGTCGAGCCGGACGCATTGTTCGACACGCTGCTGGAACTCTACGTCATGACCCCGTACCGGCACACGGCCAGTTATCTGGGACAGACACACAAGTTCGCAGTGCTTCATTCGCATACCGACTATCCCGCGATGATCGTGATGGCCCCTCTCAGCCCATCGTTCGAAGACTTCATCCCCCGCATCAACCGCATGTACCCGCTGGCCCGAAATACGCCTCAGACTCGTTACGTCGGAGAGGTATTTGGCGCATCGGACCTAAAGTCTCTGACCAAAACGCTTGAGGATCAGAACATTCGGTTCGAGTACAAGGGTGACACCGAAAACCCGTTCTACACCCTGGACGGCTTTCGCTTTACGACTCCTTCGGATTTCACCTGCAACAGGGTCGGCTACTCATCGCTGGACTTCAATGACACCGACAGTCTGGGCCTAGGCGACCGCATCTTGCTGAGTGATGACGAACAGGCCCGGCTGGATCAGGCCGCTACGTTTGGGGCGGACAGCAACATTGCGCCCCTGATGCTGGGGATCGACCATCTGGCCACACGCATTCTGGCGGGCGAGCGTGAGGACGCGATCCTCGAGTTCCTGACCATGGTCCCCTATTACTTTTGGGGGGCGTACAACATCTTTGACATGAACTCGTCGACGAATGTGAACCGGAACGCAAATGTGGATGACGACAAGAAATCCCCCGCCAAGGTCTTTACCGCCAACAACACCCCGTCCTTTGTGAATTCGTTCGAACAGCTGCCGATGCCGACCGAGGACTTCGTGCGGAACTTTGGCCGCCGGCTACATCACATGGCCGTTGAGATTCAGGACGGTGATCATGGAGCCGGTGAAAAAAACGTCGACTTCGTGGTCAACACGCTAAAGGACAAGGGCGTGCCGTTCCTGGCCCATGTGGTCGGTGAATGTAAGGACGATCCGAACCTTAAACAGATCTTCTCAAAACACTCAAAATATACGCTGCTGATCACCGAGTATATCGAGCGCTGCCATCACTATGACGGGTTCTTTACCAAGGACAATGTGGCAGCTCTGACCGCAGCCGCTGGTCAGGACGAACAATACCAGCACGGTCACGTCTTCGACTGACAAAAAAAGGCTGCGAGTTTCCTCGCAGCCAATACCCATTCAGGAGAGAATATGTCGGGTCTTATGACGGCCCGATCATGAAACAGGTGACATTGCGGGCCTGCAGCCTGCGGCAGGCCAGATCAGCCTGTTCGCGGGTCATGCCCTGGAATGTCGCGTCAAAGCCGCGCGAGCTTTGGTTTACCTTGCGCAGCGTGCCTTCCAGAGTGGTCATTTCCGATAGCGCGGTTTTCAGAAGAATCTTCTCCGCCTCATATCGGGTGGTATAGCGGCCAACATTCACGCCCCACAAACGTCCGCCCGATGTGGACAGGCGCGTGACAATCTCTTGCTCAGGCTCTGGTTGGACCGCCGGATCGGTTGAGGCCAGAACCAGATCTTCGGGTCGTGCGGAGGGCCGCGGTGTATCGGTACCAGCCGAAGGCTCGATGTCTGCCGCAGCAATCGCCGCAGCAATGCCGTCCTGGATCCGTGCGCGGTTCTTCGCAGCCGTTTCAACCACGGTGCCTGCAACCTGTACGGCCACACCCGGTCCGGGACGCAGAACAGGACGCAGGCTCGATTTCGGCGCACCGGTCAGGGCTGCAACAGTTGCCCCCAAACCGGCATTTCCAGCATAGGCGGGGCGGGCCGGTTTCCGGATGGGCGCGCGCGAAGGTGCACGACGGAAACCCATGTCCAGCAACTCGGCCACTTTGGCATTCCGCGACGCACCAGATTTACCGCCGAAAACGGTCGCGATGATGCGTTCGTCCTTGCGCTTGGCCGATGCCACTAGGTTGAAACCCGCTGCCCGCGTGTACCCGGTTTTGATTCCGTCTGCGCCCTTATAGGCGGCCAACAGGCGACGGTTCGTATTGGGAACCGTTTTGATCCCCGCATGCGTGGATTGGCGCGAGAACAAGTTGTAGTACTGCGGATAATCATAAAGCAGGTGACGACCCAGTGTGGTCATGTCACGCGCCGTCGACAAATGACCCGATTCCGTCAGGCCGTGTGCATTCTTGAATGTCGTCCGGCTCATCCCCATGGCTTTGGCCGTGCGCGTCATACGGCGCGCAAACGCGGCCTCAGACCCGCTGATCGCGATACCGATCGCAGTGGCCGCATCGTTGGCGGATTTCACCGCAGCCGCCCGGATCAGATACCGGAATGCGATCGTC
Organism: Ruegeria sp. BC3; assembly: GCF_056539265.1. Lineage (NCBI taxonomy): Bacteria > Pseudomonadati > Pseudomonadota > Alphaproteobacteria > Rhodobacterales > Roseobacteraceae > Ruegeria > Ruegeria sp. BC3. Next base: position 5,617 of record NZ_JBQFUP010000004.1, read on the forward strand.
TGCCCGCTCCGCAGGCCCAGCTTCGAGGGGGGTTCAGCCGCTGCCTTTTTGGTGATCCGCACCGGAGTGTCCAGTGTGATCTCGCCATTCCGCACCGCTTCGAACGCGATGTAGAGTGTCATCATCTTTGTCAGAGAGGCCGGATGCAGCCGGGTGTCAGCGTTGCGCGAATGCAGAACCTCTCCGGTTCGCGCGTCGATGACCATCGCCGCATAAGGTGCCGCCCAACCTTGCAACGGCGCGAAAGAGAGCAGCCACAAGAATGCTATAAGAAATAAGCCCATTCGGGCCGGAACTGTCCGCCGAACCTGCACGATCTTTGCCTCTGTCTACCTCTGGCCGCCGGGTTTTCCCGGTCAGCGCGAATTTTATTTTATTGGGACCAAGGCTAACACAGAGACCCCATGAAATAAACCGAAAGCGTGCAAATTCGCCGTTTCGTTATCGCTGCGACGAGGCACTATATATGGCGCTGGATGCGACCAAACACACTACATCGGCACGGGCGACGTTTTCTGAACACGCACAGAGCACCGTTTTTCGGAAACTGCGGCGAATTGGCAACATCAACTTAATTGCCGAACAAGATCGGCCAGTCCGCCTAAATTCTGCAATTCTTTGTACCGCGGGTTATCTGTTGGAGTTTCCGCCTTCTCGATCTCCCACACCAGCCCATGGGGCACATACACCCCCCAACATCCGGCCTCAATCGGGGCCACCACGTCAGAGCGCATCGAATTGCCCACCATCATCGCGGCATCCGTCCCTTCGCCGTGACGGGCAAAGATCTCGCGATAAGTCTGCGGCGCTTTCTCGGACACGATTTCGACCTCGTCGAACAGTTCTCCCAACCCGGATTGTGCAAGCTTACGCTCCTGATCGATCAGACCGCCCTTTGTGATCAGAATCACCCGATGAGTATCTGCCACCGCTTCGATCGCCTCGCGCGCGTGGGGCAACAGCTCAATCGGGTGCGCCAGCATGTCTTGTCCCGCCTCGACCAATTGCCGGATGACCGAGGCTGGCACACGGTCTTCGGTCACCTCGATTGCGGTTTCGATCATCGACAGGATGAACCCTTTGATTCCGTATCCATAGTGGCGGATGTTGCGTTTTTCAGCTGCAAGCAAGCGGTCCAGCAGGTGATCGCGATCCGCATGATCTGCCAGCAACTCTGCGAAATGGGCTTGGGTCAGTTGGAAAAACCGTTCGTTGTGCCAAAGGGTGTCGTCGGCGTCGAACCCGATAGTGGTCAGCGCTTTTTCCATTTCGATTACGTCCTGCTGGCTCTTTTCTCTGACCCCTTGAACGTTATATAACGCTGCAGACAAACCGAAGCCTGAATCGGACAAAAGGCGCGTGATGACTAAACACATATGGATGATGTCTGACAGACCGGACGACGACGGTGATCCGTCGCTGTTGGTTCAGACGCGCCCCAAAACCAAGCGCCCGCCCCTGTACAAAGTGCTGCTGCTGAACGACGACTACACCCCGATGGAATTCGTGGTCCACGTGCTCGAGCGGTTCTTTGGCATGACCCACGCCGAGGCGTTCGAGATCATGCTGACCGTCCACAAAAAGGGCGTCGCGGTTGTTGGTGTCTTCAGCCATGAAATCGCCGAGACCAAAGTGGGCCAGGTCATGGATTTCGCCCGCAGGCACCAACACCCCCTGCAATGCACAATGGAACGCGAAGAGTAAGCCTGTCCCGGCCCCTCTTCCAAAATTGCCGATGTCCCCTCGCCTAGACCTCGCCCTGCAAAGCGGCCTCGACCTGTCGCAACCACTCAGCGTGCTTGGCCCGACAATGGACAACGATCTGTCGAATTTGCCGCGCGAAACACAAGTGGTGCAGCCGTTCAAACCGTTTCACGACCATTTTGCGGCGCAAGGCTTCAACACAACGCCCGAGACCAGCGAGCCATGTCAGGATGCCATCGTCATTCTGCCCCGCGCCAAGGCACTGGCGCGCAGCATGGTACATCAGGCCTGTCAGCGTGCCAGCAGGCTGATCGTGATTGACGGTGCCAAGACCAATGGCGTGGACAGTTTGCTGAAAGACATCCAAAAGCGCGTTGATGTCGAAGGCCCGATTGCCAAGGCGCATGGAAAAATCTTCTGGTTCCAATCCAAACCCGAAGCGTTTGCCGACTGGGCCGCGCCGCTGGCGCAGATGGTCGACGGGTTTCGCACCGCACCCGGCGTGTTTTCCGCTGATGGGATCGACCCGGCTTCGGCGCTGTTGCTGAAGTCTCTGCCTCAAAAGCTGGGTGCGCGGATCGCGGATCTGGGCGCAGGCTGGGGCTATCTGTCTGCTGAAGTGCTCAAGCTGACCAATCCTCGCGCTCTCCACCTGGTTGAGGCTGATTACATCGCCTTGGCATGCGCGCGCACCAATCTGGCAGACAGCAATGCGCAGTTCCATTGGGCCGATGCCGTTTCCTGGAAAGCGCCAGAGCCTTTGGACACGGTGGTCATGAACCCGCCCTTCCATACGTCCCGCGCAGCCGATCCCGAACTGGGGCAAGGCTTTATCAAATCCGCGGCGCGCAACCTGACCCGCAATGGCAGCCTTTGGATGGTTGCCAACCGCCACTTACCTTACGAGGTCACGCTGGCTGACAGTTTTGCCCAGGTTCAGGAAGTGGCCGGTGACAATCGGTTCAAGGTGTTTCACGCCTCTCGCCCTAGGGTCTAATCCCGGTTAACCTGCGCCGCAACTCAGGAGTCAACGCATGTCCTTTTCCATAGCCGGCAAGACAGCCATCGTCACAGGCAGCGCCAACGGCGTCGGGCTGGCCATCGGGCGCCACTTTGCGGATGCAGGTGCCAATGTCATGTTCGCGGACATGGACGAAAAGCGGTTGTCTGAAGAGTTGGGTGAACAGGCAGACGACAGCAACATCCGGTTCTTTGCCGGAGACCTTCGGGAAAAACTGACCATCGCAAACCTGCTGTCCGCAACGCTGGATGCCTTTGACCAGGTGGACATCCTGATCAACGGCTCGCGACAAGTGATCACGTCAGACCCGCTGGACACGGACGATGATTCTGTACGGACCCTTCTCAATCAGAACCTGATGCCTGCGCTGCGCCTCAGCCAAGCGGTGGCCAAACGCATGATCAAACAAGCAGGTGACGAGGACGAAGGTCCCGCGGGATCGATCATCAACCTGTCTTCGATCGCGGCGCGGCGCACGCACCCGGACCTGATGGCCTATTCCGTTTCCACGGCTGCGCTGGACCAGATGACCCGCTCGCTGGCGGTTGCTCTGGCACCCAACCGGATACGCGTTAACTCGATTGCTCTTGGATCGGTGATGAGTGCATCGCTGCAATCTACATTGAAAGAGAACCGGGATTTCCGGAACGACATCGAAAAACACACGCCGTTGGCCCGGATCGCGGCCCCGAACGAGCTGACCGAAACCGCACAGTTTCTGGCCTCGGACGCGGCCGGGTTCATCACCGGACAAATCCTGACAATTGACGGCGGCCGCACGTTGCTGGACCCCGTCGCAGCCCCAGCACATTAAGCCCAATGTTCGACACAGAAAAAGCAACCGCCGCCGCCTGGTTTCGTGAACTGCGCGATGAGATCGTCACCGCGTTCGAGGCATTGGAAGACGGCCACGACGCCGGCCCCCTGTCCGACGCCCAAGCCGGGCGGTTTGAGGTCAAGGAAACCAAACGTCAATCTGCGGACGGATCGGACGCCGGCGGTGGATTGATGTCGGTGATGCGCGGCGGGCGGGTCTTTGAAAAGGTCGGCGTCAATGTCTCGACCGTCTACGGAACACTGGGCGAGCGTGCGCAGCAGGCAATGGCTGCGCGCAAGGGCATTCCCGGAATGGCCGACGATCCGCGTTTCTGGGCCTCCGGCATCTCATTGGTGGCCCATATGCAGAACCCTCATGCGCCTGCTGTTCACATGAACACCCGCATGTTCTGGACGCCCCACGCATGGTGGTTCGGCGGTGGATCGGATTTGAACCCCTGTATCGAGTATGATGACGATACCGCGCATTTCCACGCCACTCAGAAACAGTATCTGGACCCGCATGGCCCCGGCCATTATCCCCGTCTCAAAGAGTGGGCGGATGAGTATTTCTATATCCCCCACCGCAAACGCGCCCGCGGCGTGGGCGGGATTTTCATGGATGATTACTGTACTGGCGATTGGACCGCAGACTTCGCGCTGACGCAGGACATTGGTCGCGCCTTCCTGCCCGCATTCCTGCCCTTGGTCGAAAAGCGCCGTGTGCAGGGTTTTGACGATGCCGACAAGAACACACAACTGGTGCACCGTGGCCTCTATGCCGAATACAACCTGGTTTATGACCGGGGCACGAAATTTGGCCTGGAAACCGGTCACGACCCGGATGCAGTGCTGATGAGCCTGCCGCCGCTGGCGAAATGGGTCTGAGGCCTTACCTAAACCCAAGGTCCAGTACGTTGTCCCAACAGTAGCCTTGCGCGGATCCAGCGGACATGTTTTCGCCCACTCGTTTGACAGTGATCGAATAGCCCGGAGTCGTATCCACCCCGTCAGGCGGGGTCAGCGAAAACTCGACCGTACGGTTTCCCTTTTCGTATGCGCGTGAGATGTAAATCCTTTGCGTCGCCTTGGTTCTGAGCTTGGTGATTGCGTAATCACCGATCCCGCACCAATACGTCACCGGAGCGGACGACCCGCTGACAGCAACACGGTAGGTGCCGTTTTCCAAAGGCGTCACATTGGTCTGAAACCCTCGGTACACTCCAAACCGAAACCCCACCGCCTCGGCCAATGCTGGTAACAGCATAATCGCGGTCACCGCCGTTATTTTAAATACGCGCATAACTGCAATTCCCATTTCGAAACAGAATTTTCCCAAGATCATAGTAAACCCGTGCACCGAGTAAAGCTGCGGCACGAGTTCTCCGGACCTGACGCCCGGGGCAAAACTGTATCAATTCACGCCGTAACCAATTAGTATCAAGTCAGTTTTGGACCGAGGTTTGTTTTGAGCAAAGCGTTTCCAGAAGGTTGGTTTGACATTCCGCCCGAGAAATACGCGGATTTTGGCGCCATGTTCTATCTTGCGTCGCTGACCAAAACACATCGGTCTCGCAATCTTGGGCAGGTTCTTTTTGCCTTTGAAACACCCTTCCGGCTGAATCAATATCACATCTTTCGCCAGAACAGTTTTCCCAGGGGCTTTGTGACCTTTGCAGGCCTCAGCCCTGATGCCGAGCGTCGCTATGCCATTCAGGAAAAGCCACTGAAGGACACCGATTTTGCCAGCGGGACCTCTTTTTGGATCATCGACCTTGTGGCCCCGTTTGGACAAACCAATCAGATCGTGGATATTCTGAAAAAGGAAATCCCGCACCCGCGGGTTCGCACCAATCGAATGGACAGCGACCTGACCCGCAACCGGATCGTGGAATGGACCCGTGACGACGCCGGTGAGGTTCACATGAAACTCTATCGAAAAAAGGAGTTTCGTGAGATCCTTGAGAAAGGAGGGTCATGAGATGGTATCCATCGTAGGGACGACAACCGGTACTGTAACCGGGGATCCTCCGAATGAGGCCACCGGGGATCTTGGGCTGAGCGGCTTCCCCTTGTCGCAGAACTGGTCGATTTCTGAGCAACCGTCTCTAGGCGTGGCCTCAATCGATCCAAACACCGGGGAATGGACCTATACGGTCAATCCAAGCGACTACGATGACATCCCATTCGGGACGACCGTCACGGACACATTCACCGTTCGGGTCACCGGGTTCGAAATCAACGATGAACTCGAAATAGCCCCTTACGATCTGACTCAAGAGATCACGATCTCCATAGAAGGTGTTTGTTTTACATCCGGCACTCTGATTTTGGCCGAAGGGGGCCATCGGCACATCGAAACGCTGGACGTGGGCGACAGGGTGATGACTGCTGATCATGGTTTGCAACCGATCCGGTGGATCGAAAGCAGCGCGCTGCCACCTGAAAGACTGCATGAAAACCCTGCCATGCGTCCGGTTCGGATTAGGGCGGGCAGTTTGGGTCAGGGGCAACCCAAGCGCGATCTGCTGGTCTCGCAACAACACCGCATTCTGGTCAGCGGGCCAAAGGTCGAATTGCTCTTTGGTGCGCCTGAAGTTCTGATTGCGGCCAAGCATCTGTGTTCTTGGCCAGAGATCGAAATTGAGGCCTCAGATGACCCGGTCCAGTACTATCATATCCTACTGGACAATCACGAAATCCTGACGGCCGAGGGTGCACTGGCCGAAAGCCTGTTTTTGGGTGAGGAGTCCCTCTACACCTTGTCTTCTGACGCCCTTCAGGAACTGGCTACCATTTTCCCGGACGCCCCTGCACCGAACGGAATGGGTTTTGGTCGGGCCGCTCGCCGGATCCTGCGCGAATTTGAGGCGCGTGCTTTGGCCTAGTGCCCGCCCAGATGTCCACCGACATCCTGCGGTGCAAGGGCAACCGTTTTGATCACCGCGTAACAGGGCTTGCCTGGTTGCAACCCAAGCGCCTCGACCGAGCGGCGTGTGACACGTGCCAGAACTGTGCCCGCAGGTGTCTTTACGGACACGATTGCCCCCGGCCCCTCGCCCGCACGGATCGTATCAACCGCGCCTTGCAGCACGTTCAAAGCTGACAAGCCTTCGGGCGGTTTGCTGGACAGGATGACTTCTTGCGCGGGGATGCGAATACGCAGTTCTTCCGCAACCTGATGCGGTATACGGGGCAGGAACAGGGGCGTACCGCCCGCGTCCAATTCTGTCAGCCCATCTGAATGATGTCGAACGACCCGCACCTGCAATACCGCGCCCACGGCCCGCACACCCGCGGGTGCAACCGACGGATCGGCCAGAACCTCTGACGCAGGACCGTGCCGCAAAACCTGCCCCTCCTGCAGCGCCACCACGGATGTGGCCAGCCGCGCGACCTCGGCCGCCGAGTGGGTGACGTAAAGAATTGGGACCGAGACCTCATCCCGCAGACGTTCAAAATACGGAAGAATCTCAGCCTTGCGCGCATCGTCCAGGGCTGCCAGCGGTTCATCCGCCAGGATCAAACGCGGGCTGGCAAGCAAGGCACGACCAATGGCCACTCGTTGCTTTTCACCACCAGACAAACCTGCGGGCCTGCGATTCAAAAGCTGCCCGATTCCCAGCATCTCGATCACTTTGTCCGGGTCTTCTCGACGGGCCCCTTTGGGGGCAAACCATGTCCCATAAAAAAGGTTCTGGCGCACAGTCAGGTGCGGGAAAAGGCGACCTTCCTGAAAGATGTAGCCCAACCGCCTTTTGTGCGGCGGCAACCACAGGCCCTGCGCGGTATCGAACAAATCCCAGCCATCAATACTAACGCGCCCGGCCATAGGTTTCAGCAACCCTGCCACGGCATTGACGATCGTCGTCTTCCCGGACCCCGACCGCCCGAACAGAACCGTCACCCCCGGCGGAGCATCAAAGCTCAGGTCCAGCCTAAGGTCATTCAGATTGTGCTGAAGGCGGACGGACAGGCTCATGATCCGGCCACCCTTGCGGCAACGCGGCGGCCAACAAATTCGGACAGCAACAACGCCCCCATGGCGATCACGATTGAAATCACGACCAACCGTGTCGCCGCGGATTCGCCCCCTGGAACCTGAAGGAAGGCGTAAACCGCCGATGGCAGAGTTTGTGTTTGCCCCGGGATGTTCGAGACAAAGGTGATCGTTGCCCCGAACTCTCCCATCGCTTTGGCAAAGGCCAGGATCGCGCCCGCGATTACGCCTGGCAGGATCATCGGTAAAGTCACTGTGGCAAACACAAAAAGACGCGAGGCCCCCAGCGTCGCGCCAGCTTGTTCAAGCTTAGGGTCTACGGCCTCAATCGACAGCCGGATGGCGCGCACCATGAGCGGAAAAGCCATGATACCCGCAGCCAGCGCAGCCCCGGTCCAGCGAAAGGCCACAACGATCCCGAATTCCGCCAGCAGCTTGCCCAGCGGCCCCTGAATGCCAAAGGTCAGAAGCAGCAGATACCCGGTCACCACCGGCGGCAGGATCAAAGGCAGATGCACCAGCCCGTTCAACACCTGCCGACCCGGAAACCGCCAGCGCGCCAACGCGTAGGCAACAAAAATACCCAAAGGCAAAGTCACCAGCGTCGCCCAAAAGGATACGCGCAAAGACAGTTTGAGCGCCTCCAGCTCTGCCGGTCCCAGCCACCCCATGCGCTTATCCGTTTGGCAGGGCAAAACCCTGCTTTTCAAACACGGCACCCGCGGCCTCAGACTGGAGATGCGCCAGGAACGCACGCGCGTTTTCAGAAGCTCCTGTCGTCACAGCCGCCGGATAGATGATTGGAGGATGCAGCTGGGATGAAAACTCGGCAACGACGCGAACCCTGTCTTCGACCTGCGCATCCGAGCGGTAAACGATCCCCAAAGGCGCAGCACCCGTCGCTACAAGCGCAAGCGCCGCACGCACATTGTCGGTCTGCGCAATCTGGCCCTGGACGTCCTGCCATAACCCAAGGCTCTGCAATGCGGCTTTGCCGTAGATCCCTGCGGGCACCGCATCCACCAGTGCCATCGCTAGAAAACCACCGTTCAGGACCGACGACAGGTCAACATCCGCCTGCATTGCGCCGAGGTCAGATTGATCCGCACCACCGATCAGAACCAACCCGTTCCCCAAAAGATCGACCCGCGACGCGGAATCCACCAACCCCTGGTCCTGCAACTCATTCATCCAATCCACATTGGCCGAGATAAACAGGTCGGCCGGTGCCCCAAGCTGAATTTGTCGCGCAAGCACTGACGAGGCCGCATAGGAAACGGTGATGTTCTGACCAGTCTCCTGCTGGTACCCTGTCGCAACCTCATCCAACGCTGTCTTGAGGCTTGCTGCGGCGAATACCAAAATCCCCTCAGCCCCTGCACGAAGCGGAGCCAGCACCATTGCGCCCAGAACCAGGGCCGCGATCAAAACTCGGCGCGCGTTGGACAGGATCCTGTTTCCCCCGCCTGGAAATTGCAGTTCCTATCGGAATATCTGAGGCGACAGGTGACACGCAAGCGCCTTTGCACGCGCCTCACCGGGTTCGGCCCCTCAGTTCAACACAAATCGATTTTGAGTAAAGAAATTCCGCCGGACCCTCTTGCGCCCGGACGCAGGCTTGGCTACATGCACCGTCACGGGTGATTAGCTCAGTTGGTAGAGCGCTTCGTTTACACCGAAGATGTCGGGAGTTCGAGTCTCTCATCACCCACCATTCTCCCCAATGAAGCACAGTACCCGGCGTCAAATACGCGAGCGCATTGCAACCGATTGCAAGTCTGATGCATTAGTGCATAGTGTTTTCACCATGAATTCACGAGTTAGCCTTACCCTGAACCGAGGGTGCCAATCATGGGTGTGACCCTAAAGGACGTGGCCGCATTGGCCGGTGTTTCGCGGTCTGCCGTTTCCAGGACATTCACTGAAGGTGCGTCCGTTTCTGCCAAGACACGCAGCAAGGTTGAAAAGGCCGCGAAAGAGCTGGGGTACAGCCCAAATGCGCTGGCCTCCTCGCTCACGACTGGGCGCACCAAGCTGATCGGTTTGATTTCCAACAACTTTCACAACCCGATCTTCCTTGAGGTGTTCGACCAGTTCACGCGGGCTTTGCAGGAACGAGGTCTGCGCCCCCTCATCGTGAATTTGACCGACGAAACAGAACCGGCCAATTCGGTCCGGATGCTGCGGCAATATTCGGTCGATGCGGCGATCGTCGCTTCGTCCACTTTGCCGCCCAGTTTTGCCAAAGCCTTTCACGACGCAGGGGTTCCTGTGGTTCACACATTTGGACGCTCGGCAACCTCACCCGAGGTGCATGTGGTCGGGATTGACAACGTCGAATGCGGTCGTATGGCGGCCCGGGAACTGCGGGCGCGCGGCTACAAGCGAATCGGATATCTGGGTGGCCCCAAAGATGCGACCTCGGCGATGGACCGATATCGCGGCTTCATGGAAGAGGTCGAGAAACACCCCGATCTGGAAGTATCTCACTCGTTCGCAGGCGCATATTCGTTTGAGGCCGGACGCGAGGAAATGCTGGCGCTGTTGAAAAATAAACCAGCGGACGGGTACTTCTGCGGCGACGACATTCTGTCCATCGGTGCCTTGTCCGCATTGTCGGATCATGGCCTGAAGCCCGGCAAGGACATCGGAATAATCGGCTTGAACGACATGGAGATGTCCCGCTGGGAGAGCGTGAACCTGACCACGATTCACCAGCCGATCAAACAAATCATCACATCGTCGGTCGATCTGGTCGAAGAGATGCTGAAAGACCCGGACCGCTATCCCGAGGCGCGAATCTTTCCCTGTCGTGTGATCGAGCGGGGCACTCTGCGGCCCCGCCTCTGATCAACGGAACATCGGCGGGCGGGCGTCCGTCCAGGCTCCGTCTGCCTTGGACGAGGCGACCGCGGCATGGACCGCCGCAATGGAACGAACCCCATCAGACGGCGTGGGCAGACCGTCCCGGACCTTTCCCACAATCGCGTCGGCCAGATCGCAATAGATGTTTGCAACCGCCAGAGGGAAACCTTCGGGATGCGCGATGGCGACCCGGGACAGGCGCTGCGCTTCGTCATGCAGCCCGCCTTCGCCTTTTTCGATGATCTGGGTACGCCCACCCACCGGGGTATAGATCAACTGATTGGGCTGCTCGGATGCCCAGCGAAGGCCACCGGTTTCGCCAAACACCTGTATGTCAAAGCCGTGCTGGCGGCCAATAGCCACTGACGAAGTCCACAACCGTCCAACCGCGCCGCCTTCGGTGCGGAAGTTGACCATCGCGTCATCTTCCAGCTCGCGGCTTGCGATTGTCGAAGCCATGTCGGCGGACAGGCTTTTGACTTCGTCATCACTGATAAAGCTGGCCATGTGCAGTGCATGAATACCGCAATCGGCGAACTGCCCCGACACGCCGGCCATCGCCGGATCGTAACGCCAACGGACACGAGGATTGTCCGCGTCGGTGGCATCGCCGTGGTGGCCATGGCTGAAACTGGTCACGACCAGTCGGACTTTACCGATATCCCCTGCACGCACCATTGCGCGGGCCTGTCGGACCATCGGATAAGCGGAGTAACAGTAGTTCACCGCGCAAATCTTGCCCGAGGCTTCGGCCACGCGCACGATTTCTTCCCCCTCTTCCACCGTCATGGTCATGGGTTTTTCGCACAGGACGTTGAACCCGGCTTCAAGAAACGCCTTGGTGATTTCGAAATGGGTCGAATTCGGCGTTGCAATCGTCACCAGATCAATTCGGTCCGCCCGATCCTTTTCACTCGCCAGCATCTCTTGCCAGTCGCCATAGGCACGATCCGCAGCAACGCCCAGCCTTTGGGCGTATTCGCGACCGACATCGGGCCGATGATCCAGCGCGCCAGCAGCGAATTCGAACATCCCATCGGCCAGTGCGCCCAGACGGTGCGCAGGTCCGATCTGGCTGCCCTCGCCACCACCAATCATTCCCCATTTCAGCTTTGCCATGGTTCTCGTCTCTCTTTGGTGTTTTTGTTGTTTTCAGCGCTCAGAAGTCGCCGATTTGTTGCCATTGCCGCCGCTCGGATGATGCCAAAGCCGCGGCCAGAACTCGGTTGACCTCATGCCCGTCACGGAACGTGGGCCAGATCGCTTTTCCGGTATGAATTGCCTCAAGGAAATCCTTGGCTTCGATGATGATCTGGTCCTGATACCCGGTTCCGTGTCCAGGTCCCTGGCAGAATGGCTCATAGTCCGGATGGGCGGGGCCTGTCAGGATCTTGGTAAAACCTCTTTGCGCCTCAGGCCCTTCTCGACGATAGAACCACAGAGCGTTCTGATCTTCCTGATCGAACCTGATGGCACCTTTTGTGCCCGATATTTCATAAGCATAGCCCATCTTTCGACCCGTCGATATTCGGCTGACATAGATGTTCCCCATCGCGCCATTGGCAAAGCGGCACATGATCTGGGCGTGGTCATCATTTGTCACCGGCCCACCGGGACGCTCGTGGTGAACGGTTTCGACCTCAGCCATAACCTCGATAATCGGCCCGATCAGGGCCATGGCGCCGTTGACCATATGAGGGGCCAGATCGCCGATTGTACCGTTGGCCATTCCGGTCGTGCGCCACGTCGCCGGTGCGTCGGGGTCGGCATAAAAATCCTCGGTATGCTCGCCGCGGAACCAGGTGATGTCACCCAGCTCTCCCTTCGCGATCAGCTGGCGTGCGAACTGGGTTGCCGGGGTCCGGACATAGTTGAACCCGACCATGTTGGTGACACCTGCTGCCTCGGCCGCTGCGACCATGGCTTGACCATCCCCAAGCGAAGAACCGAGTGGTTTTTCACACAGAACCGGCTTACCCAATGCGAACGCGGCCTCGGCAATCTGACGATGCGTCGTTTGCGGCGAGGCTATCACGACGGCCTCGACCGCCGGGTCATTGACCAGCGCGCGCCAATCCTCGGTCGACCGTCGGAAGCCGTAGGCTGCACGATACCGCTCAGCGCTTTCCGGACTGGACGCGCAAATCATCTCAAGACGCGGTCGAAGCGCAGTGTTGAATACCGCCCCGACGGCAGACATCGCGACCGAATGAGCCTTGCCCATATAGCCGCCACCAACGATTCCAATTCCGATTTCAGGCATCTGTCACGGCTCCGAACAATGTATTTGCAACCGGTTGCAAAATCAGTATCGTGTGAATCGATTCAACGCAAGGACCAACGATCCTCGCCAGCCCCTTTTTGCCGGAGGTAACGACGTGAACGCTTTGATAGACGGTATCAAAGGAAACCGGTTTGCGGTCTTTGGCCGTGCTGGCATGGACCTTTATGCCGATCCTGTTGGCGTCAAAAGCGAAGACGCCGACACGTTTCACGCGGATCTGGGCGGGTCATCGGCAAACATCTGTGCCGGGCTGGTCAAACTGGGCAGCCAGGCGTCGCTGATCACTTCGGTCTCAGATGATGCCGTAGGCCGGTTCTGTTTGAACAAGCTGGCGCATTACGGCGTTGATACGTCCTACATCCGGGTCGTCGGTGGCGAATACCGAATGTCGCTGGCCGTCTACGAAAGTCGGATCGAGAATTTTCAGAATGTCATCTACCGGAACGGTGCCGTCGACTTTCAGGTGACCGAAGATGATATGGACAAGGTCGACTACGGTAAGTTCTCGGCGGTGATCTCTGCCGGAACGGTTTTCGCCTCGGAACCTTCGCGCAGCGCCACGTTTCGCGCGTTCGACAACGCCCGCAAGGCGGGATTGCCAGTCATATTCGACATTGACTACCGCCCGTACAGCTGGCCATCCCCCGAAGTCGCCGCTGAGGTCCTGTCGCGCGCAGGCGAGGCCAGCGATCTGATCGTCGGCAATGACGAAGAGTTCGGGTTCATGGCCGGAGGCATCGAAAAGGGCTTGGACAAGGCAAAGGAACTGGCCGCAAAACCGGGGCGCATCGTCATCTACAAGATGGGCGAAAAAGGCGCGGTCACGTTTGCCGACGGGCAGGAAATCGAAACCGGCATCTATCCGGTAACTGCCGTTAAACCCAATGGCGCAGGTGACAGCTTTATGGCTGGTCTGTTGGCCTCAATTGCAGCAGGCAGCGAGCTGAAAGAAGCCGTTATGCGCGGTTCAGCCTGCGCATCGATCGTCGTTTCAAAACCCGGGTGCGCCCCGGCCATGCCAACATTGCCGGAACTGGACGCGTTTCTCGCCTCTCATCCCGGCCCTACGACATAGGAGACTTCCATGCATATCGCGCCCTATGACAATCAGAACAAGCCCATCGTCGATGCCGATGACCCCACAGTCCCGCTGAATTACTTCAACATCGTCAAACTGAAAAACGGCGAAGCGTTCGAGTATCAGGTGCCGGGTTATGAGACCTGCATCGTTCCTGCCACCGGCAGTGTCGACGTTGACGTTGAGGGCGTACAATTCGCCAAGCTCGGCAACCGCGGCGAAGACGTATGGGACGGCGACCCGGAAGGCGTTTACGTTCCCGTCGGCGCAAAAGTTCGGCTGGTCTGCGTTTCAGACGAAACGGAAGTTTTTATCGCGGGAGCCAAGTACGATAAGGTGCTGGACCCCTTCGACGTGCGCGAACATGACTTAGTTCAATACGGCAGCGACGACACTAAAACTCATCGCAAGATCAAGCATATCCTCGGCCAGAAACAGCACGACAAGGTCGGTCGCCTGCTGGTCAGTGAGCTGTTCACCGTTGGTCAGGGCGGCTGGTCCGGCTTCCCCAGCCACAAGCACGACACCAACCGCCTGCCGGACGAGACGCGGCATGACGAGACCTATAACTTTCGCTTCAAACCCAACTGGGGCTCGGGCCTGCAAATGTTGCAGCGCGAAGACAACGAGCCCGGTGACGCCTATCACATCGTCGACGGCTCAACGATCTGCATCGACAAGGGTTATCACCCCTGCTGTGTGCTGCCCGGATACGAGATGTATTACTTCACGATCCTAGGCGGCCTGACACAGCGCTCTCTGGTCCAGTTTTTCCAGCCCACCCATGCCTATCAGGTCGAAACGATCCCGGGCATCAAAGACATGATTGCCAAGTTCAAATGACACTGGTCACCCTGAAAGACGTCCTGACCCCGGCGTATGAACAAGGCTATGCCGTAGGTGGCCTTGTCACCCTTGGGTGGGAAGACATGCGCGCCTATGTGGCCGCAGCCGAAGCCGAAAATGCTCCAGTGATCTTGCAAGCGGGCCCAAGCTGCCGCGAGCATACTCCGCTGCCCATTCTGGGTAAGATGTTCCGCCACTTGGCCGAGAACACCTCGGTCCCGGTCGTGGCGCATCTGGATCATGGTTATACGTTCGAGGACTGCAAGATCGCGTTGGACAGCGGGTTCACCTCGCTGATGTTCGACGGCTCGCGCAAGCCGCTGCAGCAGAACATCGACGAAACCGCCGCTATTGCCGAGATGGCGCATGCGGCCGGAATATCTTGCGAAGGCGAGATTGGGTTCGTTGGCTATTCCGGTGGCGAAGGGTCGAACGGTACAGATCCGTCCGAAGCTGCCCAATTCGCTCGCGAAAGTGGCGTCGATGCGATGGCCATCTCAGTGGGTAACGTCCACCTGCAGCAAAACAAAGAGGGCGGGCTGGACGATGCTCGCATTGCGGAAATCGACGCCGCGACCAGTGTACCGCTGGTCATTCACGGCGGCTCGGGGGTGCCGGTCGAACAACGCAGCCGGTTGGCGCGTGAGACTTCGATCTGCAAGTTCAACATCGGAACCGAGCTGCGCATGGCATTCGGCCACGCCCTGCGCGAGGCGGTTGATCGCGACCCGGAACGATTCGATCGCGTGACGATCCTGAAAGAAACCCATGACCCGGTCGAGGCCGCGGCAAGAATGGTGATCCGCGCCTTCGGAGCCCCGCCGCAAGGGTAAAGCCCGACGGCGGGGTCGGTTCAGATCAGCCGTCCCGCTCCATGATCCATTCGACCTCGGGGGCCGGGACGAACCGCCATTTCCGCAACGGTCCCGCCATGACGTTCAGATAGTACATCTCGAACCCATAAGGGGCGCCGCAGGGATGATGACCGCGCGGGACAGTCACGACATCTCCGTCCGAAACGGCCATGGTTTCATCCAACTGGCCATCATCGGTATAGACCCGCTGGATGCCAAAACCGTTGGCTGGATTCAGACGGTGATAATAGGTCTCTTCCAAATAGGTGATCCGGGGATAGTCGTCTTCGTCATGGCGGTGACTGGGGTAGGACGACCAGTGGCCGTTGGGTGTGAAAACTTCGGTCACCAACAGACTGTCGGCGTAGTCTTCATTTTCCATCGCGATGTTGTTGATATAGCGCGTGTTCACGCCCTTCCCCCGTTCCGTCAGGGTGATACCGTCTGGGCCGATCCGGCGCGCTTCGTGACCACCTTTGCCCGGCGCGGAACACACGGCGATTACGCAATCGGTTTCAGCCACAGCCGTCCAATCAGTACCATTCGGAAGGTACAGGCAATGCGGCGGCGTTTTCTCGAACACGTTCATCCGATCGCCCAGCACACCCCAATCCTGCCCTGCCCCGGTAATGCTGGCCTTGCCCTCGACCATGACTAGAATAACCTCACGATCGCCGGTTGCATCGCTGACCCTATCCCCAGCCCGCATGTGGTAAAGGCCAAACCCGACATAGCGCCACCCGGCACTGGCCGGAGTTATGTCATGTACTTTTCCTCTGCGCCCAAAGGGCTTTTTGAGCAGATCCGACATGTGTTCTCTCCGTATGAGGCGGGCTTGACAGGCCCGCCTTTTGTTCCTCAGGCAGCTTGCCTTGTTTGCAGGGCCGAGAACGCCTCGGCTAGTTGTCCTTCGCTCCATCCTTCGGCCACCGCACAGCGCAGAATATCGGCCTGACTTTCCGGAGCGTTGCCATTGACGGGTGGATCTGTGTCCAGATTGGTCGGGAATGGATAACCCTCCGCCGTGGCCGCAATAGCGGCATCCAGTTCGGCCACACTCAGTTCACCACGTTGTTTCAAGGCAACGAGAGAGGTGAACACCGCCTGGGACATGGATCGCCGATCAATGGCTTCCATCGCGCGTCCAAAAGCGGATGAGATTTGCAACAGGTTGGCCATCCGGTTGATATCTGCGCTGCGGTTTTCACCCGCCGCATGGAACAGCGCGGGGTTGAAGAAAACGGCATCCCCCTTGTCCAGCGGCAACTGAATGCAGGTTTCCTCGAAATGGGCCCGATGACTCTCGTCGTGGAACGCAAGGTAGCCCGGCGGATACAACTGGGAAAAGGGCAACAGCTTGGTTGGTCCGCTTTCCACCGGCATGTCGCAATGGGCGACTGCACCCTGCAGCGTCAGCGATGCCGTAACCAGATGAGCGTGCGCGGGATAACACGCCGCGCTGTCCGCGCTCTGAAACCCCAGGTGGTAATCCCTATGCGCCTGTTGCGCCTTACCGCCCGGACGCACTTGGTTGATCTGAGCGGTGACCTGATAATTTGGCCCTAACCACGCCTCACACGCCGCCGCAATAGCGGTGTTCCCGAAATAGAGTGCAAAACCTTCAGGGTCACGCAGGCACTGCTTTTGCAGCGCATTCCAGATCCGATCGTTCGCGCCAGAAGCGGCGAAGTGATCGCCTTCGCCGGCACCGCTTTCACGTTCCTCTACGATGATCTGGCGAAAAACATCGCTGGCACGGTCGATGACGGATGTATCTGCGAACGCTCCCTTCAGAGCGATCACTCCGGCCGATTTACCCAAGACTTGGCCCCACTCTGCCAACAGAGCTTTGCGCTTGCCTGCGTCCGCCAGCAACGGGCGCAATGCCCGCATGTCGTAGATCGGAACATTCTTTTCGATCGAGGCGGCATGGGGCACCGCCTCGGTTGCCAGGCTCTGTGAGGTCAACACCTTGAATTCATCCAGATCACAGGATTTACGGTCGAAGTAACCAACAAAACCCAGTTCCTGATTTACCATGATTTGTCTCCTTTTTTCATGGCTTCGGTGTCGCCCCGCAGGGCTGGTTGTTACGCTTGGACCTCCAATCCTGCTTGCGCACAGACGTTGAGAATATGCTCGTAGCCCTTCTTGGAATACTCGTAGGGCGGTGCCTTGGCCGGGTCTTGCTCGGCCTCGACGACGATCCAGCCGTCGTAATCCATGGATTTCAAAGCTTTCGCCACCGCCTGAAAATCGATGCACCCTTCACCCGGTACTGTGAACGCGCCCGCGACAACGGCGTCCAGGAAACTGCGGTCGTTTTCGCGCACATCCTGAACAACCGTCGGACGGATGTCCTTGAAATGAACATGATGGACCCGGTCCCCCCAACGGTTCAGGGTCGCCATGACATCGCCACCGCCGAACAGCAGGTGACCGGTGTCAAAGCACAGCTTTACCTCGGGCCCCGATCCTTCCATCAGCCAGTTCACATCGTCTTCGGTTTCGATGATCGTGCCCATGTGGTGGTGGTAAGCCATCGGCATGCCCTGATCGCCCATCCATTTGGCCAACTCGGTGATCTTGGTGGCATAGGCCAAGACCTCATCCCTGGACAGTTTGGGTCGGTTATTGACCGGGGTACCGGCCTGCCCCTGAACGGTGTTCGAGCATTCGGCGTAAACAATGCACGGGCTATTCAGGGCCACGAACTGCTCGACCTGCTCGCGCACCGCTTCGCGTTCTGTCGCGAAATCATTGACCAGCGACGCGCCCGAGCACCACCCACCGCACAGCGCGATGTCATTGCCTTCGAGATAGGCGCGTAACCCTTCGGTATCGCTGGGCATACGCTGGCCGCGTTCGACACCGACATAGCCGATCTCACGCGCTTCCTTCAGTGCTTGCTCCATCGTGTAAGCCGCCGTCAGGTCCGGCAAATCATCATTCTGCCAGGCGATCGGCGAAATCCCGATTTTCACGCTCATTTCGTGTTTCTTTCCTTAATCGCCAACTCATAGGCTGCGCGTTTTTCGTTCACTTCGGGACGGATGCTGACTTCGGGAACCGCCACTTCCCACCACGTGCCGCCGTATTCGGTCGAGGGGTAGGGATCAGTGTCGATGACAACCACATAAGGCCCTTTGACGTCGCCCCGTTTGGCAAGCGCGTCTTCAAGCTCGGCAACCGAGCTGACCTTGACCGAGGTTGCCCCCATTGCCGCCGCGTGGGCCGCGAAATCAATGGCCGAGGGGTTCTCATGCACCGCATGGTCCAGCAGGTTGTTAAACTCGGCCCCGCCAGTGCCCATCTGAAGACGGTTGATGCAACCAAAGCCACGGTTGTCGGTAATGACGACGGTGAACGAAACACCCATCATCGCCGCCGTCGCCATTTCCGAATTCGCCATCATATAAGTGCCGTCGCCGGTAAAGCAGATCACATCGCGATCCGGCTGTGCCATCTTGATGCCCATCGCACCGGCAATCTCATAGCCCATACAGCTAAAGCCGTACTCCATGTGATAGGCGCCAGGGCGCGGCGCTTTCCAAAGTTTGTGGAGTTCTCCCGGCATGGTTCCTGCGGCGCACATAACGACCGTATCGTCATTTGAGGCCCGTTGGACCGCGCCAATAACCTGCATGTCCGTTGGCAGCGCGTTTCCATCGCCGGGCGCAACCGTCAGCTTGTCGACCTTGCCGTACCATTCGGCCTTGAGAGCGTCCGCCACAGGGTCGGCCCGGTATCCCTGCAAGGCCGCTCCCAGCTCCTCTAGCCCAACGCGCGCATCGGATTGCAATGGCATCGCACCGTGCTTTTCCGCGTCATAAGCCGCAGTATTCAGGCAGATCATCTCGCGCTGAGGGTTTGAGAACAGGCCCCACGATCCGGTTGTGAAATCCTGCAGGCGCGAGCCAACGGCCAGCACCAGATCAGCCTCGGCGCAAACAGAATTGGCCGGTTCGCCGCCAGTCACCCCTACGGGCCCGAGGTTCAACGGGTGATCCCATGCAAGCGCAGACTTGCCTGCCTGTGTCTCGGTGATCGGGATATTGTGCGTTTCCACGAAACTCTGCAGCGCGTCCGTAGCACCAGAGTAGTGAACGCCGCCACCCGCCACGATGACCGGGCGCTTTGCCGCCTTAATGGCCGCCACCGCACGGGACAGTTCACCTTCGTCAGGGCGAATGCGGCGCTGATACCAGACGCGCGGCTCAAAAAAGCTTTCGGGATAGTCATAGGCTTCAGCCTGCACATCCTGACAAAAGGCCAGAGTCGCCGGGCCACAATCGGCAGGATCCGTCATGGTGCGGAACGCCCGCGGCAATGCGGTCAGCAGATGTTCCGGTCGGCTGATCCGGTCGAAATACCTGCTTACGGGTTTAAAGCAATCATTGGCGCTGACTGTTCCGTCGCCAAAACTCTCGATTTGCTGCAACACCGGGTCGGGGCCACGCGTTGCAAATACGTCGCCGGGAATGATCAGAACCGGCAAGCGGTTCACATGCGCCAGCGCGGCGGCTGTCACCATGTTGGTCGCGCCCGGCCCAATGGATGAGGTCACCGCCATTGCGCGCGTGCGCCGCATTTGCTTGGCATAGGCAATGGCACAATGCGCCATTGTCTGTTCGTTGTGGCCGCGATAGGTCGGCAGGCTGTCTTTCACAGCGTGCAGCGCCTCACCCAAACCGGCCACATTGCCGTGGCCGAAAATAGCCCAGACGCCCGCGATGAATGGCTCTCCGGCCTCGTTCATTTGCGCGCCCAGATAGCGGACCAGAGCTTGTGCTGCGGTCAGTCTGATAGTTTTGCCCATTGTGATCCCTTTCAACTTAAGGCCACCCCGGCCAGTCGGTTGAATTCCAGTTTCTGCAATATGTCCGGTCCGCGCGGGAACGCGTCAGACCGTGCCGCCCAAGGACCCTTCCAGCTCGGCCAGTTCCTGACCACCTGCCATCAAGTCCTGCAGTTCTTCGGGCGAGATTTCGCCGCGTTTGGCCGTGCCCAGAGTTTGACCCCGGTTCAGCACGGTAAAGCGATCGCCGACAGCCAATGCGTGGCGCACGTTGTGGCTGATGAAAACCACGCCCACACCCTGGCTGCGTACTTTGTCGATGGTCGCCAGAACGTTTGATGTCTGACGCACGCCCAACGCTGAGGTCGGCTCGTCCAGGATCAAAATCTTGGCGCCGAAGTGCACCGCACGAGCAATTGCAACCGTCTGACGCTCACCACCGGACAAGGTACCTACGGCCTGATCCGGTCCACGCAGGTTGATGCCCATCTTGCGCATTTCTTCCATGGTGATTTCATCGGCCAGTTTCTTGTCGAAGAAGTTGATCCCGGCGACCTTGCGCGTGGGTTCGTTGCCCATGAAGAAATTCCGGCTGACACTCATCAGCGGGATCATCGCAAGGTGCTGGTGCACCGTCGCGATCCCGGCTGCAATGGCGTCACGCGGGTCCTCGAAATGCATGGGCTTGTCTTCGAAGAAGATCTCACCGGCCGTTGGCTTGTGGACCCCGGACATGGTCTTGATGAAGGTCGATTTGCCCGCACCATTGTCCCCCAGCAGACAGTGACACTCCCCCGGTTTCAGATCAAAGCTGACACCCGCAAGGGCGATCACAGAGCCAAAGTGCTTCTGGATGTCGACCATCCGAATGATCGGTTTCTGGTCCTGCGCGTCGCCGTGATGGAATTTGGTATCTTCGGTCATCTCAGCGTTCTCCTGTGATGATACGACGGATGTAGGTATTCAGAATTACGGCTCCCAGTAGGATCACGCCGAGGAACACCCGGAACAACGAGCTTTCGACCCCTGCAAAGAACAGCCCCTGCTGAACCACGCCAAAGATCAGCGCCCCGAGAGCCGCACCGAGCACCGAGCCATAGCCGCCGGTCAGCAACGCGCCACCGATCACCACCGCGATAATGGCCTCGAACTCTTTGAGCAGGCCCCGGTCCGCACCGGCCGAGCCGAATTCCATCACCTGACAGGTCGCAAAGACGGTCGCGCAGAAGGCGGTGAACATGAACATCAGAACTTTGACGCGGTTCACAGGAACACCCGAGTTCCTTGCGGCCTCGGCGTCTCCGCCCGAGGCAAAGATCCAGTTTCCGAACTTGGTCTTGGTCAGCAGCACGTGGCCAAAGATGATGATCACCAGTGCCCAGATCAGCAGCATCGGAATACCGTCGACCACAGGCTGACCCTGACGCGTACCGCGTTCGAAGGTTTCGATCAGGCCGTTGTCACCGAGCCAGACGAAAAAGCCCTGCCCGATCTTGCCGCCGAACACCGACGCCAGCCAGTCGCCTTCGGCCACGTCGCGGATGCCGCCGATGATGGTTTTCCGCTCGATGGTCTGAGGCAGGTAGATGGTAAAGCCGCGCAGAATGAACAGAAATGCCAACGTCACGATAAAGCTGGGCAGGCCGGTACGCACGACGATGTACCCGTTGACCGCCCCGATTGAAACGCAAAGCACGAAGGTTACGATGATGGCCATCCAGACCGGCCAGCTGAGCGTGACGGAAAAGATCGCGATCATCATGCCTGCAAAGCCGATCATCGAACCTACGGACAAGTCGAACTCGCCCGCGATCATCAGCAAACAGGCACCAACGGCAATAATCATGAACTGAGCAGAAACCACGGACCAGTTCATCACGCCCTGAGCTGTGAACATGCCGCTGTCAAAGGCGAACAGCAGGAAAAACGTAAACACTGCCACCGTGCCGACCATGCCACCCAATTCCGGGCGGATCAGGGCTCGGCGCAGGGGTGAGATCTCTTTGATCCGTTCGTCGCCGCCGCTTGCGGTTTGCGCTGACTCAGCCATTGTTGCCTCCTTCGCGCGTCGTTCTGAATGCTTGAATAAGGGGGTGCGGACACACGACCGGCGTCCGCACCGATTTGAAGATCAGCGGTATTCGCCCGCGAATTCTTCGATCTTTTCCAACCCGTCTGCGGTCACGAAACCGGGGCCCGAGTTGATGTTGTTACCAGGTAGAACGCCGTAACGGTGGTAGTTGGCCATCACAACAACCGGCAGATAGGCCTGCAGGAAAGGCTGCTGGTCGATGCCCCACTGGATCACGCCGCTTTTGATGCCTTTGACGATCTCTCCACCCAGGTCAAAGGTGCCAAAGTAGATGTCACCGGCCATGCCGTTTTCTTCGAGCGCCAGAATGGTCGGGTCAGCCGAGGTCGGGCCAAGCGTCAGAACCGCTTCCGTTTCAGGGTTGGCCGACAGATACGCCAGAACTCGGTTCTTGATCTCGGCCGGGTCCTGACCCGCGTCGATCATCTGCTCGCCCAACTCGATACCCAGACCGTCAGCAAAGCCTTGGCAACGTTCCTGGCTGGACGGCTGAACGATGTAGTGGTTCACACACAGGAAGGACCCGATGCCATCGTCCTTGGCACGCTGGCCTGCGGCGAATCCCGCGTCATATTCCGGCTGACCCACATACATCAGCGCGCCAACCTCACGCGCCTTTTCCGGTGTCCCGGTGTTCATGATGATGACGTCGATGCCAGAATCCACGGCCGCCTTGATCGGGCCCTCCAGAATGTCCGGGTCGGCCAAAGTGGTGATGATCCCGTTCGGACCCGAGGCCGCGGCCTGATCGATGATCCGCGCCATATCAGCAAGGTCACCGGTGGGCGGGTTGCGGTATTCAACCTCAACGCCCATTTGCTCGCCCGCCAAGGCGATGCCGTTTTTGATGGTGTTCCACCAGCTGTCACTGTCCGGGGCGTGGCTGATCAGAATGTACTTCTCGCCCTCCGCTGCCGCGCCAGTGGCACCGGCGAATGCGACGGCGCTGGCCATCAGAACCCCTTTTACGAACGTTTTCATTTCCATTCCTCCCAATAGAACTGTCAATCGTATTGTCTGGGCTTCAGCCCCAGTCATTCGGCCTTGGCCGAATCTCCTCCGCCCCCAAGTGAACCGGGGCTTTGTCCAGTTTCCGGAAATCCGATCATTTTGCAACCGGTTTCAAAACATCACTCATCATCACCGGTGTTCTGGAGCGCGCCGAACGGGTCGCAGCCTCAGCCATCGCCAGTGCTGCGACGCCGTCTTCCAAAGTGACCGGCATATCCGCCCCGGCTTGTACGGCGTCAACAAATGCACTCCATTCTGTCCGGTAAGCAGTCATGTAACGTTCCAGGAAAAAGTAGGTCGGCTTGGCACCGACAACACCATCCGCCGTCGACTTCACCACCGAGTTTTCCAGGATGTTGTGCGCCTGAAGCAGCCCCTTTGACCCTAACAGCTCAACCCGCTGGTCATAACCATACACGGCGCGTCTGGAATTCTTGATTGCAGCGACCCGGCCATCTGCGTAAGTCATTGTAACAACGGCGGTATCATAGTCCCCCGCCTGACCGATCTCAGGGTCGACAACTGATGTTCCGACAGCTGAAATCACTGTTGGCAACTGCCCCATCAGATAGTTCGCCATGTCGAAATCGTGAATCATCATGTCCCGGAACAAACCGCCCGAGACTTTGACGTAGCTGATAGGTGGCGGGGCCGGGTCAAAAGATGTGATCGATAGAAGTTCCGCCTTGCCGATCTCTCCTGCCTCGAACGAGGCTTTTAGCGCCGAGAAATTGGGATCAAACCGGCGGTTGAACCCGACCATGACCGGCTGACCGGTTTCCGATGCGTTTGTCTGACATGTGATAGCCCGATCCAGGTCCAGATCGACGGGTTTTTCGCAAAGTACGGCTTTTCCCGAGCGAGTCGCTGCCTCGATGAGGTCGGAATGTGTGTCGGTGGGCGTGGCAATCAGAACCGCATCAATGGACGCATCCGCGATGATGTCATTTGAACTGCGTGTTTCGGCCTGATATTCTCCCGCCAGACTTTCTGCCGCTTCGGGAACAGCATCTGACACCGCAGCCAATACGCTCTTAGGATGCTCACTGATGGCTTGCGCATGTACGCGGCCAATACGTCCGGCCCCTAACAATCCGATCTTGAGCATGCGGCTTCTCCGAATCCAGTCTTCGCGCGCAGCATGTTTCTCTTTGCAACCGGTTGCAAGTTTTTTTTCATCAACCTGGGAAAGTTGCGAGGGATCGCCTTGTCGTCAGCACCCTTCGGACAGCCCTACAGGCACGCAGTCTGCGCTTGGTTTAGTTGTGTCTTAGGGAATTTGAACGCAGAACAAAGCCGAAGTCTCCTTCGGCTTTATCGTCCTGTCATTGATTTACTTGCGCCCGCTATACACCAGATCAAACGGCGTCCGCCTCAACACGGGTAACGGAAAAGACGACATCTTCGAAATCAAAATCTCCGCCACCGGTCAGATCTTCAAATCCAATGATCATCGCCTCACCGCCTCTGGCGATTCCGGACAGCGCGTGTTGCTGATCATCGGCGTTCAATGTCGCTTTTTCCGAGTGGAAAGTGGTAACGCCAGCCGAATCCCCGTTCACCGTCAGAACAAAGTCGAATTCATCATCCACATCCGCCAAACCGCCGTTGCTGGCGACAAAACCAAGATCATCGGACTCAGACAAACCTGCCGCCCACGCGGCCCCATCCTGAACAACGAAGAACCCAAGACGATTTCCGTCCGCAAGATTGCTGAGCTCTACCGCTCCGTTAGCTTCTTTGGTGTTGGCAAAGATAAGGCGGACGTTTGCAATTTGGCCATTTTCCAGGATGTCATAGACGCCCAGAACATTGTTGAAATCTGCGGTTCCCAGATTGACCATCTCAACGCGGAAATCCGCGGTGCCGTCACCTTCAAGAAAGTCCTTACTGACGATCCCGTTGACCGCGCTGTCCGCAACGCGGACTCCGGGCGCAAGGCCCGGCAGGAAGTTCGCGTAGCTGACGACTGTGTTTCCATCCTTGGTAAAGACAAAAACGTCACCGTCCGCCCGACCGTCACCCAGCAGGATCGTCAAATCCGTATCGCCATCGCCGTCTGTGTCAACTTCCAAGTCCGAGTTGCTATTAAACCGGATATTCGAGCGGCTGACCTCGACCCCTTCGATGACAAGCGATTTGCCAGCCTCAAACCCTGTGACGACATCCCGATCCAACTCTTCCGGGGTCCCGCTGACTGTATCCGAGTCGCCAAAGGACACCGTCTCTAGAGACGATGTAGACCCAGGACCATCCGCAGGTTCTGTCGGTTCAGGTGCGACGACAACTGGTTCTGAAGGCGTCTCTGATGCACCGCCCGTATCAAGCTGCACCGCAGCCGAGGTACGCGCAAAATTCTGAGTGACGATGATGGCAGGAACGCCGCCGAATGAACCGACTTCAATCCCGATGCCGATATACCTCAGGTTCGGATCAAGAATATTGGCGCGGTGATCGGGGCTGTTCATGAGCGAGTTGTGCAGCCCCACGACGTCGTCCGAGAACCCGGGCTCTCCACGTTGACTTTGCCAGGCAATGTTTTCTGCGGTCCCCCATGAACCAGACAAAACAAAGCCTGCGTCGCGCATACGTTGGGTGGCCGAACTGCCACCCTCGCCGGTGTGAGAGAAATTTCCGGTCGCCAGCATCCATTGGCTGTGCTCTTCCGCCGACGCATTCAGACGAAGTTCAAGCGCAAGTGGTTCAAGACCGCGCGACGTACGCTCGGCGTTGATCAGTTCTAGCATTTCCCGCTCAAGTGTGCTGGCCTGAGTCATCCCCAACTCTCCATTTTTTGCGCATCTGTCGAAGCCACGTTGGGCAATAAACGGGCAGATAGCAGTGCAAAAGACTGGGCCTGCCTCAATCGGCAAAGTCTTGCCCGCACGCGTAGTCGCGATGGCAATATCTTGCGTATATCGGGATCAGTTAGGGCAATATCTACGCATTGGAATACGTAATATTTCCATCGGCCGCCTCGCTGATATCGCGGTAAGCGCATCCAAAAATTGGCGAAAATGGCGATCCCGGAAGGACTCGAACCCTCAACCTGCTGATTAGAAGTCAGCTGCTCTATCCAGTTGAGCTACGGGACCGCTGGGCCCTTCTTGCGGTTTTTAGTTCCGGGGTTCAAGAGCCAAGCGCATAAAGGCGCTGTTCGGATCATCTTCATACCCAAAAATTGGCCCGCAATAGGAATAGCCAAGCCGTTCATAGAGTTTACGAGCCGCCGTGTAGTCCGGCAGGTGCGCGGCACCGGTCTCGAGAACCAGGGCCGTCGCGCCTTCAGCGCGGGCAACATCAGACAGGTGATTCATCATTTTGCGCGCCAGACCACGCCCGCGTGCCTGCGCCACGATGTGCACCGATTTCACCTCGACCGTGCCATCAGGCAGAGCTTTCAGAGCGCCACAACCAACCGCCTGATCGCCATCGAACATGGCCCAGAACCGAATCCCGTTCCCGGCCAACGCATCAGCATCCATGGTATGGTTACTTTCTGCGGGCCCGGCTGTTTCACTATGCGCAAAATGAGCCTCTATGACCGGGCGCAGCGCGTACGCAGTCGGGTCGGCTTCACGGATTTCGATCATTCAGTGGGTCCAGGGTGCGCGCCGATCAGTGGCGAAGTTTTCGCCATAGCCACGCGCGCGCAGGTTGGGTTTGCGCTTGTGCGGCTCACTGACCTGAACCTCGATCCCATTGTCTTTGGCGTAATCCAACGCCTCTTCCTTGGTATCGAACTTCAGCCGTACCTGAGTTTGCGTGTCATCAGACGACGTCCAACCCATCAGCGGATCGACCTCCCGCGCGGACGCAGGGGCATATTCCAGAACCCACTTGTGGGTCTTGGCCATACCCGAAGTCATCGCATTCCTTGCAGGCTTGTAAATCCGTGCGCGCATGTCGCCTCTCCGTCCTCACTTGGCTGGCAATGTTTATGCGTCAGAGCGCAGGCCGGGACAAGGTGGCAATTGTCGCGGTCGCTCAGGCGCCTGATGACAGAAACTGGCACCAGACCCGTTTATGAATCGTGACACCCCATGAAAAGGACACCGACATGATCCACCACGAAAGAAGCCTTAGCATTGACGCCCAGCCCTATGCCGTTTGGGCCATCCTCAGCCGCTTCATGCATATCGATGACTTCGCACCGCAGGTCACTTCGGTCGATGCTTTGACCAAAGGCGAAATCGGCGTCGGATCAAAACGGCGCTGTCGCTTCGCAAACGGAACCTCGCTGGTCGAAGAAGTCACCGAGTGGCACATCAACAAGGGGTACCGGGTGCGCCTGTCTGAAATGGCGGCCATGCCGCTGACCGACGCGCATGCTGCGATTACAATCGAACCTTTGGCAAGCGGCCGCTCGCGTGTGATTTGGAGCATGGACTACCAGATGAAATACGGTCCCTTGGGCTGGCTGATTGGTCAAACGCTCATGAAAGCCATGATAAGCCGCGTACTGGATGGCAACCTGCAAGCTCTTGCCGACAAGGCACAGGCAGACGAAGTTCCGTACATGCAGTTTGCCTATTACTGAAACTGAGTTTCCAGACCGGATCAGGCCTTGCAGTTGGACAAAATAAGAACAAATGTAAGGGCCTGACCCGGAGCCTGTCCATGCCATACGCCCATTCCGACAAGACCCAACTGACCGCCGAAGACGTCCGCGCACGCCTGAAACTTGAGGGCGGCAAGCAGTTCGTCATGCACACTGAATTTGCACCCGCAGGGGACCAGCCGACAGCGATCAAGGAACTGGCTGGCGGAGTTATGGATGGGGAACGCGATCAGGTTCTGCTGGGCGCGACCGGCACGGGCAAGACCTTCACCATGGCCAAGGTCATCGAAGAAACGCAGCGCCCCGCCATCATCCTTGCCCCAAACAAAACGCTGGCGGCGCAGCTCTACGGCGAGTTCAAGGGCTTCTTCCCCGAAAACTCGGTCGAATATTTCGTATCCTATTACGACTACTATCAGCCCGAGGCCTATGTGCCTCGGTCCGACACCTATATCGAGAAAGAATCCCAGATTAACGAACAGATCGACCGGATGCGCCACTCGGCCACGCGGGCGTTGCTGGAGCGCGATGACGTAATCATCGTGGCCTCGGTATCCTGCATCTACGGTATCGGTTCGGTCGAAACCTACGGGGCGATGACGCAGGACCTGAAGGTCGGCAACGAATACGATCAGCGGCAGGTAATGGCCGATCTGGTCGCCCAGCAATACCGTCGCAACGATCAGGCGTTTCAGCGGGGCTCGTTCCGGGTACGGGGCGATTCACTGGAAATCTGGCCCGCGCACCTTGAGGACCGCGCGTGGAAATTCTCGTTCTTCGGAGAAGAGCTGGAACAGATCACCGAATTCGACCCCCTGACCGGCGAACGCGCCGCGACGATGGAGCAGGTTCGCGTCTATGCGAACTCGCACTACGTGACGCCGAAACCCACGATGCAGCAGGCGATCATCGGGATCAAAAAGGAACTGCGCATTCGGCTCGACCAACTGGTCGGCGAAGGCAAACTGCTGGAAGCGCAACGTCTTGAACAACGCACCAACTTTGACCTTGAGATGCTCGAGGCCACCGGCGTCTGCAACGGGATCGAGAACTACTCGCGCTAT
Source organism: Ruegeria sp. BC3 (assembly GCF_056539265.1). Lineage (NCBI taxonomy): Bacteria > Pseudomonadati > Pseudomonadota > Alphaproteobacteria > Rhodobacterales > Roseobacteraceae > Ruegeria > Ruegeria sp. BC3. The sequence continues at coordinate 34,611 of NZ_JBQFUP010000004.1, forward strand.
CTGACGGGCCGCGCACCGGGTGAACCGCCCCCGACCCTGTTCGAATTCATCCCCGACAACGCCATCGTATTTGCCGACGAGTCCCACGTCTCGGTCCCGCAGATCGGCGGCATGTACCGGGGCGACTATCGGCGCAAATTCACGCTGGCCGAACACGGCTTCCGCCTGCCCTCCTGCATGGACAACCGCCCCCTGAAGTTCGAAGAATGGGACGCCATGCGCCCGCAATCGGTGTTTGTCTCTGCCACCCCCGCGAAGTGGGAGATCGAGCAGACCGGCGGCGTCTTCACCGAACAGGTGATCCGCCCCACCGGCCTCTTGGACCCCGAGGTCGAAATCCGCCCTGTTTCAATGCAGGTGGACGACCTGCTGGACGAGGTGCGCAAAGTGGCGGCCGATGGATATCGCACGCTGGTCACCACGCTCACCAAACGCATGGCTGAGGATCTGACCGAATACCTGCACGAACAAGGCATCAAGGTCCGCTATATGCACTCGGATATCGACACGCTGGAACGCATCGAAATCCTGCGCGACCTGCGGCTGGGGGCGTTCGACGTGCTGGTCGGCATCAACCTGCTGCGCGAAGGCCTCGACATTCCCGAATGCGGGCTGGTCGCCATTCTGGACGCGGATAAAGAAGGCTTCCTGCGATCCGAGACCTCGCTGATTCAGACCATCGGCCGTGCTGCGCGGAACGCGGATGGCCGGGTGATCATGTATGCCGACAAGATCACCGGCTCGATGGAACGCGCGCTGAACGAAACCAACCGTCGCCGCTCCAGACAGATCGCCTATAACGAAGAACACGGCATCACGCCCGAGACGGTGAAAAAGAATGTCGAGGACGTTCTGGCCGGTCTCTACGAAGGCGATGTCGACATGAACCGAGTCACCGCCACCATCGACAAACCGATGCACGGCGCCAACCTTGAGGCCCATCTGGACGGGTTGCGCGACCAGATGCGCAAAGCCGCCGAGAACCTGGAATTCGAAGAGGCCGCCAACATCCGGGACGAGATCAAACGTCTGGAAGCGGTCGATCTGGCCGTTGCCGATGACCCCATGGCGCGCCAATGGGCGGTCGAGAAAGCCTCGGAAGACGCGGTGAAATCACGCGGGCGGTCAACGGCTGGCAGGCCGGGGCAGCGGGGTGGGAATGTGAAGAGAAGGAAGCGATAGGACAAAAGTGGCTGTCGAGATCGAGTTAGCAGTATAGTTGGCACAAGCCTTGGGCTGAACCTCTGTACTTCGTCGTGTGGCCTTGATCCGGATCAATGTCGAAACATGAATATGTTGGCAGTGTGCGACGCATGAAGGCTCACAATCCAACCGGCGTAGACGCTTACAAACCTGCACAGATTGCAGAACTGGTTGAAACATCTGGTGTCGCAAAGGCACATCTTTCCATCGTTCAAACGCTGACACTTGCAATACTCGCAGGTGTCTTCATCGGCTTCGGCGGGGCCGCCTACACTATGGTTATGACCGGCGTAGATCCCGGATTTGGGCCAGCCCGGTTTCTTGGTGGGGTGGTGTTTTCTCTGGGCCTGATCCTTGTGGTCGTTGGTGGGGCGGAACTGTTCACTGGAAACGCGCTGATGACCATCGCGGCGGTGGACCGAAAAATCTCGATGCGTGACCTGTTGAGGAACTGGGGATTCGTGTATCTTGGGAATTTAGTCGGAGCCGTCGCACTAGTCCTGGCTTGCGCTGCAAGCGGTTTGCTGGAAGGACCAATGGGGGCCACTGCTGCAGCGATCGCAAATGGCAAGATTGATCTCTCTCCAACGCAAGCCTTTATACGAGGCATTCTGTGCAACGCCTTAGTGTGCCTTGCCGTCTGGCTGAGCTTCGCCGCCAGATCGGTCGTGGGAAAGGTCATGGCAATACTCTGGCCAATTGCGGCGTTTGTTCTGTTGGGTCTCGAACACTCGATCGCAAATATGTACCTGCTGCCTCAGGGTGCACTAGCAGGTGCCGAACTCGGTTGGGGCGCCACCATCAGCAACCTTTTTTGGGTGACAGTCGGCAATGTAGTCGGAGGCGCGGGCGGTGTCGCCCTCGCCTATCGACTTGCCTATTTGGGCAAGGCAAGCGGCTGACACTACCTCAAGTCCTGTCTCGATCGACAATATCCATACACTACAAGGTTGCAGCGCAGCCCTCTCTCCTCCACGTTCGCAATCACAGATTGTGATTCCAAACGGCTGATATGACGAAACCCAACACCCTGCCCAGCACGCATGAGGTCCAAAGCGCCATTCACCGGGTGCGTGGTACCCGCGTGGTACTGGCCGAGGATCTGGCGCAGTTCTACGGAAAGTCCGTCAGCGCCTTCAATCAGGCTGTCTCGCGCAATAAGGACCTGTTCGAAGGCTACCGCTTTCAGCTGACCGATGCCGAGGTCGCCGATTTGCAATCACAGAATGTGATCTCAAAACCCAAGGGCCGCGGCGGGCGGCGGGTCAATCCGTGGGTCTATACGGATTACGGCGTGGCCATCGCCTCGGCCCTGTTCAAGGACCCGCGCGCGATCAGGATCACCCGGATGATCACCGAAGCCTTTGTCGACGGCGCGAATGCTCTGGCCGAAACGCCGCGCAGCGTGCCGGAAATCCTGCCACCCGAAGGTACCCCCGCCCCGCTGCTGCCCAATGGCGAGCAGTTGCGGGCTTTGGCCGAAAACATCCTCGATTCCGGGCAGCAGAGCCTTGTCGATTACATCGCCAACCCCACCACCAAGCGGCAACAGGTGGTGGCGATGATTATGAAAACACTGGCAGAAACCGCAGGCGAAGAGGTCCGCACCCAGCAAGAGCGTCTGCGCCTGCGCATCGCCGAGCGTTTGGCCACGGGCGACTATACCGACGATGACGACCGGAAAGGCTTGTTGGAACTTTTGCAGGCAATGAAGAGTTAAACGCCCAACTCAGCCCGTAGCTTTTTGGTCAGCTTGGTCACGACCAGATCATAGGACGTTACGATATGCTCGCGCAGCGAGGCGTCGCTCATCCCGCGTTCTTCATAGACCTGCAGCCATTTCATCCCGCGCGACGCCAGGTACGGAGCTGGGCGGATGCCGGGTTCATCGCCCAGCACCTCAAAAGCCAGATCGGTGGCCTTGAAGGTGAATGCATCCGCACCATCGTTCCAGCCACAAATCGCAAAGACCTTGCCACCCACTTTCCACACGTCCGCATTGCCCCACTGCACAACATGACTGGTGGCTTTGAGACTGGCGCAGAAGCTGTTGAACTCATCACGGGTCATCGCCCCAACTTTGGCGATTGGCCGGGGTTTGGCAAGCGCTGGGCGGCGCTTTATCCTTTGTCCCAGTGCACCACCACGTCGAACCCTGCCGGCGCGGGCGGGCCTTCGAGGAATTCAGCAAACTGGCCCCAAAGCTCGGTCACTTTGGGGGCGTTGGCGTTGGAAAGCTCTTCGCTTTGAACCACCGCAACAACAAAGCCACTGCCATCTTCGTTCATGACATTGGTAAAGCTGTGCATGCCCTCCATGCCCATGATCTGGTCTTTCAGCTCATTCATCCTGGCCTCGGCCGCATCGCGCATGCCGGGCTTCATTTTGAACTGTGTGATACGTGCGAACATGACTTCTCCTCCCTCGCTGGGCGAAATCCCCGATGACCGCCGGACCGGCGTGACGGGCGCAGTCTACCACACTCTGTCAGATTCCCGGATCAGCCTGTTCAGGGCCGCACGAATTTGGCCGTACCAAGCTGCCGCGATTGTGGACCCTGGGGTAGTAGGGGCGATTGCAGAGCCTCGGTTGATTGGGGCGTCGCGGCGATGGGGGCTAACGTGCCGCAGGCAACCCCATCCCCATCCGCATCGTTGCGCGCGTGATAGCCCGGCTCGCCCTTTCGGTACGGGCCCGGTATCAATGAACCAGCCGTGTCGCAACTCACCATCGCGATAAGGTGGAGCAGCGCCTCGTGGCTCTCGAACTCAGAGGTCCGCAGGTACACAGCGACCGTAATCGCAGCAGTGGTCGCCGGCAGCATGAGAACCATCAGGATAATGCGCACGGGCGACAGCGCCCGCCTACGCAAGGCGTCCGCACGGCGATGACGTGCTGAAGTTCTTGAGGTATTTAGCGGTTTGTCCAGATCGGGATCACTATGTTCCATTCATGAAGCCTTAGATCGAATTTATGGCAAAACCGAGACCCGCCCCCTCGTACCTTGGCCAAGAGGCATATAGGGTCAGGCCAGAAATCAGTTGCGACGGCTAACACACAGATGACAAAGACCGCCCCCTATCGTCCCGTTGACGAAACAGCCAGACAAATGGCCCGAAATCTGATCAAGGGGGCAAGCTATGGTGCACTCGCCGTATTGCGCCCGGACACTGCGTTGCCGTCCGTTTCACGCGTGGCTCTGGCGACGGACGATGACGGCCTGCCGATCACGTTGATCTCAACCCTTGCCGATCACACACGGGCATTGCAGGCCAATCCGGACTGTGCCCTTTTGGTCGGAGAACCCGGTGAAGGCGGCGATCCGCTGACGCATCCGCGACTGACACTGCACGCCACCGCCCGGTTCGTTGCGCGCGGGACCAGCGAGCACGATGCACTGCGCACGCGCTATCTGAGCTTGCGTCCGAAGGCAAAGCTCTACGCGGATTTCACCGATTTCAGTTTTGTCCTGTTTTCCGTATCCGATGCCGTACTGAATGGCGGATTTGGCAAAGCATGGCGCCTTGCCCCAACTGATATATGGCCCGCTTAACGCACGACGTGAACAGCGCAGGCCGCATGGCGCACCACATGGTTTGCTGTTGAGCCCAGCAGCAAATCCTGCATCCCCGGGCGGTGAGATGCCAGAATGATCAGGTCAGGCTTGTGCTCATCAGCCCAATCCAGAATGGTTCGGCCCGAATGACCCTCCACCAACACACCTTTGGCGTTGGGCAGCTTTTCCGCCAGAGCGTCCAACTCGGTCTGAAGGGCCTTACGCGCCTCGGACAGATATTCAGGCGGCATGTAGGAAATGGCATAGTTCGGAATGTGCTCGACAACGTGCAGCAGTGTGACCTGCGCATCTGGCGTCGAAAGCACTTGAGCCAGTTTCAACGGTCCAGAGATGTCTCGTTCGGCATCAAAGGAAATTGGGACAAGAATGTTGTGATACATGACGCGCACCTCCGTTTTCACACCTAAAACCTGCACCAGGTCAGACAGTTAGGCATTGATCCAGATCACGCTGCGCCAAATGTCTCGGCCACGTCATACATGACGGGCTCAAAGCTTTTGCACAGCTCGTTGATCTTGCGATTGCGGTCCCGCATCTCTGGCGTTCGCAACATGGCCAGAAAATCTTCACGGCTTTGCCACTGCGAATAATTGGCGATCCGGGTCTGGGCGTCGTTCACATGAAGACCTGCAGACACAAAACCGGGTTGTTTCGAGATAAACTCGGCATAGGCATCCGTCAGCGCCTCCAACAAGTCCTGACAGGTGCCGGGCGTCATTTCAAAGGTTGTGATGACAGTCTGTACGCTTGCGTCTTTGGCAATGTTCGGCATCTGGATTCTCCTTTGTCTCGCCTAAGCTTAACATAGGTTGCCCAAAGGTCTCGCCTTTCCTTTCCCCGGCCACGTATTGCGAAGGACGGCAAAATCCTAACGATCCGTTAACCATGCTCGCGGATGCTGCGCGCATGCGATGGGTTTCTTTCATCCTTGTATGGCTGCTGGCGGCCTCACCCGCCTGGTCTGGTGCGTGGTTGCGCGACAACGGCAGCGCCTTTGTGTCGGCGGCCGTAACCGCCTTTGCAGACCAGAGCCACGGCTACGACTACAAGGGATCGCTTTATGCCGAATATGGGTTGCGGGAAAACCTGACCCTCGGGCTAGATGTGGAGCAGAACCGCGACATTTACGGCCACGCGCTGATTTTTGCACGTCTGCCCGTTGCAGATTTCGAAAACGCTGGCCGCTTTGCTGCTGAATTAGCGGTTGGCGCCCATCACCAACAGATCCGTGCCTGGGCGGTGTACAAGGCCACCCTGTCCTATGGGAAAGGGTTTCAAACCGGTTGGGCCAGTGGCTGGGTCGCAATTGACGCCGCGCTAGAGTACCGAACGCATGACGCCCTGTATCGCAAGCTGGACCTGACGGCTGGTTTGTCTTCTGCACGGTTGATCAACCCGCTTTTGCAGATTGAAACGGCCTACCGCAGCGACCGCCCTTTACACTGGAGGATCAGACCCTCGATCATGATCCGTGCAAAGGACAGCCCGAGGACTTGGGTTCTGGGTGTGGAGCGCAATGATGCCCGCAAGAACACGGGCATCAGGCTGGCGCTTTGGAACACGTTCTGAATCACTGGCAGGGGTAGCCCCGCTCAGTAATCCATACGCATCATGGTCGAAACCGAACCGCTTAGGGGCAAGGGCCAGCGCAACTGAATGTTGTCCCGGTTTGCCCCCTGCTCCAACTCGACATAGGGCGTAGCATGTACGATCTGCGCGCCTGCGTTTTTCAACGGACCCAAGACGGTAACCGCATCACAGCCCCGCGCTTTACCGCCAAAGGGCAGACGGCCGCCAGCAGAGATTGACCAAACCGATGATGCCGAGTTTTGCGAGCTTCGGATCCGCAGCGGGTTTTCGACCTTTGCGTTGATACCGTTGAACGTATTGTCCTCGAAAATCACGTTCAGATGCGCCGAATGGTTCAGATCGGCAAAGCTGGTGTCGACACGTTCGGCCCGGTCGATACGGCCACTGCTAGAACGGAATTTGTTCCCCGTCACAACGACTCCGTTCAGGTAATGCCCCGCACCATGAGGTCGAATAACGATCTGACTGAACCAAGGTGCGACTTCATTTGCATAGAAAATGTTGTCCGAGATCGTCATCGAGCTGAACGAATAGCCGCTGGTATAGACGGGATTCGCGTCGCGTTCGTTCGTCCACTCTACAAAACAGTTATCGACGTAATTCTCGGAAATAGTCGAACTGTTGTAGGTCCCGATCATGATCAGTCCGGCACTGCGGACACCCTGCGGGATGCGGTCGCCCTGAAAGAAGTGGTTGCCAAGCACCAGGTTGTTTGTCCCCGCCAGTACAGCAAAATGAAGGAACCGCACCGCGCGATTGTGGCGCAGCTTGATATCGTTGGCATTGGCGTTCAACGCGATGGACTTACGATCAGGCACGTTCAGGGATTCTTCGGTCGACAGGAACTGGCAATTATCGATCAACATGCCCTGACACCCGGTTCCATGCGAGGTGATGCCGCGGTCCTTGGGACGGCTGATAAAGCAATTCGTCACCGCGAACGTGCTGCCAGAAGGTGCAAGCCGGATTGCGCTGCATCGACCGTTGCACTGGAACTCGATCTCTTCCATGCCGAATTTGCGCAGCGTGCTGAACCCGCTGAAATCAAGAAGGTATTTGAAAGACTGAAAGGTGAAGGTCTGCGTACCCGACGCATCAAAAATCGGATCGTTCAGCGTGATTTCACCCGCCCCGACATCCTTGGACCGGACGTAGATCTCGCGTCCCACACCGTTGCCCTGGACCAGCGCGCCAACCGGGATGTTGGCAATGTTTTCGACATTGGTCAGCTTGGTGGCGTCAGACGGGTTGTACGTCGCGACCGAGGTGAAAGTCTCGGTATCCCAGGCCGCGCTGCTTTTGACATCAAACTGCCCGTTGCGGATCACGCGCCGGGTTGAAAAACCGCCTTGCCGGTTCGGAACCGCAGCCGCCATGTCAATCGGTGCCGTGACCGAGATTTTCCGACCACCCATATCCAGTGATTCATGATCAGAGTTGTTCAACAGCGCTTGAAACGCTTTTTTGAACGCCAACTCTTCGTCTCCAAACGCCGAGATATAGGCTGGCAGGTCGAAATTCTTGGTCAGCAATAGCATCTTGTCGTCGGGCATGGTGATCGTGCCCTCAAAATCCATCTCAGACGCCATCGAAGTGTTTTGCGCCAGAAGGTATGTTCCTTTTGGAACATAGATCCGACGTCCGCTGGCTGCCTGATCAGCTGCTTCGAAAGCGGCGGAGTCGTCCGCAACGCCATCGCCAATCGCCCCATAGTCCCGCACATCGACTGTGCTGATCATTTCGCGCAGGAAGATACTGGTCGCGTCTGTGATCTGGATATCGTCCACGCGTATGACCGCGCCATTCGCACCATCGATGTTCAGCCCAAAATGACCATAAAGCGCAGCGACGCCCCACGGCATATCCACGCCGGATCGCTTGCCAGTGCCAACAATCGCCGTGATTTCGTGCACTTTGCCGTAACCTGACAATTGGGTCGCCGGGCCCTGATCGATCACACCCGTGACCTGCTGATCGCCCGCACCACCAGCCCAGGCGGCAATACGCACCTGCGGCAAGGGTCCACTGATCGCCTTGACCCGAGCCTTGATCTGCAGGTAGCAGCCGGGGATCAGAGGCGTTTGGCCCATGTAGCGCAGCTTTTGCGTGGCCTGCACCTTCAGAATTTCCAGACAACCGCCGAAATCCGGGTCTGCAGGAACAAATGCCCCAACGCCAGAGCCTTCGTAAATCGGCGAACCCGGAGTACCGTCGCCTCTGGACCAGACGTTCAGACCATTTGCAAAAGCAGCTGGCATAAAGACGATTCCGTCGGTGATTGCCTTGTTCATAGAAATCCCTTTCCCAATCGCGCGCCGCAGATCGCCACGCGCACAAACCCAGTGTCCGGGGCTGCCCGAACGCAGAGGCCTGAGTAAAGAAAAGGGATTAACCGCCGCTCATATCACCGTGACGGTGGTGTTGCGCTAGGCGGCTGGGTCGGAATTGCCCAAAAGCTGCACACCGTTGATCTTCCAGCCGTTTTCCCGCTGCACCATTTGATAGTCCAGAATGTGCACTCGCCCGTCGCCATCTGTAATCATGACCTTCTGCCACAAGGCGCCAGCGATTTCGCGAAGTTCCAAGAACCTCACCTCGGCGGGTCGCCAGACCATGGGATAGCCATTGCGGACCATAGCTCCGAAATTCTCGGGCGTCCGAAACAGGTTTTGGATGTTGGGGCTGGCAAAGGTAAAGGCGGTGACAAAATCGTCCGCCTCAAACGCCTTAATTTGCGCCGCGATGTTGGCTTCGATCTCATCACTCTGGGCAAACGCACCCGAGGCCAGTCCGGCACTGAGTGATAGGGCAAGCAATAAACGACGCATAGGGCCACCTCCTGACGAAAGGGTAGCCCCATGCAATGTCAGGTCAAATCAGACCAGCTCTCCGGCCAGCGCCTTGTCGATCAGCGCGATGGTTTCCGGCACGCCATAAAGCGCGATGAACCCGCCAAAACGCGGGCCCTGCGACGCGCCCAGCAGCACCTCGTAGAGTGCAGTGAACCACCCACGCATCGGATCGAACCGCTCGCGACCGATGGAATAGACCACCGATTGCAGTGCCTCGTCCTCGATCGGTCCATCGTAGGATTCAAGCGCGCCTTTCAGCGCCTCCAGCGCTTCGCGTTCCTGATCGGTCGGTGCGCGGTGCTGGCGGGTGGGTTTCACGAAGTCGTTGAAGTACCGCACGGCAAAGCCGGCCGCCTGATCCAGATCGGGATGCGTTTCGGCCGTAGCTTCGGGCGCATACCGGCGGATAAAACCCCACAGCGCCTCTTTGTCTTCGGCACCCGACACGGACGCGAGGTTCAGCAACATTGCGAAGTGCACCATCAGGGTGGATTCCGGTACATCACCACCGTGGATGTGCCAGACAGGGTTGTTCAGCTGAGCCTTCAGATCCTGCCCCGGATAGGCACGCAATTGCTGGTGGTACTCATCCACAGCCTTCGGGATTACATCAAAGTACAGACGCTTGGCAGTTTTGGGCTTCTGATACATGAAGTATGACAGGCTTTCCGGTGCGGCATAGGTCAGCCACTCCTCCATCGACAACCCGTTGCCTTTCGACTTCGAGATTTTCTGGCCCTGCTCATCATTGAACAGCTCATAGCTCAGCGCCTCGGGCGGCTGTTTGCCCAGCGCCCGACAGATTTTCGAAGACTGCGTGACCGAGTCGATCAGGTCCTTGCCCGACATCTCGTAATCGACGCCCAGCGCCGCCCAGCGCATGGCCCAGTCCGGCTTCCACTGCATTTTGACGTTGCCGCCGGTGACCGGGATCTCGACCTTTTCGCCATCGGGCTCCTGATAGACGATCGTACCTTTGGCCACGTTGCGTTCCAGCGTCGGTACCTGCAGCACGTGGCCGGTCTTTGGACTGATCGGCAGGAAGCACGAATAGGTCTCGCGCCGCTCGGGCCCAAGGGTCGGCAGCATGATCTCCTGAATCTTGTCAAACCGCTCCAGCGCAATCAGCAACGTCTCGTCAAACTTGCCGCTGGTATAGTAATCGGTGGCCGAGGCGAATTCGTATTCGAACCCGAAACTGTCCAAAAAGTCACACAGCATCGCGTTATTGTGCTGCGCAAACCCCGCGTGCGTGCCGAACGGATCGCGCACCTTGGTCAGCGGCAGATGCAGGTCTTCCTTCAACTCTTCCTGCATTGGCACGTTGGTCGGCACCTTGCGGAAGCCATCCATATCGTCCGAGAAGCAGATCAGCTTGGTCGGGATGTCGCTAATCTGCTCAAACGCATGCCGTACCATCGAGGTCCGGGCGACCTCGCCAAACGTGCCGATATGCGGCAGGCCCGACGGACCATAGCCGGTTTGAAACAGGACGTATCCCTTTTCCGGGGCGGCTTTCTGATAGCGTTTGAGCAACCGGCGCGCCTCTTCAAAAGGCCAGGCCTTGGACGACATCGCGGTTTCGCGCAGTTCAGACATCAGATTTGCTCCATCGGGAAAAACATTGCCAGTCGCCCCATGCAACCGACCGGCCCCTCCTATTGTGCCGGTGCAGCATGAGTCAATAAAGAGGGCTGTTTTTCCTGATGGAAAGGCCGTTCTAAGCGGTCAACTGATCCAGCTTGGCCGCCCAGATAAAGTCATTCTCGCTGAGCCCGCCAATCTCATGGGTGGTCAGTTTGACGTCCACGTAGCCCCAACCGAAACAGACATCCGGGTGATGCCCCTGCTGATCGGCAAGCCACGCGCAGAGATTGGCCAGATAAGTCGCCTTGGCGAACCCTTTGAATTTGAAATGACGGCTTAGCAACTTTGCATCCGTATCCAGCTGCCATTCCGATGATAGCTCGGCCAAGTGAGTGTTGGCCTCATCACGTGTCAGCGCAGGTACGCCACCAGAACAGGGCACGCAGGTTTTGTCCGACAGGCTGCAAGTTTCTCCGGTTAGTGTCATGATCCGTTCACTCCGCTGCGGTTGCTTTTTCAGGGAACTTGTTTGGCAACAATCCAAGAGATTGAGCGTGCCGCACATCGGCCAGCAGGTCACGTTCGGCGGCTGCAAACAGTTCCTCGGGCGACTCTAGCACGAAATAGCCCATCTGATGCATGTCGATCCGGTAAGGTGTGCGCAGGATCGTCATGATGTCGAAGGGATCGCGGTCAGGAAGATCGCTCTCGACGGCGTAGACCAACTCGGTCGGCGACGAAGCAAGCCCTGACCCAAGTGCCTTGATCTGACCATTCTGACGGCGCAGACCAAACTCGATCGAGAACCAATACAGTCGGATCAACCAAGAATAATCCTTGTCACTCGCCTGAACGCCAGCCTTCCCGATTGCATGGCTGAAGGCAGCGAAGCGCGGATCACTTAGCAAGGGTGTATGGCCGAAAATCTCGTGAAAGATATCGGGCTCTTCAATGTAGTCGAAATCCTCACGCGACCGGATGAAGGATGCCGCTGGAAAAACCCGGTCGGCCAGCATTCCGAAGAAGGTTTTGAAACCAATTAGGGCGGGCACCGGCTGCACCCTCCAACCGGTCAGATCCAACAGCCGCTCTGATATGGCAGCACAAGAAGGCACAGATGTTTTTGGCAAATCCAGACGGGCCAGCCCGTCCAGGTAATCCTGAGCCATGTAACGTTGAATGTTTTCCTCTTGCGCAGCATAGAGATCCGCCCAAACAGCGTCCTCTTCCGGTGTGTAGGCAATATGGCCGCGCGCGTCGGCGACTTTGGCCACATATTTCGTCGACTTGGGCATCACGTTCCCTCCTTGGGAAAAGTTTAACGCCACTGGTCGGAAAATTTGGTTTGGAATAACGTACCTTCGTCGGTATTTTGGCAAATACATCTCACAGAGTCACAATTTATGAAACAAACCCTCCAACCTGCCGACATTGCCATTCTGCAAGAGCTTCAAGCCGATGGTCGCCTCTCCATGCAGGACCTTGCTGATCGCACCGGGCTGTCCGCCTCCCAATGCTGGCGGCGCGTGCGCGATCTTGAGGCCGCCGACATCATTGCGGGCTATGCCGCACAGGTCCGCGCAAAATCCGTTGGGTTGAACGCAATCGCCTACGTCCATGTGGCCCTGCGGGAACATCAGGAGGACAGCATCAACGCATTCCTGCGCCTGATCGAAACTGAACCACAGATCGTCGAATGTGCGTCAATAACCGGGGATCACGACTTCATCCTAAAGGTCTATGCCAAAACCCCCGAAGAGCTTGAGCACTTCATCATGCAGCGCCTTTTGAAATCCGGCCTGGTCCGCGACACGCGCAGCAATTTCGTGCTGCGCCAAACCAAAACCCGCGGACCGTTGCCCATTCTCTAGCATCGGCGACGCGAAATCCGTTGAACCCGCGCGCCAGCCCACCTATCGTGCGGGCGCAGAAAGCCCAATCAGGACGACACCATGACCGATCAAGTACCTCACCCTATGTCCCCTCAGGATTGCCTTGTTGCGATCATGGTTGCGATCTCTGCCTCTGACGAAACCATCCGGACGGCCGAACTGGTCAAGATCGAAGGTGCGGTAAACATGCTGCCGGTGTTTGCGGAATATGATATCGACCGCACCCGCCGCGTGTCGCAGATCGTGTTTGACCTGTTCGAACAAGAGGATGGGTTGGATGCTCTGTTCGGCCTGATCCGCGACAACCTGCCAGAGCGGCTGCACGAAACCGCCTATGCCCTTGCCTGCGATGTGGCCGCGGCAGATGGATCGCTGGCCGAGACCGAGCTGCGGCTGTTGGAAGAAATCCGGTACGAGTTGAACATCGACCGCCTTCACGCTGCGGCCATCGAACGCGGCGCGCGGGCGCGCCACACCACCTGACCTCAGCTTCCGGCCATTGACCCCCAACGCTCGATCAGAGCGCGTTGCAGTTTGCGCGAGCGACTATTCCAACTGCGCGCGCCTTGAGGCCGCTCACGATTTGCACGCGGGATCGTCGCCCGGTGATCGACATCAGCGGTAAAGATGGCAAAGGCCAAATCCGCACCACCCGGTGTTGTGATGAAACCACCCAGACCGGATACGAAATTCAGCGTCCCGGTCTTGGCATCCACTTTGATCGGGTGGTTCTTGACCGGTCGCCCCTGACTGTCCGCAAGGGTGAATTTCTTCAACAGCGGCCGCAAGGCACCCGCCTGTTTCGCAGCGACCAGAGCAGTCACCAAATCGCCCGGCGCCATGCGCGAGGCATCACCGAGCCCCGAGTGATCCACCATTGCGATCCCCGTCACGCCATAAGTTTCAGCCGCCCAACGATTCATCTCGGCGGCCGAGTCTTGCAGCGTCTCCAACTGTGCGCCCCTTGCTTTCGAGGCTGCCATGCCGACCATTTCAGCCGTCAGATTGGTCGAGTACTTCAGCATACCGCGCAGAATGCTATCCAATGGGTCGCTTTGGTGAACCACCAGCACTGTACCTTGCGGTGCTTCGCGTGTGACCTGTACCCGGCCCAGCACAATCCCATTTGCGCGCGCAAGTGTCTGGAAAACATCGCCCGCGTACAGCGCGGGTTTGCGTACCGGCAACCACCGCGCGCCGCCATTGCCAAGCGCGCCCTTGGCCACGGTCCAGCGATCCTGCCGCGCGCTGGATTCATAAGTGTAAATTGGCAGCTTGCGGTTCTCGACCCGCATCGAGGCCATTTCGACCGAAGGTTGGTAGCGCGCACTGCGCGCATCCATTGTCACGTCATAACTGGTGCCGTCGCGCTTCCACTCGAAATGCACCCGGTTGAAGTTTAAGGATATTCCACTGATCGAAGGGCTGTAGCCCAGATGATCCGGCTGCCCGGGGTCTATACTGAACACATAAGGCAAAGCGCCTTCGTAGACCTTAAACGCACCCTGAACTTCGGCAATCCCGGCCTCGCGCAGGTTCGACGCCATCGTCGCCAGAGCGTCCGTATCCAGCAAGGGGTCGCCTCCGCCCACAAGGATCAGATCTCCTTTGATAATCCCGTTTTCGATCGGGCCATCCGCCATGAGAACCGTCTCGAACCGGTGATCCGCGCCCAGAACGTCAAGCGCGTAAAGCGCCGTCAAAGCCTTTCCGACGCTCGCCGGAGGCAACCCCTGATCGCCTCCGTATGCCTCAAGCGCCGCACCTGTTGAGGCGTCGGCTACCGCGAACACAACCTCGCCTCGCAGTCCGGCCGCCTGAACCAAACGCTCGGCCCCCGAGGGCAGGTCGCCGCGCAATTGCGGGCGCAGCGAGACCAAAGGAGCCTCGGCCAAAGCTATACCAGGGGCCAAAGCCGCGCCCAGCCCTGCTAGAAATCCACGTCGTGAAAACCGATCAGCCATGGGTCAGATAAAATCTCACGGAACAAATACGCACAACCATTGATGTAGATTATGCGCGCATAGGGGCTATTCCGGCAACACCCTGCCATCCCATTCGCCGCGCGCCCGGATCTGGCTCGAGCTGACATCGACCATCGGCACATTCACGAAACACCACGCGGGCGCTTCGGCCCGTCCCAGCAGATGCCGCGCCTGGCCATCGATCCGGTATTTGGCATAGAGCCGCGCAGCAGGCGACATGCGCGCCGAAATCCGATCACCGGGACGCGCAATCACCCCCACCGGCACGCTGTCCATGATCAGCGGCCAGTTCTTCCATTTGTGGAATTGCGCCAGATTGTCCGCGCCCATCAGCCAGACGAACCGCACCTCGGGATAAAGCCGTCGCAGCGCCATAAGCGTATCCGCCGTGGCCCGCGTTTTGGTCAATGCTTCGATGTCCGTGATCTCGACCCTTGGATGATTGATGACCGCCCGCGCCGCCTCTACCCGTTGCGCCAAAGGTGCAGGCCCGTGTGCTTTCAAGGGATTGCCGGGGGACACCAGCCACCAAACCCGATCCAGCCCAAACGCTTTCATCGCCTCAAGCGTTACATGCACATGCCCCTGGTGCGGCGGATCAAAAGACCCGCCAAACAGCCCGATGACCTGCCCGGGGCGTGCGTATGGAATGCTGTACCGATCCATGCCTTGCTGATGTTCAGAACTGCGGGGCGTTGTCAATCAACAGGTTGCACCAGATCACCCAGCGCAACCCGCCCGGGCCGCACCACTTCGGCGCACCACCCGCCATGCCCGCGAACGGCAGAGTATCCACCCTTGCCCAGCGCCTCCTCCATCCGGCTGCACGGCGCGCATATCACGGTAAAGCGCAGAATGGCCTCGCCTACCTGCACCTCACGCCCCTTGAGCGCCGTGAGATTTATCCCGGAAACCACCAGATTGCGCCGCAGGATTTCTGGGGAAACTGGTTCCTGACCGAGGAAAGAGCCGATTGCTTTAAGGTGCTCCCGCTGAATCAAAGTCACTGCCCGCTTGCCTGCTCGACTTCTATCGCCGTCCAGCCCGTCCGCTGAAATTCCGGCCACGTCAACAGTTTCCATTACGTCCCGTCGCGAGGGCCGCATCCCAATCCAATCCACCCGCCCTGGCTGGGCCCAACCCGCTATCAATTTGGCTAGTTCCGACAAAACACCCCTCCCCTCTAGCGGACTCAACTTAGCTGAACGCGAATCCATACTAAATTCCCAAAACCACCAACTTGCCCCGCTCGCCCGGCTCGGATATCCAGCGTTTCAACCCAATTTCCCCGACCCAGAGGACGCGACATGGCCGCCTATCAATATGTCTACCACATGCAGGGTGTCTCAAAGACCTATCCCGGTGGCAAGAAGTGCTTTGAAAACATCCATCTAAGCTTTCTGCCCGGCGTGAAAATCGGTGTTGTCGGCGTCAACGGCGCGGGTAAGTCGACGCTGATGAAGATCATGGCGGGCCTCGATACCGACTTCACCGGTGAGGCATGGGCCGCCGAGGGTGCCAAGGTCGGCTATCTGCCGCAGGAACCGCAGCTCGATGAATCGCTGTCGGTGCGTGAAAACGTCATGCTGGGCGTGGCCGCGAAGAAGGCCAAGGTCGACCGTTTCAACGAGATCGCCATGGAAATCGCCGAGAACTACTCGGACGAACTGATGGAAGAGATGACCACCCTGCAGGACGCGATCGACGCGGAAAACCTGTGGGATCTCGACAGCCAGATCGACGTCTCGATGGAGGCGCTGCGCTGTCCGCCGGACGATGCCAACATCGCCAACCTCTCGGGTGGTGAGAAACGCCGCGTAGCGCTGTGCAAGCTGCTGCTCGAAGCACCCGACATGCTGCTGCTGGACGAACCGACCAACCACCTGGATGCCGAGACCATCGCCTGGCTGCAACAGCACCTGATCGACTACAAGGGCACCATCCTGATCGTCACCCACGACCGTTATTTCCTGGATGACATCACCGGCTGGATTCTGGAACTCGACCGTGGCCGCGGCATTCCGTACGAGGGCAACTACTCCGCATGGCTGGAACAAAAGGCCAAACGGCTGGAGCAGGAAGCCCGCGAGGACAAGTCCAAGCAGAAGACCCTGCAGCGCGAACTGGAATGGATGCGTCAGGGTCAAAAGGCGCGTCAGGCCAAATCCAAGGCCCGGATCAACGCCTATAACGAACTGGCCGAACAGTCCGAACGCGAAAAGCTGACCCGTGCCCAGATCGTCATCCCCAACGGCCAGCGCCTTGGCGGCAAGGTGATCGAGGTCGAAGGCCTGTCGAAACATTTGGGCGACAAGCAACTGATCGAAGGGCTGGACTTCGCTCTGCCTCCCGGCGGCATCGTCGGCGTCATCGGCCCCAACGGTGCCGGTAAATCGACCCTGTTCAAGATGCTCACCGGTCAGGAACAGCCCGACAGCGGCACCATCACGCTGGGCGACACGGTCGAACTGTCTTACGTCGACCAGTCCCGCGACGACCTTGCCGACAATGACACCGTGTGGGAGGCGATCACCGGCGGCGCCGAGATCATCCAGTTGGGCGACGCGCAGGTCAATTCCCGCGCCTATTGCTCGTCCTTCAACTTCAAGGGCGGCGATCAACAGAAAAAGGTCTCGCTGCTGTCAGGTGGTGAGCGCAATCGCGTCCACATGGCCCGCCTGTTGAAAGAGGGCGGCAACGTCCTGCTGCTCGACGAACCAACCAACGACCTCGACGTCGAAACCCTGCGCGCGCTGGAAGACGCTCTGGTCGATTTCGCCGGCTGCGCCGTGGTCATCTCGCACGACCGTTTCTTCCTTGACCGGATCTGCACGCATATTCTGGCGTTTGAGGGTGATGCCCATGTGGAGTGGTTTGAGGGCAACTTCGAGGATTACGAAGAGGACAAAAAGCGCCGTCTAGGCCCGGATGCGCTGGAGCCCAAGCGGTTGAAGCACAAGAAGTTTGCACGGTAAAAATGTAGCTAAGTCAACAGGTTGAATCGAGGGTGCACCTAAGAACCACGCCCTCGAAAAAACTTCACTTTTAACGGTGTTGGTTGTTCAGAAATTGTTAATATGTTGTAAGCAGAACAAAAAGCATCCTTTTGATTGTCTGAGCTGTGCATAAAAACCGTGAATATAAGCTCTATGTGCGTAAGTTTAGCCCCGACACGATCCCTCTAGATCGCTTGGCGGACTATGCGGATGCGCTTTCAAAACTCCTGAATGTTAAAGCGGGGGTTGTGTTCGGTGGGCTTGAAAACGGATCAACTATTGTTGTTGCGAAGGTAGATTGGGACTCATCTGAAGAAGTCGACAGGAACGTTCGCGAACAGTCCAAAAATCCGGCAAATAGTAGCGCTATCCGCAACATAAACGACCTGTTAAAACGCGACAAAACAGACGGTAGGCTACTGGATTACAAAGGAGCTGAAGTTATCAGTTTTCCCGGCATCAATACACCCGAGGCTTTCAAGTCGCCCACGTTCCGTGAGCAAGTATCTGTATACGGACAGCTTGTACGTATTGGCGGCACAGATGAAACCGTCCACGCAAAGTTGGTGGACGGTAGCAGGGAATACAATGTCACAATGAACCGCGACATGGCCAGAGAAGTGGCCGCTTACTTGTTTGGGGAAGTCCTCAAATTTACTGGAAGCGGCCGCTTCAAACGAGAGCAAAGCGGTGAATGGAAGATGGTTCAATTCGACACAGTGAATTTTCAAGTTTCCGATGATGGTGATCTGCTTTCGAGCATAAAAGAGCTTCGAAACATGCGTCTAAAGGGTTTGACTGGCAAGAATGCATATGATTCCTTGGATTCTGATAACGGCGAGGAAAACTACCATTGAATCTCGTCGCATTTGACGCCCGCTTTTTGTTCTTCCTTTTTGATCCATCGCCAGCCGGAAGCGCGGTTGATGTGGAAAAGGTAAACCAGTTGCACGAAAAGCTGACGGATGACAAATCCACAATTGTTGTGCCAACGCCTGCGCTGGCGGAATTGCTTATCAAAGAACCTCGCAGAGCTCAGGAAGTCGTTGAGAAGCTTGATAGGAGCCGCGTTTTTGAAATTGCCTCTTTTGGAACACGCGAGGCATGCGAGTTAGCAGCGATAGAAGCTGCAATCCGTTCAACGGGAGACAAAAGGGCCGGATCATCCGAGCCCTACCAAAAGCTGAAATTTGACCGCCAAATTTGTGCTATCGCGAAGGTTCGCGGTTGTGAGGTAATTTATTCGCAGGACCGCGGTCTTCGAACTTTTGCTAAGAAGATTGGCCTCAATGCGATTTCTATTGACGATCTACCGGAACCGCCGGATCCGCCATCGGATTTATTTGGGTAGTTAAGTCGGTAAGTTTCCTGCATCGGCGTACTCGCTTTCGACAAAACGCATTCCACCCTTGCCTCACCGCCACCCCGATGCCATATCCAAAGGGCTAACGTTTTTCTATTTCGACCTACTGTCTCCATTTTCGGCGCTCAGTCATTCGATCCAGACCGACGACGCCAGGCTGCCGCATCCACGTGGGCAGCACTAAACAGGAGACAACGGATATGCCCACAGGCACCGTAAAATGGTTCAACACCACCAAAGGCTACGGCTTTATCGCACCCGAAGATGGCGGCAAAGACATCTTCGTTCACATCTCGGCAGTTGAGCGTTCAGGCCTGACCGGCCTGGCCGACAACCAGAAAGTCACGTACGAGCTGCGCTCGGGTCGTGATGGCCGCGAAAGCGCCGACGACATCGCGCTGACCTAAAGCCATGAAAGGGCAGAGGTTTCCTCTGCCCTTTTGACTTTTTGCGGGGCAAGGTCGCAACACAAGTGTGGCTCTGCGATGACATCACATTTCGTTTACTCTTCACCAATGATTGACCAGATCGGCTATCATTCCGACACTGGTTTACGATTTTTCTGTTGTCCTGAAGAGAGCCGATATGTTCACACGTCGCACATTCCTTGCAGCTTCCGCAGCCGCGGGCCTGACGCCCGGTCTTGCGTCGGCCAAGAAAAAGGCCGTTGAATACGACCCCACACCTCAGTTCGTTCGGGTCAAGAAACAGTTCCTGCCGGGCCAGCTGCTTGTCGCGCCACGGTCGTATTATCTGTATTTCATCACCGAACCGCGCAAAGCGATCCGCTATGGCTGCGGCGTTGGTAAGGCGGGGCTGGAATTCACCGGCACAGCCACCATCGACGTCAAGAAAGAGTGGCCGACCTGGCGCCCCACAGACGAGATGATCGAGCGTGAACCGACCACTTACGCCAAGTTCAAGGACAACGACTATGTCCAGCCCGGCGGCGGGGACAATCCGCTGGGTGCACGCGCGCTGTACCTGTTCCAGAACGGTGTAGATACGTATTTCCGCATTCACGGCACCACGCAGCCACAGACCATCGGTCGGGCTGCTTCGAACGGGTGCATCCGGATGTTGAATTCGCACGTGATCGACCTGTACGAACGTGTCCCGATCGGCACCGTCGTTACAGTTGTCTGAGACGCTTAGGGCCCGGACCAATCGACATCTGTCGCCTCTTCGATCTGCAGTAACCCGTCCGGCCACGGCCGGGTCAGCGCCTTGGCCTCGTCTTCTGTACCATTAAGCCATGTCTGAACGTCACCAGGGTTCAGCAACACGCCCATACGATGATGTATCGGCTCAAGATCATTATTGGGCGGACACGTCACCGCAGCAAACTGGTCCACGCGCAAGCCTCCGGGCGCTTGCCACGTGTCGGTTATGGCTGCGAAGAACAGCAACTTTCCATCGGCTGAAGCTATACGCCAAGCGGTTTTGCGGCGCTTTTCGCCGGTCCATTCATACCACCCGTCCACCGGGACCACAGCTCTGCCCACTCCTTCGAAGGCTGTCTTATCAAAGACGGTTTCGGAGCGAGCGTTGATGATGGTCTCCATTACGGGCCTGCCACGGGCGTTGACCCGGCCTACCGGGATCATTCCCCAACGCATCGGTCCAAGCCCATTCGAGGTCAGCACAATCACCTCCTGCCCCGGTTGGATGTTGCGGCGTGGCGTTTGCGTAGCGATCTTGTCAGGAACATTCAGAGCCTGGGCAATTTCGGACATTGAACGTGTCAGGAAAAAGCGCCCAGGCATGGTTCAGTCCTGCCCAGCTGACAGATTGACCAGTTCAAGCACGGACGGCCCAAGCGCTTCGACAATCCGGGCCACGCCCTCTTTGTTGGGGTGAATTCCATCGGGCTGCATGTACTGCCGAACCGCGTTGGGGTCGCCATTTGGTTGCAGCCCCTCAAAGAAGCTTTCTGCAAACAGCAACTGATACTCACGCGCCAGATCCGGGTACATCGCATCAAAAGCCTGCTTGTAGTCGTCCCCGTAGTTTCCCGGTGCCTGCATGCCAATCAGCAGAACGTCGACATTAGAACCCCGTGCGGATTGAACAATTGTTTCAAGGTTCGCGCGCGACACCGCAGGATCAATCCCACGCAGTAGGTCATTGCCACCCAGTGCCACGATCATCCCATCAACCTCCGGCGTCAGGGTCCAATCCACGCGCGCCGCGCCTCCAGCTGTGGTATCACCGGACACGCCCGCGTTGATCAACCGAACGTCCGCGCCCTGGCTCTTTAGCCATTGATCCAGCTGAGGTACAAACCCATCCTGTTCCGGCAAACCATATCCTTGCGTGAGCGAGTCCCCCAATGCCGCGATCACCACCGGCTCGGCTGTGGCGGCAAAGCCGCAGAACACAAACAGCACCGACATCAAGGCCTTGCGCATTTTTTGAACCGCTCCATATCCCAATTGACCGCCCCCTTTCTGGAAAGACCCATGACGACACCTGTTCTTTCGCTTAAAAATGCCGCTTTGTCGCTGGATGGCAATGCTGGACGGGTCGATATCCTGCATGAGGTTAACCTGACCGTCCAAAAAGGTGAAACGCTGGGGCTGGTTGGACCGTCCGGGTCGGGCAAATCCTCGCTCTTGATGCTAATGGGCGGTCTGGAACAGGCGACCGGCGGAACGATAACGGCGCTCGGCCAGAACCTGACCGATATGGACGAGGACGCTCTGGCCCGTTTTCGACGCAATGCCATGGGCGTTGTGTTTCAGAACTTCCACCTGATCCCGACCATGACGGCGCTGGAAAACGTGGCGACGCCTTTGGAGTTGGCAGGTCAGAAAGATGCGTTTCAACGGGCCGAGGCAGAATTGGATGCAGTCGGGCTGTCCCACCGGCGTGACCACTACCCGGCGCAATTGTCAGGCGGTGAACAACAGCGTGTAGCACTTGCAAGGGCGGCGGCTCCGCGTCCGCAGATATTGCTTGCGGATGAACCCACCGGAAACCTTGATGAAACGAACGGCGCGGCCATTGTGGACTTACTGTTTGGCCTGCGGGACCGACACGGAGCGACTTTGGTGCTGGTGACGCACAGCCATAGCCTAGCGCGCAGATGCGACAGGGTTGTTCGTTTGCGTGACGGGCGTATCTCGGAAGACAGTCAGCAAGAGGCGGCAGAATGAGCCTTCGGCTGGCCGGGCGGCTGGCACGCCGGGAACTTCGGGGCGGTCTGCGCGGGTTTCGCGTTTTTCTCGCCTGTCTCGCGCTTGGGGTCGCGGCGATCGCGGCTGTCGGCTCGGTCCGCCACGCGATACAGGCCGGCCTGACCGAAGAGGGCGCGGCGCTGCTGGGCGGGGACGCCCAGTTGGAATTCACCTATCGCTTTGCAACTGATGAAGAGCGCAGCTGGATGGACCAAACCGGGATTGATGTCTCGGAGGTGGTTGATTTCAGATCTATGGCCGTGGCCGGTCAGGGCGACCAGACGCAGCGCGCGCTGACGCAGGTCAAGTCGGTCGATGACGCTTATCCGCTGCTGGGCACACCGGTTCTGGACCCTCAGATGCCTCTGTCGACGGCCCTTGGCGCGCAGCAAGGTCTACCCGGCGCGGTTATGGACCCTGCACTGATTGACAGGTTGGGCTTATCCGTCGGAAATCAGTTTGCGCTAGGAACGCAGGACTTCGTTCTGACAGCTGCACTGATCCATGAACCCGACGGGGCCGCTGATGGCTTTGGTCTGGGCCCCCGCACACTTGTTCGGACCGAGGATTTGCAAGCCTCGGGACTGTTGGCCCCCGGCACCTTGTTTTCAACCAAGTACCGCCTGGCCCTGCCCCAAGGCACCAATTTGGCAGGCCTGTCTATGGAAGCCCGCGAGAATTTCGAGGGCACCGGCATGCGTTGGACCGATGCGCGTAATGGCGCACCCGGTATTGCCGAATTTGTCGGGCGGCTCAGCGCGTTTCTGGTGCTGGTGGGTTTGTCTGGCCTTGCGGTCGGTGGCATCGGCGTTTCGGCAGCGGTACGCGCCTATCTGTCCCAAAAGACCGAGACCATTGCAACACTGCGCACGCTGGGTGCAGACAGAGCGACGATATTTCAAACCTACATGATCCAGATCGGCGTCTTGTCCGCAGTCGGTATCCTGCTGGGCCTGGCTCTAGGTGGGCTACTCCCGTTGCTTTTGGCCCCGGTGATTGAGGCCAGCCTACCGGTCCCTGCCGTATTCTCGCTTTATACCGCTCCGCTGGCCGAAGCCGCCCTATATGGCTTGCTGACAGCATTCCTGTTTACGCTTTGGCCCCTTGCACGCACCGAAGACGTGCGCGCAGCGACCTTGTTTCGCGACGCGCTGACCTCGGCCCAAGCACTTCCCCGAGGCGTTTACCTGGCAGCCACCGGCCTTGGACTGGCTTTGCTGATCGCGTCGGCGGCCTGGTTCAGCGGCTCGGCCCGGCTGACACTCTGGACTGCCGGAGGGTTGGTGGGCGCGCTCCTCCTTCTTTCGCTCGCCGCGTTCGCTGTGCGAAAGCTGGCCCGCGTCAGTGCCCCATCGGCGCGTGGGCGCCCGGCCTTACGCTGGGCCTTATCCGCCATTTCCGACCCGCGCGAGGGCGCTGCATCCGTGGTGTTATCTCTGGGGCTGGGGCTTTCAGTCTTGGCTGCCGTCGGACAAATCGACGGCACCTTGCGCAACGCAATTTCCGGGAACCTGCCGGATGTCGCGCCATCTTATTTCTTTGTCGACATTCAAAAGGACCAGATGCCGGGATTTTCCGAGCGGCTGACCTCGGACCCAGCCGTCAGCCGGATCGAAAGCGCGCCAATGCTGCGCGGGATCATCACGCAGATCAACGGTCAGCCCGCGCGCGAGGTGGCAGGTGACCACTGGGTTCTGGATGGCGACCGCGGTGTGACCTATTCTGTGTTGCCGCCAGAAAATGCGCGTATCACGTCGGGCGAATGGTGGGCTGAAGATTATTCCGGTAAGCCCCAAGTGAGTTTCGCCGCCGAAGAAGCCGAAGAAATGGGCCTCAAACTGGGCGATCAGTTGACGGTGAACATTTTGGGCCGGGACATCACTGCAGAGCTTACATCGACACGCGAGGTCGACTTTTCAAATGCGGGAATGGGCTTCATCATGTCCATGAACCCGTCTGCCCTTGCCGGTGCACCGCACAGCTTTATCGCGACGGTCTATGCCGAAGAAGAAGCTGAAACCGCGATCCTTCGCGATCTGGCGGGGCAGTTTCCCAACATCACCGGGATCCGGGTTCGCGACGCGATAGACCGTGTCTCGGGCCTGTTGGCGGGCATCGCCGCCGCCACATCTTATGGAGCGGGGATTTCCCTTTTGACAGGTTTCCTGGTTCTGATCGGTGCTGCAGCAGCCGGAGAACCAGCCCGCCGCTATGAGGCTGCGGTTCTCAAAACGCTCGGGGCTGACCGGCGGCGCATCCTGTTCAGCTTTGCCTTGCGCGCCATCCTGTTGGGCGCGGCCGCTGGTGGCGTGGCCTTGTTGACCGGCATCTTGGGCGGCTGGGCCGTGGCCAAATACATCTTCGACACCAGTTTCTCGGTCATCTGGCCGTCAGCCATTGGCATCGTTGTGGCCGGCATCATCGTGACGCTTGGCGCCGGGTTGATCTTCGCCTTACGCCCCTTGGCCGTTCGTCCGGCCCGCATCCTGCGCGCCAGCGATTAACCCACGCGCGCGCAGGCCACAGGTTGCAAGATCTGAAGCAACTGATCGTTGTTACATACAAGAGCATCCAAGGTGATATCGTCCAGCGAGGCATAAAACAACTCGGCCGCGTCCTGCAGCGCAAGACGTAACCGGCAGGCGTCGGTCAACGGGCAAGTGTTATCGGCATCCGCAAAACACTCGGCCAGCGGCAGATTTCCTTCGACATCGCGGAACACCGACCCGATGCGAATTTGGCCGGCAGGCCGCGCCAGCATCATCCCGCCGTTGCGACCGCGCTGGGTGCTGAGATAGTCCAGCTGGCTCAGTTGATTGATCACCTGCGCCAAGTGATTTTCCGAGATATTGCACACTTCGGCGATCTCTGACTTGGTGACCAGCCTGTCCTGATGAGCCGCACAATACATCAGCAGGCGCACCGCTATGTTCGTCCGTTTGGTTATCCGCATCGTGACCTCCCAAAATTCCAGATGCGACCTTATTGCATGTTCGGCAAAAAACCGGTTTGACATACATCAATCGTCACGAAAGGACGCTGAGGCAAATGGCAGACCCCTATTTCTTTGGCTATGGCAGCCTTGTGAACCTGTCGACGCACGACTTTCCCGACCCGCGACCGGCCCTGCTGAAGGGGTGGCGACGCGCCTGGAGGCACACCGATCTACGTCCGGTCGCCTTTCTGACCGCGGTGCCCGATGCTGCATCCGAAATCGAAGGCATGATCGCGCATGTCCCCAAAAACGATTGGGTCGCCTTGGACGAACGGGAGTGGGCCTATGACCGGGTGCCCGCGACACAGTCTATTACGCATCCACTGAAACATGAGGTCGAGATTGCCGTCTACGCCGTGCCGCACGACAAGCACAATGCGCCGAGCAATCATCACCCCTTGCTGCTCAGTTACATTGACGTTGTGGTTCAGGGGTATTTGCGCGCGTTTGGGGAAGAGGGCGCGGATCGTTTCTTTGAGACCACCGACGGTTGGGACGCACCGATCCTGAACGACCGGGCCGAGCCTCGGTATCCGCGTCACCAACAATTGAAACGCACCGAGACGGAATTCGTAGATGACCGGCTCAACCGGATCGCGGCGCGGATCGTGCAGACCGCATAGAAAAAGGCGGGACCGCTAGACCCCGCCTTTCCGAATGCATGTCCTGAAACGATCAGGCCTTGGCGCGGATCACCTGCAACAGCGGCAGCAGGGCGGCCATCTCGGGCCCACGCTCCATCCCAGTCAGCGCCTTGCGCAACGGCATGAACAGACCCTTGCCTTTACGGCCCGTGGCTTCCTTGACCGCGCTGGTCCATTTGCCCCATGTATCCCCGTCAAAGGGGCCTTCGGGCAGAAGAGCGATGGCTTCGGCAATAAAGTCGCGATCCTCATCCGCAATAAGCGGCTCGGCGCCATCGCGGCACAGCTCCCACCAACCTTTGAGGTCGGCCAGAGTGGTGATGTTCTCGCGGGCCATTGCCCAGAACGGCTCGGCCAGATCAGCGGGCACGCCTGCTTCTGCCACGGCATCAGCTACATCGGCCAGCGGCAGCGACTGCAGGTGCTTTGCGGTCAGCGGGAACAGATCCTGCACGTCGAACTTTGTAGGTGCAGCACCGAACCGGCCAATATCGAACCCGTCAATCAACTCGGCCATTTCCGAGCGCAGTTCGACCGGATCAGACGAGCCCAAACGCGCCATTAGGCTCAGCAGAGCCATCGGTTGGACGCCTTGCTCGCGCAGATCACGCAGGGCGAGCGTACCCAGACGTTTCGACAGCGCCTCGCCTTGCGGGCCGGTCAGCAACGAATGGTGGGCAAAGCGCGGACATGTGCCGCCCAGCGCCTCGATAATCTGAATCTGGGTAGCCGTGTTGGTCACGTGATCCGAGCCGCGCACCACGTCCGTCACACCCATCTCGGTGTCATCGACAACCGACGCAATTGTATAAAGAACCTGACCGTCACCACGGATCAGCACCGGGTCCGAAACCGATGACGCGTCAATCGAGATATCGCCCAGAATGCCGTCATTCCACTCGATCCGCTCGTGATCCAGCTTGAAACGCCAGACGCCGTTGCCACGTTCCGCGCGCAGCGCTTCCTTCTCGGCATCGCTGAGGTTCAGCGCGGCGCGGTCATAGACCGGCGGCTTGCCCATGTTCAGTTGTTTCTTGCGCTTCAGGTCCAGCTCGGTCGGCGTCTCGAACGCCTCATAGAACCGACCCATTTCGCGCAGCTTATCGGCTGCCTCGGCGTATCGGTCCAGACGATCCGACTGACGCTCGATCCGATCCCAGTGCAGTCCCAGCCATTCCATGTCCTGCTTGATGGCATCAACATATTCTTCCTTCGAACGCTCGGGGTCGGTGTCGTCAATACGCAGGATGAACGTGCCGCCAGCCTTGCGGGCGATCAGATAGTTCATCAGGGCGGTGCGCAGGTTGCCCACATGGATGTAACCGGTGGGCGACGGGGCAAAACGGGTGGTGGTCATAGGTGTCTCCTGTTGGCGCGGCTCTTGTCACAGGATGGCGCAATTGTCCAGCAAAGGCGTTTTGGATGGAAAGGGCCGGATCGAGCGCATTTTTCCAGCTACCCGGACCGCTGATCGCGACCTAAACAAAAATTAACACGTAATGTTCATCCACGCAGCCCATCTTACAAGTGTATAAACTGGCAACAGACTCGCGCAGACCTAGACTTATCCAATGGTGTTCTGACAGGGAGAACCAAAATGACCATCAAAATGACACGCCGCGCAGCACTTGGAAGTGCAGCCGCCTTGCCTTTCGCCGCAGCAGCAACACCGGTTCTGGCAGCCGGTGCTGAGACCAAGGCAAATTCGACCATCGCCAAATCCTTCTCGCTGGGTGATTTCACCGTCACCACTCTGCTGGATGGAAGTCTGCCGCGCGACGGTGCGCAGGAAATCTTTGGCGGCGGAGCTTCGGACGAAGACTTTGCCAAAGTTTCGGCAGACAACTTCATTTCGCCCGACATTGCGCAATTTTTCTTTACCCCAACGCTGGTCAATACCGGGTCGGAACTGGTTCTGTTTGACACGGGCCTCGGCCAGGGCGGCATTCAGGCCGCGCTTGCGGATGCAGGTGTCACACCGGACCAGATCGACGTTGTGGTCATCACGCACATGCACCCCGACCATATCGGCGGCATGACAACCAATGATGCGCCAACATTCGCGAACGCGCGTTATGTCACTGCATCGCCTGAATACGACTTCTGGTCAGCGCAGGATGCCGGCAACCGTGTCGGCGATCTGGTCGCCGCCAAGGTGACGCCACTGGCCGAGAAAATGACCTTCCTTGAAGACGGCGGTGAAGTTGCGTCCGGCATCACGGCCGTCGCAGCCTATGGCCATACGCCGGGCCACACGGTCTATCATCTGGAAAGCAACGGTCAGCGACTGGTCCTGACCGCCGATTTGGCCAACCACTATGTCTGGTCCTTCGCCCATCCCGAATGGGAGGTGCGCTTTGACATGGACAAGGCCGCCGCAACAGCATCGCGCCGCAATGTGCTGGGTATGCTGGCTGCCGACAAGGTTCCGATGATCGGCTATCACATGCCATTTCCAGGCGCTGGTTTTGTCGAAACACGAGGCGAGGGGTTTCGGTATGTGCCTGTTTCTTATCAATTAATGGGCTGAAAAGAAGGCGCCCTGACGCGCTGGGCGTCGGGGCGTTTTCTAGATCTATAATCCGCTTCATGCGGACATCGTGCGGACCGTGGCTTTGGTTTACCCCATTCCATACGGCCCACCCGGTTGCAGATCACCGAACACCCCCCACGCTTTGTGGCATGCGCCCTCGAACACCACATCGTCCTCGGGGATACTGTCCTTGAAATTGGGGTAGTCCATGGCCCGTGCCAGTTTCTCAATCATCATTGCGAAATGGTTGCGCGGGATGAATGCCCGGTAGCGATAGTCGCCTCCCGGCGTTTCGATTACCTCGCCGTCCATGCCGTAGTCGCGCAGAAGTTCGGCATCCTGCGCGCGGCGGAACCGCAGACAGACGCGAGAACCGATGTTCGGCCCGCTGGTTTTGCCGTACTCATCCTTTGCAACGGCAGAGAAAAAGCCCGAACCCTCGGGCGTCGAGAATGCTACCCACATATGCAGGTCCTCCTAATTTTTTGGAAAAGGGCGCCTTCGATATCAAATACAATATAGGGTCGTCAACTCGAGGCGGCTTACGTGCGCGGGCGCATGGCCTGTAGGCACAAACCCAAACCTCTAAACCCGGCAGTAGCTACGTGATGGTTGGAGACTATTCGTCGTCATCCAGTTTTGACTCAATCACCTTCTGTTGAGCCAATCTCTCTGGAAGGCGGTCGCTGATGTCTTTGAGCCGCTGTGTTGGATTGACGCTCATGCCTACAGTTCCGCTGTGGGTGTGCGTGATGCTAACGCCATCAGCGCGTCCGAAGGCTCGGTCCTGAGCTAGGGCCAACAAAGCGATTTGTTCTTTGCCAGAGAATTTTCCCGATACAAATTCGCCGTTCCCATCTATGCGATTGAAGAGTTCGTCCATCGACAAAAGATCATTCATGCGTTTCACTGCGATCTCGCCGTTCGACTGGATCAACTTTCTTGTCTCGGGATCCAGCTTGGGTCTCCCACCCGGATTACCAGAATGACCGGGCTTGAAGAGAGGTGTTGGCACAGTGGACTCCTCTGTTCTCAGAAGGTGAAGGCACCAAGAGATAAGTATATCTTTTGTATAGCATACTGGATACCAAATTGCGATCATTTGCGCACTCTATAGACGCACCAGGTAGGGCCGCATTTTTGTCTCTCTCTCAAATTTCCTAGGGATGCTGTACAAATGCATTCAGGATTAGCGTAGCCGTGGCTTCCGGCATCGTGGGCTGAACTGTTGTTCGCCACCTATTTATCCGAGAGGCTGAGGTAAGTGAGGCAGATTAATGTGTAACCTCTATTCGAATACGACCCCGGCAGATGCGATGCGGCAACTATTCGACGTCGCTGTAGAAAAAGACAGGCTCGGAAACGCGGAACCGCTTCCAGCAATCTACCCAAAGCACATGGCGCCCATCGTCAGGAAAGACGAAGACGGGGCGCGTGAACTCGTGTCTTTGTCCTGGGGGTTTCGAACGACCAAGAAATCAAAAAAGACTGGCGCCATCCTGCAACCTCATGCCTGGAACAATGCGCGGGACGACAAGGTCCTAAAGAGAGGGCTGTGGAAGAACAGCTTCGAAGAGCGCCGTTGTCTCGTACCTGCAAGTTCGTTCTGCGAGGCGCAAGGGCGCAATCCTGCGACATACCATTGGTTCGCGCTCAAGGGCTCCGGGGCTCGCCCACCATTTGCGTTTGCCGGGATGTGGCAAGTATCGCGATACGAAGGCAAAGAGGGCCCAAAAGAGGTTCCTGCGTATACTGTGATAACCACCTCAGCGAATGACCTTGTGCGTCCGATACATCCGCAGAGAATGCCAGTCATACTCCGTCCTAGTGACTATGAGGTCTGGTTGGATGGCAGCGCAGCGCAGGCCTTTGAACTGCTAAAGCCCTATCCCTCAGATGAGATGGATATCGTCAGATCAGGCATAGGAGAAAAGTCTGACACTAGTCTTTGAACGGCACGGTGATGGAGAGAGTTTCGATCAATGAATGTCTGCTTAACATCTCGCCTTGGACATCTGACCAAATTTGTCGGATGTCTGCAGCGAGCCCAAAGGAGCCGGACGGAATTAGAGACTCAATCAAAAATATCAAAAACATCCGCGCTGAGCGGAGACGCATGAAGTGTCGAAACTAGATATGGAACGAATGCGATCGAATGTCGCGGAACAGTAAATCGCGTAGCAACCTACGTTGTTCTTAATGTGCACGAAAACATGTTTCTATCGTCGAGCGTCCGGTAGACCTGCACGTTGACACCATCGAAGCCCGCGTTGTTCGCTAAGTGAGACACGTCACAGACAAGGACACGCGCAATGACCCATGACCTGACCGTTCGCCCCCTAAAAGAAACAGATGCGTCGGACTGGCGCCGGTTGTGGACTGCCTATCTAGATTTCTATGAAACCAGCGTCAGTGAAGAGGTCTATGCCACTTCCTTTGCGCGCCTGTTGTCCGGGAATACAGGGGAATACCGCGGCCTGTTCGCAGAGATGTCCGGCCGTCCCGTGGGACTTGCTCATTTTCTGTATCATCGTTCCATGTGGACTGTTGAGGATACCTGCTACCTGATGGATCTCTTCTGCGACGAGGACGTCAGGGGCCGAGGCGTGGCCCGCGCGCTGATAGAAGGAGTTCACGCTCGGGCTAAAGCGGACGGTGTGCCCACCACCTACTAGATGACCCAGGAATTCAATTACAAAGGCCGCATGCTGTACGACAAGGTTGCCACAAAAACACCCTTCCTCGTCTACCACAAAGACGACTGACGGCGCCCAGAAGTCCTTTTGCTCCTATCGCGAAACGATTTATGCAGGTGAAGTACCGGTCACATGCGATCGACGACAACAAAAAACTGGCCAAGACACCATGATCACAAAACCCAAATCTCACAGCATCGACGCCGCTTTTAACCGCAGTGCACTCAAAGGCTCAAAGATTGAACCGAGTTATTCTGGTGCTCTGAGTTTTATGCGCCGCAAATACACAAAGGATCTCGAGGGGGTGGATGTTGCAGTCACCGGAGTTCCGTTCGATCTGTCCGTGAGCAACCGTCCCGGCACCCGCTTTGGCCCGGAGGCCATTCGCAAAGCAAGCGCGCAACATGCCTGGGGCCCCGTCTGGCCATGGCGGTTTGATCCCTTCGATACGCTCGCGACTATTGACTACGGTGATTGTGTTTTTGACTGGGGCGTGCCTCAGGAAGCACCGTTGGCGATCGAGCGCCATATATCGGGGATAATCTCGAGTGGAGTCGCCAGCCTCGTTCTTGGCGGCGATCACTACGTCACTTATCCGGTACTTAAAGCCTATGCGGAGAAGTACGGACCGATTGGCCTGATCCAGTTTGATGCCCATCGGGACGTCGAGCCGGACGAAGGTGGACGTATGGATCACGGGACCATGTTCAACCTTGCGGTGCGAGAAGGAATAATAGACCCGCAGCGAACGGTTCAGGTGGGCATCCGCACCTGTTTCGAAGGCGAAGAGACCTACGGCATGAAGATCCTATATGCGGACAACGTGCATACTGCGCCCGTCGAAGAGATTGCAGCAACCATCTTGTCCATCGTTGGGGATGCTCCGACCTATCTGACCTTCGACATAGACTGCCTCGATCCGTCCACTGCACCGGGCACGGGCACACCTGTCCCCGGTGGGCTTACCAGCTATCAGGCCCTCGCGATAATCCGTGCCCTGAAGGGGCTCGATCCTGTCGGCATGGATGTGGTTGAAGTCTCTCCGCCATTTGATCACGCGGAGATGACCTCAAACGCAGCAGCAATGATCTCCGCCGAGCTGCTTTGCCTCAAAGCCTGGGCCAGAGGCGCACGGGCCGCGTCAGAATAGCGGATAGTCGTCGGCCGCTTGGCTCAGAGGCCGAGGGGCATCGCAGACGGCTACGTGCTATCAAGCCGTCTGCAGATTGCACCGTTCTGCCTATTCAAATTCAAACGTCCGGTAGTTCTGTGTTCCGAAGATCGATTGCGCCTTGAACTCGATGGTTTTGGAAGGGTCGTTCGGGCTTACTCTTTATTGGGCGGCGCACACGCGGTGGATCGAGGCTAATAGCCACCGTCACCATGTTTTGTAGACCTCTACAGCTTTGGCGGTCAAACGGTACCGCGCCTCGACATTTGAGGCTCCATCGTAAAAAAGCACATCGCTTCTGGTATCCTCGGCAACCAATTCCCCCTCGATCCAGAAGGCTTCAAAGATCGAGCTGAACGCGACACCCTGCGGGTAGGTCACGTGCACAATCTGGTTTGCGGGCGGGGTTGGCGTGTGAACGCAGGCCCCTGCGACAGGCACGAACAGGAACTCGGTTACTTTTGTTTCATCAAAGGCAAGCGGGACGACGTAGCCGGGCAGTCGAATGGATTGTCCCAGAAGCTCGAGATTTGGACCGCGACCGGCTTTGCCATTTTGAGCGATGATCTTTCGCCGCTCTTTCATCAGACCTTCAACGTCAACCTGATGCATGGAAAGGAGCGTAAGTGCTGCTTCGTGCCGTTCGATAAATACCGTGTCTTCTCGCTCGCGTGGTGTGGACGTGCGCCATTCAACATGTATGCGCATGGCATCGCGCAAGAATGGGCGCAGGTCGTCGAAAGGCGTTTCGCTCGGGACATGCGCGGGTCGCAAGTCCGGCCAGCCGATCACGCGGACGCCTGTCGATAGATTTGGTGGAGAGGCGCTCACAGGCGTGCGCGTTAAATCAAGCGGTGTTGCAAGCGGATCAATCGGCACGCCGCCGTGTTGCTGGCCTGCAATCGCGCTCTGCCATGCCTGCTCGACACTTTGCGCCGCTACCGGGAGAGATATCAGAGCGAGCAGAGCGCCAATCGCAAAAACTGACAGCGGCTTGTTCATCCCTCTGGCACCTTCACGCTTGTGACCGCCACGCCGCGGCGCAGTTTCTCATCGTCGCCTTCTTCCCACACGGGTTCCGTCAGCAGCTTGTCCGGTTCGCCGTCGCGATCAATGTCATAGACTAACTCGCCGCCCAGATAGGTTTGCAAGACTTCGATCTTGTGAAAGTCAAAGATGTTCTCTTCGGCCTGCATGCGGATATCGCGGTCGAGTACGATGATGTCTGCGAGCTTACCCTCTTCAAGGCTCCCCAACACATCGCCTCGATCCTGAAGGCGCGCACTGCCCAGTGTTGAGCCGTGGATAACCTCGTCGAACGTCAATGGCTCGCCTGGCATGACAAGACCACCGGGTGTTCCCATGGCCTGCCGTGTCATGCCGATCTCCATACCTTCCCACGGCGAAAACACCGGAGACGTCGGCGCGTCAGGCCCAAATCCATACTCCATGAACTCAGTCACGAGCTTGAACTGGTACATGCGCTCCAGAACCTCCTTCGGCAGGTTCTGACTGGTCACATTGCGAAAGTATTCCTCGGTGGGATCAGCCCAGTGAAGTTGAAGCTGTCCGGAAACCCCGAGCCGGGCCATGCGCCGTGCATTGTCGATCGAGAGATGGTCCACGTGCGTAAAAATCTGCGGAATATCTTCGCGCACGGGCTCGCCGGTTTCATGGGCATATTCCAGTGCGTCGAGCGAGCGGCGGATCCCGGCGTTCCCTTCAACGTGTAGCATCAGGGTAAAATCGCGCTCAGTAAGCGCGTCAAAGATCTCCGCCAGATTGTCTGGACGGAAGTTCATATCCGGCCGTGTGCCGTCCAGATACGGACCCTCCATGTAGGCAAAGCGCCCCGGCGTGCCGTCGATCGCGAACTTCACAGTGTTTGCATGGAGAATACTGGGATCAACGCCCGCATCCTCTACCGCGGCCCGCCGCATCTCTAATTGTTCGATCATTGCAGTATCGCCCTCGGGCGTGCCGGTGCCCCAGAAGACCATGGCCAACTCGTGCCTGAGCGTTAATTCACCTTTTTTCGCCAGACGGACATAGACGTCATCTGCACCCTCCTTGGAACCGGCGGCGGCCTCAGTTGCACCGGTGACCCCAACTGCGTTGAGCACGCGGGCGGCTCCAACGATCGCTTCTTCCTGTTTCTCAAAGGAATAGAGTTTGTGCTGTTCCACAAACCCCGTCGAAAGATGCGCTTTCTCCTGCAAAAGTCCGGAGGGTTCATCGCCTGCTTCGTTCAGTGGCATGTACCCGCCTTTGGGTGGCTCCCAATCAGCAGTGATCCCAAGGTATTCCAAGGCTTTTGTCGAATACCAACCGTTATGTTGGGTGTTGTCGGAGATCAATGCAGGGCGCCCCCCGACAATTTCGTCCAGTTCTTCCTTGGTCGGGTTCTGGAAATGCGCGTCTGACCAACCGCCGCCAATCACCCATTCATCCGGGCCCAGGGTGGCCGCGTATTCCCGGATGACTTCGACAACCTCTTCACGCGACGCATCGTTGTAACCAAAAAGGTTGAGCATGACGAAATGTGTCTGTCCAAAGATGCGTGTGTGCAAATGCGTGTCGATGATACCAGCCATGACGGTATTTGTGCCCGCGTCGACGATCTGGGTGCCATCGCCGGCAAGCTCGCGGCAACTGTCATCGACGAGCACACAAACGATCTTGTCGCCCGCAACCGCAACCGATCTTGCCAGTGGCATCTCCGTGTTGGACGTGATGATGTTTTCACTCAGAAAAACGATGTCGGCTTGTTGAGCAAGTAACGGCGACCCGGTCACGCCGATGGCTAACGCCAGTGCACTGTATGCAGCTTTCATTCTCAAGGGTTCCCTCTGAGTTGACTGATTTGAGAATGGCAAAAGATTTGATTTTGCGTCAAATCAATTGTTTGGCCAAAAAGACGCAGGATCTCACTCAATAACTTTGGCAATCTGATGCAGCGTATCCCCGGCGCACCGGACAAATTGCTCGCATGGCCAGAACGACACCGGTACCGTTGGATGCAAACAGCTTGCGCTTAGGGGCTGCAGTTAGAAAGTCATTGACCGGAAAGCCCGGTCTCTTCCAATCTTGCTCGCAACCCGAGACAAGCGGCTTTCCGGCTGTAAAATCTACGGCCGTTTTGTCCGCAATGCAGTCATTGAGCGTAGGTGAGCGAACGTCTGCCTCGAGCCCAGAGCGGCCGCACTCGTTAAAGCCATTTGGTTTGACAACGCCCCTATGACCAGTAAGTCTCGAAGAGTTGAGACCCGCCATTCTGCGAGACCCAAAATTGGCATCCTGAGAGTATTTGGGGAGAAACAGAAACAACATGTCACGCCGTTTTGCGTTCATTCAGGCAGCCGATCTGGTGGATTACTCATTAATGATGGCGCAGGACGAAAGCGCTGCAATCGACTTGGTCCATGAATTGCGTGACAAACTCTTCGAGCCAATTGTCGCAAAGCATGAAGGTGAAGTTCTAAAACGGATGGGTGACGGCTGGATTGTGGCCTATCCAAATGCCGCGTCGACCGTTCTTGCGGCTCTGGAAGTGCAGAGCGGCCTTGCGGAACACCCGAACACTCGACTGCGCATGGGCATCCATATGGGTGATATCGTAAAAGATGAAACCGACTTGTACGGAACAGGCATAAACATTGCTTGTCGTCTGCAGACCGAGGCGCCGCCTGGGGGCGTTCTAATTTCCGCCGATGTCTACAATCAGCTATCAGAAAAACAATGCGCGGGTTTCTCGGATGCGGGCAGTTTCAAGCTAAAGAATATCCCTCGCCCAATTCAGTGCTTCCAGTGGCGGCCAGATAAATTAACCGTCAGCAGCCGCTCCAACGAGGTGCCTACTATAGGAGTTGAAAGGCTTGTTGCCGCACCGCCTGACGAAGAAACCAAGGCTGCCGCTGAGGATTTGCACGAGCAGATTGTCTACGGATTGTCCCGGCGTACGGGGATCAAGGTGCGCGACATGTCCATCGGCACGACAGGAAGAACAACTTACAACCTTCGCGGCAGGTTCCGCCGGTCGGGTAACCGGGCAAGGGTCAATCTCTCGCTGGTGCTTCTTGACGACGCCGCAACGGTTTGGGCAGATGTTTTTGAGGATGAAGCCACTGATCTTTTTGCATTCACGGATGAAGTGGCTGGGGAAGTTGACGCAAAGTTGCGGTTGTTCGTCAACTCACTGGACAACAACCGTATTGGTGAAATCCCAGATGAAAATCTAAGCGTTTCAGAACTGCGCACCCGTGCGGCAGGCCTCTTTTATGAATGCACGATACCGGATCTTGAACGGTGCGTATCTGTGATGGACCGCGCCAGACGCCTGAGCCCTAGGGACGGTATGAGCCAATGTATGTGGGCCATTGGAGTGCTCCAGCGATACAAAGTGAGGTTCGAAGCTGTTGAAGGCGAAACTTTGGACGAGCTTTCGCGTGCGCTTGATCTTGCCGTCGAGTTATTGCCGCAAAGCGACTTCGCGTTCTTTGCAAGATGCATGTTTCGAAGCCTGACCGAGCGTGACCCCACTAAAGTGATGTCAGACGCGAAGGCGTGTTACAATCTCAGTCCGAATTATCCGCAAGCGCATATAGGGCTGGGTTACGCATATACTCTGGCTCAAGAGTATCAGAAAGCAGCCGCCGCAATACGTAAGGGTACCGAACTTCGAAATGACCCGTTCTGGACGTACCGCAGACTGCAAATGGCTGTAGCAGAGTATTGTGGTGCGGATTACGAAGAAGCAGTATCCACTCTGCGCGAGATGATTGACCTCAAGCCAAGCGTTCGAGGCTTTCGTAAGCTGCTTATCCTATCGCTTTGGCAACTCGGACACCACGATGAAGCCCGAAAAGAAAAAGCTTTGGCGGCTCAACTAGAAGACGGTGAGAACTTTTTCGTCCAAGAACCAATACTGCCTGACACTCACTTGTGGTTAAGAGAAGCGTTGGCCCCTGGTTCTGGTGATGTGCTGCGGTTTGTTGAATGACAGCTTAGTTCGCAAAACGGTCACTGCCATGTTTTCCGCCCACGTCTGCCCTAGTCAAAGCAGCCGTTGACGCTGGAACCTCTTCAAACGCCCAGAGCCCTCGCATTTCA
Source organism: Ruegeria sp. BC3 (assembly GCF_056539265.1). Lineage (NCBI taxonomy): Bacteria > Pseudomonadati > Pseudomonadota > Alphaproteobacteria > Rhodobacterales > Roseobacteraceae > Ruegeria > Ruegeria sp. BC3. The sequence continues at coordinate 71,983 of NZ_JBQFUP010000004.1, forward strand.
GACGAAGCTAACTGGCTTCAGATAAGGGCCGATGCATAGTTTGCTGCAGAAGCACTATAAAGGGCGTAGGCAATCAAAACTAAAAGAACGAAAACTGGTCCAGCAATTTCAAAGAAAGCTCGTACAGGTGTTTGAGAGCTTTTCCCAACTGAGACATATTGGGAGAGATTACTTTCTGTTTGGAATAGCTTCCATTTACTCAGGTTTACCATATTCAACTCGCACAAAAACAACGGTTAAAAATTAGCACTCGTAGCCCTGATCGCATAAGGATATCGTGTTTTTCAGAGATTGTACGGCCCAGATGGCAAGATGAGTGCACATTCACGATCCAACAACACGCATTTTTAACCTTTGCGGGAATGTTTGGTGTTTTTAGACCATTTGGGACACCACTCCTCAAACTTCCAAACTTAGGAAAGACTTGTCGCGATCTGGACAATTGGAGCGTACTTTCACTCAAACCGTCTGCTTTGTCCGCAGAGCAGACACTTGTTGGGATTGCGTCAATGACGGCTTCGAGCCCTAACCTGCTAGTGCTGCGACTTACTTAAAGGTCTGCTTCCGTGAAACTTATCAGAATGGCGCGTTGATAGATTTATGTCCGCTGAGAATTGTCGTGGCGTATCGACAGCAAAAAATCTCTTTGACGACCAGCAGATTGATGACAGTTCAAGGGAACCCCGCGCGCATGTAGGCGATGATCTTCCAGATGTCTTCTTCACTCAGCACTTCCTTGAAGGCTGGCATGTCTGTTCCGAAGCGTTCGCCGCCCTCGGAAATTGTCCAAAGAAGATACTCGTCCCCCGACATAGGCATCTGAACGAACCATCGAAGGAGGGCGGGAGAGGGCACGAGCGAACGTCCGGCTTCACCGTCGCCCAAGCCCTCTGCTCCATGACAGCTTGCGCAGTTTTCCGTGTATAGCGTCCTGCCCTCCGAAACATTGCTGGGCGTTGCACGAATGGTGCTCCGAGCCCCGCGATAGGCTGCGGGCACACCCTCGTTCATGTATGTCCAGTGTCGCTGCATGCGTTGCTGCTGGCCCGGTCCCATGTTGCCATGTCCCCAGCCATCCATGCGTTCAGACCACATGTGGCCCGGTCCCATTGGCCCATGACCCCACCAGTCTCCTCGATGCTGTTGGGCAATGGCCACTCCGGCGATAGTGATAGACAAAACGCCTAAGGCAAGAATGCGTAATCGACTCCGTGTCATCTTCTCCTCCTTCGTACTGTTTCCGCTCGATGACTGTCGCCTCAGGCCGCTTCGTAACTCGTGAATACCTCGGTAGCGCCGTCCCGACGGAACAAAAACACATCGTAAGCCTCACGACGATCTTCCGGCCCCATCCCAGGCGAACCGAAAGGCATCCCAGGAACAGCAAGTCCAATGGCGCTAGGTCGCTCCTCCAACAGACGACGAATGTCGGCAACCGGTACGTGCCCCTCGATCATGTAGCCATCGATCTCGCCTGTATGGCAGGAGATCATTTTTTCGGGAATGCCGTTGTCCAATTTGTGGCGGACGAGCAGTGTTCCAAAGCTGCGCTCCTCGGTAACGCGAAAGCCTTCCTGCCGAAGGATATCGATCCAAGCACTGCAACAGCCGCAATTCGGATCCTTGAGAACATGGATGGAAGGTGTGTTTTGCGCAAACGTGGCAAATGGTGCTGTGCTGGCGAAGCCTGCGGCGTAAGTCAGTATTTGGCGGCGTTTCAGGTGCATAGTGAGAGTCCTCTTTACTTGCGACTCAATTGAGCAAATTTCGCATCATTCGTGATAGGTTGTCTTCATCCCCGGTAAGCATGCTGATGTTCTCCAACTTCCCGGCGCTCGGCGAGCGCTTGGCGCACGATCTGGAAAGCAGAAGAAAGAAACAGCGTTGCCATGATCGCTGCGACAATCAGATCTGGCCAACCGCTTGCCGTTCCCCAGACGCCCAAGGCCGCAAACATAACGGCCACATTGCCGATGGCATCGTTCCGCGAACAGAGCCAGACAGAGCGGACATTGGCATCGCCGTCTTTGTAGCTGACAAGCAACAACACACTGGCAAGGTTTGTAGCCAGTGCAAGAGCTCCGATTATGCCCATGATCTCAGCTTCAGGGACGCCGACATAGAAGACGCGGTATACGGTCGATCCGAATACCCAAAGGCCCATCAAAAGCAAGCTTACCCCTTTGGCCAAAGCTGCATTGGTGCGGGCGCGAACTGAGGCACCGATCACAGCGAGCGAGATACCATAGGTCAGTGCGTCGCCGAGGAAGTCGAGAGCATCAGCCTGAAGCGCCTGTGACTTTGCGTAGTGACCAGCGGTCATCTCGACTACGAACATCGTCGCGTTCAACGCAATGACGATCCATAGCCGCCTTTTGTAATCATCTGACACGCCATCGAACTTGGCGTCATGCCCACAACATCCTGACATTGGAAAGCCTTTTTGAATCTGTCTTGATCATAGTGTAGTGCCTCTAGTGACTAGAGGTTCAAGAGGTATTTTCATGTTTTCCATCGGAGAGCTTTCAAAGCGCACGAAAGTCAAAGTTCCGACCATCCGCTACTACGAAGAAATGGGGCTGCTGGCAGAGCCGGAACGTACAGCTGGCAACCAGAGGCGTTACACAAATGAGGGTCTGGAACGCCTGAGCTTCATCCGTCATGCGCGTGATCTTGGCTTCTCCATAGAAGCGATTTCTTCGCTGATCGAGTTGCAAAATCATCCGGACCGGTCATGCGAAGCCGCCACCAAGATTGCCGAAGGTCAGTTGTCCGAAGTGCGAGCGAAGATCAAAAGGCTAAAGGCGCTGGAGAATGAACTGAAGCGTATTGCTCAAGGATGCGACGGTCGTGGCGTAGTAGAAGACTGTTATGTCTTGGCTTCGCTTGCAGACCACGACCTGTGTGATCAAGATCACTGATCCCAAAAGCGGACATCAATTAAGTGATCATAATCGGCAGCTTCGTCCGCTGAGCAGTCGTTCAGATCTACTGCAGCGAAGGTCCGCATCGAGCTCAAAGCGGACAAGCACCAAATCTCATAATTTTCTCGCACCGGCGATAGCTTCAAACGTCGGTTAATTTTACCATAGTAGCAGGCTTGTTTTTTGCGCCTCGAAACCTTTTGGCGTCGGAAAAAGCGAGCGCATCCTGGCAACAAGTTCGATCTCACCATCCAGCATCTTTCGGACGGTGTTTAACCAGTTATTGAAAGTTTCAGATTCCCAATGATCCTGGACCGCGGCTTCGTTCCTGAACACTTCGTAGAAATAGAAACGATTTGGGTTTGTTTCATCCACCATAATATGAAACTGAAAGACTTCAGGTTCTTCACTGACAACATTTTGCGCTTGGAAGATGCTGGCGTCCAAAAAGGGCTGCCGATACTCAGGTTTTACGTTGATCACGAAGAACCCACCAAACATTGCATCTTCCATATTTGTCTCCTTCATTGATCTAAAAGCGGCGAATGTCGCAAATCACACCTGTCCTGCTGGATGGTGTTAATCTACAGCACTGCGATACCCATGAACCTAAGCGGGTATCCTTTCTTTATCTGCTTCACCCCATCCTAGCGCGCGAGCAAGTTCGTGTGACATTGTGATAAGTGTATGGCCAATCTTTTCTCGCTCGGAAGGTGTAAACACCCGAAGAGACGCCGTAGCGCCGATTGAAAGCGTCGCACCAACACCTGTCTTGGTCAGCGTTGTAGCGACAGAACTGATTCCGCGCTCGAGCTCTTCAACACATTCGGCATACCCTTTGGCTCGAATGACATCGAGTTCCGCGGCCAGATCCTTGGGGTCTGCAATCGTGCGATCTGTGTACTGCTTAAGCTGCCCATCCAATCGGTCTTGAGACAGCAGTTCAGGCGAAACGGCGGCGATTGCCTTGGCGCAAGAGCACGCGTGCATTGGTCGTTTGCCCATACCTGGATGAAGAAAAGACACGCCCGTCTGCGGTGTCTCCACATGAATAATCTCGACCCAATGGCCCCGTAGCCGAGACAAGAAAAACGCAGCGCCATAGTCATTCGCGGCGCTAGATAGGACAGGCGCAATCACTTGCAAAAGAGCGGGATCAGAGTGATCGCTCAACGTGATACGCTTTAGCCTATTCCCAATCGCGAACTCTCCGCGGGTTGGTGATTCAAGGAGGCCGGACGAAACAAGGTCTTGAACCAGCCTGTAGGCCGTCGGTTTAGGTATATCGGACTGAGCACAGATATCCGCTACGGACGCACGTCCTTTTTGACCCACGATTTCCAAAACCAGCGCTAATCGTTCGAGATGCATTTTTCTCACTTTATGATAACTAAGTTTTCGATATACGATACAATTTGGGGAATCAAGGGAGGAGCATACGATGGATGGACAATGCTGTGGACCGGGCTTCAAGAGTCCGCAAGAAGCCATCAAAGCCCCCCGCGAAAAGCTACTCTACACGATCGCCATCTACACCGGGACAGGGATCCAGAAACCTGATTACCTTGCTACAGTGGATGTCGACCCTGACAGCCCGACCTATTCTCAGGTAATCCATAGGCTGGAAATGCCGGGGATTGGGGACGAGCTTCACCACATGGGGTGGAACGCCTGTTCGTCCTGTCACGACGACGGCTCGATGTCCCGCAAATACCTGATCCTGCCGGGTGTACGCTCTAACAACCTTCACATCGTTGATACAGCCACTGACCCGCGTGCGCCGCGGTTGCATAAGGTCATCGACGGGGCCGAAATCAAGGCCAAGGCAGATTTATCGGGCCCGCATACGGTGCATTGTTTGGGCTCGGAAATCATCATTTCCTTCCTTGGAAATGCCAAGGGTGAGGCTCCTGGAGGCTATCTGCATCTCGACAAAGAGTTCAACATCGTCGGTCGCTGGGAAACCTCGATGGGCGAAATCAAATTCGGCTATGACTTCTGGTACCAACCACGCCACAACGTGATGGTCAGTTCCGAATGGGCTGCGCCCAATACCTTCATGCCAGGCTTCGATCTGGAAGAAGTGGGCCATCTGAAATATGGGCGGGAGCTGCATTTTTGGGATTTTGAAAAGCGCGAACCGGTCGAAAGCTTCTATTTGGGTGAAGACGGGCTGTTGCCACTGGAAGTCAAGTTCCACCATGACCCCGACAGCACGCATGGGTTCTGTGGCGCAGCTCTTTCGACCAATGTGATCCATTGGTGGCAAGACGATGCTAAAAAGTGGCGGTGGGAAAAGATCATCGACGTGGAAAACGAGATGCACCCCGAATGGCCGATCCCGTTGCCGGGGGTTATGTCGGCGATCCTGGTCTCGATGGACGACAAATACTTGTACCTGAACAATTGGCTGCATGGAGATATGCGCCAGTATGACATCACCGACCCGCATAATCCCAAGCTGACAGGCCAAGTGTTTATGGGGGGCCTTTTGGGTAAAGCTCCGATCGTTAACGGGGTCGAGGTCGCGGGTGGCCCGCAAATGTTCCAGCTCTCTCTCGACGGACGAAGGCTTTATGTCACGACCTCGCTGTTCTCGACTTGGGATAACCAGTTCTATCCCGATATCCGCGAAAAAGGCGGGGTTATGGTGATGATCGATTGCGACCCTGAAAACGGTGGTATGAAGATCAACGAGGATTTCATTGTGGACTTTGGCAAAGAACCGAATGGTCCATCGCGCTGTCACGAGAGCCGGTATCCGGGCGGTGATTGCACAAGCGACATCTGGCTATGACTATGTATACCGTGACGATCGCGAACAGAGATGGCGCGCAATACTGTGTGGATGCGCGGCGGCCACTTCTGGAAACGCTGAGAGAACAGGGCGTCGACTTGCCTTTTGGGTGCAAGTATGGCGGCTGCATTACCTGCGCGGCAAAACTACAGACTGGCGCGATCGATCAACGCCGACAGGTTGCGCTGAATAATCGGCAAATCGCGAACGGCTATGTGATCCTTTGCGTGGCACGTCCGACATCCGACATCACGCTTGAGATCGGGGTCGAGAGCCATGACAAGCTGTACCGCAATCCGTTTCTCGACCCTCTCAAACCCCACGAACTCAAGGCTGACATTGCGACGCCGAAGGAAGGTTAACCGATGCCCGAAGCAGATATCGACCGCATCTACGATTACGACCCCAAATACCTCGCCGACATCCTGCAGTCGGTTAAAACCATTGCAATGGTGGGGGCTAGCGCGGACAAAACGAAATTCAGCTATGGCGTTCTGCGACAGCTGAGTGAAATCGGCTATGATATTCTACCGGTGAATCCTAACCCGAATGTTTCGGAAATTAGAGGGCTCAAGGTCTACCACTCGCTGGAAGAGATCGACAAACATGTTGATATGGTAGACGTTTTTCGCCCGAAGGAAGAGTTTTATGCCTTTGCCGAGAAGGCTATCGCAATCGGGGCAAAAGTTCTTTGGGGTCAAATCGGTGTGTACGACGACAAAGCAGCGCAACTCGCTGAAGCGGCGGGCCTTAAAGTCGTGATGAACCGATGCCCCAAGATTGAACTCTTCCGCCCGTTTTGGAAGCCGCGCCTGGACCTAAAGATATGATGGAAATTCGATTGGTAGCTGCCTCCTCAACATCCAATAAGGGTGCCAATTGAGATATTGTGCTTACGGAAGAGAAGACAAATAATCCTGCCCGCTTTACGAAATCCGCATACTCTAAACCCAAGAATGGCCGTTTTGTATATAGAACCAACGGCCACCTTGTCCACGAACCAGATATTCAGGTTACATCCCAGCGCCGCGCAGCGGCGAACGGCAGCTTTGTGCGCTCTTCGGACCTCCGTCCCTCTTCCAGCCTCACTCGTGCAACGAGTATCTCCTTTGACGGGCCGCACCGCGGCGACAGAGGTCAAGGTCAAACGGCCGCTTTTGGTCGTCCTCGAAGGGCAGGGCGCCTTGTGATCACACATGCTGCACGGGCTCCCGTGTCTGTTGGGAGCCCAAAGCGATCGCGCTTTCTTGATGGGACCACTTTGCTCTAAATACCGGGCTGACAGTGCTCTCTCTGCAGGCTAGCTTCCAACAAGCGGGGAGAGAAACATGGAAAAGAGGCTTGCGGCTGTGCTGGCGGCTGATGTCGCTGGATACTCGGCGTTGATGGATCAGGATAGGGACAGAACACTCAAAGCGCTTAAGGCTTTCCGTGAGGATCATCTAATGCCCGCTTTGGCTATTCATGAAGGGCGATTGATCAAAAGCATGGGTGACGGCTGGATTGCTGAGTTTCGCTCCGCATCGGCTGCGACAGAATGCGCGATTGCTGTTCAGACGGCTGACCGACCACAGGAGATTCAAGTCCGCATCGGCATACATACAGGGGAAGTAGTTTCGGAAGGCGATGACATATTCGGTGACGGTATCAACATAGCTGCACGTCTCGAGGCATTAGCGGAACCGGGGCAGATATTGCTTTCAGACACAGCACACAACAGCCTAGACCGGAAAGCCGCCGCCTCGTTCTCTGGCGGTCGGAAGACTGAGTTGAAGAACATTGCACGCCCAGTTGGCGTGTGGCGGTGGCCTGTCGGTTCGACGGCTACAAGTGCAACTGTCAAATCTGAGAAACCCGGTATTGCTGTGCTGCCGTTTGACAATATGTCAGGCGACCCGGAACAAGAGTTTTTCGCTGATGGAATTACCGAGGACATCATAACAGAGTTGTCTCGTTTTCGTTGGTTGATGGTCGTAGCGCGAAACTCATCTTTTACTTTTAAAGGTAAGAGCACCGACATTCGCGAAGTTGGGCAGGCGCTCGGCGTGAGGTATGTGCTTGAGGGTTCGGTAAGGCGCGCAGGCCAGCGTCTTCGGATAACAGGACAGCTAATTGATGCAGAGAATGGCAGTCATCTTTGGGCCGATCGTTTCGATGGGATGCTGGACGATGTTTTTGACCTTCAAGATCAGGTCACGCAGGAAGTTGTTACGGCGATCGAACCGTCCGTTCGCCGTGCCGAGACAGTTCGCGCTCGGGCGAAACCGACAGAAAATCTCGACGCTTATGAACTTTATCTTCGGGCCCAGTCACATTTTCACCTGCTGACGGACGAAGACAACCGTGAGGCCATTCGCCTTACGCGTCTGGCGTTGGAGCGCGATCCTGATTATTCGTCGGCAGCTGGATTACTTGCGTGGTTGCATATCCAAAGGATGGTGCAAGGACTGAAACCGATTGACGAAGGGCCGAAGGCAGCTGTTGCTGCAGCAGAACGTGTATTGTTGAGCGATCGCGCAGATGGAATTGCGTTGGCCTACGCCGCACACTCGATCTCTATGCTTGCACAAGACTTGCCGCGAGCTCGCGCAGTTTTCAAACAAGCATTGGCCGAAAATCCAAACGCTGCGACCGTTCACATGCTCGCTAGCATCAATCTGAGTTTTCTCGACAGACCCGAAGAAGCCCTGGAACACGCGACACACTCAATCAATCTCAGTCCGAAAGATCCGATGCGGCACGCAGCCTATGTCGGGCAGGCCTCCGCATTTTTCCAACTTGGCCGCTATGCTGAAGCCGTTGAGGCCAATCGAAACGCCTTGGCCATTAGGGCGAAATTCGTGATTACGCATCTCATGCTCATCGCATCCTTGGCTCAAAACGGAGACCTAGAGTCAGCGAGGGCTGCGGTATCTGAACTGAAGGAGCTTCGTCCGGATCTAGACATTAAAGAACAAACGAGACTCCCCATTTTCAGCGTTCCCGAATGCTCGGAGCAATGGAGGGATGGATGGCTAAGAGCAGGCCTTCCAATCTGAGAAAACAAAATCAAGCAGGCTATGCAGTCCGGCGGCTTCGTCCGCAGAGCGGTCATTGCTGTACCGCACGGCGAACGACTGCTTCGAGCCCAAAGCGGCCGGTTTTGGAGACGCCCCAATTTCTTGGAGCGTCCATGTTCGCCATAAGACATTTGCTCGTCTAGCCTAAACTTCCAAGACTACTCCACGAGTTCCAAATCACCGGGCCGCCAGCTTTTGTCGAACCATGGTTCAAGCGGCCCGTAAAGGCGCATCATAACATTGAAGCTTCGACCGGGAACTGTTTGCGCCCAGTTGTTTTCCCAACCTTCCGGCGCTTCCGGTCCAAAATAGATGCTGAAGCTACCATCGTCGTTCGGCTTTATTCCGGGCCGGTTGGAGTCGATCCCTCCGGATTGTTGGTCTGTTTCCAAGATCGAACGAGTCTGCCCACTATAGAGCATGAATGACGCAAAGTTCTTGGCAGGGACCGGCGCGGGAAGCGTTACCTTATAGGTCTTTGAACCATCCAGATACTCCCCATCTTTGTCGCGGGCCGTCATTGCATACACCGACCCGGTGCCAACCGGCGGCGCAGTCATTGCAGGTGTGATACCTGTCGCCATGTAAAAGAAGTATGTCCGATCATCCAGAATACGCGCGCCATCCTCAAGGAACAGATAGCTCTGGCGTTGGAACGGCGAGTTCCATTGACGATCTTCATAGAAGTACACCCCCGGATCCCGTGAGGCATATGTGATCGCACGCGCTGTCGCGTTTGCGATGGCTGCTGCTTCTTTGAAGATTCCCTTCATTCTGGCGTCCGGTTCGAACGGTTCGCCTTTTTTGATGCCAATGGAAGCAAATGTCCCAACAATTTCTGGATCAAAAGCGCCGACCGGATTGTTATCCAAGGCTACATGAATCTCCTCGAAGAAGTCTTCGTTGTTGGCATGGACTGTGTTGTGCTGAACGCCGGAGATATTGATGAAGTTCTCCGATGGCGGATTGTCGGCTGCGCTGAGCGGATAGATGTTCAGCCCTGCCTTGATCTCTGCAACTGGTCCTGTTGTGTCACCATCTGCCCCGGGGGAGCGACGCAGCAGCAACCAGTGTTCATTTGTTCTTGTACGAAGTTCAAAATATCCTTCTGGCACTGCAGTTTCATCGTCGTGATGCATCAACAGGTATTTCCCGCCTTCGCCTTTGTCTGCACCAAGCGCGCCAATGTCTGCGACGTAGTCGAACCCTGCGTCGTCCAACAGGCCCAACATGCCAGCGGGCACCTCTATGACCATAGGACCTTCGGAGATATCAACGTTGGAACCAACGTAAATAGTCGTTGTATTAGGCGTCAGCCAGATTGATCTGGCATCCAGAAGATTTTCTGCAATGACGACATCATTGGGTTGTGCGCCTACATCTTCATAGCCTTGAAACATTCCACGCAGAGACGCGATTTTCATGCCATCAAGAAAAGCAGTCGTTGCGCGCATCAAGTCCAGATTGTCGAAGACTTTCTCAACCGTATCTGGTGAAGGCATGCCATCGAAAAACTCAAGTGTGCCAAGTGTCTCTGTTTTCACTCTGTCCGGTGTCAAAACGTTTTGCGGTACGATTGCGGCGAACTCTCTGTCTGATTGTGGAGGCAATGCAACTTGTTCGTTTGCGCCCTCGTTTTGTTGAATCATATCTTCGTTCAGCAAAACGAACTCCACGCGCCGGTTCAGCGCGCGTCCTTCCTCGGACAAGTTCGAGGCAACAGGCGCGATTGGACCTGCTCCCATGGCGACCAGACGTTCCGCCGCGACGTTGTAGGGTTCGCCCATCAGTGCATTGCGTACGGCCGCAGCACGGCGCTCAGCGAGGTCAATGTTGTATGCAAAGTCACCCACCGAGTCCGTATGGCCCACGATCGCCAGTCGCATTTCAGGCAGCGTCGCCATCGCGCTGGCAACTTTGAACAACACCTCGGGTGACGTGCCGGTTAGCGCGTCACTGTCGGTCTCAAAAAAACCGCCGCTCATTGAGACGCGACCATCTTCGCGCAGAGCGGACACAACCGCTTCATCTGTTAGTTCACCGACCGCTCGTGCTCTTTCTTGGCCAAATTGTTGCGCCTTAAGCGGTCCCGTGTTGACTGCGAGTGCAATCGCAATCGCTGTCATACAAGTCTTAATGTTTCTCATTTTGAAACTCCCATTTTCATTGCCTTTATGCGCTTGTCGCGACTTGGCACTTTGGTGTTTGTTGTGGAGAGACGGTGTCCCGAGGCATACACCGCCTCTCCAATTACTGACCAATTGGTTTGTGCCAATACCGGTCAGTGTCCGAATTCAATTGCGAAAAGTTTCAGCTACTCGACCTTCTTGAGATCTCCGAGCATCCAGCCGCTTTCCAGCCAGCCCTCTTCAGGGCCGTAGAGGCGGAACAGGAGGAAGTAGGGCTCGGTGGTTGGGATCCAGTTGCTTTCCATGCCCTCTGGCGCTTCAGGCCCGAAGTAGATGTCGTAAGAACCATCTTCGTTTGCTTGCATCGTGTCGGTGTCGCGCTCGGAAAGTCCCACAGGATCGACGTCGCGGATGAAACTCTTGGTCTCCATCGAATAGACAATGACTGACCAGAAATCCTCGGCGGGTGTGTCCGCTGGCACGTTCAGCTTGTAAGTCTGATTGTGGTCATACATCTCGCCTTCGCTGTCGCGCAGACCAGTTAGGTAGAACGTCCCGCCGCCAAGTTGTTTCGGCAAATAGGTAATCCAGAAGTAGCTGCCGCCGGCACGGGCATCGACAAGCACTTCGGTTTCAGTTTCGTAAGGAAACCCAAGCTCGGCCTGACCCTCTGCAAAGTCCCAGATAAGCCATTGGCTTTTCATGTCGCCGTTTTCGTCCACCCATAGCGGCAACATCGCTTTGCCTGGCGTCACAAAATAATGCTGCATGGATGCATAAGCCAGCAACAGACCTTCCTCCATTGCCTTCACCTGAAGTTCGGTTGGCTCGAACGGCTTACCCTTCTCAATCCCGAGATCCTTCAGAAAGTTCACCATGACTTTGTCTTGAGGACGGATTGGGTTGTTCTGGACGTAGTCGTTTAGGTCCTGAAAGAAGGTTTCGTTGTAGTACGGCAGGGAGTCGTAGGGAACCTCAGAGGCTTCATGATAGGTGTTCGGTGGTGGGTTGTCGGCTTCTGACAGGTAGTAGACTTTTATCGTCTGTGCGTATTCAGCCGCGTCCGCATCAGTCGCGCCGTTGGTCAGCTTTGGGCGGAATGAAAACCCGTATTCGTAAGTGTCTGTCTCGAACGGCAAGTATCCCGCGTCAGTCAGTTCCTCGATTGACATGTCGCCATCATAGTCGGGTGGCAGCATGAGATATTTACCACCTTCTCCTTCGTCGAACCCGTCCGGACCAACATCGGCAATCGGGACATCCCAGGCGTTTACAATCGTACCGAAGTAATTGACCTTGTCTGTTGCTGCCGGAACTTCGATCACCAAAGGCCCGGGCTCAGATGTCATGGACGCCCATGCGTAAGCTGTTACATCATTGGCCGTCAGAAACCCGTGTTTGGAGTCGAACGGTTTGTTGAGATACACAATGTCGTTGTAATCCCCGCCCAGATCTCGGCGAATACCTTTCAGGAAGTCGATCATGCCTGCAGCAGGCATGCCCCAAATCGCGGTTTGCGTCGCGCGCTGCACCATTATTTTGTATTCGATGTCTTCAACCTGCGCCGAGCGCGCGAGAATGTCGCCCGTGTCGTTAAATTCCTGCGCCTCGACCTGAGCAGCGGCGCCGCCGACGCAAATGGCCGCAACTAAACACTTGGTCGATAAGTCTGTGAACAATGTGCCCATCTGTTTCATTCGTGACTACTCCCTTGAGGTTTTCGCGAGACTTGCACATCCGAAACGCAGATGCGTATCATTTCACGACAGGCGCATTTCCGGAGAACTCAATGGCACTGCCACCGATGATTTCAGCGAAGGCGCTTGGTGCGATGCCGCAGTTTGTCCATGAGGTCGCTGGAGAAAAAAGATTAGCGAAGGCCATGGATGTCGCTGACCTTCCACATCACTTTATCGAAGAACGGTCGGGATACATTTCCGAGCATTCGCTGGCGACATTCGTCGAGGAGGCGGTTCGATTGGCGGGCCATCAAAACATTGGCTTGCTTTGGTCTCCTTACCTAACGGTCGCAGACTACGGGCTTTGGGGAGAGTATGTCCTGTCCGCGCCTACGTTGGGTAACGCGCTACGTCGCGCAACATCGGTTATGCCTTTGCACTCATCAGTTGATCGTGCATGGCTGGAAGCCTCTGGCCGACGTTCGCGCTATTGCTACAAATTCGGAATGCCGGAGCACCCCGCTTACGCCGATATAGCTTTTTCCGCGATCGGCGTTTTCCTAAGTATTTTTCGCGAGTACCTAGGTAAGGAATGGACGCCTACGGCAGTTCTCTTGGATTTTGCAAAAGTACCGAACTCGGTCGAAGTCGAAGACACATATGGGTGTCCCATAGTTTGGAACGCACCAAGGTTGGGTGTGGAATTCGAAAGCTCATTGCTTTTGGTCGAGAACAGAAGGCAATATCGCGTTCGCGGTTTTGTGACGGTTGACGATGTTGCGAGGGAACGCGTCGGCGGACCACCTGAAACAATGGCTGGTCGGGTTGCCGCAATAGCCCGACAGCAACTCCACCACAAAGAAATCTCGGTTGATGCAACCGCTCGCGCACTCGGGCTTGGTGTTCGCGCTCTTCAAAGGAAGCTCGAGGAAGAAGGCGCGCAATTCCGTCGCATAGTAACCGATGTTCGCGTAAGCCGGGCGAAAGAGTTACTTTCATTGCAGTCTGGCACCATCGCCGATATTGCTACTGCGCTTGGATACGAGACAGCCAACAACTTCAGCCGTGCATTTAAGACCGCCACTGGTGTCTCGCCATCTGAGCACCGAATTCTTGGGCGCGATAGGTTCTAAACCTTCTGAAACCGCTCCAGTACCACCGACTGCTTCGTCCGCATTGCATACATTGGGCGTTATTAACTGAATGTCCGCATCGAGCCCAGAACGGAAGTTTTGGCGACCCTGGCTATTCCCTCAAATTCGCTGACAAGAAACTCAACCTCTCTTACGCAATATCTGTATGATATGTTGGATCAACTTTTCCAACTGCAGAACGCTAGTCTGAGATGAACCCAGTTGAAACCAAGTACGCCAAAAGCGGGGATACTCACATCGCTTACCAGGTGGTCGGTGAAGGTGACTTAGATGTAGTTTATGTGCCTGGTTGGGTTTCTCATGTGGAGCTTTGCTGGGAGGAACCGACGCTAAACCGTTTCTTGTCCAGAATTGCGTCGTTTGCGAGATTGATCCTTTTTGACAAGCGTGGAACTGGCCTTTCAGACAGGGTTTCAAACGATCAACTGCCTACGCTTGAAGAACGCGCTGACGATTTGCTTGCGGTTATGGATGCTGCAAACTCGTCGCGCGCGGCACTGATCGGTTTTTCAGAAGGTGGCAACCTAGCCGCTTTCTTTGCCGCATCACACCCTGAACGAACATCTGCGCTTGTTATGTTTGGCGCATTCGGCAAGCGCATATGGAGCCCGGAATATCCCTGGGCGCCCACTCCTGAAGAACGTCAAAAGGACTATGAGTTCGTCGAACGAGAGTGGGGTAACTTGATGGACTTGGAGCACTATGCGCCCAGCAAGGCCAATGATGAGGCATTTATGCGACGGACATGCGCATACCTAAGGAGAAGCGCCAGTCCCGGTGCGGCTGTGACTCTTCTTAAGATGAATACCGAGATAGATTTGACCAATGTTCTCCCCGCCGTCCACGTGCCAACTCTCGTGTTGCACCGCACTGGTGATCGAGACGCGCATATAGAAGAAGGGCGTTGGATTGCAGATCGGATTTCAGGCGCCCAGTTCAAGGAGCTGCCCGGGGAAGATCATTTTCCCTGGGTTGGAGACTCCGAAAGGATCATTGAAGAAATTCAGGCCTACGTCACCGGTGAGAAACCCCTCCTTCCGAGCGAACGAGTTTTGGCGACTATTTTGTTTACCGATATTGTTGGATCTACGGATCTTGCCCATCAATTGGGTGATGCTGCGTGGAAAGACCTGCTTAACCAACATGACCAACTGTGTGCTCAAGCCATCACTGAGCATAATGGGCGACTGGTAAAAGGAACCGGTGACGGACTGCTTGCAACCTTTGATGGTCCTGGCAGGGGCATATCATGCGGAAAGAAAATCGTTTCCATCGCTCGTGATTTGGGGCTTTCTGTCCGCTGTGGCTTGCATACAGGGGAATGTGAGCTTCGCGGCGACGAAATAGCAGGTGTGGCTGTCCATCTAGCCGCCCGCGTATCAGCACTAGCAGAAGCCGATCAATTGCTCGTCTCCAGAACCGTGCGAGACTTGGTTGCCGGCTCAGGCCATAACCTGAGGGATGAGGGCGAACATCTGCTTAAGGGGTTTTCGGAGAAGTGGTCGATCTATTCGGTTCATCTCTAGACATACGGTTTTTTGCAAACTTTCGAAGTATTCAGAGCCGCAGCGAACGCCGCCTTCGTCCCGCAACTCAGTCATTCGCCAATTTCTGGCTAGCGTCTGGTTTTCATGAAAGCGGTCGCCCAAATCAAAAATCGGAAATTTCAGACAAGCAACGGCCGCTTAGCGCGCGACAGCAGTCATCTGACAAAATGACTCGGATGACTGCCTTGAGGCCCAAAGCGGCCTTCAGAGCAACCGTCGCCAATGCCTGCTATTCTACTCTGCATTGTCGAAAGTCATCCGGAAAACCTCAACTGGTTCGCGGATACCTTTGAGCGTGACCTCTCCTGCTGAAACCGACGGGAATTCCTCTTCCACGGCGATCGCCGCGCGGGTGCTGAGCAGTATCTCACCGTCCTCGGCCATATCGCAGAGACGTGCCGCCACGTTGATCGCAGTGCCCGAGGCGGTGTAGTCTGATCGATCTTCATACCCGACCATGCCTACAGTTGCATATCCGAGCGATACGCCCACGCCAAACCCAAGTCTATGACCAAGCCGCTTCCATTGCTTGGACAACTCAACCATTTTAGCGCGCATCGCGACCGCGAGCCTAACCGCGTCACCGGCAGGGTCCTCGCAGGGCAACGGGTCGTTAAACAGCACCATAATCCCGTCGCCCATGCGGTGGTCGACGCCCGCTCCATGCGCGTTGATCAGCTTCCCCATTTCCTCGTGATAGGTCTGCAACACCTCGATGGTTTCTTCGGGTTCCGCAGTTTCGCAAAATGCCGTGAACCCACGAATGTCACAAAAAATAACACCCAAAAGGGAGCGATGGCTTTTCAACAAGGCCTCAGAGCCTGAGGAGATCACCGTGTCGGCGACAGCGTTTGGAAGAAAGCGTTTAAGACGGCTCATTCGCTCAATCTCGCCTACCTGTTCCTCGACGCGGTCTCCAAGTTCTGCATTCAGCTTTTCCAAGGCTCTAAACTGTCGCGCGTTTTCGATGGCGATGACGGCTTCGGTGGCAAAGTTATCGACCAAAAGCAGGTCGTCAGGTGCGAATTTGCCGACCTCTCGTCGCAGCAGAACCAGATTGCCAAGAGATTTCCCCTGCGAAACAAGCGGGACGAACACACGCGACAGGATACCATCGACGTCCACCAATTTTATCGCATCCGCATGCCTGGATTTGTAGAACTCCGTCTCGCGTATATCAGGTTCTTCGACGATCCGACGCGTTTTGACGCTTTTGTAAGGTGCAAATTCTCGGCCGACTTGAAAGACGTTGCCGACCTTCATCATAGTAGTCGCTTCCCCCGTGGCAGCAGCAATTTTCCATTCGGTATGGTCCTCATTGATCAAAACCACAAAGGTCATCGGAGCACTACACAACCGCGCTGCGTTTTCTACGATTGTCTGAAAAACTGGCGTCTCATCGTCGCGGCTTTGGCTTATGACAGTCAGGATTTCCCGCGTCGCGGCCTCACGGTCACGCGCTCGAACAAGTTCGGCTCGAAGGGTTTGTTCATAAGCGTTGTCCTGTGAGTCCGGCACAATTTGCCCTCGGTTCCTGATCACATTTCAACATGGATATCACACAAGGCTTGCGAGACCAGAGAATTGCAGAGCGGACGCCAGGCGGAGGCAGGTTTGTCCGCATAGTGGTCGTTCATGACTTTTCAGCGAACGTCTGCATCAAGCTCAAAACGGACACGGATGAACGATTACCTTGCCACTGTCCGAGGTTTTGTATTCGGGGAAAATCAAATTTTTTTTCGGAGGATTGACGGGCTGTGGGGGTGCCAAGCTCCACTCGCCCCCCGTGTTTTTGTCGGGGTGGGGGGGGGTATTTTCGGGATTATGCCCGGCCTGACAAAATCCACCCCGACGCCTACATTTCGATCAACGAAGCCTCACTGCATGCTGGTACCAAGTCTATCTCATTGTGTATCCTGATCGCCGTTGGTTTCGGGTTTCGCGGGTTGGATGACGCAGGCCACGTCTCGAGTAATCTCAATACGTCAGCGGCGCAGTAGCACTTTACGCCATTTCGCTGGATACACTCATGGTAGTCTGCCCTGACATATCTCCGGCCACGGCGCTTGCCTTCTAGAATGCGGATTAGGAGAACAGGTTGCAGGTCTTAACGCCAGCGGATGTCACAGGCCGCTCAGGCATGGATGTCCCTGCCGAGGCTACTGAACGCGAGTGTGGTGACTGCCACGGCGGCGGGATCACCATCCAGAAAATCGAGTATGAGGGGTGTCGCTTCAATGGTGACGACACCGGGCTTGCAGGCCTGTGCGGCGCGCTTCCTGCGCTCATGCGGTTCATGACGAAACCCCCGCGGGGCGGGTGTCCAGCCGTACGGGCCGGAAACGATCCTCAAATAGCGGGCGTTTCCGGCCCTCAACCGAAATACGGCCTGTTATTGGCCGAGAAAGGCTTTTTGGGGGTTTTCCCCAGATTTGGCGACTTTTTCACCCGATTTTCCCCAGATTTGGCGAATTTCCCGGTTTTCACGCTCGGGTGTGTGGATGTGGGGACGGCGGGGACGGATTTCCTTTACCCTTTGCCCTTGGGCGTTTTTAAACACATGAAACAGTAAAATGTGCACAATTTACACCTGTATATAAAGGGTAAAGCAAACCCGTCCCCACGCACATCCCCGAGAGACATCCCGAGGCACCTCTACCCCCTTATTCGACATGTTCATTTGCGTAGTTTCACCCCTGCCGCACCTCGGACGCGCCCGTCAAAATTTCGGGCGCGTTTGCCGACCTTCGTTTTCGTCACCTTCCGGTAGTTTTTGCGCCAGAACCGCCGCTCAAATGTTTTCTGTGTGAACTCCCCGACATCGTTTTCGTCCGCGAAATCTTCGAAGTCCTCGAACATCTCGTGCATGGCCAGTTTGTCCTCCGGGTTGCCGGTGATCTCGACGCGCTCCGCCACCCACATGCCGATGGGGTCGAGGTGGATGGTGGCGCGTCTGCCAATCTCAACGCTTGTATCGACCCGCGTGAAGTGCATTCCCTGCTCCCCAAGCCGGTCCATGCCGTCCAGCGCCCAATTCAACCACGCGGCGGGTTGGCTCCATATTTTGTCGAGCAGTCTGGCGTCCTCTTTCCCCAGCCACGACCCAAGCGTTTCGATGAAGTGAAACCGCGTGTAGAGCGCGCCGTCGAAGTCCTCCAACCATGGGACCGAGTTCGACATGATGAGGAACCTCGTGTCGAGTTTCCCGTGCCACGGGGTTTTGTATTTCCGTGGCACCTCAACCCAATCCTCGCCAATGACGCTGAGCAGCGTCTCCGCGACGGCGGCTTTATCGGTGTTCTTGCCGACCCTCATGTCCGGCATGATGCACACCGGCTTATCCAGTAGCCCCTCACGCCCGAATTGGCCCCCCATCGTCCGCGCACTCATGGACGCCATATTTCCCCCCAGCAGTGCTGCCAGAACACGCCCGTAGGTGCCTTTACCCGAGCGGGGTGGGCCTATGATCATCAGCGCCTTCTGTGCGTCTGTGCGGCCTGTCAGGAAATATCCTGTGAACTCCTGCAACAACGGGATTTGATCCACTCCGAACGCCTCCATGAGCCACGGCCCCGCCGGGGTGTCCATGAGGTCGGGCGCGTTCTGGTCACAATCCGCGTCCACATATTGCAGGTTGAACAGCGTCGGCGTATGCGGGTGTAGTGTCCGCGTTCCGAGGTCCAGAATGCCGTTCTTGACGGACAGGGGGTGCGCGGCAGGTTTCGTCCGTGTCAGCCACCCGGTGCTGTTTGCCCCCTGGTAAAGGGTCAGGGCTTTCAGAGCGGCCATGACCTCCTCCACGAGCCTGATTGTCGGTTTGACGGGGCCGAAACCCTTGTTGGTGGCCTCGAAACACTCCTCGGCGAGCCACAGCCGCAGGTCATGTTTCAGTTCGTTGGTGTCGGTGGGTGTCCAATGCGTGGTTTGCCACTCGTAGAAAACATCGCGCCAAAACACGAGTTTCCACCCCTTGGGGTGTTGGAACATCGCGCCAAGGAACTGTTCGGCGGTCGCCTCCTTGTCCTCGGTATCAACGCGCACCGTGCGCCCGCGCCAGACGCCGCTCTCGCGCGTTGCCTCTGCCTCGGCCTCAGCGGCGTCGTCAGCCTCAGCGCGTCTTGCGTCGGTGATCAGCTGGCGCAAGTCTGTCACGCGCTGCGGATATCCCCGGTCCTTGCACTCCCGGCTCAGGTTTTGGATCGCGGGTTCGATTTCGACCGTGCGTTCGATGCGGGCGACCCGCAGGATTTCTGCTTCAAGCCATGCGGCGTTGTTGGTGTCATTCAGCATGACCGAAAATCCTTCTCATTGCTTTCGTGGAGAGGGCGCTGGGAGCGAGGCGCGGACGCCGAATATCCCCAAGCACCAGAACCTCGGGGGCTCCCTGCCGCACCAGTTCCGTGCGGTAGTCACGGCTCCTGCGGTTTTTGCAGTGGCCATGAAAACATTTGAACGACCGCAGCCCATCCGCCTTGTTCGGGGGGTGGTAATAGGTGCCGGTCTCGTCCTGCCCCGTGTGCTCGTGAACAAACGGACACACGATGGGCACCCAGCCATCCCTCAAGGGAGCACCCAGAACGCGACCCTGAGCGCCCAACCACAACAGCAGGGGGTCGTCACTCTGAACGTCCACAGGGACGCCCTTGCGCCCATACACGGAGCGCGTGACGGTCTTTTCCACCACGGGCACTTGGAATGCCTTCTCGACCAGCACGTCCGGATTGAAACGCCGGGAAAAATCCGCGTAGACGATGCGCGCCGCGTGGGTCTTTTTCGGCGGGACGGACCCCGGCAACCGGAATATCCGGGTGCGGTCCACCGCCGCGGGGTCGGTCAGCCCACCCTCTTTCGCGCTATGCAATATCGTCGCCACAAGGCTCGGGTCGCGTTCAATCCGGTTCAGGGCGTACACCCACTGGGTGGAGCCGGGTTTGGTCTCCATGATGAACGTGGGCTTGACGGGCGGCTCCTTGATCCGGAAGCCGTTCTTCACCTCGCCCACGTCGTCCAGGCCGATCAGCGTCGTCCCAGTCCAGCGTTCCTTGCGCCGCCGGAAGTCACCCGCCGTGGCTGGCGTGTTGAACTCGAACAGGTGGAGCGCGTAATGCGTTTCACCCTCGGTCACCTCGGTGAAGGGCCATGGGCGGGCGACATATGCGCCGCCCTCGTACTGCGTGCCGATGCACACGCTCTCGGTCGGCCCTATCGGGTAGACCGACCGTGTGAACAGGGTTTTCAGGAACTTCTGAATTTCAGAACGCTGCATTACAAACCCCCTTTGTCGCGGGGTTGCGACGCGCTTCACTCGGACCCGTCGAGGCACTTACGTGATCGACGGTACATTGAGTGGGCGTCGTCCTTTTGGGCGGCGCTTATTCGTTCGTGCGACACGGTGGCACCCCCTTCGCATCTTTGAGCGGTCGGATGGTGAGCCGAGGCATGGGCAGTTTGAGGCGGCGCGCGACTTCACGCAGCCCTGCGGCCTCGCTATCGCTGTGGACGACAAGCGCGCACTTGAGCATGTTCGCGGCCTTGATGTGTTCGGCGAGATCAAGATCACGCGGCATGGTCATCCCTCCCAAACGTGTTGAGTGAGCGCGCACCCTCGACATCAACGCGGCGCTGGGCCTCGGCGAACAGGGCGCGTGTGTCGTATGTGGCTCGGCCATTCAGGTGGATTACAGGCAAGTCCCACCGCTCGAGGGAACGGGGCGAGGTTTCAAACCCAGCCATGGCCAGCAGTTTGGCCCCGCGCTTACGGGATACGCGCTCAGGGCATGGGTCGGGGAGGGGCAGGATATAAGCGCTCATGCAGCCACCCCTTTCGATTTCGGTGTGGCGTTGGGCTCATTGTTCTCGGGAATGTCGCCCGGTTGAATCCTGTTCCGCTCTTTGAACGCAACGATGCTCTCGCCCTCTATCAGGGTGAGGCCGTTGCGGCTGTAGGCCAGCAGTTCGCCCCGATTGATGAGGCGGTAAATCGTGGACGGATTACAGCGGGTCAGGGCCGCAGCCTCAACCACTGTACAGTCCGCCATGGGATGAAAGGAATAGGAGGCGTCCCGGCTAGGAACCTTGTTGCGGGTCTCGCTCCACGTTCGTTTGGGCATAGGGTGTCACCTTGTTCAAGACATTGGTGACACCCCATAAAAAGGACATATTCGCAGAAAGATACAGCTGACTTCGACAGGCCTTAGGCCCGTCGAAGAAATCTACTTGAGGGACTGCTTAAATGCCCGCCACTTACCTTTTTCGCTACCCGCTCGGGCTGCATCCGGCGATGCGCCCAGCGCGAGGGCGTCATAATAATGCCCCAAACGTTCGCGTTGGCGTTCCGATAGATTCGTCTCACTCGCTGCCTTGTTGGTGGCGTCAGCCCTACTCAACGTGTCGAACGTTTGGTCAACGATGGCGAAAGCTTTTTCTATCTTGTCTGCGGCCTCACGTTTGTTTTTTAGCGCCCCTGTGGAGCGCATCCGCTGCCTGACGATGGGTGCCGCCTCCTCATGGGCGCTGCGCGCAAACGTATAGGCCGCATTCGCTTCGATGTAATCCTCTCGGGGGTCAGACCCGTCGAGGTTCAGCAGACGCAGCGCAGCGAAGTCCAGCGCACTCACCTCACCCGGTGGCAGCGCCGCCAGCCGTTCGGCTTCCTCGCGGCTCACTTTCAGGCGGCTCATGATTTCGGCGGCGATGTCGACGCGCTGGGCGTTGGGTTTCGGCTTGGTCATGACCAGCCCCCCAGCCCGACAACCGTCTTTCGCTCGGCCTGTGGGTCTATGATGCTGGCAAGGAGGCGACCCCAGGCCATCATGACGGCGGCTTGTTCCCTGCGCCGTTCCGCGCGCTGATAGACGCCCAGAACCCCGCCGCGTGTGCCGCTCTGCATGTGGTTCAGAACCGCATCCACAACACTCTCAGGGAAGCTGGCCCCACTCTCGCCCAACAGGCTGGCGAATGTGCGGCGCAGGTCATGAATGGTCCAGTCGGTGACGCTCGGCGTTCCCTCGTGGATGATGCGGTTCAGGTTCGACTGGCTAGCAAACACGCGCCCCGACCGGTTTGGGAACACCGGCCCCTTGGGGTTGGCCTCCCGGCGACGTTCGAGGATTTCGCACGCCTGTGGTGGCAACGCAAAGCGGTGTTCCACCCCGTTCTTGGTCGAGGTGTCAGGCTGGGTCCATTCGGTCAGGTCCGCGTCCATCTGGTCCCATGTCAGGGCCAGCCCCTCGCTGATACGGCACGGGACGCAGATCATGAAGCGCAGGAAGTCACGGCGCACCGGGTCGAGGTTCTCAGCCTCGTGCCAGAGCGTGTGCAGTTCCTCGGCGCTCAGGACACGCGCGCGGGACGCACCCGTGGCAGGACGCTCCACCATCAGGGCGATGTTGCCGTCGATCATCTCCTCGGCCACGGCGTAGTCGAGGAACCGTTTGATGGCGAGGTAGCGAATATTCCAGTTCGTCCCGACACGGTTTCTGAATAGGGCGCGCAGCGGCTTGATGGTGATGCAGTCGGGTGTAAGGTCCATCACGCCCAGCGCGCTCAGGACATGCTCGGCACCGCGCCGGATTGAACCCACGTAAGCCTCGTCCAGTTTTCGACCCTTGCGGGCCTTGGAACGGCGCTCGGCGAAATCGGCCATAAACGGTTCTATTAGTGCGCGGCACGTCTTTTGTGCCTGTCGTTCGGCCACGCGCTGGGCGGTCTCGCGGCGTTGGTCCTCAACTGGGTCCGCACCACCACGCACCGCAGCCTTGGCGGTTACGGCGGCGGCTCTGGCCTCCTCAAGGGTCAGTTCCGCATGGTTGCCGAGGGTGAGGGTGCGGGTGGGGTAGCGTTTGCCGTCTGGGCGGGTGCCGCGCGGCTTATACTGAAAGCGCCACGCCTCGCTGCGCTTGTTCACAGCCAGCGCAAGGCCCTCCACCTGCGCGTCTCTCAATATGATGGGTGTGGGCGCACCAGCCTCACGTTTCCGCACGGCGGCGGCAAAGGTTTTCTTGTTAATCGTCATGGCGTCATCCTCGGTACATCATTCAGGTGCGGACACTATGCGGACAATATATGCGGACATTAGCGGAAATCAACGCGCGGCCTGCGGAAGTTATGGGCTTGTTAGAACCTTTTGATTGTTGGCTTTTTCGACTTTGGGTGCAGGGGCTTACGAGGTGTGGTGCATATGATCGGCTATCACATGCCGTTCCCGGCAGCCGGGTATGTCGAGACCCGTGGCGATGGTTTCCGCTTTGTCCCGGTCAGCTATCAGATGATGGGCTGACGCCTCAGTAACCCGCGTCCGGCCGCACTTTCGACCCGTCCGAGAATCTGGACAGGCGAAAGGCGGTCGGATCGACACACGGCGCGGTCTCGCACACCAGATCGGCCATCAATCGCCCCGCCCCGGGTCCGATACCAAAGCCGTGGCCCGAGAATCCGGTTGCAATGAACATCCCCGAAATCTCATCGACCGCCGAAATGACTGGGACCGCGTCCGGTGTGACATCGATCATTCCAGCCCAGCTTTGCACGATCTCGGCCTGATCCAGCGCCGGGAAACCCTTTCGCGCGTGGGCCCAAGCCCGTCTTAGCGCTTTGGCGGATGGTTCTGGGTCCAAAACGCGGCAATGTTCGAAGGGCGTGACGTCAGTCGGCAGCCATGACCGGTCCTGCCCGGCCTCAATCGACCAGCGCTTGGATAGGCGGAACCGCAAAGACCTCCATTCCTGTCGAAACGCGGGCAGAAACTGCCGCGCAAGCCGGAAACTATCCGGCACAATGTCGACCGTGTTTTCATGTCCGGATGCAATCGTATAGCCGCCATCGGCCCTTTTTCGGATAGCAAAATCGTCCGACCACAGAGCGGTTTCCGGTCCTTGCACAGGCGACGTGCGCAGAACTGTGTTCAGGACCTTGAGTTGCGGCAGCTCTATCCCTGCATTTCCGGCGAACAAGCGGGACCATGCGCCCCCCGCCAGCACGACACGAGCGCAAGAGACCCGGCCGCGTTCGGTAAAGACTCCTGCGATAAGACCGTTTTGAACATCGACGCTGCGCACAGCGCAGTTGGTCATTACACACGCGCCTTTGTCGCGCGCCGCTTCGGCTATAGCCGGAGCTGCCCATTGCGGCTCGGCCCGCCCGTCCCTCGGCATGTGCAATGCCGTCTTCAAGCGGGTCTGGTTACCTGGTAACAAATCGTCCAGCGCGGCGCCCGAAAGCATCTGCGCGCCGGTTTGCATGCCCTCGACATTGCGCATCCAGCGCTCAAGATTGTTCTGATCGCGCGCGCCTGATGCGCCGAAAAGAATACCAGACCGCGTGAATCCGGTTTTGCGGCCAATGCGCTGGTCGAGGTCCTGCCAGACTCGATGCGCTTCCACCATCAACGGAATTTCACGGGGGTCCCGCAGCCCCAATCGCACCCAACCCCAATTTCTGGAACTCTGCTCGCCTGCGATCTGCCCCTTTTCGCATAGCAGAACCGATGCGCCGCGTTCGGATAGTTCCAAAGCCGTCGAGGCACCAATGATTCCCCCGCCAATGACGACGACGTCCACGGCTTTGGGCAGATGCAGGTCAGGTTCTACGGGGGTTGGCTTGGGGCCGGGCATCTGCCGCTCTTACTTCATTGCTTGGACCGCAATGAATGCGTGGTATCCGCCCTTAAGCAACACGTCGCAGGGCACGCAGATCACAATTTTCAAAAGATGTGTCCATAGTGCCAGATTGATCCCTGGCACCATTCATTTTCCCTGATCAGAAGGTCAGGCAGCTCCGCAAAGCTCGGCCCATTTCTGGCGCAATGTAGCTGCCAGACCGGCCTCTTGAGCAGAGATATCTTCGTTCATGCTTTCCTGGGAAGGCAGCTCAGGCAGACCCGCTGCAGATGCAGGTTCTTCCTGCGGCTTTGGCTGATTCGTCGGCTGTTCAGCCCCCAGCAGATCGGCAATTGCTGAATCAAGCTTGCCTTCGTCCAGTTCGTGTCCCTCAGACTCCATGGTTTTCCACGGCAATGGCGAGTGGAGAGACCTGTCGTATTGCTCACGCATTTTCACACCAAATCGTTAACACAAAAACCCAACTAATGACGCGTCACATAAAGAGCCCGAACGAAATAACGAGCTAACCTAAAATGCGCCGCATCTGCCCCACTTGAGGCGGCAATTAAGCTAAAATGTGGCAGAAAAATGTCGTGATTTCAAGACCATTGGGCAGCGCTGCGCGAATCAAACCGATCATTGTCCCCGCAGCGGAGCCAATAAGGGGTCAGTCAGGTTAATTCCTGAATCTTAGAAACTATGTGGCGACGCCAAAAACTCGGGCGGAATCGACTTAGGTGCGATCGCGCCAACGGTTCACAATCGGGTATCTGCGGTCCAGCCAGAAGGCGCGGCTGGTCAATCGGGTTCCCGGGGCGGACTGAAACCGTTTGTACTCGCTGATGTAGATCAGATGCTCGACCCGGCGGGCCACATCCGCATCGAAACCGGCCGCCTCGCAATCGGCGATCGAGCCTTCCTGATCGACCAAGATTTCCAGAATGGCATCCAGTTCAGGATAGTCCGGCAGGCTGTCGCTGTCTTTTTGGTCTTCGCGCAGCTCGGCGCTTGGCGGTTTGTCGATGACCGAAGGGCGGATCACCTCACCCTCTGGTCCCATCATCCAGTCGCGATGATTGGCATTGCGCCAGCGGCAGGTCTCGAACACGCGCGTTTTGTACAGGTCCTTGATTGGATTATAGCCGCCATTCATGTCGCCATAGATGGTTGCGTACCCGACTGCGACCTCGGATTTGTTACCTGTGGTCAGCAGCATTTCGCCAAACTTGTTCGACATAGCCATCAACAGCAGACCGCGCAGGCGCGACTGTATGTTTTCTTCGGTCAGATCCTCATCTCGCCCCGCGAACAGAGGGGCAAGGGTCTGAGATACAGCCGCGCGGCTGTCCGAGATCGGCACATAGTCGTAATGCACGCCGAGCGCCTTGGCGACAGCTTCGGCGTCGTCCAGAGAGGCTTGGCTGGTGTATTCCGAGGGCAGCATGACACACCGTACGTTTTCCGCACCGATTGCATCCACCGCGATGGCTGCGACCAGCGCCGAGTCCACGCCCCCGGACAGCCCCAACAGCGCCTTTTTGAACCCGGTTTTGCCGATATAGTCTCGCAGGGATTGAACCATGGCGCGATAGTCCTGCTCCCACTCGTCGGGCTGCGGTACAATATCGGCCGGTACGATGCGCCAGCCGTCATTTCCGCGCTCAAGGTCTACATGCGCGACAGCCTCGTCAAAGACGGGCATGCGGAACGCCATTTCTCCGCCGGGGTTCAGACCGAAGGTGGCACCATCAAAGACCTGATCGTCCTGCCCGCCCACCATGTTCAGATAGATCAGCGGCAGGCCCGTCTCGACCACCCGGGCGACCATGTGGTTCAGGCGCACATCGTACTTGTTGCGGAAGTATGGCGAGCCATTCGGGATCAACAGAAACTCGGCGCCTGTTTCTTCCAGAGTTTCAGCGACATCCGGGTGCCAGCTGTCTTCGCAGATCGGGCTGCCGATCCGGGAGTTGCCGACCGAATAGGGCCCGCCCAGCGGACCGGCGTCATACAAGCGCACTTCGTCAAACACGGTTTCGTTCGGCAGATGATGCTTCAGCACTTTGCTGCTGATACGGCCTCCCTTGAGGATCAGATAAGCGTTATACAGCTTGTCGTCCTCGGCCCATGGCCCGCCAATTGCGATGGCTGGTCCATCGGCGCAATCCTCGGCCAGTTGCTGAACCGCCGCCATCGCTGCCCGATGGAACACGGGCTTCATGATCAGGTCCTGAGTGTTGTAACCGGTGATAAACATTTCCGGGAAGGCGACCAGATCGGCGCCGGCCTCTTGCCCCTGTTTCCACGCTGCACGCGCTTTGGCAGCGTTGCCTTGGATGTCCCCAACGGTGGGGTTCAGTTGCGCCAGAGTAATGCGGAAACGGTCGGCCATGCTGCCCTCTTGCCCTCGTCAGTCCTATTGCCATTTAGCAGATCGCACCGCGAGTAAAAGGCAAATGCGGCAAAACACGTTGCTCTGTCCGCACGGGTATCTTAGTTTTGCGCGAACAAGTCATAAACCTGGGCAAAGCAGGAACAACCATGAACGCATTCCGCATTTCTTTTGCCGCAACGGCGTTGGCATTGCTGGCCACATCCGGCTTTGCCCAGGACGGGCAGGTGATCGTTGCGGATGATGACGTCGGCGGCGTGTACGAAGGCACTTTCCTGAACGGCCTGCGCCATGGCGAAGGCACTTACCGCCTGCCCAACGGGTTCGAATATGTCGGCGAATGGGTCGAGGGCGAGATTCAGGGCAAGGGCATCGCGCGGTATGTCAACGGCTCGGTCTACGAAGGGATGTTCGCTCAGGGCCAGCCCGAGGGTCAGGGCAAGATCATCTATCCCGATGGCGGCAGTTATGAAGGGGAATGGGCAGACGGGTCCATCAACGGAACCGGGGTCGCGAAGTACACGAACGGCGTCCGGTACGAGGGCGGCTTCAAGGATGCGCGCTATCACGGCAAAGGCGTTCTGACCGATCCCAGCGGGTACACCTATGAAGGCGACTGGGTGGATGGCGTCAAGCACGGCACCGGCAAGATCACCTCGGCGCAGGGCAGTGTTTATGAAGGTGATATCAAGGACGGCCTGCGCGATGGTCAGGGCACCCTGACTGTTCCGGATGGCATGACCTATACCGGCACCTGGTCTCAGGACCGTATGACCGGCCAGGGCCGCTTGCTGCAAGCCAATGGCGATCTGTACGAAGGGGACCTGGTTGATGGCCGCCGTCAGGGCACGGGCAAGGCCACATACGCCAATGGCGCGACCTACGAGGGCGAATATGCCGACGACCGGCGCCACGGCAAAGGGCGTTTCCTGGGCACCGACGGGTTCGATTACACCGGTGAATGGGTAGACGGCCAGATCGAAGGGCTGGGTGAGGTGACCTATCCCGACGGAGCGACCTACACCGGCGATTTCAGCGCAGACCTGCCCCACGGCAAGGGCGTCCAAACCTATCCAGACGGAACGGTTTATGACGGTGAGTGGCAAGCTGGCATCTTCGAGGGGAATGGCAAGGCCACCTACCCCAACGGCGTTGTGTATCAGGGCCAGTTCAAAAACGGCCTCAGCCACGGAAAAGGCGTCCTGACCTTCGCCAACGGATACCGGTACGAGGGCGATTGGGTTGAAGGCGCGCGTCAGGGTCAGGGCAAAGCGACTTTTCCTGACGACACCGTCTACGAGGGTGCATTCAACGACGGCCAACGTCATGGCGAGGGCACCATCACCACACCGCGCGGCTTTAGCTATACCGGCGGTTGGGTCGAGGGCAAAATCAGCGGTCAAGGCGTGGCAACCTATGCCACCGGCGATGTCTACGAAGGCACATTTCTGGACAACAAGCGCCACGGCACCGGCACGATGCGCTATGCCAATGGTCAGGAAGAGACCGGTGTTTGGGAAAATGGCGTCCTGCCCCGCGAAAACGTAAGTGCGCCTGAAGAAAGCGATACCGACGCCGCACCTGATACGTCGCCTTCGGACGACTGATCGCCTACCAAGGCACTGGCTTTCCGGCCCAGTCGAAAAACCCGCCCGTATCCTCGGGGCTAAGTGTTTCTGTAACAGCTAGCAGGTTCCGGGCGGCCTCATCCGGTAGAACGGCGGGGTGTCGTCCGACATATTTCTGGGTAAAGGCCGTCTGCACCGTGCCCGGATGCAACGCAACGCAGATTGCCTGTTTGTGGGTTCGGGCCAGCTCGATCGCGGATGTGTGGACGATCTGGTTTACCGCCGCCTTTGCTGCCCGGTAACTGATCCACCCTCCCAGACGATTGTCTCCAATCGACCCCACCCGCGCTGACAGCACCGCAAAAACGGCTCGACGGTCGCGTGGCAACAGACGTGCGGCATGCCGCAATACCAGTGCTGGCCCGACCGCGTTCAGCGCAAACTGATCCATCATCGCCTGCGCTGACACCGATCGGATGGTTTTTTCGGGTGTTGCGCCATCAATCTCGAGCGCGCCGGAGGCAACGAGGATCAGATCAAACGGGCCGGACAGGTTCGACAGGGCCTGATCAACGACCTCAGGATTGGTCAGATCAAAACCGTCATGCGACCGCGACAGGCTGGTGACAGTTACTGACTGCTGTTTCAGCCTTGCGGCGATTGCGCTGCCGATGCCACCTGACGCGCCGATGATGAGTGCCGTTTCCATGCTGACTGACCTAGCCGCCTGATCCGACCGATCAACACGGGAACAAAAAAGAATTCGCCGTGCAGAGATGGCGAAAATTGGTTCTTTTCATTCCCGTCGCGCAATGTATAACCTCATCCCATGATCAACCGCGCAGATATCCTGATTACCGACGCCGCCCTTCGCGGTGCGTCTCTGCGTGGCCTACTGATCCTAATCCGCCTCTGAGCGTGCCATCCGGCGCGCCCGCTCAGAGGAGGACGCCCGCGCGCCAAAAGGCTTTAGGACAGACAAGAAAGAGATTCCCATGACTAATGTGACCGACCAAGACCGCGTCTTGATCTTTGACACCACCTTGCGCGACGGCGAGCAAAGCCCCGGCGCAACCATGACGCACGCCGAAAAGCTTGAGATTGCCGAGCTGCTGGACGACATGGGTGTCGACATTATCGAGGCCGGTTTCCCGATCGCTTCCGAAGGTGACTTCAAGGCCGTTTCCGAGATCGCCGAACGGTCAAAAAACAGCCGCATATGCGGGCTGGCCCGCGCCAACTTTGCAGATATCGACCGCTGCTGGGAGGCGGTGAAACACGCCAAGAAGAACCGTATTCACACCTTCATCGGCACCTCTCCGTTGCATCGCGCCATTCCGAACCTGACGCAGGACGAGATGGCCGACAAAATCCATGAAACGGTCACCCATGCGCGCAACCTGTGCGAAAACGTGCAGTGGTCGCCGATGGATGCCACGCGGACCGAGTGGGACTACCTTTGCCGGGTGATCGAAATTGCGATCAAGGCCGGGGCGACCACGATCAACATCCCGGATACCGTGGGCTATACCGCTCCGATGGAATCTGCGGACCTGATCAGACGCCTGATCGAAACGGTCCCCGGCGCGGATGACGTCATCTTTGCCACCCACTGCCATAACGACCTTGGTATGGCGACCGCGAACTCTCTGGCGGCTGTCGCCGGTGGCGCGCGCCAGATTGAATGCACGATCAACGGCCTGGGCGAACGTGCCGGCAATACGGCGCTGGAAGAGGTTGTGATGGCGCTGCGCACCCGCAATGACATCATGCCCTGGCATACTGGCATCGATACCACCAAGATCATGCATATCTCGCGCCGGGTTGCGACTGTGTCGGGTTTCAACGTACAGTTCAACAAGGCCATCGTCGGCAAGAACGCTTTTGCCCACGAAAGCGGCATCCACCAGGATGGGATGCTGAAGAACCGCGAAAACTTCGAGATCATGCGCCCCGAGGATATCGGCCTCTCGGGCACATCCCTGCCGCTCGGCAAACACTCGGGCCGCGCGGCGCTGCGCGATAAGCTGGAAACGCTGGGCTATGAGGTCGGCGACAACCAGCTCAAGGACATCTTCGTGCGGTTCAAGGATCTGGCCGACCGTAAGAAAGAGGTGTTCGACGACGACCTCATAGCGTTGATGACGTTGGATGAAGAGGACGACCACCTGCAACTGGTGTCGATGAAAGTGACCTGCGGTACAGGCGGTCAGGCGGAATCGACCGTCGAGCTGGAAGTGGACGGCAAGGATATCATTGCTACCGAACACGGCGACGGTCCGGTTGACGCGACCTTCAAAGCCATCCGCGCGATCTTTCCCAACAAGGCGCATCTTCAGCTGTATCAGGTACATGCGGTAACTGCGGGCACGGATGCACAAGCCACCGTTTCAGTGCGTTTGGAAGAGGACGGGATGATCGCAACCGGTCAGTCCGCAAATACCGATACGGTCGTGGCTTCGGCCAAGGCCTATATCCACGCACTGAACCGCCTGATGGTACGCCGCGAAAAAACCGGCCCAGGCGCAGACGCGCGCGAGATCAGCTACAAGGACCTGACCTGACACCGGATGGGGGCGGCACCCTGCATGCCGTCCCTAAAAGCCGCACCCCGCTGAACTGTGGGTTGCCATAACGGACTTGCCTGCATAATCTTCCGCAAGGTTCACATTCAACAACGGGAGGGCAAAAGCTGAACATGCGTATCATCCGCCGACTTCAGCATGGTCCCCGTTTTGCCCTGCAGATCCGTTTGCAGGGCTGACCCGAGAACACCACTTTTATCGACGGTCTGCCCATAGCCGCGCTGCGGCCCTATTTTTACGACCCGAGATACCTATGACCATCATCAATATCCGTGCGCTGGGGATGACCCTTGGCGACCCGTTATTCTCAGACCTGAGCCTGACGATCTCGAAGTCTGACCGTATTGGTCTTGTCGCCGCGAATGGCCGCGGCAAATCCACGTTACTCGCCTGTCTGGCGGGTGAGGTGGAACAGACCACCGGCGACATCACACATGCCCGCGGTCTGCGGGTAGGCCACGTCCGCCAGAACATCCCGCCCGAGGCATTGTCACAGACATTGCACGAGCACGTCCTTGCTGCTCTTCCGGCCGAACAGGCCGAATACGAAAGCTGGCGGGTTGATGTCGTGCTGGATGAACTGAGCGTTCCCTACGATCTGTTTCACCAAAAACTCAGCACTCTCAGCGGAGGCTGGCAACGCACCGCGCTGTTGGCCGCTGTATGGATCACAAGGCCGGACCTGCTGTTGCTGGATGAGCCGACAAACCACCTGGACCTGCATCGCATCGCGCTGCTCGAAAGCTGGCTGGCCGGGATGCCCAAGGATACGCCGGTTGTCATCACCTCGCATGACCGCGCGTTTCTGGATGCCACGACCAACCGGACCCTGTTTCTGCGGCCCGAAAGCTCTCAGGTCTTTCAGCTGCCCTACTCGGCGGCCCGAGAAGCGCTGGCCGAGGTTGACGCGTCGGACGAACGTCGCCATGCCAACGACCTCAACAAGGCACGTCAGTTGCGGCGTCAGGCGGCCAAGCTGAAAAATGTCGGGATCAATTCGGGCTCTGACCTTTTGCTGACCAAGACTAAGCAACTGGCGGATCGGGCCGACAAGTTGGAATCGGCAGCCAAACCTGCGCATCGCGAACGTTCGGCCGGGGATATTCGACTGGTCAACAGCGGTACGCATGCCAAGGCACTGATCACTTTGGAGGATCTGACTGTTGAGACCCCTGACGGGACGATGCTGTACAGGACCGGTCAGAAATGGATCACCAAGGGCGACCGCGTTGTTCTGTTGGGGGCCAATGGCACCGGCAAAACCCAATTGGTTCGTATGATCCAAAACGCTCTGACCGATGGCAACAGCCCGGTCAAAAATGCAGCGTCATTGGTTCCGGCCTACTCTGATCAGCACCTGAACCAGTTGGACAGTGAAAGGACGCCGCTGGAGACGGTGACACGCCAGTTCGACATCGGCGATCAGCGCGCGCGGACCGTGCTGGCGGGGGCCGGTATCACCTTTGGGATGCAGGACACTCGAAGTGGTGAGCTGTCAGGCGGGCAAAAAGCACGGCTGGCGATGCTCATGCTGAGGCTACACAACCCAAATTTCTACCTACTGGATGAGCCGACAAACCACCTGGACATCGACGGGCAAGAGGCGCTGGAAGCTGAACTGATCCGCAATGACGTCTCGTGTCTGCTTGTCAGTCACGACCGAAGTTTCCTGCGCAACGTTGGCAACCGGTTCTGGCAGATCAAGGGTCGCAGGCTGGAAGAGGTCGACACCCCCGAAGAGTTTTTAAGCGCGGAAATGAAACCGCGTTCATAGACCTTTGCCGGATGCCGGGAAGGCCGGCATCCGGTAAGTTATTACCAGTAGAACAAGGTCACGTCTGACGCCTTGCCTGGTTCAATCAGCGAATACTCGAAGACCGGCATGTCATTGAGATCGTTCATCCCTGACACCGCGTAGCCTTCGGTCGGGATGTAGTCTCCATCATAGTTCAGATCGTAGTCACCATTCTCGTCATGGAAGGCGATGACGGCGTAATACCCGTTTTTCAGATCGGGAAAATCAAACCGCATTGTCTGTTCCGACGCAGGGACCTCAAGGTATCCAGCCGCCTTGGTGTGGTCCATATTGTCAAAGGCCGTCGCCTGATCAAAGGCCATGACGATCACGTTGCCCTTTGTGCTGCGTGCTCCGTGCAGGTTGACGCTCAGCCCGCCATTCTGCGCGATTGCAGAATTCGGCGCTGCGGCTTCGCTGACGTTTGTCCCGAACCCCGAGGCGACCCAGGCGCCTCCGACGAACAGCCCCGCCGTTACGATGGCCGCGACGATGCGTTGTGTGTTGCTTGGCATCTTGTGCGTTCCTTCGGCTTATTCTGCGGGCTTGCGTTGTTTACGAGCGTGCTTTGGCTGCCAGCCCGGCGGGCCGAAGAAAACGCCCAGCTTGTTACCGAATCCGGGCATATTCCAGACATCCCTGAACAGCCGGGCAAAGCCGTGAAGGAAAGCGACGAACGGATTGACCGAGTCGATAGGCTTGACGAGGCCATAAACCACCTCTTCCTTCTCTTCCTCGAACGTGCCGAACATACGGTCCCAGATGATCAGAATACCGGCATAATTCTTATCCAAATATTTCGGGTTCGATCCGTGGTGGACACGGTGATGCGAAGGCGTGTTGAAGATGTATTCAATCGGGCGCCAAAGCTTTTTGATCACTTCAGTATGCAGGGCCGTTTGATACAGCTGCACGAGCAGTTCCACGATCAACACCATGAACGGGTTGAAACCCAGCAGAACCAGCGGCAGGTGAAAGAACAGCGGCCAAAGCCCATCCAGAGGGCCGTGTCGATACGCCACCGAGATGTTGAAGAAAGGCGAGCTATGGTGGACCGAATGCGTTGCCCAAAGGAAGTTGATCCGGTGCAGAATCCGGTGCTCCCAATAATAGGCAAGGTCAGCCAGGATCAGCACGATGATGAACGAGGCCCACGTCGTCGGGATATCGAACACTGCATATTGCGAGGCCCAGACATACGCACCGATGTAAAAGCTGGCCAGCAGGATAAAGCTGATACCAAAGAAGAAGGCCAGAGTGATAAAATTGGTGACCGTGTCACCAACCATCGTCCAGTTCAATTTTTTGACGACGGCGTAACGGATCAGTTCAAAGGCCAGAAAGGCCAAAGCAAAGACGAAGAACCAGTCGTCGATCATGGTTTCCCAGTAACTTAGGTGAAAGTCACTGATATGGCGGTTTAGGAAGTCCATCGAAGTAATCCGATTCCCATTAATTGTCACATGTGACAGCTTAATTGCGAAATGATCCCCAAAAATCAAGGTGTGCGCCTTGAAAAAAGGCGTTCATCACGCGAGGTCATTGTTGTCACAAGGGAATTTATGCCAGACGGTATTGCCGCTCAGCAAAGACTGTTCGCGTGAACAGTGAGTAACTGCCACACAGGCCTAGGCCGTCAGCTTGCCAAACAGCTCATCCAACCGGTCCGCGGCATTACCAAGGCCGTAAGGCGCGTTCACGACAAACATGCCGGACCCGATCATCCCGTGCCCTTCCCGCGCGGCAGGAAAATGCACCTCATGGTGCAACACTTTCGGAAAATCCCGCTTTGCCAAGGCGTCACGCATCGCGCGTTGGCGGCCATTCGCAAGGATCGGGTACCACAATGCGATCACGCCCACATTCCACTTGCGATTGAGCGAAGCGATTATGCCGGGCAGTCGCTCGTAGTCGGATTTGATTTCGTAGCTTGGGTCAATCAGCACCACTCCGCGCCGGGGCGTGGGCGGCAGCAGGGATTGCGCCAACTCGAATCCGTCCTGGCGATAGGTTTTAGCGTCGGTCGTCACCAAAGCCGCCGACAAGGCGCGGAATTCCTGCGGGTGCAGCTCCGTCAGGTGCATCTTGTCTTGCGGGCGCAGCAACTTCGCCGCGATCAGCGGTGAACCCGGGTATGCGGATGGGCCATGCTGAGCCTGCACTGCCGCGATCGCCCGGCTCAGCGGATGAGCGGCATCGAACCAGCCTTCGGTCTGGGCACGCTCAATGCCTGCCGCAGCCTCACCGGTCTGAACAGCCTGATCTGAGTCCAGATGATACAGCCCGCGCCCCGAATGGGTTTCAATATAGCTCAGCGGTTTGTCCTTTTGGCTCATATACGCCAGCGTTTCTGCCAAAATCGCGTGCTTGTGGACGTCAGCAAGGTTACCTGCGTGGTAAATATGTTGATATGAGAGCATTTTGCCTTCTAAAGTCCCAACCATTAAGGCGGAAAGGTGCTGATTGCCGTGGAATCAGCCCTTTTACCGAGCGAGTTGGCACCCTATAAGTCATCCGTCCCGGAACCGTCGAGTCGCGGGCAGTAGAAAAAACCGACATACAGGATCAGGGGAAACATGGGGATCTTTGGCAATCTGGGCGGCCTGTTCACAGCGGACATGGCCATCGACCTTGGGACAGCGAACACGCTGGTTTATGTCAAGGGGCGCGGTGTGATCCTGTCTGAACCTTCGGTTGTCGCCTATCATGTCAAGGACGGTGTCAAAAAGGTTCTGGCCGTTGGCGAGGACGCCAAGCTGATGCTGGGTCGGACGCCAGGTTCGATCGAAGCCATCCGCCCGATGCGCGAAGGCGTGATCGCGGACTTCGACACTGCCGAGGAAATGATCAAGCACTTCATTCGCAAGGTGCACAAACGTTCGACCTTTTCGAAACCCAAAATCATCGTCTGCGTCCCCCATGGCGCGACTCCGGTCGAAAAGAGAGCGATCCGCCAGTCGGTTCTGTCAGCAGGTGCGCGCCGCGCGGGCTTGATTGCCGAACCGATTGCCGCCGCGATTGGCGCTGGCATGCCGATCACCGATCCGACCGGCAACATGGTCGTCGACATCGGCGGTGGTACAACCGAAGTTGCCGTCCTGTCGCTGGGCGACATCGTTTACGCCCGTTCGGTCCGCGTTGGTGGAGACCGCATGGATGAGGCCATCATCTCGTACCTGCGTCGTCAGCAAAACCTGCTGGTTGGTGAATCCACCGCCGAACGCATCAAGACCACTATCGGCACAGCGCGAATGCCTGACGACGGCCGTGGCCAGTCGATGCATATCCGCGGCCGCGACCTGCTGAACGGTGTGCCCAAGGAAATCGAGATCAGTCAGGCTCAGGTGGCCGAAGCGCTGTCCGAACCTGTCCAGCAGATCTGCGAGGCGGTGATGACCGCGCTCGAAACCACTCCGCCTGATCTGGCAGCGGACATCGTTGACCGTGGCGTGATGCTGACCGGTGGCGGTGCTCTGCTGGGCGATTTGGATCTGGCGTTGCGCGAACAGACCGGTCTGGCCGTGTCGATTGCCGATGAAAGCCTGAATTGTGTGGCTTTGGGCACCGGCAAAGCGCTGGAATACGAAAAACAACTGCGCCACGCGATTGACTACGAAAGCTAAGGCGCGCACCCTTTAGCACATAGGGTAATTTCGGCACGAGCAGCACGGGAAGGTAACCTGTGGCAAAAGACCGATCACAGCGCGATGAAT
This sequence comes from Ruegeria sp. BC3, assembly GCF_056539265.1. Classification (NCBI taxonomy): domain Bacteria; kingdom Pseudomonadati; phylum Pseudomonadota; class Alphaproteobacteria; order Rhodobacterales; family Roseobacteraceae; genus Ruegeria; species Ruegeria sp. BC3. The sequence continues at coordinate 108,924 of NZ_JBQFUP010000004.1, forward strand.
ACACCACCCCTTTGCGCCGCTTGTTGCTGGGGATCGTTGTTCTGTGCCTGCTTGGCATCTTTCTGATCTGGCGGATCGACAGCCCACGCGTGGAACGGTTCCGCGCACAAGTCGTAGACCGTGTTGTGCCCTCGATGGAATGGGCCATGGTCCCGGTCACCGCTGCGGTCAATCTGGTGCGCGATTTCCAAAGCTACCAACGGCTCAGCGCCCAGAACCAAGAGCTGCGCAGCGAATTGCGCATCATGCGCGCATGGAAAGAGGCGGCGCTGCAGCTGGAACTGGAAAACGCCCGACTGCTGGACCTGAACAACGTCCGTCTTGACCCGCGCCTAACCTACATCACCGGCGTAGTCATGGCAGACAGCGGCTCGCCGTTCCGGCAGTCGGTCCTGCTGAACGTAGGCGAGCGCGACGGTATCCGCGATGGCTGGGCCACTATGGACGGTATCGGCGTCGTTGGGCGCATCTCGGGCGTTGGTCCCGACACTGCCCGTGTAATCCTGATGACCGACGCCTCCAGCGCGATTCCAGCGACGATACAACCGTCCGGCCAGACTGCCTTGATCACCGGCGATAACACGCAATCCCCATCCGTCGAATTCCTCGAGAACCGCGAGCTTGTCCGCCCGGGTGACCGCGTCGTGACCTCGGGCGATGGCGGCGTGTTCCCCGGCGGCCTGCTGATTGGCCAGATCACCGAAGACCCCGGAGGCCGCCTGCGCGTACGCCTGTCGGCTGATTTCGAACGGCTCGAATTCCTGAGAGTACTGCGTTTTCATTCGGCCCCCGTGATCACCGACCCCGGAGACATTGTCGGCCCCCGCCGACCTGAGGCCGCCCTGACCCCGCCGGAGACCGGCGATGGATAGGCAGACCTCGCACATCTGGATCATGCGGGCGCTGTACCTGTTTCTGGCGGTTCTGATCATGTTCCTGCATCTTCTGCCGCTGGACACTCAACCCGATCGCTGGCCATTTCCTGATTTTCTGATCGCAATGACATTTGTTTGGGTTTTGCGCCAACCTGACTATGTTCCGATCCTGCTTGTGGCGGCGGTGATGTTGATGGCAGATCTGCTTTTGCAGCGCCCCCCGGGGCTGTTGGCAGCACTTGTAGTGTTGGGAACCGGCTACTTACGTTCGGCCGCGCCGGGGATGCGAGACGCGGGATTTGTCGCAGAATGGACAAGTGCAGCCGTGGTGATCACGGGGGTTTTTCTTTTGAACCGCATCATTCTTGCTATTCTATCCGTACAACAAGCGGCATTAGGCCCGGTGGTGGTGCAAGTGGTTCTGACAATTGCAGTCTATCCTCTGTTCGTTCTTCTCAGCCAAAATGTTTTTGGCGTCCGGCGCGTGTCGGTGTCTGACTCTGGCACCGGAGGGGTGCGGGCATGAAGCAGCGTAAGCCCAAAAGCCAAGGCCTTGCCTATAAGCGTCTGCCCCGCCGGGCTTTGGTGCTGGGCGGGCTACAGGCGGCGTTCATCGGTGGTCTGGCGGCCCGAATGCGCTTCATGCAAGTGGATCAGGCTGACGAGTACCGCCTGCTGGCCGAAGAAAACCGGATCAACATTCGCCTTATCCCGCCGACGCGCGGGCGCATCTATGACCGCACCGGCCAGATCATTGGACAAAACACACAGTCTTATCGCATTGTGATGGTCCGCGAAGATGCGGGTGATGTCGACAAGGTCATTGCCAAGCTTTCTGAGCTGATCCCGCTTACACAAGACGAAATTGACCGCGCCAAGACCGAAATGCGCCGGTCTGCCCCGTTCCTGCCTGTCACGCTGGCTGATCAAGTCACGTGGGAGGATATTTCGAGAGTTGCTGTCAACGCGCCCGCCCTGCCGGGCGTCACGCCCGAGGTCGGAACCGCGCGCCTCTATCCCCGGTACGAGGATTTCGCCCATGTAGTCGGCTATGTTGGGCCGGTCAGCGACTATGACCTCAGCCAGATGGAAGACCCCGAACCGGTGCTGCGCATTCCCCGGTTCCAGATCGGCAAAGTCGGCTTGGAAGCGAAACAAGAAGGCACACTGCGCGGCAAAGCAGGCGCAAAGCGGGTCGAGGTCAACGCGACAGGCCGCGTTATGCGTGAGCTGGACCGACAAGAGGGCGAGGCCGGGGCTGATCTGCAATTGTCCGTCGACGCGGATCTGCAGCAGTATGCTCAGGCCCGGCTAGCTGGTGAAAGTGCCGCTGCGGTCGTCATCGATTGTGAAACCGGAGACATCCGGGCGATCAGCTCTGCACCCAGTTTCGACCCCAACCTGTTCGTGCGCGGTATCTCGGTCGCTGATTACCGCACGCTGACGGATGATAAATATCGCCCGCTCGCGAACAAGACGGTACAGGGTACCTATCCGCCCGGATCGACCTTCAAAATGATCACCGCGATGGCCGCGCTTGAGGCTGGCGTTGTCGGCCCTGGCAACACTGTCTATTGCCCCGGCCACCTGAAAGTTGGTAGCCGCCGGTTCCACTGCTGGAAACGCGGCGGACACGGGACGGTCGACTTGAACCTGTCGCTGAAACGCAGCTGCGACGTCTACTATTACGATGTGGCACTGCGCACCGGTATCGACAAAATCTCGGAAATGGCGCGCAAGTTCGGCTTGGGCGTCAAGCACGACATCCCGATGTCCGCTGTCGCAGCAGGACTGGCACCCAATCAAGCATGGAAAGAGCGGGTCCACGGAGAAAGCTGGCTGGTGGGCGACACGGCCAATGCCTCGATCGGACAAGGGTTCATGCTGGCCTCGCCGCTGCAACTTGCGGTTATGACCGCGCGCATTGCCACGGGGCGGGCCGTGAAACCACGCTTGGTTCGGTCCGTGAACGGTGTCGAAGAACCCTCGGGCGCGGGTGAGCCGCTTGACGTCAACCCAGCCAATCTGGAACAGGTGCGCAAAGCGATGTTCTCGGTCTCGAACGACCGGGGTGGCACGGCGTATCGCAGCCGCATCATCGCCGACGATCTGCGCATGGCAGGCAAGACCGGAACCAGCCAGGTGCGCAACATCACCAAGGCCGAGCGCGCGGCCGGTGTGATCCGCAACGAAGATCTGCCCTGGGAACGGCGCGACCACGCCTTGTTCGTCAGCTATGCACCTTATGACAATCCAAAATACGCCATCGCGGTTGTGGTCGAGCACGGCGGCGGCGGCTCCAAGGCCGCGGCCCCTGTCGCGCGCGATATCCTGCTGCAAGCGCTTTATAACGGCACGCCACCGCTTGAGGCATATCCCGTCGCTGATCGCGAGCGCATCAAGGAACAACAAAAACGGCTTGAGGGCGACCGCCGCCCCAAAGCGCGCCCGTCCGAAAAGGACCGCGCATGAGCTATCTTGAGTATGCCGTCAAATCCACACCGACCGGGTTTCGCAAGTTTCTGTATATGAACTGGCCGCTGACGCTGTTGTTGATCAGCGTCGCCAGCGCTGGCTTCCTGATGCTGTACTCGGTCGCCGGTGGGTCGTGGATGCCATGGGCCGAGCCACAGATTGAGCGTTTCGGGCTTGGCCTCACCGTGATGTTTATCATCGCGCTGGTGCCAATCTGGTTCTGGCGAAACATGTCGGTTCTGGCCTATCTGGGCTCGATTGTCCTTTTGGTTTTTGTGGAACTGTTCGGCACCATCGGCATGGGCGCGCAGCGGTGGATCGACCTTGGGTTCATGCGGCTGCAACCTTCCGAAGTGATGAAGGTCGCGTTGGTCATGGTTCTGGCGGCTTATTACGACTGGTTGCCCTCGCACAAAACCTCTCGCCCGCTTTGGGTTTTGATCCCTGTTGTGCTGATCCTGATCCCGACAGCCATGGTCCTTAAACAGCCTGATCTTGGGACATCGATCCTGTTGCTGGCGGCAGGCGGCGGTTTGATGTTTCTGGCCGGTGTCCACTGGGCCTATTTCGCGGCCGTCATTGCCGCCGTGGTCGGGTTGATTGCGACGGTGTTCAATAGCCGTGGGACCGAGTGGCAATTGCTCAAGGACTACCAGTTCCGCCGCATCGATACGTTCCTTGATCCCTCAACCGACCCGTTGGGGGCTGGCTATCACATTACGCAGTCCAAAATCGCCCTGGGATCGGGCGGCTGGAACGGGCGCGGGTTCATGCAGGGCACCCAGTCGCGACTGAATTTCCTGCCGGAAAAACACACCGATTTTATCTTCACCACGCTGGCCGAAGAGTTCGGCTTTGTCGGGGGTATCACACTGCTGATCCTCTACGCGCTGATCATCATCTTCTGCATGGTCACGGCTCTGGCCACCAAAGATCGATTTTCATCCCTGGTCACACTGGGCATTGCGCTGAACTTCTTCCTGTTCTTCGCGGTCAACATGTCGATGGTCATGGGCCTTGCACCGGTTGTAGGTGTGCCCCTGCCGATGGTCAGCTATGGCGGTTCGGCCATGCTGGTTTTGATGGCAGCCTTCGGCATCGTCCAAAGCGCACATATTCACCGCCCCCGTTAATCTGAAAGGCCCTTCATGCCCGTAAACGTCCTGTTTTCCGCGCGCCCTGAACAATGGCCCGTGTATGAACCGTTGCTGTCCGAAGGTCTAACGCAAGCCGGATTGGACTTCCAACTGGCGACCGAATTTGAACCGGATCAGGTCGATTACGTGGTCTATTCCCCTGCCAGCGGGCTGCTGGACTTTTCGCCGTTTACACGCCTGAAAGCCGTTCTGAGCCTGTGGGCCGGGGTCGAGAAAATCGCCGGCAATGACACGCTGACTGTGCCATTGGCACGGATGGTGGATGACGGGTTGATGCAGGGTATGACGGAATGGGTGGTTGGACAGGTGCTGCGCTATCACCTGGGAATGGATCGCTATATCACGGTGCAAGACGGCGTTTGGGCCCCCGATGCCCCGCCACTGGCAACCCAACGGCATGTCTGCGTGTTGGGCTTGGGTGCGTTGGGCGAGGCTGCGGCACGAGCGCTCGCCGCGCTGAACTTCAACGTGACCGGCTGGAGCCGTACGGCAAAGGACATCCCAGGCGTAACCTGCCTGCACGGTGCCGAAGGGTTGCGCACCGCGCTGTCCAGCGCCGAGATCGTTGTTCTTTTGCTGCCCGACACCCCGGCCACTGAAAACGCGATGAACGCAGATACGCTGGCCTTGCTGCCCAAAGGCGCGCGGATCATCAACCCCGGTCGTGGCCCGCTGATTGATGACGACGCCCTGCTGGCCGCCCTCAAGACGGGTCAGGTCGGTCACGCAACTCTGGACGTGTTCCGCGTGGAACCGCTGCCTGCGGAACACCCATACTGGGCGCATCCCAAGGTCACGGTCACACCGCATATCGCGTCGGAAACCCGGCCGGTTACTGCGGCGCAGGTCATCTGCCAGAACATCATCCGAGGAGAGGAAGGCAAACCCTTCCTTCACCTCGTTGACCGTTCTTTGGGCTATTAAGCCGCGATCAGACCGCGGCCTTTCAACAACGCTTCAACCCCCGGCAAACGCCCGCGGAAGGCCAGATAGAGGTCTTCCGCCTCGCGGGAACCACCGGTGGCCAGGATGTTCTCCTCTAGCGCTTTGGCACGGTCGGGGTCAAATGCCCCGCCTGCCTCTTCAAAGGCGGCAAAGGCGTCTGCGTCCATGACCTCGGACCACATGTAGCTGTAGTAGGCCGAGCTGTAACCATCGCCCGCAAACACATGCGCGAAATGCGGCGTGGCGTGGCGCATCCCAATGGCCTGCGGCATACCGATTTCAGCCAATACCTCGGCTTGTTTTGCCATCGGATCAGCGGGTGCTGCGCCATCGTGGAACGCCAAATCAACCAGTGCCGAGGCCACGTATTCCACCGTTTGGAAACCCTGATCGAAGTTTGCGGCTTTCAGAACCTTCTCCAACATCTCCTGCGGCATTGGTTCACCGGTCTCAGCATGCGTGGCAAACTCAGCCAGCACTTCGGGCACTTCCAGCCAGTGTTCGTAAAGCTGGCTGGGCAGCTCCACGAAATCACGTGCGACACTGGTGCCCGAGATGCTTTCATAGGTCACGTTGGAAAGCATCTGGTGCAGTGCGTGACCGAATTCGTGGAACAGTGTGCGCGCATCGTCATAGGACAGCAACGCCGGATCGCCTTTGGCAAAGTTGCACACGTTGATCACAATAGGGGCCTGCACTTTTGGGAGCTTCGCCTGGCTCCGCATTGCACTGCACCACGCGCCCGAGCGTTTTGATCCGCGCGCGAAGTAATCGCCTATGAACACGGCGATATGCTGACCATCCCGCGTCACTTCCCAAGCGCGGCAATCCGGATGGTACAGCGGCACGTCCAATGGCGCGAATTCCAAACCGAACAGGCGGTTGGCGCAGGCAAAAGACGCCTCGATCATACGGTCAAGCTGGAGGTAGGGCTTCAGCGCCGCCTCATCCAGATCATGCTCGGCCTTGCGGCGTTTCTCGGCGTAGTAGCGCCAGTCCCAAGCCTCAAGCGGGCCGTTGACGCCATCGTCTTGCATCATCGCAGTCAGGATTTCAGCATCTGCATCCGCTCGTTTCTTCGCAGGCTCCCAGACCTGCATAAGCAGATCACGAACCCGGTCCGGCGTGCGCGCCATCTCGGTTTCCAGTTTGTAGGCCGCGAAATTGTCATAGCCCAGAAGCTTGGCCCGTTCTTCCCGCAGGTTCAGAACCTCTGCCGCAATCTCGCGGTTGTCAGTTTCACCGCCATTGGCCCCGCGCGCGGTCCAGGCCCGATAGGCTTTCTCACGAAGATCGCGGCGGGGAGAAAACTGCAGGAACGGAACGATCAGGGACCGGGACAGGGTGACAACGGGACCAGCTGCGCCCTTTTCTTCGCCAGCGGCGCGGGCGGTATTCACGACGAAATCGGGCAAACCTTCCAGGTCGTTCTCGGACAGGTCCATGTACCAATCGCGCTCGTCGGCCAGCAAATTCTGCGTGAAGGAAGTTCCCAGTGAGGCCAACCGCGATTTGATTTCCTGAATGCGGTCGTCATCGGCACCTTCCAGTGCAGCGCCTGCGCGGACAAACCCGCGATGGGTCAGCATCAGAACGCGGGCCTGTTCTTCGGTCAGGTCCAGTTCATCCTTGCGCGCCCAAAGATCTGCCACACGCTGAAACAGAGCCTTGTTTGATGAAATGCCTGAGAAATGCGCCGACAGCTTTGGAGAGAATTCGCGTTGCAGCTCTTCCCGCTTCGCATTGCTGTCTGCCCCGGCAACGGTAAAGAACACAGACAGAACCTTGTCCATCTGCTCTCCGGCGGCCTCAAGCGCTTCTATCGTATTGGCAAAGTTGGGCGCTTCGGAATTGGTGGCAATCGCATCGATCTGCGCGTTGTGGGCGGCCATGGCCTGTTCCAATGCGGGCGCGAAATCATCATCCGAGATCGTTGCGAAGGGCGCGATTTCGAACGGCGTGGTCCAATCGGACAGGATCGGGTTGGTCATGCGGATCTCCTTTGCTGGTCAAGCTAGGGAGCGTGACCCGGATGGTCCAGAGGTCGCCCTGAATATGGCTGCGAAAAAGGCGAGTTTTGGGACGCGCAACAACCATGTCGAACGGAGGCCTCCCGCCCCTGCAGCGCGCATCAAAGATGCGCCTTGGCAGGGTTGGGCCGGGCCACGCGCAGGCGCGCGGCGGTTGCGCCTAAGACTTGGTCGCCCCGCAAATGGGGCAGTCCGCACGTCGGGTCAGAGTGATTTTGCGGCTTTCGCCATAGAGCGCATCGTAGATCAACATCTCGCCCCTCAGCGCTTGCCCTGCCCCAGTGATCACCTTGATCGCTTCGACCGCCATCATGGACCCGACCACACCGGGCAGCGGACCGATCACCCCGGCCTCGGCGCAGGACGGAGCCAGACCCGGAGCCGGGGCTTCGGGAAAGATACATTGATAGCAGGGTGCGTTGTGGCCCGGGTCAAAAACGCTCAGCTGCCCTTCCCATTGCGACAACGCGCCAGAGATCAGCGGTTTGCCCAATGCGACAGCCGTTCGGTTCGCCAGATAGCGGGTGTCGAAATTGTCGGTCCCATCCAGGATCAGATCGAAATCCCCGAACAGATCTGTCGCGATCTCTTCGGTCAAACGGCGGTGATAGGGCAGCACGACCACGTTGGGGTTCTGGGCCTGCATGGCTTGCTGTGCCGAGAAAACCTTGGGCATCCCGATATCGGCATCGCGATGGATCACCTGCCGCTGCAGGTTGGCGTTTTCCACAACGTCGTCGTCGATCACGCCGATCGTTCCAACACCGGCCGCTGCGAGATACTGGAGTGCAGGAGCGCCAAGCCCGCCCGCGCCAATCACCAGCACGCGGGCCTGTTTCATCTTTTTCTGCCCCGGCCCACCCAGTTCACGCAGAACGATATGGCGGGCATATCGCTCTAGCTCGGTTTCTGTGAACTTGTCGGACGGCGGGGCGGGTTCGTCTGCTGTCTGTGGGCTTGCCCGGTTACGCAGTGCCTTCAGCACCCGGCCATAGATCAGCACCAAAACCGCGGCGCCCCCCAGGATTAGCCACAAGGCCGCAGATCCGCCCGTTGCCTCGCGCAGAGGGTGCCCATCCGGCAAAGTCAGCTGTATGATCAGCACGCCGACCAGCAAAACGCTGACCGACACACTGCGGGCTGTCCGGGATACTCCGGCCAGATAGCCGACGCCCCAGAGACCGGCGGCAAGGATCAGGACAAGAAACATTAGCCGCGCCCGGTCGAGCCGAAGCCGCCTGCACCACGTTCAGTGTCGCTGAGAACCTCAACTGCTTCAAACGTAGCCTGCACCACAGGGGCAACGACCAGTTGTGCAATACGTTCGCCGTGCACAATCTCAAAGCTTTCCTGACCCGCATTCAGCAATATTACACCCAAGGGACCCCGATAGTCGCTGTCGATTGTACCCGGCGTATTGGGCAGGGTGATGCCGTGCTTCAAGGCAAGGCCCGATCGTGGCCGCACTTGCACCTCATACCCGTTAGGGATTTCGATCCGCAATCCTGTGGGAATCAACGCACGTTGACCCGGCTCAAGGGTGACGGACGCCCCATCAGGCAGGTTTGCGCGGACGTCAGCCCCGGCCGCTCCGGTCGTTTCGTAAGACGGCAAGGCAATGGCCGGGTCGGCCCCTTCGTCGCGGATCACACGAATTGCTACCATTCGGTCCCTCTTGTTCAGCGTTTCAGAGCGTCGGCGATCTTTTGCGCCAGACGTTGCGCCACGGCATCCTTGCCCATGCGCGGCCATTCCTCGGCCCCTTCGTCAGATATCAGGGTAACCGCGTTTTCCGACCCACCCATGATGCCCGTTGCCGGGCTAACGTCATTGGCAACGATCCAGTCGCACCCCTTGCGCGCCCGTTTCGCAGTGGCGTGTTCGATTACATTGTCGGTTTCCGCCGCGAAGCCAACGACCAGCGGGGGGCGTCCAGCCTCTAGCCTTGATATGCGTTTGAGAATGTCCGGGTTCTCTGCAAATTCGAGCACGGGCAGACCATCGCGGCTTTTCTTGAGTTTCTTGTCCGAAGCCGCAGCCATGCGCCAATCTGCAACGGCGGCGGCAAAGACACCCGCATCCACCGGCAGAGCGGCATCAACAGCGTCAGACATTTGTTGCGCGGTCTCGACGCGAACAACCTGCACGCCATCGGGCGGCGGAACATCTGCCGGACCTGTGACAAACACCACGTCAGCGCCCAGCGCGGACAAAGCCCGTGCGACGGCTGTGCCTTGCGCGCCAGAAGAGCGATTGGCGATGTAGCGCACTGGATCAATCGGCTCATGCGTCGGGCCGGAGGTGACAAGAACACGCTTACCTTTCAGTGGCCCGTCACCCAAAGCGGCCTCAACTGCTGCCACGATTTCAAGCGGTTCGGACATCCGGCCGGGGCCGTATTCACCGCAGGCCATGTCGCCCTCATTCGGGCCGACAAAGCGGATACCGTCGGCCCGCAGTTGCTTGAGGTTGCGCTGGGTCGCCGGGTGATCCCACATGCGCACATTCATTGCTGGTGCACATAGAACGGGCGTGTCCGTCGCCATCAGCAGGGTCGAGGCCAGATCGTTTGCCAAACCGGACGTCATCTTGCCCATCATATCCGCCGTAGCCGGGGCGACAACGATCAGATCAGCAGAGCGCGACAGCTGGATGTGGCCCATTTCGGCTTCATCCGTCAGGTCGAATAAATCGCGATACACCTTCTCACCAGCCAGCGCGGAAACGGACAAAGGGGTCACGAACTCTTCGGCGGCACGGGTCAGAACCGGAGTTACCGAAGCACCGCGTTCTTTCAACCGCCGGATCAGATCCAGCGACTTATAGGCCGCAATTCCTGCGCCTATAATCAACAGAATGCGTTTCGATGCCAGCATGTCGTGCCCTTCCCGTCCCGGTCGGCCCCGACATTAGGCAAGGCCATGGGACAGTTCCAGCGGTTAATTCTGAGTCTGAAACGCCAGACAGGGGTCTTCGCGCTCGATGCCGGGGCTGTCGATCACAGCGTCGAATTCCCCGGTAATCTCACCATCCTCGGACTGGCCCAGAACAAAGACGTTCAAACCCGGACGCAGGCGGGACAGGAACGTAGGGATACCACGGTCTTTTCGGGCGTGTCCGTTGCCCGTGATTACAGCCACAGGCCCACCGGTTTCGTCGGTGGCGCGCAGGATCGAACGGGTCAAAACCGCATCACGCAACCTTTGGATTGCAACCAACTGCGGCAGAGCACTTTCGGGGATCGCATCGCAGTGGGCAGCCAGTTGATCCGCCTCGCGCGCTGCCTGTTCGTCTCGCGGCAAAGGAACCGTCAGGCCATAGCGCGCAGCGTCCGCACCCAAGGCCGTGGCCGCTCCACGCTCCATCGCGGCCCGCGCGGCCGTGCGCGGGACCATTGCGCCATAAACAGGCGCATCAGATGCCTGGAAAACCGGGTAATACATGCTGAGCGGCGGCCAACCGGATTCGATCCACTCAAGGATACGGGCAAGCTCTTCAGGGTTCGACACCGCCTTGTCCGCAAGTCGCTGCGCGCCTTCTTCTGTCACCATTTCCCAGACGACAGCAGAGGGGTTGATGGCCTTCAATGCCTCGGCCTGAATGACGTGATGCTGGGGGTTGTCGTGAATTTCACCCAAAATGACGACGTCTGCCGAGGTCATCTCGGACAGAACGTCGTCAGGTATAAGCTCATCGGTATGGCCCGGGGACGCCATAACCACAAGTGCGCAAAGCAGAATCGCAAGGTGTCTCATGCGATGAAGTGTTGCACCTCACGAGACTGGGCTTCAAGGTTCTTGCGCATCTTCACAAAGGCCGCAGCCTCAAGTTGGCGTACGCGTTCCTTTGACAATCCAAGCTCTTGCCCAAGGCTTTCAAGGGTCCGCGCCGGTTCGCGGAGCTTGCGTTCGCGTACGATAAATCTTTCGCGATCATTCAGCGATTTCATCGCCGTAAGCAGCCATTCACGCAATTGCTCGGTATCGTGGCTGTTTTCGACGGTCTCGGCAGCCTGTTCACGATCATCTTCGAGCGCGTCGATCCATTCCCGACCATCCTCATCAGCCGATTGCACTGCGTTCAAAGAGAAGTCGGACCCGGACAAGCGGCCCTCCATCATTTCAACATCCCGCAGTGGAACGCCGATCTCAGCGGCGATCATCTGGTGCAACTGATGCCGATCCAGATCCATCCCCTCGGTCGCGGCTTCTCGCTCAAGCCGAGCCTGGACACGTCGCATGTTGAAGAACAGAGATTTCTGGGAAGAGGTCGATCCCGTGCGCACCATTGACCAATTGCGCATCACATAGTCCTGAATGCTCGCTTTGATCCACCAAACCGCATAGGTCGAAAAGCGGACGCCGCGGTCCGGATCAAACTTGTCGGCAGCCTTCATCAGACCCAGACCCGCCTCTTGGATCAGGTCATTCATCGGCGCGCCATAGCGTTTGAATTTTGCGGCCATTGAAATAGCTAAGCGCATATAGGCCGTGATCAAACGGTGCAGGGCCTGTTCGTCGCGGTCATCCCGCCACGCATAAGCCAGTTGCAATTCGGTTTCCGCGTCCAGAAGCTCGGCTTTCATCGCTTGCCGGGACATCGAGAAGTCGTTCGCATTGTCCAGTGCCATTGAAATCTCCCCTTTTCACAGGCGCGGGCCGGGGTTGCTTTGCCGACCTATGACCGATACGCAAAACAGAACCGGGTGGATCACATGAAAGGTAATAATAGTGAATCCGGATTTAACCTTTGTGTTGGGCGGAGCAGCCTCGGGAAAGTCGGCTTTTGCCGAGCAGCTTGTTGTTTCATCAGGAAAAAAACGGGTCTATCTCGCGACATCACAAGTGTTTGATGACGAGATGAAAGACAAGGTTCAGCGCCATGTCTCTCAGCGCGGCAAAGGTTGGGAGACGATCGAAGCCCCTCTGCACCTTGGCCCGACACTAGCGACTCTGCCGCCCAACAGCGCCTGCCTGATCGACTGCGCGACAATGTGGCTGACCAATCATCTGCTCGCCGAAAGTGATCTGGAACAGGCTCAAAGCACCCTAATGCAATCCCTGCGCCTGTGCCCGGCGCAGGTCGTCATCGTATCGAACGAGGTCGGCCATGGGATCGTCCCTGACAACGCCTTGTCCCGCCAGTTCCGCGAGGCCCAAGGGCGGCTGAACATCGCCTTAGCGGCTGAGGCTGACGTCGTGGTTCAGGTCACTGCAGGATTGCCCTTGGTTCTGAAAGGGCGCTTGGATTGACCCGCTTGCACTTTGTCCGTCATGGCCCCACACATGCCAAAACAATGGTCGGATGGTCCGACCTGCCCGCCGATCTAAGCGATCACGAGGCCATTGCCCGACTACATGACCATCTGCCTGTTGAGGCGATTGTTGTCTCTTCCGACCTCAGCCGCGCTGATCAGACCGCCTCGGCCATTCAAGGAACGCGGCACCGGCTGCCACATCAGCCCGAGCTGCGCGAAATCCACTTCGGCGCGTGGGAGCTGCGCGGCTTCAAAGAGATCGAGGCCGAAGACCCCGAGTTGGCCTTTGCTTATTGGGACAATCCCGGCGATGTGCGTCCCCCGAACGGCGAAAGCTGGAACGAGGTTCGTGCACGGGTGGATGGGGCCGTAGATAAGCTGATCGCACAGCACACCGGGCGCGATCTTGTGATCGTTGTGCATTTCGGTGTGATCCTGACACAGGTTCAACGCGCGCTTGGTGTCGACGCACAAGAAGCCTTCAGTCACCGTATCGACAACCTCTCGGTCACCGAAATCACGCATCACAGAGATCGCTGGTCCGTCGGGCGGATCAATCACCATCCGTGATGCGACCCCGCACAAATCAAGGTTTTACTGAACGCGCGTGACGCGGCATCGTTCTGTCATGACCTATGATTTGTTTATTGGGGACCGTCTGTTTTCCAGCTGGTCCATGCGCGGGTGGCTGATGCTGGAAAAGTTCGGCCTGCCCTATCGATCTCATATGATCGGGCTGTATTCCGGCACGATGGCTGAGGATATGAAACCTCTCGCTCCGGCTCGACTCGTTCCTGCTCTGCGCTTGCCAGATGGTACGGTCGTTGGTGAAAGCCTTGCTATGGCTGAAACCTTGGCCGAATTGCACCCCGAGGCGGGATTGTGGCCGGACGACCCCGCTGCGCGCGCAACCGCACGGTGGCTTTGCGCGGAAATGGTAGCCGGATTCACCGCGTTGCGCGGCCAGTGTCCGATGCAACTGAAACACTGCTGGCAAGGGTTTGAACCATCGCCCGAAACGCGCGCCGATCTGGATCGGATCGAAGCTCTGTGGGCCCATGCTCGGGATGTTTCCGGCGCGGCCAGCGGCCCATTGTTCGGACAGTATTCGTTGGCGGACGTGTTCTACACGCCAGTCGCGGCGCGGATCATCGGGTATGGTTTGCCGGTCTCAGACGCAAATCGCGCGTATTGCATTGAATTGCTTTCGGATCTGTCGGTGCGCCAATGGCGCGCGATGGGGCTGACGGTGCGCTACGAGCCGTTCCCTTACGCAATGGATCTACCGTCCGAGCCCTGGCCGATTGGCGAAGTATCCAGGGCAATACCTGTTCCGGGCAACGCGGCGATCAACGATGCTTGCCCCTATTCAGGGAAACCTGTGGTCGATGTCCTGGAACTTGACGGTCAACGCTGGGGGTTCTGCAACCGTTTCTGCCGGGACAAAACCGTCGCAGACCCCGGAGCGTGGCCAAAATTCTCGTCCATGATCGGAGCTGTTAACGATTCTTAAACCGTGACCGTGGCAGCAACGACCTGTTAACCAAAAAGGTCGTTCATGGTCGCCCGCGCCCACACAGTTGCTTTTCAAGGCGTAGAAGCTCGCCCAGTTGAGGTTCAATGCGCCGTCTCACCGGGTCTGCCCGCGTTTTCCATCGTTGGGCTGCCCGACAAGGCAGTTTCCGAGGCGCGGGATCGTGTGCGCAGCGCGCTCAGTTCGATGGCGATTGCACTGCCGTCCAAGCGGATCACGATCAACCTGTCGCCGGCCGATCTGCCCAAAGAAGGCAGCCATTTCGACCTGCCAATCGCAGTGGCCCTGCTGTCAGCATTAGAGATCATACCACCCGACGCTGCCGAAGGTTCGGTCTCGCTGGGCGAGTTGTCGCTGGACGGATCGTTGGTGCCGGTGGTCGGCGCCCTGCCCGCTGCCATGACCGCCGCGGCCGAGGATCGGGCGTTGCTTTGCCCCCGTGCCTCCAGCGCCGAGGCCGCGTGGGTCGATGCAACTCTGGTGATCGGGGCGGGGTCGTTGGGTGATGTCGTGCGGCATTTCTCGGGGCAATCCCCATTGCCCGCCGCGCAACCGGGCGAAGTCACTCTTGAGCCCAGCGCGCGTGATCTGCGCGACGTCAAAGGGCAGGAGCGGGCTAAGCGCGCATTGGAAATCGCGGCGGCCGGGCGGCACCATCTGATCATGACCGGCACGCCCGGTTCAGGCAAATCCATGTTGGCCGCCCGACTACCCGGCATTCTGCCCCCTCTCACCCCGGCCGAGGCCCTGGAAACATCGATGATCCAATCTCTGTGCGGGCTGTTAGATGAGGGCGGGATCAGCCGCAGCCGACCGTTCCGCGAACCGCACCACACCGCATCCATGGCGGCGATCGTCGGAGGAGGCCGGGGCGCAAAACCCGGTGAGATATCGCTGGCCCATAACGGGGTGTTATTCATGGACGAATTCCCTGAGTTTCCGCGTACAGTTCTGGAAACTCTGCGCCAACCCATCGAAACCGGCGAGGTCATGGTGGCGCGGGCCAACGCGCATGTGAAATACCCCTGCAGATTCATGCTGGTCGCCGCAGCCAATCCCTGCAAATGCGGATACCTAACCGACCCGGCCCGCGCTTGCTCGCGCGCGCCCATCTGCGGTGAAGACTACCTGAGCCGTATCTCGGGCCCGTTAATGGATCGGTTTGACCTGCGGATCGAGGTGCCTCCAGTCGGGTTCACCGACCTGGATCTGCCGCCATCCGGCGATAATTCGGCGACAGTGGCGGCGCGGGTCGAACAAGCCCGCAGCGTTCAGGCCGAACGCTTTCAAGAGGTGCCAAACGTCCGTCAAAATTCCGATGTCGAAGGCAATCTGCTGGAGGAAGTCGCAGCGCCCGACTCTGAAGGCAAAGAGTTGCTTGTCCGAGCTGCCGAGCGGTTCGGCCTTTCGGCGCGCGCCTTTCATCGCATCCTTCGGGTCGCGCGCACGATTGCGGATCTGGACGGGGAACCCGAGGTTCGCCGCCCTCATGTGGCCGAAGCGCTGAGCTTTCGCATCAGCGCCAAAGCGGCGCTTTAGAGTTTCGCTTCGATCGCCTGCCAGATCTTTTCGGCTATATTCACACCGTTGAAACGCTCAAGCTCTTGGATACCTGTCGGTGAGGTCACGTTGATCTCGGTCAGGTAATCGCCAATCACGTCGATGCCCACAAAGACCTGCCCCTTTTCTTTCAGCAAAGGGCCAATCGCGGCGCAGATTTCAAGATCGCGGTCGGAAAGGCCGATTTTTTCGGGCCGACCGCCCACGTGCATGTTCGAACGCGTCTCACCTGCGGCTGGCACCCGGTTAATCGCACCCACGGCTTCACCATCGACGAGGATCACGCGTTTGTCGCCATTGCTGACGTCCGGCAGGAACTTCTGAACGATCAGCGGCTCACGCGAGAAACCGGTAAACAGCTCGTGCAAAGAGGTCAGGTTGCGGTCGTTGGCATCCAACCGGAAAACCCCAGCGCCACCGTTGCCGTAAAGCGGTTTCAGGATCACGTCGCCATGCTTTTCCTTGAATGCCTTAATGGTCTGCAAATCGCGCGCGATGGTCGTTGGCGGCGTTAGATCCGGGAAATCCAGCACCAGCAGTTTCTCGGGATAGTTCCGCACCCAGAACGGATCGTTGACCACCAGTGCTTGCCCTTTCAGGCGGTCCAGCAGGTGGGTCGATGTGATGTAGTGCATGTCGAACGGAGGGTCCTGACGCAACCAGATCACGTCAAAATCTGCCAAATCAACCTCACGTTCGGGGCCCAGTTCAGCAGGGTCGCCAGCTACGCGCTGAACCTTCATGTCGTGACCGCGTGCTGTGATCCGCCCCTCTTGATACGCCAAATGGTCTGGGCTGTAGAAAAACAGCGAATGCCCGCGTGCCTGTGCCTCTTCAGCCAGTCGGAATGAGCTGTCAGCATTGATGTCTACGGCCCCGATCGGGTCCATCTGAAAGGCGATTTTCATGGCGTGTCCCTCAGTTTCACGCCCGATACATGGCCCAGCCGCGCTGGCGGTTCAATGGGGATCAGCCCAAATCGAACGCGTTTTCGATGATTTGAATAGCGCCTGAGCCATCCACCAAAGCGGCATCAAAGCGGACATTCGTCAGTTGTCCGTTGGGTTCGGTTTCAAGAAACTGAGCGGCTGAGGCGCAAATCCGATCCATCTGACGACGGTTGATCCGGTGGGCAGCAACATCGAAGCTGCGGCTTTTCTTAACCTCGACAAAGATCACATCGTCGGCGCTACGCACGATCAGATCAATCTCACCTCCGACACCCCGCCAACGGTGATGGGCAATCGAGTAGCCTCGGCGCTCATAGTCGGACGCAACCTGCTGTTCCGCCGCTTGCCCGGCATGATACGATACCGAGCTTTTGACGGATCGCGCAGTCATGTCATCCCTTTCCCAGTTTCAGAGCCTTCTGATAAATCGGACGACGCGGCAGTTTGTACATTTCAGAAACCAGATCTGCCGCATCCCGAACCGAATGAGTTTCCAAGGCTCGTTTCAACGCCTCTTCTATGTCGGATTCGTTAACAGTTTCCGAATGTCCCCGGTCCACAAGCAGAACAATCTCTCCTTTGACCGTCTGCCCCTTCAGGGCGGCGGCCAACTCCTCCAACGACCCACGTCGGACCTCTTCGAATTTCTTAGTTAGCTCTCGGCACATCGCTGCCTGACGGTTCCCGCCCAACATATCAGCCAGATCAGACAGGCAAGCCGCCACGCGTTTGGGAGATTCGTAAAATACCAATGTCCCGGGTACGTCCCGCAGCGCCTCGATCCGCGAACGACGGGCACCGGAGGCATTGGGCAGGAAGCCAGCAAAGAAAAACGCATCCGTGGGCAACCCGGCCAGCGTCAACGCCATCAGCGCAGCGGATGGTCCGGGCGCACACGTCACTGTATGTCCCGCCTCGGCTGCTTGACGCCCTAGATCGTAACCCGGATCAGCAATCAGGGGCATCCCGGCCTCAGAGGCATAGGCGACGGACTTACCCTCATTCAGAGCGTCCAGAATCTTCCCGCGTGCACCCGCGCCGCTGTGGTCGTGATAGGCCAGGATTCGCCGCCCTTCGAGCGGGACGCCGTGAATCTCCATCAACCGGCGCAAGCTGCGCGTGTCTTCGGCGGCGATTACATCAGACGAGGCGAGCACATCCAGTGCTCTGAGCGTGATATCGCGCGCCGTTCCGATCGGAGTGGCAACAAAATACAGGCCAGCGCCCAATCTTACTTTTTGGCAATTCAAAGCTGGACCCTCACAGCGTGACGTTTATTATCGCGGCCTAACAGATTGGTGGTACCCCAAGCCGCCGGGACAGGGAGTTTTCATTTAGATGTTTACCGTTTGCAAGCCCGTTCGCAAGCTGGCGCAATCCGCTGCTATTCTTGCCACTGCCGCGTTGCTGGCCGCATGTGAGCCCGGAAATCTGGGCGGAGGCCCGTCGATCAACACATCCAAACCCGTTCCGGTTGCCCTGTTGGTCCCAGCGGGATCGGGCAATTCCGGGGATGCAGCCCTGGCCCGCAGCTTAGAAAACGCGGCACGTCTGGCGATGGCCGATCTGCAGAATGTGCAGATTGATCTGCGCGTTTATGACACGCGCGGCAGCTCAAACACGGCGGCCGAAGTTGCGCAGCGCGCGGTGGCCGACGGAGCGAAGGTCATTTTGGGTCCGGTCTATGCGCAGGCTGCAAACTCGGCCGGTCTGGCCGTGCTGAGCAACAACGTCAACGTTCTGTCATTCTCGAACAACACAAGCATCGCAGGCGGCAACGTCTTTGTGCTTGGTCCGACCTTCCAGAACACGGCAAACCGTCTGGTCAGCTTTGCCGGATCGCGCGGCAAGTCGAACATGGTCATCGTTCACAGCAATGACTCTGCCGGACAACTTGGACAATCGGCAATTGCCAATGCAATAAGCAGCAGCCGCGTCGGAAATGCAGGAACTGTTGGGTACGACCGCTCGCAGCAAGGCGTGATCAACTCGGTCCCCACGATCAAGTCAACCGTCGACGCATCGGGGGCGGATTCGCTGTTCCTGACTGCCACAACCGCCGGAGCACTGCCGCTGTTTTCGCAACTGCTGCCCGAGGCTGGCGTCTCGCCGTCGACAACGCAGTACATCGGACTGACGCGATGGGATATCCCTGCCCAAACGCTGGAACTGCCCGGCGTACAGGGTGGCTGGTTCGCGCTGCCTGACCCGTCCAAGGCACAAGCGTATCGCCAACGGTACAACAACACCTATGGTGAGGCGCCGCACCCGATCAGCGGTCTAGCCTATGACGGGATCGCGGCGATCGCGGCGCTGGTCAGCCAGGGCAAATCCGACGCGCTGACCGCTTCGGCATTGACACAGAACGCCGGTTTTCAGGGTGTTGGCGGTATCTTCCGCTTGCGGTCTGACGGCACGAACGAACGCGGTCTGGCCGTTGCCACGATCCAGAACAAACAGGTAGTAGTGATTGACTCCGCCCCTCAAAGCTTCTCTGGCGCCGGTTTCTGATCAACCGGTTCTTAAGCTCACCCCGCAGGGTGAGCTGATCTGTCCGGCCGATGAAATATTCGACAGTACCGCCGTCCTGGCACAACTGTCGGAAGCCTTTGGAAACACGCAGGACAATAGCGCACGGCGGAACGAGACCGTGCGCATTTTGCGTGATGCTCAAAAAGCTGGACGCAAAGCTATCGCAGATGCGTTTGCGCGGCGCCCGTTCGACGCAAGGCCTTTGACCCGGTCCTATACTTACCTGACCGACGGTCTGGTCTGCACCGCGATGCAGGTCGCCAGCACCGATCTGCATCCGCTGGCCACGCCGACACAGGGCGAAAAGATCGCCGTGTTGGCCGTGGGCGGTTACGGGCGGGGCGAAATGGCCCCGGCCTCGGACGTCGATCTGCTTTTCCTGACCCCCTACAAGATCACCGCATGGGCCGAGAGCGTGATTGAATCCATGCTCTACATCCTTTGGGACTTGCGGCTGAAGGTCGGCCATTCATCACGTACGATCAAGGATTGCCTTCGGCTTGGGGCAGATGATTTCACCATCCGCACCGCCATGCTGGAACAGCGGTATCTGGCAGGGGACGCGGCCTTGGCCGATGAGCTGGAGAAGCGCCTCAAGACCGAACTGTTCAAAGGCAGCGAGCGTCAGTTCATCGAGGCCAAGCTGCAGGAGCGCGACGAACGCCACCAGAAACAGGGTGAGCGCTACATGGTCGAGCCCAACGTCAAAGAAGGCAAAGGCGGGCTGCGCGATCTGCAATCGCTCTATTGGATTGCTAAGTATATCTACGGCGTTCAGGACGTCGCCGAACTGGTCCCGCTGGGTCTGTTCACCGCCGAAGAGTTCAGCACCTTCGCCCAAGCAGAAGAGTTCCTGTGGGCGGTGCGGTCGCATTTGCACCTTGTCACCGGACGCGCGACCGAGCAGCTGACCTTTGACCTGCAGGTCGAGGTGGCCGACCGCATGGGCTATGAAGATCGGGCCGGACGCCGGGCGGTGGAAGTGTTCATGCAGCGCTATTTCCGCGAAGCGACGCAGGTAGGGGAACTGACCCGTATCTTCCTGACGAAACTCGAAGCATCCCACGTCAAAGGCGAGGCGCTGCTAGAGCGGATTTTTAGACGCAGACCGCGTGTCAAATCCGGGTACAAGGTTGTCCATGGCCGCCTGGACGTGGCTGACCCCAAGACCTTTCTGGCAGACAAGCTGAACCTGTTGCGTCTGTTCGAAGAGGGCCTGCGCACCGGTATGCTGATCCACCCGGACGCAATGCGACTGGTGACAGCCAACCTTCACCTGATCGACGATGACATGCGCCACGACAAAGAGGCGCAGCGCATTTTTCTGGACTTGATGCTGAAACACGGCAATCCGGAACGCGCCCTGCGGCGGATGAACGAGTTGGGCGTGCTATCGGCCTTTTTGCCGGAGTTTGAGCACATCGTGGCGATGATGCAGTTCAACATGTATCACAGCTATACGGTGGACGAGCACACCATCCAGACCATCGTCAATCTGGCGCAAATCGAACGGGGTGAACTGGTCGAGTCGCTGCCGCTGGCCTCGTCCATTCTGAAAGGCGGGGTCAATCGCAAAGTTCTGTACGTGGCCCTGTTGCTACATGACATAGCCAAGGGCCGCCCCGAGGATCACTCGATCCTAGGGGCACAGATCGCGCGTAAGGTGGCTCCGCGACTGGGACTGAACAAGTCTGACTCGGAAACCGTGGAATGGCTGGTACGCTATCACCTTCTGATGTCGGACATGGCGCAAAAACGCGACATCTCTGACCCGCGCACAGTGCGGGACTTTGCCAAAGCGGTGAAGACTGTCAAACGCCTGGACCTGCTGACGGTTCTGACCGTGTGCGACATTCGCGGCGTTGGCCCGAATACCTGGAACAACTGGAAAGCAACTCTGCTGCGCGCCCTTCATGCTGAAACCAAACGGGCGTTGGAAACAGGCATGGAAGACCTCAACCGGGCCAACCGCGGCGCCGAGGCCAAGAAAGCCCTGCGCGCAGCACTTGGTGATTGGTCCAAGGCTGATCTCAAGGCCGAGACCGGACGGCACTATGCGCCCTATTGGCAGGGTTTGAACCTGTCGACGCATGTTGAATTTGCCAAAATGCTACGTGCGCTGGAACACAGCGGCGATCCCGGTGCGATGGAAATTCACCTGCATCCAGATGACGACCGCGACGCGACGCGTGCCTGTTTTGCCATGGCCGATCATCCGGGTATTTTTGCCCGCATCGCCGGTGCACTGGCGCTGGTCGGGGCCAACGTGGTGGATGCCCGTAGCTACACCACCAAAGATGGCTACGTCACCGATGCGTTCTGGATACAGGATGCCGAAGGCCACCCGTTCGAAGCAAGCCGCCTGCCACGACTGACGCAGATGATCCACAAGACGCTCAAGGGTGAAGTGGTCGCGCGGGATGCTCTTAAATCCCGCGATAAGATCAAGAAACGCGAACGTGCCTTCAACGTGCCGACGCACATCATCTTCGACAATGACGGGTCCGAGATTTACACGATCATCGAAGTCGACACGCGCGACCGCCCCGGCCTGTTGTATGACCTGACAAGGACGCTGGCTGCGGCGAATGTCTATATCGCCAACGCCGTAATCGCGACATATGGCGAACAGGTGGTCGACACCTTCTACGTCAAGGATATGTTCGGCTTGAAATACCATTCGGAAGGCAAGCAGCGCGGGCTTGAGGCCAAGCTGCGCAAAGCCATCACCGAAGGTGCGGAGCGCGCGAGCTCATGAAGCAGATCCGGCTGTTTTCCGGCCTGTTCACGGTCGGGTTCTGGACACTCGCCAGCCGGATACTTGGTTTTTTGCGAGAAATTCTATTGACCGCGTACATCGGACCGGGCCCGGTCATGGATGCGTTTGTGGCCGCGTTCCGCCTGCCGAACATGTTCCGCCGCTTCTTTGCAGAAGGCGCGTTCAACGCCGCCTTCGTGCCGATGTTCTCTAAACGCCTCGAGGGCGAGGAAAACGCCGAAGGGTTTGCCCAAGACGCCTTTAACCTGCTGGCGGCAGCCGTATTATCATTGGTCGGGCTGGCGATGGTTTTCATGCCGGGTCTGGTCTGGCTGACCGCCGAAGGGTTTTACGGCGATGAACGGTTCGATATGGCCGTGGACTACGGCTATGTGGTGTTTCCCTACATCTTGTTTATGTCGCTCGCTGCATTGTTCTCAGGCGTTCTGAATGCCACAGGTCGATTTGCAGCTGCCGCCGCCGCTCCAGTTTTGCTGAACATCTTTGCGTGTACCGCGCTGATCGCCGGTGCCCTATCTGGCGGTGAGGTCATCCGCTGGCTCATCACCGTCATCCCAATCGCCGGGGTCGCGCAATTGGCACTGGTTTGGGTGGCGACCGAGCGCGCAGGCATTCGCATTCGTCCCGGACGGCCCAAGCTTAGCCTGGAAATGCGTCAAATGGTGCGCATTGCGGTGCCCGCCGCCCTAGCGATGGGCGTGACACAAGTTAATCTGGTGGTTGGTCAGCTTGTTGCCTCGAAAACTGAAAAGGCGGTCAGTTGGCTGTTTGCTGCCGACCGGTTGTATCAATTGCCGCTGGGAGTGGTCGGTATCGCGGTGGGGATCGTGTTGCTGCCCGACCTGTCCCGCCGCCTGCACGCCGGGGACAAGGATGGCGCGCGAAATGCCTATTCCCGCGCCGGAGAGTTCACACTGCTGCTGAGCCTGCCGTCGACCGTTGCCTTTCTGATCATTCCCTTACCACTGGTGTCGGTCCTGTTCGAACGCGGCCAGTTCAGCGCCGAAGACACGGCAGCTACTGCGCTGGCGGTGGCAATCTACGGCATCGGTCTACCCGCATTCATGCTGCAAAAATTGCTGCAACCTTTGTTCTTTGCGCGCGAGGATACGAAGTCTCCGTTCCGTTACGCCGTGGTTGCGATGGCCGTGAATGCCGGGTTGGCGTTTGGGCTTTATCCGCTGGTGGGATGGATTGCCCCGGCTATTGCGGCGTCGGTCGCGGGGTGGGCCATGGTTGCGTTGTTGGCGATCGGTGCGCGGCGTTTCGGTGAAGAGGCGCGCTTGGATGATCGGTTCAAACGTCGCGTATGGCGGATCATCGCGGCCTCGGCGGGAATGGGTGTGGTATTGTATGCCGCGATGCATCTTTTTGGCTGGGCATTCCAAGTACCCGGTTGGCGCTACCTGGCACTACTGATCCTGATCGTTGTTGCCGCAGCGGCCTATTTCGCTCTTGGTCACCTGTTAAAAGCGTTTGAGCTGTCCGAGTTCAAAAAAGCGCTGCGCAGATCCTGATCAATCGCGGCGGATGCGTCCTACGATCCGCGTCCATCCGCCCGGCGACAGGAAGAATGACAGGCCAAACCCGGTGGCAAACCCGCCCAGATCGGCAACCCAATCGGACGTGCCCCCGAACAACAGCCCAAATACCAGCTGGATACCCATCAGAACCGCGATCAGGCTGAAGGCGCGGGATTGGTTTTCCCCGACCAGAGACAGCTTGCGCCACAGCAGCCACGTCAAGGCACCGATCAGGCCGTAAACCGGAGGAAACCCTCCAACCAGCGGATACTGCGGGTTCAGCAGCAAAGCATAGACCAAGGCCCCGCCCACGCCAGACAGGACAAAGATGATCAGCATCTGAATGCCACCGAACACTTCGGCGACCATTTTACCCATAGCCAAAACGAAGACGCTGACAAAAATCGCCTGCGTAAAGCTGCCCGAAACGAACGGATAGGTCACAAACCGGATCAGATGTTCAAACGGCCAGCGACCATTTTCAATCATCCAATGGAAAATATCGGGGGAAAAGGCGTAGCTCTGCAGAGCCTCCAACCGCCATCCTACAGCCGAGGGGCCACCGACGATCCCGCGCGAGCCCAGCGTAAATGCCAGTTCGATCCCCATGATGAACACCACCAACGCCACCACCACAGGCGGCAAGGGGTTCACGGCGGGTGTATAATGCTCACTGCTCATTGGGCTGGCCTTTCGCGGCTGTTGACGTCCCTTGACCTCATGGGTAAGCGACGGGGGCTGATTTTTCCAGACGGGAGTTCCCTTCGATGACCGAAACTCAATTCACGCCGCGCGTGTTTTCCGGCATCCAGCCTTCGGGAAACCTGCACCTTGGCAACTACCTCGGTGCGCTCAAGCGTTTTGTGGATATGCAGGGCGAGGATTACGAGACCATCTATTGCATGGTCGACCTGCACGCGATCACCGTCTGGCAAGACCCCGCCCGTCTGCGTGAGAAGACACGCGAGGTTTGCGCCGGTTTCATTGCCGCCGGTCTGGACCCGGAAAAATCCATCCTGTTCAACCAAAGCCAGGTGGCCGAGCACACTCAGTTGGCATGGATTTTCAACTGTATCGCCCGCATGGGTTGGATGCAGCGGATGACACAGTTCAAGGACAAGGCAGGCAAGAACGCGCAAAACGCCTCGCTGGGTTTGTTTGCCTATCCAGCGTTGATGGCGGCTGACATCCTGACCTACCACGCGACGCATGTGCCGGTGGGCGAGGATCAGAAACAGCATCTGGAGCTGACTCGCGATATCGCCATCAAGTTCAACCATGACTACGGCGTGGATTTCTTCCCCGTGACCGAACCCGTCATCGGCGGCCCTGCACCGCGCGTGATGAACCTGCGCGATGGTTCGCGGAAAATGTCTTCGTCGGATCCGTCCGACATGACCCGGATCAACATGACTGACGATGCCGACGCGATTGCGAAGAAGATCCGCAAGGCCAAGACAGACCCGGACGCTCTGCCCTCTGAGGTTGATGGCCTGTCCGAACGCCCCGAGGCGCGCAATCTGGTCAACATCTACGCCGCGCTCAGCGATCAGACGGCGGAACAGGTACTGGTCGATGTTGGCGGTAAGCAGTTTGGCGAGTTCAAACCGTTGCTGGCAGAACTGGCCGTGGCCAAACTGTCCCCGATCTCGACCGAGATGGCCCGTTTGATGGGTGAAGAGACCGAGATTGACCGGATTCTTGCCCAAGGCGCGGAAAAGGCACGGGCGATCGCCGCTCCGATCCTGCAACAAACCTACGAAATCGTGGGCATGGTGGGCGCAAAACAGGGCTGATTGCGCTGGACCTTCCCGTGACGCCTTCCTAGGTTGCCCCAAGGGCAAAGGAGGGCGTCATGGCAGTTGGTAAAAATATCCGCACCTATTTTGATGGTCAGTGGCACAACGGGGACGCCCCTATCATGCGGGCGGCGGATCATGGTGCTTGGCTGGGGTCTTCGGTCTTTGACGGCGCGCGGTTCTTCGACGGTCTGGCCCCCGATCTTGAGGCCCATTGCGAACGGGTAAACCGTTCCGCCGAAGCACTGATGTTGACCCCGACAGTGACAACCGAACAGATGGTCGAGATTGTTCGCGAAGGGTTGGACAGCTACGCCAAAGGCTCAGCCGTTTATATCCGCCCGATGTATTGGGGAATAGACGGCGACGTCACAGCAATCGTTCCACAGCAGGACAGCACGGGCTTTGCCATCTGTTTGGAAGAAATCCCAATGGCCCCCGAAACTGCTTCGGTCACGCTGACCACCACCCGGTTTCGCAGACCCGTTCTGGAATCTGCGGTGGTCAATGCCAAGGCTGGGTGCCTGTACCCGAACAACGCTCGGATGCTGAAAGAAGCCCGGTCCAAGGGGTTCTCGAATGCCCTTGTCGCGGACGCTCTGGGCCACGTTGCGGAAACAGCCACGGCTAACATCTTCATGGTGCGCGATGGCGAAGTGTTCACCCCTACTCCAAACGGCACATTCCTGGCGGGAATCACTCGCGCGCGGCATATCAAGAACCTGCGCGCTGATGGTGTGACGGTCCACGAATCTGTCCTTGGCTTCGAAGACTTCCACGAGGCGGACGAGGTATTTATGACCGGCAACATGAACAAGATTACACCGGTCACTGCTCTGGAAGATACGCAATACCAGGTCGGACCAATTGCGCGCCGCGCGCGCGAACTGTACTGGGACTGGGCTGCAAGCACCCGCTAGTCATCCACTCTGTTGCCAGCCCGTATCAGGTCAGGCATGATCCCCGAAATACATGAGGATACCCATGCGTAAGTTTCTAGTCATTCTTGATGACAGCCGCGAATGCTTGAATGCGATGCGTTTCGCAGCAATGCGCGCAGCCCACACTGGTGGAGGTGTGACAATCCTGTCTGTCATACCGCCGGATGAGTTCAACCACTGGATCGGTGTCGCGGAAACCATGCGGGAAGAGGCGCGGGAACGCATCCACGCTCATTACGAGGTATTCGCCAAATGGATGCGTGACAAACAGGGAATCGACCCCGAATTGTCCATTCGCGAAGGTGAACCCGTTCCTCAGATCATCGAACACGTCCAGTCCGATCCAGAAATCGGCGTTCTGGTTCTGGGTGCAGGTATCGAAAAGAAGGGGCCCGGTCCTTTGGTGACTCAGTTGACCAAGAATTCTGGCAGCCTGCCGATCCCGATCACGATCGTGCCCGGTGATCTGAGCAAGGAAAAACTTGAAGCCATCACCTGAGGTCCTCCTCATGCAGCGCCGCATCCAATTCTGGTTCGAATTCGCGTCGACCTATTCCTATCTCAGCGCCATGCGAATCGAAGAGGCGGCGGCGCAGCGCGGTGTGGACGTGGAATGGCACCCTTTTCTGCTGGGTCCCATTTTCGCGGCCCAAGGCTGGGATAACTCGCCCTTCAACATTTACCCGGCCAAGGGGCGCTATATGTGGCGCGATATGGAGCGTTTGACAGCCCAGCGCGGCTTGCCACTGTGTCAGCCAGACCCGTTCCCACAAAACGGCCTGAAGGCCGCGCGGCTGACTCTGGCGATAAAAGATCAGGATCAAAAAGGTCGTTTCGTGCGCGCGGTGTACGCGGCCGAGTTTGCTGATGGTCGCAATGTGTCCGAGGAAACAGTTCTAGTGGATTGCTTGAAGGCTGCGGAATTACCGGCAGACCTGATGGACATGACCAAAAACCCTGAGATCAAAGAAGCCCTCATAGCGCAGACCAAAACTGCGCAAGCCAAGGGCCTGTTCGGCGCGCCCAGCTTTCTGGTTGGGAATGAGCTGTTCTGGGGCGATGATCGGTTGGATGATGCAATACGGCTGGCCGCAGAAATTTAGAATCGTTCCAAATCTTGACTTATCCGGCGCGGACCCGCATATCAGAACCAACTGAAACGGAGCCGTGACATGTTCATCCAGACCGAATCCACGCCGAACCCCGCAACTTTGAAATTCCTGCCCGGCCAGACCGTGCTGGAAGCGGGCACTGCAGATTTCCCGTCGGCGGAAGCCGGTGAGAAATCTCCTTTGGCCAAACGGATTTTCGCGGTCAACGGCGTGACCGGCGTGTTTCTTGGCAATGACTTTGTGACCGTCACAAAGTCGGACGACGTTCAGTGGGATCACATCAAGCCCGCGATCCTGGGTGCCGTCATGGAACACTACCAATCCGGCCAACCGGTTATCGGCGCGGACGCAACCCCGGCGTCAGGCCATGCCGAGCATACGGGCGAAGATGCAGAGGTTGTGAACCAGATCAAAGACTTGCTGGACAGCCGCGTGCGTCCGGCGGTTGCGCAAGACGGCGGTGACATCACCTTCCACGGCTTTGACCGGGGCGTCGTCTACTTGCATATGCAGGGTGCCTGCGCGGGTTGCCCGTCTTCGACTCTGACGCTGAAGATGGGGATCGAGAACCTGCTGCGCCACTACATCCCCGAAGTGACCGAGGTTCGCCCCGTTGCCGTCTGATCCGATCATTCTGGCATTTGACACATCGGCCGCGCATTGCGCGGCCGCTTTGTTAAGCGGTGACCAAATCGTAACGTCGCATGTCGAACCCATGACACGCGGTCAAGCCGAACGCCTGATGCCACTGCTGGAAGAGATTCTGGCTGAGGCCGATTGCGCGTGGAAAGATCTAACCGCAATCGGCGTGGGCGTTGGACCTGGGAACTTTACCGGCATCCGTATCTCGGTCTCAGCCGCGCGGGGTCTGGCCTTGGGCCTTGGGATACCGGCCGTGGGTGTATCGGGATTCGACGCCTTGGCTGCGATATCAACCGACGCCCTGCCCGCCATCCGCGCACCGCGGGAACAGGTTTACGTTGCTGTACCTCACAAAGGCCCGATGCTGATCGCCCAGGCCGAAGCAGAATCACTCGGCCCCCTGACCATGAATGACGACCCGGACGCGCAGGTCCGCGCGATTGCCCGGATTACCGGGCAGCGATGGCAGACCACGACCTTGCCCCCGGCCCCTTTGTATGTGCGACCTGCGGATGCGGCACCGTCCAAGGACACTGCTCCGGTTTTGCTGGACGGATGACCCCGGAAGAGTTGGCCAAAACGCACGCCGCGTCCTTTACCCAATCGCGCCCATGGACGGCGGATGAATTTGCCGGCCTTCTGGCAAATCGGTTCACTCATGTCGTTGGAAACGCTCAATCATTTGCGCTATTTCAAGTGATTGCGGATGAGGCTGAACTGTTGACGATCGCCACCCATCCCAGCCTGCAACGCCAAGGCATGGCCCGTGCGCGGATGCGGGAATGGCACGCGCAAGCCGCAGAGTTGGGGGCTACCCGTGCGATACTGGACGTTGCGGCAGACAATCTACCCGCGATCGCTTTGTACGACCTCTGTGGGTATCGCCGCTGCGGGCTGCGCAAAGGATATTATCCCCGCGGGAACAATCAGAAAATCGATGCGATCGTGATGGATTTTTCACTTCGGTAAGCCGTCGTGCTGCATTTTTTCGACCATTTGGTCAAAAATCAGTTGACCACGGCGGTTGCAAACGGCCTTAATTCCCGCCATCACAACAGTTATGCTCGCTCACAGTGGGTGAACGGGGCTATCTTGGCCCCGACCGACAATAACCAACGGGAGTAACAAATGACCCTGATGAAATCTTTGATGGGCGCTGCCGCCGCTGTCGCACTGACGGCAGGTGCAGCCTTGGCCGAACCGGCCCTGATTTTTGACCTTGGCGGCAAGTTCGACAAGTCGTTCAACGAAGCAGCCCACAACGGCGCGCAGCGTTGGGCCAATGAGACCGGCGGCACTTATCGTGAGATCGAGCTTCAGTCCGAAGCACAGCGCGAACAGGCTCTGCGCCGTTTCGCCGAGGCCGGTGCCAACCCGATCATCACCATGGGCTTTGCCATGGCTGATCCGCTGTCCGCAGTTGCTGGCGACTATCCTGACACCAAGTTTGTTGCGGTTGACGTGAACTGGCTGGACGCTCCGAACATCCGTCAGGTCAGCTTTGCCGAGCATGAGGGTTCATACCTGGTTGGCATGATGGCCGCGATGGCCTCGGAATCGGGCACCGTTGGCTTTATCGGTGGTATGGACATCCCACTGATCCGTCACTTTGGCTGCGGCTACGCGCAAGGTGCCAAGGCCGTGAATCCGGACATCAACGTTGTTGCCAACATGACCGGCACCACCCCGGCAGCATGGAACGACCCGGTGAAGGGTTCCGAGTTGACCAAGGCGCAGATCAGCCAGGGCGCTGACGTGATCTATGCAGCCGCTGGCGGCACCGGTGTCGGCGTTCTGCAGACCGCAGCCGACGAAGGCATCCTGTCGATCGGCGTGGACAGCAACCAAAACCACCTGCACCCCGGTAAGGTTCTGACCTCGATGCTGAAGCGCGTGGACGTTGCCGTCTATGACGCGATGACAGCGGGTACCGATCTGGAAACCGGCAAGTTCGCAATGGGTCTGGCCGAAGAAGGTGTTGGCGTTGCGATCGACGACAACAACCGCGAGCTGGTTGACGCACAGATGGCTGACGCGGTTGAGGCCGCGCGTCGTGGCATCATCGACGGCGACATCTCGGTCGTTAGCTACTACGAGAACGACAGCTGCCCGGCACTGCAGTTCTGATAACGCGCGGGGCGGGGGTTTGACCTCCGCCTCGCCTCCACTCTGCCGCGTGTGCACCGCGGCCTTTCGGCAATTGAGGGCAAGACATGACCGTCCCCGCCATTGAGCTCAAAGGGATTTCCAAAGCCTTTGGGCCGGTTCAGGCCAACAAAGACATTTCCATCAGCGTCGCCCCCGGCACGATCCACGGGATCATCGGTGAAAACGGTGCGGGCAAATCCACGCTGATGAGCATTCTCTACGGCTTCTACAAAGCCGACAAAGGCGAAATCTGGATTAACGGCAACAAGACCGACATCCCTGACAGTCAGGCCGCGATTGCGGCTGGCATCGGAATGGTGTTCCAGCATTTCAAACTGGTCGAGAATTTCACCGTTCTGGAAAACATCGTTCTGGGTGCCGAAGATGGCGGGCTGCTGGCCCCGTCCCTGTCCAAGGCCCGGAAAGAGTTGAAGGCTCTGGAAGAAGAATACGAACTGTTCGTCGACCCCGACAAGCGCATCGACGAGATCGGCGTTGGGATGCAGCAGCGGGTCGAGATTCTGAAGGCGTTGTATCGCAAGGCCGAGATTCTGATCCTCGACGAACCCACCGGTGTTCTGACCCCGGCCGAGGCCGATCAGCTGTTCCGCATTCTGGACCGATTGCGGGCCGAAGGGAAAACAATCATCGTGATCACGCACAAGCTGCGTGAAATCATGGAAAACACCGATACCGTTTCGGTCATGCGGCGCGGGCAGATGACCGCCACCGTCAAAACCGCCGACACCAGCCCCGAAGAACTGGCCGAGCTGATGGTGGGCCGAAAGGTTCTGTTGCAGGTCGACAAGGTGCCCGCACAGCCAGGCAAGCCTATCCTTGAGGTCGAGAACCTGCGCGTCTTTGACTCGGCAGGTGTCGAGCGTGTCAAAGGCATCGACCTGACGGTACGCGCCGGAGAGATCGTCGGCATCGCCGGTGTTGCTGGCAACGGTCAGTCGGAACTTTTGGAAGTTCTGGGCGGTATGCGCCCAGGAGAGGGATCGATCAAGCTGAACGGCGCGCCCTTGGCGCTAAGCGGCGCGGGATCGGACGGGCAGGCCCGCCGCGCGCAGCACATCGCGCACGTGCCCGAAGACCGTCAGCGCGAAGGTCTGATTATGGACTTTCACGCTTGGGAAAACGTCGCCTTCGGCTATCACAGGGACCCCGCCTACAAGCGCGGGATCTTCATGGACAACGCTGCCCTGCGTGCTGATACCGAAGCAAAGATCGAGAAATTTGACGTCCGCCCCCCGAACGCGTGGCTTTCCGCCAAGAGCTTTTCGGGCGGCAACCAGCAGAAAATCGTCGTCGCGCGCGAGATCGAGCGTAACCCCGACCTCTTACTGGTGGGCCAGCCGACCCGCGGTGTGGACATTGGTGCGATCGAGTTCATTCACAAACAGATCGTTGCCCTACGCGATCAGGGTAAGGCGATCCTGCTGGTATCGGTCGAGTTGGAAGAGATCTTCTCGCTCTCTGACAGGATCGCGGTGATGTTTGACGGACATATCATGGGTGAGCGTCTGCCCCATGAAACAGATGAAAAAGAACTAGGCCTGTTGATGGCCGGTGTTGCGGGAGAGGCCGCGTAACATGGATAAAATGCCCAAATGGGCCGACGTCGTTCTGATCCCGCTGATCAGTCTGATACTGGCCGCTATTCTTTCCGCGCTGGTGATCCTTGCCATCGGTGAAAACCCGGTTGAGGCCGTGAACCTGATGGTCACCGGCGCGCTAGGGTCGACCTATGGCTGGGGCTATACCCTGTATTACGCCACCAACTTCATGTTCACCGGACTTGCTGTGGCCGTCGCCTTTCACGCACGTCTGTTCAACATCGGTGGTGAAGGTCAGGCAATGCTAGGCGGACTTGGCGTAGCGATGGTCTGCCTTTATATCGACTGGCCGCATTGGAGCATTGCCCTGCTGGCCGCAGGCTTGGGGGCCGCTTTGTTTGGTGCCGCATGGGCTGCAATTCCGGCCTATCTGCAGGCCAAGCGCGGCAGCCACATCGTGATCACGACGATCATGTTCAACTTTATCGCCGCCGCTTTCCTGAACTATATGCTGGTCAATGTGATGCGCCCGCAGGGCTCACAAGATCCGGCGACGGCGCGCTTCCCGGAAACCGTTCACCTGCCGACCTTCCAGTCGATGTTCTCGACCGCAGAGAACGTGATGTTCCGTGGTGCGCCTGCAAATATCTCGTTCTTCGTGGCGCTTTTGGCCTGCGTAGTTGTCTGGGCGCTGATCTGGCGGACGCGGCTGGGCTATGAAATCCGCGCATACGGCCATTCCGAAACCGGAGCGGTCTATGCTGGGATTTCGCCGGTGCGGATCACCATTATCGCGATGCTGATCTCGGGTGCTCTGGCCGGTCTGATGGCCATCAACAACGTGATGGGTGAGGCGGAACGTTTGGTCCTGAACTCAACCGAGGGCGCAGGTTTCATCGGGATCGCCGTGGCGCTGATGGGCCGGTCGCATCCGTTCGGCGTTTTTCTCGCCGCGATTTTGTTCGGCTTTCTCTACCAGGGTGGCGCAGAGCTTGCGCTGTGGACTTCGATCCCGCGTGAGCTGATCGTCGTTATTCAGGCGCTGGTGATCCTGTTCACCGGGGCGTTGGACAACATGGTTCGGATGCCGCTTGAAAAGTTGTTCCTGGGTATGCGGAAGGGGGCCGAGTGATGGAGTTCTTCGTAACACTGATCCAGGTCCTCGACTCGACCATCCGTCTGGCCACGCCGCTATTGCTGGCCTGTCTGGCAGGGCTTTATTCCGAACGCGCGGGCATTTTCGACATCGGTCTGGAAGGCAAAATGCTGATCTCGGCCTTCTTCTCAGCGGCAGTCGCAGCCGTGACAGGGTCGGTCTGGCTGGGCCTGCTGGCCGGTATCGGCGCGTCGCTGGTTCTGTCGGCGCTCCACGGTGTTGCCTCGATCACATTCCGGGGCAACCAGCTGATTTCGGGCGTTGCCATCAACTTTTTGGCCTCGGGCCTGACCGTGCTGATTGCGCAAAGCTGGTTCCAACAAGGTGGTCGTACGCCATCGCTGTTCGGTGGCGGTCGGTTTGAGCCGATCGAGTTCCCCTTCGCCGAAGCCATCAGTGGTGTTCCGATTATTGGCCCGATCTACTCCGAGCTTTTGTCGGGCCATTCCATTCTGGTCTACATCGCCTTCCTGATGGTCCCGCTGACATGGTGGATTCTGTATCGCACACGCTTTGGTCTGCGCCTGCGGGCTGTGGGTGAAAACCCCGCCGCCGTTGATACCGCTGGCGTGTCGGTCGTAGGCCTGCGCTTTGCAGCGGTTGCCATCTGCGGTGTGCTCTGCGGGATCGCCGGTGCCTATCTGGCGACCGCGTTGCAGGCCGGGTTCGTCAAAGAGATGACTGCCGGTCGCGGATTTATCGCGCTGGCCGCGCTGATCTTTGCGAAATGGCGGCCGTGGCACGCGATGTGGGCTTGCTTGTTGTTCGGTCTTTTGCAGGCCGTCGCACTGCGATTCCAGAACATCGACTTGGGTGGTGTGGTCATTCCGGTACAGGTCATGGACGCCCTGCCCTATATCCTGACCGTCGTCATTCTGGCCGGGTTCGTGGGCAAAGCCATCCCGCCGCGCGCGGGTGGTGAGCCCTATGTGAAAGAGCGCTGATAAGTCCAGTTTCGGACTCAGTTCAGTCCTGTTCGCTGCAGAGCGGCATGCAGAGTTGATTTTGCATGCCGCAACCGTTCTAAAGGGGTATGCACGTGCCCCCAAATATATCCCGCGACTCAAAGCTGGCCCTGAACAGGCTGGCGATATCGCATGAGCGCCTAAGATTTGGGGCACGCCGGGTTTCTCAGCCTTATCAATCTGCTGACACAATACCCGTTGCACAAAAATTCGCTATGGGGCGTCGGTGCTTTACTGCCGCGCGTCGCATCAAATTCACCCCCTTTCCCACCCGAGGCAGCCTGCGCCACCATTCGTGATCCGTCAGCCCTCGTTCAGTAGCTCGATATGCAAATTTACCTTCCTATCGCCGAAGTTTCCGTCAACGCCTTCCTGCTTTTGGGGCTTGGAGGGATGGTCGGCATCCTGTCGGGCATGTTCGGTGTCGGCGGCGGCTTTCTGATGACGCCACTGTTGTTCTTCATCGGCATTCCACCCGCTGTTGCAGTTGCAACCGAGGCCAACCAGATCGTTGCGTCTTCGTTCTCAGGCGTGCTGGCGCATTTCCGACGAAAGACGGTGGACCTGAAAATGGGGACCGTCTTGTTGATAGGAGGGTTAACGGGCGCCGCGCTTGGCGTGGTGATCTTTAACTATCTCAAGGGGCTGGGGCAGGTCGATCTGCTTGTGACCCTGTGCTACGTCGTGTTCCTTGGCGTGGTTGGCAGCTTGATGTTCATCGAAAGCCTGAACGCGCTGCGCAAATCAAAAAAAGGCGGGTCTGCACCGCCCAAGCGCCGCCAGCGGGGCTGGGTCCATGCGATGCCGTTCAAGATGCGGTTTCGGACCTCGGGCCTGTATATCTCGGTCATTCCACCAGCGCTGGTTGGTCTGTTCGTCGGCATTCTGTCGGCCATCATGGGCGTCGGTGGCGGCTTCATCATGGTCCCCGCGATGATCTATCTGCTGGGAATGCCGACCAAGGTGGTTGTCGGAACCTCCCTGTTCCAGATCATCTTCGTGACCGGTTTCACGACCATGCTGCACGCAACCACGAACTATACCGTCGACGTTGTTCTGGCAGTTCTGCTGCTGGTCGGTGGCGTGATCGGGGCCCAAATCGGCACTGTGATCGGGGCGCGTATGCCAGCCGAACAGCTGCGCGTGCTGCTGGCCGCATTGGTTCTGGTGGTCTGCGGCAAGCTGGCTCTGGATCTGTTGCTTGAACCGGCCGAGTTGTATTCGCTTGGTACCGGCGGGGGGCACTGATCATGCTGAAACGCTTGCTTGCAGTGCTTGCCTTCTGCGCCAGCCCGGCGCTGGCCACAGACGAAGCGGTTGTTCTGGGCCTCAGCCAGGATCGCGTGGCCATTACGGCCAACTTCGACGGTTCTGAAATTCTGATCTTTGGTGCAGTAAAACGCGAAGCGCCTATTCCCGACGGGCCTCCACTTGAGGTGATCGTGGCATTGGCTGGCCCCTCCAGCCCGGTGACCGTGCGACGGAAAGAACGCAAACTGGGTATCTGGGTGAACACCGACAGCGTGCTGGTTGACCTTGCCCCCAGTTTCTATGCGGTTGCGACCAGCGGACCGCTGGACGATATCCTGTTGGATACCGAAGACCTCCGGTATCGGATTTCAATCGAACGGGCGATCCGGTCTGTTGGCGCAGCCATGAATGTGCGTGGCGCACAGGACTTTGCCGATGCGGTCGTGCGTATCCGCGAAGACGAAGGGTTGTATTCGATCCGCGAGGATACAGTGGCCGTGGACGAGCAGACCTTGTTCAGAACCTCGATCGAGATGCCGGCAGACCTGACCGAAGGCGAATACGCGGCGCGGATTTTCCTGACCCGCGGTGGTTCAGTCATTTCTCAATTCGAGACCACAATCGACGTACGTAAAGTCGGGTTGGAGCGGTTCCTGTACAACATGTCCCGCCAGCAACCGGTCTGGTACGGCCTAATGTCATTGGTCATTGCCATTGCGGCAGGTTGGGGGGCTTCGACGGCGTTCCGGTTGCTTCGCGAGAACTGATCGTTATCCACGCCCGATGTAAGGCATAGTGGTCGCCATAACGGTCATAAACTGGACGTTCGCCTCAAGCGGCAGGTTCGCCATATGCAGGACGGACCGTGCGGCATCTTCAACGGCCATTGTTGGATCGGGTTCCTGCCCGCTGGCAATGGCCGCATCGACCAGACCCTGAACCATCTGAGTGCGCGCGTTGCCGATGTCGATCTGCCCGCAAGCAATGTTGAACGCCCGGCCATCCAGCGACAGGCTGCGCGTCAGACCAGTGATGGCGTGTTTCGTTGCCGAATAGTGCACAGAGTTGGGGCGCGGGACATGCGCGGCGATTGAGCCATTGTTGATGATACGCCCGCCTTGCGGCGATTGTTGGCGCATGATCCGAAAGGCCGCGCGGGCACACAGGAACATACCGTTCAGATTGACGTTGACGCTTTGGTACCAGTCGTCCAAGGCGATCTCGTCGATTGTGCCGCCGGGCGCGAATATGCCCGCGTTGTTGAGCAGAACGTCGAGGCGGGCTGTCTTTTCCTGAAACGCCTCAAAAGCGGCTTCGACGGCTTGAGCGTCGGTGACATCCGCGACCAAAGGTATGGCATTGGCGTTGTCCGCCGCCATCTGGTTCAGCGTATGCGCACTGCGCGCCAGAAGGCCGACGGTCCAGCCCTCGGCCAGGAATAGCTCGGCCGTGGCCCGTCCAATACCCGAGCTTGCGCCGGTTACGATGATGGATTTCATGTCTCTTCCGCCTCCAGTGTCAGCGAAGCCGCCGGTACGGCACGCAGGTCGTCGACTCGCAGCGGATAGGTTGGTTTAGCCAAACGGTTCCGCACAACCCAGATCAACCTCTCCTGCGCCCGAGTAATCGCCACATAGGCCAGGCGTTTCCACAACGGCTGGCCTGCCTCAGTCCGGCCCATGCGTGCAGCCGCGTAGATGTCAGGGGCAAAGACCTGAACAGTGTCCCACTGCGAACCTTGCGCCTTGTGAATGGTCACCGCAGCGCCATGCAGAAAGGTCGCGCCCATACGGGCCGCATAGGGGATAAATGGCTCTTCCTCGTCCGGCATCTCGATCTTCACGATCGAGGCTGCGCTGACCTGCGGGTCTTCGGCGCCCATCACGTGTAGACGCGAAAAGCCCGGCTTGCGCCCCGGCCCCAGATAGATGACCTGCGCGCCTTTGATTAGCCCGCGCGCCTCAAGATCCAGACGTTTCTTGCGGTGCTTCAGGGGCAGTTCGATCCCGTCGCAGATCAACGGTTCACCTTCCAGCAGTTCCGTGTCAGGCGCACCATGCACATGGCGGAACGCTTGAATCAGACGAATACGTGTCGCGTTGCGCCAAACAAGGACCGGGCTGCGTGCCATCAGATCCACCTCGACCCGCTGACCCCAGATAACGCGGTCGTCCTGACGGGCGGTCTGTTCGACCATGCGTTCAAAATCTTCGAACCCCATTTGCGGGTCCGCCAGAGCATGAGCCAGATCCAGAATTGGGTTATCTGCATCCTGCCTATGCACCCTGTGCAGGATTTGCTTGCGCGGCTCGGGCAAGGCATCAAACACCATGCTGCCGGACTGGTTGACCGGGGCCAGCTGCGCCGGATCCCCAAACAACAGGAGCGTCGGGAAGATCTCTTGCAGGTCCTCGAATTGCCGGTCGTCCAACATCGAGGCTTCGTCGACAAAGCCAATGTCCAAAGGTTCGTCCCGACGTTTCCAGCCGGTGATGAAGTCCGACCCGCGCAACCCGGCCGCAGCCAAAGCGCCGGGGATGGATTTGTTGTTTTCGTAGAACGCCGCCGCGCGATCCAGAGCCTCGTCGGTCAGGCCCTCGATCTCGGGGCGTTCGTCATTCCCTGCCAGCCACTCGGCGATCCGTTCGTATTCCGGGTCATAGACGGGCGTGTAGAGAATGCGGTGAATTGTCGTCGCCGGCACCCCGCGCAGGCGTAAGACGCTGGCCGCCTTGTTCGTCGGGGCCAGAATGGCCAGACTGCGTTTGTCGCGAGCTTTGCGGCTTTCGAAATCGCCCGAGACAATCTGAACGCCGGTTTCCGCCAGCGCTTTATACAGCTCGGCCAGCAACAGCGTTTTGCCGGACCCCGCTTTGCCAATCACGGCCATCACGCCGGATTTTCCGTTCCCCGGAAGTTTCAGCAGCGCATCATCATCAAGGTCTACGCCTGCCGACTTCAGCATCTCTGAGATGCTGTCATACGCGGCGGCCTGGTCGTCAGAGAAAGTCACTGGGGGCAAAGACATGGCGCGACCCTACAAGGCCGCGCCCGCTATCACCAGATGTGGATTTCGGTTTTCGGGCTGTCAGGCAGACAAAGCAAACCGAGGCTGCGTGCCTACACCGAAGGCCGTCTTGAACCACAACCGCGACAGCTCGCGCGGGATGCCTGCACGTTGGGCAACGCGGTTGCAGTCATCCGCCGAATACGGCCAAAGCCCGACCGAGATCTGATCGCGACCCTTACCTTCTGTGCCCAGCACGATCGGGGACGACCCGATCAGGCGATAGATCCGAATCATGCGCGCATCGAAAACGCCTGCAATATGAGTCAGACCGAACCCTTCCATCATCTCACCCCCGCTGAGCATAATAGCCCCGGCGGTATGCGGACTGGCGGTGCGCGACAAACAAAACCGCGTCACTTCCCAGATCAGAGGGCTGTTGATGGGTTGTCCCCCGGTCAGGTGCCCGAAGACCTCATTCACCATGACGGGACCGGTCGTTGGCAAGACACGCATGGACCCGCCGTGGCTGCCGTCGGGTTCTTCCCAAATCACGTAGATCGGGTTCAGATCATCGTACTGATCCCGCTCTTCCCCTTTGTCGTTGACGTGAACATCCCAACCCAGCCGGGTCTTGAACTGGTCGGCGCGATCCCGAAACATCCCCTCGGCCAATTTTGGATATTTGTGCAATTCATCCGCATAGACATAGCGCAACATGACTCTTTTCCCCTTGTCGTCCTGTGCAGGAACAAAGGGGGTACGGAGTCTTGGTTAATTTCCTGTTTTGATTGCGCGCGGTCCTTAAACCACTATTAACCCTCTACTCAAAGCCGTAGCGATGGCGTGGGTAGTGTTTTGCGCGCCCAGTTTGGCGCGGGCGCTTTCGATGTAAACCCGAAGCGTATGCTCTGAGATCGACAGGGAATGTGCCACCTGCGCCCGGCTGTAACCCAAGGCCAGCAGCGTCATGGCGTCCACTTCGCGCGGGGACAATCCACGCGCGGATTCGGGCTGACGGTCGCTTTCAAATTCCAGCGCTTTGCGGTTGAAGTAATGCGCAATTAGGATCAACTCGCGGCCATGGGTTTCGATGAACTTGAGCCACGCATCGTCATTGCAGGTGTGATTGACCGTGAACAAGGCGAATTGACCATTCGGTCCCCGGATCGGAATAGAATACCCCTGGTTACCAACACCGTGCTCCAGCGCATCCTTCAGGAAGGTCTTTGCGACCTTGCTTGACCAATCCAGTGTCTTCCAGTCCACCGGATGAAAGCGCTGAAAGCACCCCAGGATCACCGGGTCAATTCTGTGGTAGTTTCGGTCGCGGTACCTTTCGGCCCAGTCATCGGGATAGGTGGTATATCCGTACTGGTCGCCAGCTCCATCGACCCAGTGGTAGATCAGGTGTTCGACCTGCAGCCTGTCCCGCAGGCGCGTGGCAACATCGCCGAGTTCATCAAGCGTGCTGGTGTTTTCCAAGTCCTCCAGAACCTGGCTCATATCGAGTTTTGTTGCCATCCGCGGGCGCCCGAACCTCATTCTTTCTGGACGCGATCTCGGCTGCGGCGATCAGTTTGGTATCGTCCAACTGCTCGGCCAACGCGGTCAATCCGTTTTCCACAGCAAAGGCGCTGAGGTCCGACAGAACGTCCAGTATCCACTCATTTTGCGCCATCAGGGTCTCTCCGAAACGGTTAACGAAGGGTTAACGCAACCATAGCATGTGACGCTTTTTTTGGCCTATTCACTGGTTTCTACTCCCCAAAAACAGCGGGTCTGATTTTCACAAGGCCTTGAAAGTAAGCGCTAAAGTTCGAAAAAAGAAACACCCGCGGACCGAAAAACCGATTCGCGGGTGTGTTGCATAAAAGTTAACGCAGCTTAGTCGCGCGCGGCCAGAACCTCTTCCAGCGTGCGCATTCCGGTGCGCGGAGCCTGGACCAAAACCGACATGTTGCCGGGCTTGTGCTCGTTGCGCAGCATCTTCATATGCGCCTCGGGCAGGTCGGCCCAGGTGAACACTTCGGACATGCAGGGGTCCAGACGACGCTCAACCATGAGCTGGTTTGCTGCCGACGCCTGTTTCAGATGCGCAAAGTGCGAACCCTGCAGGCGCTTCTGGTGCATCCACATGTAACGTACGTCGAAGGTACAGTTGAAACCGGTGGTGCCGGCGCAGATCACGACCATGCCGCCTTTTTTGCAGACCAGCGACGAGACCGGGAAAGTGGTTTCGCCCGGGTGTTCGAAGACCATGTCAACGTTCACACCTTTGCCGGTGATGTCCCAGATCGCCTTACCGAACTTGCGCGCCTCTTTCAGCCAGGCCGCATATTCGGGGGTGTTGACCGTGGGCAGCTGGCCCCAGCAGTTAAAGTCCTTGCGGTTGATTACGCCTTTGGCGCCCAGCCCCATGACGAAATCGCGTTTGCTTTCGTCCGAGATCACACCGATCGCATTTGCACCAGCAGTGTTGATCAACTGGATCGCATAAGAACCCAGACCACCCGACGCGCCCCAGACCAGAACGTTCTGACCAGGTTTGAGGTCATGCGGCTCATGGCCGAACAGCATACGGTAGGCGGTTGCCAGTGTCAGCGTGTAGCAGGCGCTTTCTTCCCAAGTCAGGTGCTTGGGACGCGGCATCAACTGCTGGGCCTGTACGTTGGTGAACTGTGCGAACGAACCGTCTGGCGTCTCGTAACCCCAGATCCGCTGGCTGGGCGAGTACATCGGGTCGCCGCCGTTGCAGTGCTCATCATCGCCGTCGTCCTGGTTGCAGTGGATCACAACCTCGTCGCCGACTTTCCAGCGCTTTACCTTGTCGCCGACAGCCCAAACGATGCCGGATGCATCAGAACCAGCAATGTGGAAAGGCTGACCATGGCCGTCGAACGGGCTGATCGGCTTACCCAGAGAAGCCCAGACACCGTTGTAGTTGACGCCGGCCGCCATCACCAGAACCAGCACTTCGTGGCTGTCCAGCTTTGGGACATCTACCACTTCAAGCTGCATCGCCGTATCCGGTTCGCCATGGCGTTCTTTGCGGATGGCCCATGCATACATTTGTTTGGGCACAAACCCCATCGGAGGGATCTCACCCATCTCATAGAGGTCTTTTTCCGGTGCCTCGTACGACGCGATGCCGCTGTCGGTGTCCAGAGCCATGTTGGCCTCCTTTATCTAATCCTTTGCCGCGATGCAGAATCGCATGCGTTATCCGATGGAATATTGCCCACAGGGAAATAATGCAACCGATTCTGGCGTTGTTTTGAAATTTTATGACCCAGCGGATGCAGAAAAATCTTTTGCGCCCGCAGCATCACCAGCATTTTGCCCCAACGGAGCAGACGCTGCGTAGTATTCCAGCAGATCAACCCTTTGACCTGACTGGGATATTTTTCCGTCGAGCCGCTTTAGAATGCGGCGATCGACCAATTGATCGATCGCGGCTTCGACCGAAGTGCGGTTTTCTTCGTCAGGAATCCCGTTCCGCCGCATCATGTCGACGATCATCTGGACCGCATCGGCTTCGGGCAATTCCGGGTGTTGTTGCATCAACCAACACGCTGCAGGAACTGGTACCAACGGGATCGCGTCGCGGATTTCCGCCATTAGGGCGCGGGCCAGATCTGTCATCAAGTCGCGCGGGTGATCGGCCCGAAACGCGCGTAAGGAAACCGGGTGGCCATACCGGACCGAGGCAATCCCGAACCGTTTGTATCGCCCGATGATACGCCGCCAGATCTGTTTGAGGATCCACCCGGTGATTACTCCGATCTTGGCACGAAACCGGCGTTCGTTGCCCAATGAAGCCCGGGTCAGGATAGTATCTTCCAGTACGCGATCGTAGTTCAGCGCAACGGGTACAAAGACAACATCGCGCCCATCTGCCGAAGTTCCGTCGATAATGTATTTCAGCAATCCCAGCTTTGGGCGGCCCAATGCCCCTGTCAGGCTCAGCCCGCCTTCCGGAAACATGGCCTGGGTCACCCCGGCCTCGGTCGCATGGCGCACGTAGCAAGCCAAAACCTGACGATAGAGATCATTGCCCGACTTGCGGCGGATAAAATACGCGCCCATCGCGCGGATCAGACGGCTGAGCGGCCATACACGCGCCCACTCACCCACCGCATAGGACAGCGCGGAATGCTGCGCCGCCAGATATGTAACCAAGACATAATCCATGTTGCTGCGGTGGTTCATGACAAACACAACCGTCGCATCAGGGTCGATATTCTCAACGGCTTCTTCGTCCCGATAGCTGAGCCGAACCTGATAGAACGCGTTACTCAACAACCGCGTCAGACGGATCGCAACGCTGAAATAGGCTACAGCCGAGAAGGACGGAACAATCTCGCGTGCGTATCGGCGGGCCTGCTCAAAGGCCACAGCCTCTGGTACACCTGTTTCGCGCGCGTGTTGCTGTAGGGCCTGCCCGACCTGCGGGTCATAGATCAGGCGTTGAATCATGTCGTGGCGGTGGGCTAGTTTGAACGGTTGGATCGGCCGTTTAAGGCGCTGGTTCAAACGCTTTACTGCGCGCTCCAGACGCCGCCGAAAAAACCAACGCACAGATGGAAACAAAAAATGCGAGGCTAAAGTGACCGCGGCGAACACCAGGATCAGCAAAAAAAGCCAAAGCGGAAGCTCTACAGTCTGCGTCATGCGCGCACCCTGCCACCAAACGCTGCGTCCTACAATCTGAAGAACGCGATATGCCGCGACGCAGCGAATTGACATATCCCGAAAATTGCGCTTTAGAAGCCGGTGACGTAATTTTCTTGCCCGCCCGAAACAAGAGGTCCAGCTATGACGCAGACGCAGAAAGATCGCCCCTGGCTCATCCGAACCTATGCCGGTCACTCCACCGCCAAAGCGTCGAACGCCCTGTACCGCGGGAACCTTGCAAAGGGCCAGACCGGTCTTTCGGTGGCCTTCGATCTGCCGACTCAGACCGGGTACGACAGCGACCACACTCTGGCGCGCGGCGAAGTGGGCAAGGTTGGCGTGCCCGTCTGTCATCTGGGGGATATGCGGGTTCTGTTCGACCAGATTCCGCTGGAACAGATGAACACCTCGATGACGATCAACGCGACGGCACCTTGGCTGCTAGCGCTTTATATTGCTGTGGCCGAGGAACAGGGCGCGGATGTCTCTAAACTGCAAGGCACGGTTCAGAACGACCTGATCAAGGAATATCTGAGCCGTGGCACCTATGTTTGCCCACCGAAACCATCGTTGAAGATGATCGCGGACGTGGCCGAGTACTGCTATACCAACGTGCCAAAATGGAACCCGATGAACGTGTGTTCCTATCACCTGCAAGAGGCGGGCGCGACGCCTGAACAGGAACTGGCTTATGCGTTGGCCACCGCCATCGCCGTTTTGGATGAACTGCGCCCCCGCGTTCCGGCCGAGGACTTCCCAGCCCTCTGCGGGCGAATCTCATTCTTTGTGAACGCGGGCATTCGCTTTGTCACTGAGATGTGCAAAATGCGCGCCTTCGTCGATCTTTGGGATGAAATCCTGCAAGAGCGCTACGGTGTTGAGAACCCGAAATTCCGCCGTTTCCGTTACGGTGTTCAGGTGAACTCGTTGGGCCTGACCGAGCAGCAGCCGGAAAACAACGTGTATCGCATCCTGATCGAGATGCTGGCCGTGACCCTGTCGAAAAAGGCGCGCGCCCGCGCGGTGCAACTGCCTGCGTGGAACGAAGCGCTGGGTCTACCCCGCCCATGGGACCAACAGTGGTCGATGCGAATGCAGCAAATCCTGGCCTATGAAACCGATCTGCTGGAATACGGCGACCTGTTCGACGGCAACCCCGCTGTGGATGCCAAAGTCGAAGAACTGAAAGAGGGCGCGCGGGCGGAACTAGCGAACCTGGATTCGATGGGTGGCGCGGTCGCTTCGATCGAGTACATGAAATCACGTCTCGTGGATTCGAACGCCGAACGACTGAACCGGATCGAACGCAATGAAACCGTTGTGGTTGGCGTGAACAAATGGATCGAGGGCGA
Organism: Ruegeria sp. BC3; assembly: GCF_056539265.1. NCBI lineage: Bacteria > Pseudomonadati > Pseudomonadota > Alphaproteobacteria > Rhodobacterales > Roseobacteraceae > Ruegeria > Ruegeria sp. BC3. Next base: position 153,150 of record NZ_JBQFUP010000004.1, read on the forward strand.
ACCCTCGCCCCTGCAGACCGAGGATGGTGGCATCATGGTCGTCGATCCTGCCGTTGAACAGGAACAGATCGCGCGCCTGAACGAATGGCGTCAGGAACGGGATGAGGCGGCCGTCACTGCCGCGCTGACTGCGTTGCGCGAAGCGGCGCAAAATGGGACCAACGTCATGGAACCGTCGATTGCGGCCGCCAAAGCGGGTGTGACTACGGGTGAATGGGCCGAGGAAATGCGTAAGGTCTACGGCACGTATCGCGGGCCAACCGGTGTGTCCGGCTCGGTCTCGAACAAAACCGAAGGTCTGGAAGACCTGCGCGCAGCCGTGGACGCGGTCAGCGACAAGCTGGGGCGCCGCCTGAAATTCCTGGTCGGTAAGCCGGGGCTGGATGGGCATTCGAACGGCGCAGAACAGATCGCCTTCCGCGCGCGTGATTGCGGCATGGATATCAGCTATGAGGGCATTCGCCTGACGCCAGAAGAAATCGTGACGGCGGCGGCAGAAGACGACGCGCATGTAATCGGCCTGTCGATTCTGTCCGGAAGCCACATCCCACTGGTGCAAGACGTCATGAACCGGCTACGCGAAGCAGGATTGGAGCACATCCCCGTGGTCGTCGGCGGAATTATCCCTGATGACGATGCGGCAAAGCTAAAGGCCATGGGCGTCGCGAAAATCTATACACCAAAGAATTTTGAGCTGAATGCGATTATGGGTGATATTGTCACCCTGGTCGATCCTCAGAACCTCGCCGCCGAGTAATACCCGGGATTTCTTATTGGTTCCTAGTCTATCCCCTGAAGCAAAAGGGGATAGATAATTCTCTCCTTTGGAATTACGGTGCCCCATTGGGGACATCGGTAACACCTATTTCCTAGGAGGGGAAAAACAATGGGGACAGAACTGGAAAAAATGTCGCGAAAAGAGCTACTTGATTTACGTGATCAAGTGGAAAAAGCGCTAGTCAATGCGGAAAAGAGAGAACGAAAAGAAGCATTAAAGGCGGCGGAAAAGGCTGCAGCGGAATTCGGGTTTTCATTGTCAGAATTGGCAGAAGACTCTCCTACATCGGGGAAAACTGCGAAAGCAAAATACAGAAATCCAGCCGACCCCAAACAAACCTGGTCTGGTCGCGGACGAAAACCGCAATGGCTTCACGACGCATTGCAATCCGGCGCAGATATCTCTGATCTGGAAATCTGAAACCCAATTGGAACTGATCCAAAATGACAATTCATATTGGTGCCGAAAAAGGCGAGATTGCGGAAACCGTCCTATTGCCTGGTGACCCCTATCGGGCGAAATGGGCAGCCGAAACGTTTCTGGACGACGTAAAACAAGTCAATGACGTGCGCGGCATGCTTGGCTTTACAGGTAACTGGAAAGGCAATCCTGTCACCATTCAGGGCAGCGGCATGGGAATGCCGTCTTTGTCGATCTACGTGAACGAATTGATCCGAGACTTTGGCGCCAAAACCCTGATCCGCATCGGATCCTGTGGCGGTATGCAAGACAGCGTAAGCGTTCGGGATGTTATTCTGGCGATGACATCCACCACGCTCAGCACGCCTTCGCGCGGGATTATGAAAGAGCTGAATTTTGCCCCCTGCGCCGATTGGGGACTGTTGCAAGCAGCCGCTCAGGCCGCCGCAGCCAAAGGCACGCCAACCCATGTCGGCGGGATATATTCGTCAGATGTGTTTTATGATGAACGTCCTGATCTAAACGAACAAATGGTGCGCCACGGCATTCTCGGTGTCGAGATGGAAGCAGCCGAACTGTATATCCTCGCCGCGCGCCACAAGTGCCGAGCATTGGCTGTTTTGACCGTCTCTGATCACCTGCTGACAGGCGAGGCTCTGCCGTCGTCGGAGCGTGAGCGAAGCTTCGGGGATATGGTCGAAATTGCTCTGCAAGCGGCTTTTCCAAACGCCTGATGCAATTCCAACAGGGTTGAATTCTGCCCTGTTAGCCCTCTATTTTCCTTTCCGACATTCGGTTGGCGCGCTGTCAGATTGCTGTTGCGCGCCACAGAATGCGCAAACCCAGACACCCTCTTTGCGATGCTGCCGCCAACGGCAATCTCGGGTCAAAGAGGATGTCCGCGAGCGCCAGAGGAAATAGGCAAAAACACCGCCGGCTAGGACAAGAAGCAAAATGGGCATGCTCATGCATGGCCCATTTTGAGCATCGACTGCAAGTCTGGCGTCAGCCTAGGCAGCGTTTGCGTATTCGAACAGGGCCGGTTCACGCTGCTCTCCTGCTACAGCAGGTTCGGGCGCGTAATACGCCCATGCCTCGTTCAACAGTTCCAAAGCTTCTGCGGGGCTTGTCTTGGTTTTTTGTTCTTGATCTTTCATCGGAGCGATCCCGTTTTCGGTAGTATCACTCCTCCCTGACCGTAAGATAGTGCTGATCAGGGGCGGTCGCATTGCATAACTTTGCAATGTCGGCATGCACTCACTGCAAAGCAGCAAGTGCATGATTTTAAATCACTTTAAACTGCGCGATCGACCATCATCTTTTTGATCTCGGCAATCGCTTTGGCCGGGTTCAAACCCTTCGGGCAGGTCTTGGCGCAGTTCATGATCGTGTGGCAACGATAGAGTTTGAAGGGGTCTTCCAACTCATCCAAACGCTCACCCGTGGCTTCATCGCGGCTGTCGATGATCCAGCGATAGGCGTGCAACAAAGCGGCGGGCCCAAGGTAGCGATCACCGTTCCACCAATAGCTCGGGCACGAGGTCGAGCAGCTGGCGCACATCACGCATTCATACAGACCGTCCAGCTTTTTGCGGTCTTCGATGGATTGCTTCCACTCTTTCGCGGGGCGGTTGGTCTTGGTTTCCAACCACGGCATGATCGAGGCATGCTGGGCGTAGAAATGGGTCAGATCCGGGATCAGGTCCTTCACCACCGGCATATGCGGCAGCGGATAGATTTTCACGTCGCCCTTGATCTCATCCATGCCATAGATACAGGCCAGCGTGTTGATCCCGTCGATATTCATAGCACAGGAGCCGCAAATGCCTTCACGGCAGGACCGACGGAAGGTCAGGGTTGGATCGATTTCGTTCTTGATCTTGATCAGTGCGTCCAGAACCATCGGCCCGCAGCTGTCCATATCCACGAAGTAAGTATCTACCCGCGGGTTTTGCCCGTCGTCCGGGTTCCAGCGATAGATCTGAAACTTACGAATATTCTTGGCACCTTCCGGCTTGGGCCAGGTTTTGCCCGTTGTGATGCGCGAATTCTTGGGGAGGGTCAGTTGAACCATATGCCTGAAATTCCTTGGTCTACTTGCCCGCAATCTGCCCTAAATACCACTGAAAGACAATGCGACAAAAGTTAGTATACTGCGGTATTCACGACTTTTCTCGTTTAAGCCTACGCAATTGTCGCGTTGTGCGCCTGACAATTTTGTCATGGTACTTGGGAACGATCATTCGGGCCACGTCTGCCGAACTCGCGAACTTGGAAAGCTCGGGCTTGACATGCGCCCCTCGCTTCACAAAGACCATCAGATTCTGCTTAAACCAATCCATGACCAACGGGTCTGTCCAAAGGTTGGGACGGAAAGCATCGTAGAAGGCATAGTTTTGCGCGTCGAACAGATCGGCCCAATAATCCTGCCATTGTTCGTTTTTGTGACCTGTACCACCCTGCCCGGCTATTGCTGCCGAAAACAACACAACATCTGACAAGCGTGTCAGATCTTCAACAAAGCTTTTGGCGCGGGCCGGTTCAAGATGTTCTGCAACCTCGGTACTGACGCAAAGATCAAACGAGCGGTCTATGGAAAACGGGGTTTCGAGGTCGGCCCGAACCAGTGCATCTGCGGAGAACTTGATATTCGTCTCCTCCAGCCAGTCACCTTCGACACCGCAGATTTCGCAATCATCTTTTTCGAATTCGGCCAGTAGAAATCCAACACCACATCCCACATCGATGACGGACTTTGGCTCAAAAAAACGCTCACATAAGCCAGAGATTCTCCTTGCAGAGTGCACCCTGGCTTCTTCCTGGCGAATGTGACCTTTGTGGAGGCTTTTATAAATTTTGTCCGGGTCCATTTCCGCACACCTTGAATTGTAGCCTTGGTATCAAGCCTATATACTACTTCGGCACGCATTGTCGGCAACTCGAAACCAGCAAAAAAATGACGGAGCGAATACATGTCACTTGCAGTTGTGACGATGGTCTATGACGACTACGAGTTCTTGCCGATCTGGGTCAAATACTGGTCTCAGCATGTAGACGGGAAATGTATGTACGTCATCATCCACGGCTCAAATCGCAGACTTCGCCGAATGGCACGTGGCTGCAACGTGATTGAGATGCGCAGGCCCCCGCCGACGCCACACATGGAATCCGAGCGCTGGCATATGCTGGGTCACTTTGTAAGTGCGTTGACGGTCATGCACGATTCCGTGCTTTACACAGATGTCGATGAAATCCTCACATTGGATCCAAACGTCGGCATGAATGTCAGTGAGTACATTTTGAATAGCAATGCGGATGTGACTGCCCCTTACGGGCTCGAAGTGATCCACCGGGAAGATCAGGAACCTTTGGGGTTCGACCCGGACAAAGGCGTTCTGGAACAACGCGGGTTGGTGCGTGTCAACGCAAGTTTCGGAAAACCTAGCATGGTCAAAGCACCGATTGCCTGGCGTCGCGGCGGCCATTTCGCCTTTAGCGAGGACATTTTTGTCGACACCAATCTCATCGCGTTCCATCTGAGATTTTTTGACATTCCCCTTTTTCGTTCACGCGCAGTACGTCGACGCCAAACAACCAAAGCGCCCAAAGGCAAGAACAACACGCCTTCCCGCGCGTGGAGAGCCTCTGACCAGGGGATTGAAGATTTAGTAGCGAGCCTGAATGCAATGCCGATCGCCGGTTCTTTGCCCGAGGATCGATCATCCTATCGTGCCAAAATCGAACAAAGCAAACATCTTATCACCGAAAATGGAGCGACGTTCACCAAGCATAAAACACATGCATCGGCAGAGCTGTTCCAATTGCCGGAACGATTCAAAAGCCTGTTCTGAAGGGTGCCGCTCACGGCACCGGAGTCAAAAGAACCACGCGATCAAAAAAGCAATCCCGTGGTTCTTTTCACTTACAATATAGCGAATGCATGCAAGACGTGGCGTTCAATCAGAACGTCCGCGCCTTGGGAGCGATTTTCTTCAAGCTGATACCGCCTTCGTCTTCGGTGGTCAGCGGATCGACGATTACCGGGCGATAGCTCAGCTCAACCTTGTTGCCATCCACGCGCGAGACTGTGTGGACACGCCAGTTTTCGTCATCACGTTCGGTATAATCCTCGTGTGCGTGTGCACCACGCGATTCCTTGCGTGCCTCGGCACCGACGATAGTGGCCAGAGCGCTTGGCATAAGGTTGGTCAGTTCCAGCGTTTCCATCAGGTCACTGTTCCAGACCAGCGAGCGATCCGAGACCTTCAGGTCGTCCATCTTGGCCGCAATCGCGGTCATCTTCTCGACGCCTTCGGCCATGGTTTTGGCGGTACGGAACACGGCCGCGTCCTCTTGCATGGTGCGCTGCATCTCAAGCCGCAGATCGGCGGTCGGGATCGCGCCACTTGCATTGCGCACGGCATCAAACCGATCAAAGGCCTTGTCGACAGACGCCTGGTTCAGAACCGGGTTCGGCGCGTCTGGGTCAACAACCTTACCTGCCTTGATCGCAGCGGCGCGGCCAAAGACCACAAGGTCAATCAGCGAGTTCGAACCCAGTCGGTTCGCACCGTGAACCGAAGCACACCCAGCCTCACCCACGGCCATCAGGCCCGGGACCACGGCGGTTGGGTTGTCAGCTGTCGGGTTCAGAACCTCACCCCAATAGTTGGTCGGGATACCGCCCATGTTGTAATGCACGGTCGGCAGAACCGGGATCGGTTCTTTGGTGACATCCACTCCGGCAAAGACGCGGGCGGATTCCGAGATACCCGGCAGGCGTTCCGCCAACGCTTCGGCAGGCAGGTGGCTGAGGTTCAGGTGAATGTGGTCCCCGTTCTCACCGTGACCACGGCCTTCGCGGATTTCCATCGTCATCGACCGCGAAACATAATCGCGGGGTGCCAGATCCTTGTACTGGGGCGCATAGCGCTCCATGAACCGCTCGCCTTCCGAGTTGGTCAGGTATCCGCCTTCACCGCGTGCACCTTCGGTAATCAGGCAGCCCGAACCGTAGATGCCGGTCGGGTGGAACTGAACAAACTCCATATCCTGCAGCGCCAGACCCGCGCGGGCCACCATCCCGCCACCGTCGCCGGTGCAGGTATGGGCCGAGGTGGCGCTGAAATAGGCGCGGCCGTAACCGCCGGTCGCCAGCACGACCATCTTGGCGTTGAAGACATGCATCGTGCCGTCGTCCAGCTTCCAGCAGACAACGCCCTGACACTGCCCATCCTCGGACATGATCAGGTCGATGGCGAAGTATTCGATGTAAAACTCGGCGTTGTTCTTCAGCGACTGACCATAGAGCGTGTGCAGGATCGCGTGACCGGTCCGGTCTGCGGCAGCACAGGTCCGCTGAACAGCAGGGCCTTCACCGAATTCGGTGGTGTGGCCACCGAAGGGGCGCTGGTAGATCTTGCCTTCTTCGGTCCGGCTGAAGGGCACGCCATAGTGCTCCAGCTCATACACGGCTTTGGGGGCTTCGCGTGCGAGGTATTCCATCGCGTCGGTATCACCCAGCCAGTCCGAGCCTTTGACGGTGTCATACATGTGCCACTGCCAATGGTCAGGGCCCATGTTTGAAAGCGATGCGGCGATACCACCCTGCGCGGCAACAGTGTGCGAGCGTGTCGGGAACACCTTGGTCACGCATGCCGTGCGCAGACCCTGTTCCGCCATACCTAGTGTGGCGCGCAGACCGGCCCCACCGGCGCCGACAACAACCACGTCATATTCGTGTGTTTCGTATTCGTATGCAGCTGTCATTTGTCTATTTCCTTACCGCGCGTTTCACAGAGCCAGCTTGATCAGGGCAAACAGCCCAGCAGCTATCAATGTGTAGCCAAACGCCGCGACGGCCATGAGGCTCAGCTTTTCTGCGACACCGTGGACATAATCTTCGATCGCTACCTGTGTCTCTCGCACCAGGTGCAGGATGACGACGACCATCGTCAGACCGGTCACGATGGCCGGGAACGGACGACCGTAATAAGCCAGAACCTCTTCGTACGATTTGCCTAGCCCGTTGGCAAAGATGAATACGAACAGCGGAACAAGAATGACCAGAGCCGCCGAACTGACCATCATCTGCCAGTGATGATGTGTGCCTTCACCGCCAGCCCCGGTTCCCTGCGCGCGTTTGCGGTCAGTGAGATAATTCATAGCCAGTCTCCTTAAACCGCGATTGCCGTGATGAAGGCGAGAATGGTGGCCAGCACCAGCATGCCGATCCCCAGCTTCTCGGAAATCCGCACATCCACGCAGTATCCCAGATCCCAGATCACGTGACGCAGACGGCCGAGCATGTGATAGAAAATCGCCCAGGTCGCAGCGAACATCACCAGATCACCCAACCAGCTTCTCATCAGCCCATCGATAAAACTGAACGACGACTCAGAAGTCGCAGCTGCCAGGAACCACCAGACAACAAAGAATGCGACCAACAGCGACGCAATTCCTGTGATACGCACAAGGATCGAGGTCACCGAAGTCAGTTGCGGGCGGTATATCGAAAGGTGGGGTGAAAGAGGGCGATTGCCCCGATTTACATCGGCCATGTTGGCTCCTTTACGGTTGGCTTCCGAAGGTTTTACTGTTTTTTGCCGTTCTGTCACGTGCTGCAACTGCAAAAAAGCTGATATTTGATGCAAAATGGCGGATATTTACGATATGTGATCACACAAAATAAGCTCGTGATCACAAAAGCTTTATGGGACATGTGATGTTAGCGCCTGAAACCCCGAATCTACGATTCCGCTATTTCAATTCAGCGGTTTGCTGGGTCACTTCGCGCAGCAGTTTCTTACGTATGCGTTCAGGATAATCGGCGAAACCCGAGGCCGAGACGACAAATGCGCCCTCTCCCACGATCACGTTTTCAAAGAAATACGCGGTCAGATCCGGCTCGGTCTCTTCGATGGCAATTGCGTTCACCGTCACACCACGGGTTCGCAGGATTCGGTGCACTTCGGACGGCTCGATCCCTTCATTCGATACGCCATCGCCCGAGATGTCGATCAGATGCCGTTCGCAATCAGCAACCTCTTCAAAATAGGCCATGGTCGTTTCCAGCGCCTCTCCGATCGCTGTCGAGAAATTGCGCCAGACCCGAGGATCATTGCCCACCCGGTCAGCAAACTGATCTATCGCCTCGAAACTGTCGATGCGTGTCCAGGGAACCGTGACTTTCTGGCGCGACGATCCCGTCCACTGCACCAGCATCACACGAGCTTGTCCTCGCACCAAAGCCTCGGACACAATCGGATCGCGCAAACCGGCTGCAAGCCCGTCCATCTGAATGCGGTATTCCGTGCTGTCGACCGAGCCCGAGACATCCACTGCCAACGCCAATGCCAGATCACAGGCGGCGGCCGGTGTCACACTCGCAATAACCAATGATGCTGCACGCAGAACTTGCATACCCCGATCCTAGCACAGATGGGCTGGGCGCAACTCAAATTCGCGTCAGGGAGCAATTTCGCGCAGCCAGCCCTCGAATTCTGAACAGACTACGATCTCTTTAAGGTCCAAGTTGTAATACGCGTTCGCCTCGCCACAATCTTCGACACGCACCGTAAGGGTCTGCGGCAGCCTGAAGCTTTCGTTCAGAAACACGACTTCTTTTGCGATGACTGTTTCCGTCAGCGTAGACATTTTGCCATCATAACGGATCGACCCCCCACTGCCTTCGATTTCGTCAAAAACCGGACCCCAGCTATCATTTGCTAAAAAAAACTCCTCTTCGCGGCTATCTTGCCGCTCTTCCGGCAGACCTAACTCGTTCGCCATGTCGGCCCGGCGATCCATATCCGCGCCGACGAAAAGGCATACAAGGTTGTAGTAACGTTGAAGATTCGGGCCGTGCACATCCCAATATGCAATATCGTCTCCGGCGGCATCTGCTTCACCCAGAAATCCAAATGCAGAGTCATAAGCTATAGCGGTGGCGTCAGCTTCCTCAAAAAACGCATCAATCAGCAGGACAGACGCCACATCGGCGGCGTCTTCTTCCTGACCAAAAACGGGAAGGCCCAGAATATCGATCAACGCATGGCCGAGTTCGTGATAGAGGATCGAAAGAAGATTTGCCTCAACAAAATCATCCGTATTCGCCCCGACCGGTGAGGCCGTAAGCATAGCGATCAGGGCGAATCTTTTTAGCATCCAAATCTCTCAGCTATTTGGGCATCAGCGCCCAGACATCCAGATCCAGCAGAACATTCGGCAAATAGCGGCCATCCTCGTTCTTCAAAACAAATGGATCGCCGCCGTTGATAGCTACCAAACGCAACCGGATGGCGCCAACTCCCGGCATATCTGTATCCGCCTTGTCCAAAACTTCGGACCAAGCCTTGATCGTGTCACCGGCGAAACAGGGGTTGGCATGTGCGCCACCATTCAGGCCGACGATCATCTGCGCGTTGGCCAGACCGTTGAACGACAGGGTTCGGGCCATCGAAATCACGTGACCCCCATAGATCAGACGTCCTTCGGGGCGGAAGGTCAGATCGAAATGTACCTTGGCAGTGTTTTGCCACAGGCGTGTGGCCAACATATGTTCGGCCTCTTCCACCGTTACGCCGTCGACGTGGTCAATCGTTTCGCCGATTTCGTAATCACCCCAGCGATGCGCCTCACCGGCCTGGGTGAAATCGTAGTTCGAGAAATCAAGCCCCTGGGGCACAACCAAATCCTGCGCATCCAGTGCCTTTTTCAGATCCGGCACGACCGTCTCGGGCGCGGGTGCATCCAAATCGGATTTCCGAACCATGACCCAGCGGACATACTCGATCACCACTTCATCACGTTGATTCAGGCCGCGCGTACGCACCCAGACAACGCCAGTCTTGCCGTTCGAGTTCTGTTTAAGGCCGATCACTTCGGATTCCGAACGCAGCGTGTCGCCGGGGTAAACCGGTTTCAGCCAGCGTCCTTCGGCATACCCGAGATTGGCCACCGCGTTCAGTGAAACATCGGGGACGGTTTTGCCAAACACGACGTGGAACGCAGCCAGATCGTCAATCGGGCTTTGCGGCAAACCAGAGGCCCGGGCGAACTCGTCCGAGGAATAAAGCGCATGCCGTGCGGGATAGAGCGCGTGGTACAGTGCCCGTTCGCCCGTGGTGACCGTACGTGGCACCGCGTGGTGCAGAACCTGACCAACAGAGTAATCCTCGAAAAAGCGGCCCGGATTGGTTTTTGCCATTATTGCTGTCCCAGTTTCATGTCAGGTGAATAGTCGGCCTCGACCTCTTTGGTCACGGCCTGTGCGCAGCGCATCACGCTGTTTGTGGCGTCGTAAGCGTAGGACGGGTCGCCATAAAGCACCCATCCTTTCGCCAAAGCGTCCGATACTTTGTGACAGAAGGCGGATGTGTCTTCCTCGGTCAACAGGCGGTATAGTTTTGCCATGATGTCAAATCCTTAAGACGGGAAGGGCGACGGACCGACCAGCCCGTGAATGTAACCGATGATGCCCAGCAGAACGATCGAGGCGACAAAGAACATCGCGTCTTTCCCATACGTGCCAGGCTCGACGGGGGTCCAGTCGGGTTCGGACTTGTTGATCACAATCACTTCAACCACGGCCCAGGCCAGCAATCCGCCAAACAGGATGATCGAGGCCAGATCTCCATTCACAAGCAAGTGCGCGAACGCCCACAGCTTGAACCCGCCCAACATCGGATGGCGGACTTTATTCAACAGCCGCCCTTTGGTCCCTGCGGGGCTCATCATGAAGATCGCAATCAGAACCAAAAGGTTGTTGATGTGGATCATGAAGGTTGGCGGAGCCCAAACATAGATGAAGTCGGTCATCCGATAACCGAAGATCATCAAGAGTATGGACGCGACCAGAGCCAGTGCGACCGCGCCCTTGCCGCCATTGCCCATGGCGGCGCGGCGTTCCGGCATCACACGTTTGAACAGATGTGCGGCCCACCAAAGTGCCACGCCAAGAATCAAAAGAACAAAGCCCATGCTGGCTTACCCCGCTTGCAAAGCTGTTATCGCCTCCGCTTTTGCCAGAATTTCGCGGGCAGTTACAACGTGCAGGTTCTCAACGATTTTGCCGTCGACCACTGCCACGCCCTGCCCTTGGGCCTCGACCTCTTCGAAAGCTGCGATCTGGCGGCGCGCCAGATCGATTTCGGAATCCGAAGGGGCGTAGGCGGCATTGGTGACATCAACCTGTGCCGGGTGAATCAGGGTCTTGCCGTCAAAGCCCATGTCACGGCCCTGCGCACACTCGGCGGCAAGGCCTTCCGCGTCCTTGAACGCGTTGTAGACACCATCGACAATGATCAGCCCTTCGGCCTTAGCGGCCAGCAGGCACAAGCCCAGCGAGGTCATCAGTGGCAGGCGATCGGGGCGGAAGCGGGTTTGCAGCTCTTTGGCCAGGTCGTTGGTTCCCATGACGAAACCGGCCATCAGCGGATGAGCCGCGATTTCAGCCGCGTTCAGCATCCCACGCGGGGTTTCCATCATCGCCCAGATCGGAAGGTCACCTGTGATCGCGGCCAATGCATCCACATCCGCGGCCGAGTTCACCTTGGGCAACAGAACAACATCTGCGTCCATGTCGCGTACGGCCTCGGCATCAGCGCGGCCCCATTCGGTATCCAACCCGTTGATACGGACGATCTTGACGCGTGCGCCATACCCGCCGGCTGCAAGCGCAGCCTTGAGCGTCTCGCGCGCGTTCTCTTTCTCATCCGCGGCAACGGCATCTTCGAGGTCGAAAATAATCGCATCCACCGGCAGGGTTCGGGCCTTGTCCAGGGCCCGATCTTTTGAGCCGGGGATGTATAGAACAGATCGATAGGGGCGCTGGCGCGGGTCCATTGGCTTCTCCCGAAGAAATAAAGTTGCGCGGAATGGGGCATTTTTTGTCGGAAAGTTCAAGCGCAAAATCGCCGCGCCGCAGCATTCTGATGTATGACCCGGCGCAACGTGCGTTCCCTTAACCGGATTTCGGTCCCCACTGGGCAGCCTGAAGGCCGGATGGAATCAAAAGGGTTCAGAGATGCAAAAGACACTGTACAAGATGACGATGGGCCTTGGGATTATGGTGCTGGCGGCACAACAGGTCCACGCCCGCACCTGTGCTCCACGGGACGAGGTGATCAAGCGGCTGACGGAGACCTACGGCGAAACCCGCCAGGGCATCGGCATCGCACGTCAGGGCGCGGTGATGGAGCTGTTTGCCTCGGACCAGAGCGGCAGCTGGACGATCACGGTGACGTTGCCGGACGGGATCACATGCCTTGTGGTCTCGGGGCAGGCTTATGAAACCATGGCCGAGGCCTTGCCGCCCAACGTTTAAGTGAATGCGTCCCAGATAAGTTTGCTGCCCGTCAGGGTCAGAAGAACGTATGCGATGCCAAAGAACAGGCGTTCAGACATCATGAAATGTGCCCGCACGCCCAGCCAAGCCCCAAGGATTGCGAATGGCGTCAGCAACAAATCGGCCCAGGCCGTGTGCCATGTGAACAGGCCCAAAAAGGCGTAGGGCACGAATTTGGCGATGTTGATAACCCAGAAAACCAGAACAGTGCTGGCCTGAAACTCGGTTTTGGAAAGGCGCTGTGACAGCAGATAGACAGCCGCCGGCGGCCCGCCCGCGTGACTGACAAAGCTGGTGAACCCCGCGACAAGACCGGCAAACACTCCGGCCGAGGGCGGCAGTCGATTGGCAAAACCACGCACCCAACCCTTTGTCTGGGCCAAGTGCCATATGACAAAGCCGATCGAGATCCCTCCGATCAACAGGCGCAAAAGGTCATCATCTGTGGCCCTGAACAACAACGCGCCAAGCGCGACACCGGGCAAGGCCCCAAGGATCAGAAGGCGCGCGTCGGGCCAGCTCCAGCGTTTCCAGTAAGGGCCCAGTGTGGCCACGTCGATCACCATCAGGATCGGCAACATCAGGGCAAGCGCCTGCCCCGGGTCCAAAATCAGCGCCAGAATCGAAGAGGACGCAAAGGCCACACCCGAGCCAAAGCCGCCCTTGGAGATACCCGCAAAGATCACGGCCGGGATCGCCACGGCAAAAAACATCAGGTTCAATTCGAACATGCGGCGTCCCGGTTTAGGCTTGTGTCACTGGCCGTTTAGCGCAATCAGGTCGGGCTGCGCAAACTGTATGCGGTTGCATGCCGCGCCGCTGGACACTTGCACGAAAGACATTTAACGACTAGCACAACCGCGATTTCAATTCCGACCGGAGATTTTCCAAATGGCCAGACCCAAGATTGCGCTGATCGGCGCGGGGAACATCGGCGGCACGCTTGCGCACCTCGCAGCTGTCAAAGAACTGGGTGACGTTGTCCTGTTCGACATCGCAGACGGACTGCCGCAGGGCAAGGCGCTCGACATCGCTGAATCCGGCCCCTCGGAAGGGTTCGACGCAGCAATGTCCGGCACCAGCGACTATGCCGACATCGCGGGCGCAGACGTTTGCATCGTGACCGCAGGCGTTGCTCGTAAACCAGGCATGAGCCGTGATGACCTGCTGGGCATCAACCTGAAAGTCATGAAGTCGGTTGGCGAAGGCATCGCAGCCCATGCGCCGGACGCCTTCGTGATCTGCATCACCAACCCGCTGGACGCGATGGTCTGGGCTCTGCGCGAGTTCTCGGGCCTGCCCCATAACAAGGTCTGCGGTATGGCAGGCGTTCTGGACTCGGCGCGTTTCGCTCACTTCCTGTCGGAAGAGTTCAACGTCTCAATGCGCGACGTCACCGCGTTTGTTCTGGGCGGCCACGGCGACACCATGGTGCCGTCGGTGCGTTACTCGACCGTTGCCGGTATCCCGCTGCCCGATCTGGTCGAGATGGGCTGGACCACGCAGGACAAGCTGGACGCCATCGTTCAGCGGACCCGTGACGGTGGTGCCGAGATCGTTGGTCTGCTGAAAACCGGCTCGGCTTACTATGCACCCGCCACTTCGGCGATCGAAATGGCCGAAGCCTATCTGAAAGACCAAAAGCGCGTCCTGCCCTGTGCCGCCTACTGCAGCGGCGAGCTGGGCGTAGACGGCCTGTACGTTGGCGTTCCGACCGTGATCGGTGCCGGTGGTGTCGAGCGCATCGTCGACATCAAGCTGAACGAAGACGAACAAGCTGGCTTCGACAACTCGGTCAACGCCGTGAAGGGCCTGATCGAAGCGTGTAAAGGTATCGACGCCTCTCTGGCCTGATCTAGCTGTTGCCAAAAATTGGAACCCGGTTCACCGTAAGGAGGGCCGGGTTTTGTTTTGGGAAATTGCCATGTCGTCTCAGGGTTTTGTCATTGCAGCCAGCGGTGAGCAGTACATAGAAACCGCGGTTGACGCTGCTATTTCGCTGAAGGCTGCGATGCCCGATGAGCCCGTCGATTTGTTCACCGACGTTGAGGGCGCACCGGGGAGTGAGGTCTTCGACCAAATCCACATGCTGGACAAAAGCTGGTTCCGTCCCAAGTTCGAAAGCCTTGTGCGCTCGCGGTTTGACAAGACCGTCTATCTGGATGCGGACGTGCGCTGTCTGGCGGATATGTCCGACATCTTTACTGTTCTCGACCGGTTCGACATAGCGATGGTGCATGATCCCTTGCGCAACTCTCAGCATGCGCAGCGCGTCTGGAAAACTCCGCTGCCCAACGCGTTCCCGCATCTGAATGGCGGACTGGTTGGAATTCGGACCTCTGAGCAAGTGCTGGACTTTTTGCGCGACGTACAGGAAACGATTATCGCAGAAGACCTGAAATCCGATCAGGCACTGATCCGAGAGAAACTGTTCTACAGCGACCTGCGGTTGGCCGTTTTGCCACCGGAGTACAATTTCCTCGACTACCGGCAGGCCGAGATGTTCGGTTTCCTGCACAGCGCCCCTCGCCTGCTGCACCATTACAAATTCCATAGCCGACACGACAAACGATTGGACAGCGCTCGGTCCGTCGCGGGTCTGGTTGGGCCAGATCTGGAACGTCACCTGAACGCGCTGATCCAGGCGGACGCACAGCTGACACCGGGGACAACAAAGAAAGTGCGCCCATTGGTGGACAAAGGCATTCTGGGCAAGTTGCGCAAACTTATTATGGGCCTGAAAAAGGGCATCGTCCGCTTGCGCCGCAGCTAGCCCCGAGGTTAGCGCTAGCTTGAATATCCGTTTATTCTAAAGGTCGTCGACCGTTACGAATCAAATATCCGCTTAACTTCTGCGTTTGTGATCACACGTTAAAAAGCTGTGATCACAAATAATGAAAATCTTCGTGAAAAACTGCGTCCCTGTCAAAAAAGCCTTTAAACTTGCCCCCTAGACACCCCTATAACGGTGTAATCGCAGTCAGACAGGACAGTTTCGATGAACATTCACGAATATCAGGCCAAAGCGCTTCTTCGCAGCTATGGCGCTCCGGTCTCCGAAGGACGCGCGGTTCTGCGCGCTGAGGAAGCCAAAACCGCAGCCGGTGAACTGGACGGCCCTCTGTGGGTTGTCAAAGCGCAGATCCACGCGGGTGGCCGCGGCAAGGGCTCGTTCAAAGAGGCCGATGCCGGTGAAAAAGGCGGTGTCCGTCTGACGAAATCGGTCGAAGAAGCGGCTGAAGAAGCCAAAAAGATGCTGGGCCGCACACTGGTCACCCATCAGACCGGACCGGCAGGCAAGCAGGTCAACCGAATTTACATCGAAGCCGGTTCCGGCATCGAGCGTGAGCTGTATCTGGCCCTGCTGGTGGATCGCCAGACCAGCCGCATTTCGTTTGTCTGCTCGACCGAAGGCGGCATGGACATCGAAGAGGTGGCCGCTGCGACGCCTGAGAAAATCCTGTCCTTCTCGGTCGATCCTGCGACGGGCTATCAGCCCTACCATGGCCGCCGCATCGCCTTCTCGCTGGGTCTGGAAGGTCCGCAGGTCAAGCAATGCGTCAAACTGATGAGCCAGCTCTATGCAGCCTTCGTCGAGAAGGACATGGAGATGCTGGAGATCAACCCGCTGATCATCTCGGACAAGGGCGACCTCAAGGTGCTGGACGCCAAGGTCGGCTTTGACGGCAACGCGGTCTACCGCCACCCCGACATCGCCGAGCTGCGCGACACAACCGAGGAAGATCCCAAGGAACTGGAAGCCTCGAAATACGACCTGAACTACATCGCGCTGGATGGAGAGATTGGCTGTATGGTCAACGGTGCCGGTCTTGCGATGGCGACGATGGACATCATCAAGCTGTACGGTGCCGAGCCTGCCAACTTCCTGGACGTTGGTGGCGGTGCGACCAAAGAGAAAGTGACCGAGGCGTTCAAGATCATCACCTCGGACGAAAACGTCAAAGGCATTCTGGTCAACATCTTCGGCGGTATCATGCGCTGTGACGTCATCGCCGAGGGCGTGGTCGCCGCGGTGAAAGAGGTCGGCCTGCAAGTTCCGCTGGTCGTGCGTCTGGAAGGCACGAATGTCGAGAAAGGCAAAGAGATCATCAACACCTCTGGCCTGGACGTCATTGCGGCGGACAACCTGAAAGACGGTGCCGAGAAGATCGTGAAGGCCGTCAAAGGCTAATCCAATTCCGTGGGGTGGGTTTCGGCCCGCCTTTCCGAAGAATTCTGGTAGGCTTTGGCCCGCCTAAAACAGGAGAACGCCAAATGGCAGTCCTCATCGACGAAAATACCAAAGTGATCTGTCAGGGCTTTACCGGCTCGCAGGGCACATTCCACTCTGAACAGGCCATTGCGTATGGCACCAAGATGGTCGGCGGCGTGACCCCCGGCAAAGGCGGGATGACCCACCTTGACCTGCCCGTGTTCAATTCGGTCCACGAAGCCAAGCACGTGACCGAAGCCAACGCCTCGGTGATCTATGTTCCGCCGCCCTTCGCGGCTGACTCGATCCTCGAAGCGATTGATGCCGAGATGGAAGTGATCGTTTGCATCACCGAAGGCATCCCGGTTCTGGACATGATGAAGGTGAAACGCGCGCTGGAAGGCTCGAAGTCGCGCCTGATTGGCCCAAACTGCCCGGGTGTCATCACGCCCGACGCCTGCAAGATCGGCATCATGCCCGGCCACATTCACAAACGCGGTAGCGTGGGTGTTGTAAGCCGTTCGGGTACGCTTACGTATGAGGCCGTGAAACAGACGACTGACGTAGGACTGGGCCAGTCCACCTGTGTGGGCATCGGCGGTGACCCGATAAAAGGCACCGAGCATATCGACGTGCTGGAATGGTTCTTGGCCGATGATGAAACCGAGTCGATCATCATGATTGGTGAGATCGGTGGCTCGGCCGAAGAAGAAGCTGCGCAGTTCCTGGCGGACGAGGCCAAGAAGGGCCGCAAGAAGCCAACCGCAGGTTTCATCGCAGGCCGCACAGCCCCTCCGGGCCGCCGCATGGGCCACGCGGGCGCGATTGTCGCCGGCGGCAAAGGCGGTGCCGAGGACAAGATCGAAGCCATGCGCAGCGCCGGTATCGTCGTGGCCGAAAGCCCGGCGCAGCTGGGTGAGGCTGTACTGGAAGCGATTGGCTGATATGGCGGCTTCGGCCGTCTAATCGGGGAGGAACGGAACACATGACCTTTGGTGAGGCTGTCAGAACGTGTTTCTCCAAATTCTTCACTTTTTCGGGCCGCGCCTCGCGGCCCGAATACTGGTTCTTTTTCCTGTTCATCGTGATCTGGAGCTTTATCGCCGGGATCATCGACTGGCAGTTCTTCACGCAGGTCTCGGTCAGCGAAAGCGCCGAGGTGAAATCGGTCACCGCGACGTCCTCGCAGCCTGTGCAAAGCATCGTCAGCCTGATTGTGTTCATCCCGCATTTGGCCGTTGCGTGGCGACGGATGCATGATACCGGGCGCAGCGGGCTTTATGCACTGCTACCAATCCTGCTGATCCTTGGCGCCGGAGCGGTTCTGATTTTTGGCATCGGTCTTGCCTCGAGTTTCCAGCACGGTGGCAATCTGGACATCCTGTTTACCCGCGCCACGTTGCTGGTCGTCATTCCGACACTGCTTGTTCTTTTTGTGTCGCCCCTCCTGGTTTTGTGGTGGCTTACGCGCCCCAGTCAACCAGGCACCAACCAATACGGTCCCAACCCATATGAGGTAGCCCAATGACCGAACATACGCCCAACTCTGCCTTTCATGCCTCAAGCTTTATGCAGGGGCACAATGCGGAATATCTGGAGCAACTGTATGCCCAGTACACCAAAGACCCGAACGCGGTAGATGCTGCCTGGGCCGAGTTCTTCAAGGCCATGGGCGACGCCACGCCGGATGTTCAGCGCGAGGCTGAGGGGCCATCTTGGGCACGGACCGACTGGCCTCCGATGCCGGCAGATGATCTGACAGGTGCATTGACAGGCGAATGGGCCGAGATCGACGCCAAGGCGGCGGGCAAAAAGATCAAGGACAAGGCGGCAGACAAAGGCGTCGCGGTCAGCGAAGATCAGATCAAACGGGCAGTGCTGGACAGCCTGCGGGCCCTGATGCTGATCCGGGCCTATCGGATAAGGGGTCACCTAGCGGCTGATCTGGACCCGCTGGGCATGCGCGCGGCCAGCACGCATCCCGAGCTGGATCCCAAAACCTATGGCTTCACTGAGGCCGACATGGACCGGCCGATCTTTATCGACAACGTGCTGGGCCTGCAGATGGCCAGCATGCGCCAGATTGTCGACATCGTGAAGCGGACCTATTGCGGCACCTTCGCGCTGCAGTACATGCACATTTCCGACCCTGAGCAAGCCGCGTGGCTGAAGGAACGGATTGAGGGGTACGGCAAAGAAATCGCGTTCACCAAGGAAGGCCGAAAGGCGATCCTGAACAAAATGGTCGAGGCCGAAGGGTTCGAGAAGTTCCTGCATGTGAAATACATGGGCACCAAGCGGTTTGGCCTGGATGGTGGCGAAGCGCTGATCCCCGCGATGGAACAAATCATCAAGCGCGGCGGCGCTTTGGGTGTGCAGGATATCGTGATTGGCATGCCCCACCGTGGCCGCCTGAACATTCTGGCAAATGTGATGGGCAAGCCCTATCGCGCCATCTTCAACGAGTTCCAGGGCGGCAGCTTCAAACCCGAGGATGTAGATGGCTCGGGCGACGTGAAGTACCATCTGGGTGCGTCCAGCGACCGTGCTTTTGATGGCAACAGCGTCCACCTGTCGCTGACCGCAAACCCCAGCCACCTCGAGGCCGTGAACCCGGTTGTTCTGGGTAAGGTCCGTGCCAAACAGGATCAGCTGAACGACACTGATCGCACCAAGGTCATGGGTATCCTGCTGCATGGTGACGCGGCCTTTGCGGGTCAGGGCGTTGTGGCCGAAGGCTTTGGCCTGTCCGGCCTGCGCGGCCACAAGACCGGCGGCACCATGCATATCGTGGTGAACAACCAGATCGGCTTTACCACTGCACCGCACTTCTCGCGCTCGAGCCCGTATCCGACGGACATTGCGCTGATGGTTGAGGCACCGATCTTCCACGTGAACGGCGACGACCCCGAGGCCGTGGTCCACGCGGCCAAGGTTGCGACCGAGTTCCGCCAGAAGTTCCACAAGGACGTGGTCATCGACATCTTCTGCTATCGCCGGTTTGGTCACAACGAGGGCGACGAGCCCATGTTTACCAACCCGATCATGTACAAGAAGATCAAAACCCATAAGACCACGCTGTCGCTTTACACTGAACGCCTGGTCAAAGACGGCCTGATCCCCGAGGGTGAGATCGAGGATATGAAGGCTGCCTTCCAAGCTCACCTGAACGATGAGTTTGAGGCCGGTAAAGACTATAAGCCTAATAAGGCCGACTGGCTGGACGGGCGTTGGTCGCACCTGAACAAAAACAAAGAGGAATATGTCCGCGGCGACACTGCAATCACGCCGGACACCCTGGCCGAGGTCGGAACCGCGCTGTCGCAAGCGCCGGCCGAATTCTCGGTGCACAAGACGGTCGCCCGCCTTCTGGATCACAAAAAGCAAATGTTCGAAACCGGTAAGGGGTTCGACTGGGCTACGGGCGAGGCTTTGGCCTTTGGGTCGCTTCTGACCGAAGGCTACCCGGTCCGCCTGTCCGGTCAGGACGCAACGCGCGGCACGTTTAGTCAGCGTCACTCGGGCTTTGTGCATCAGGAATCCGAAGAGCGGTACTATCCCCTGAACAACATTCGCAAAGGCCAGTCGCATTACGAAGTGATCGACTCGATGCTTTCGGAATATGCGGTCCTTGGTTTCGAATACGGCTATTCACTGGCGGAACCCAACGCACTGACCTTGTGGGAGGCGCAGTTTGGTGATTTTGCCAACGGTGCGCAGATCATGTTCGATCAGTTCATCAGCTCGGGCGAAAGCAAATGGCTGCGGATGTCTGGCCTGGTGACCCTGCTACCACATGGGTACGAAGGGCAAGGCCCCGAGCACAGCTCGGCACGGCTGGAGCGCTTCCTGCAAATGTGCGGTCAGGACAACTGGATCGTGGCGAACTGTACGACGCCTGCGAACTATTTCCACATCCTGCGCCGTCAGCTGCACCGCACCTTCCGCAAGCCCTTGATTCTGGTGACGCCGAAATCGCTGCTGCGCCACAAACTGGCGATTAGCACGGCTGATGACTTCACCACCGGCTCCAGCTTCCACCGGGTTCTTTGGGATGACGCCCAAAAGGGCAACTCGGACACCAAGCTGCAGAAGGACGACAAGATCAAGCGGGTCGTGATGTGTTCCGGCAAGGTCTACTACGACCTGCTGGAAGAACGCGACGCACGCGGGATCGACGACGTCTATCTGCTGCGGATCGAACAGTACTACCCCTTCCCTGCCCATTCGCTGATCAACGAGCTTGAGCGGTTCAAAGGGGCAGAGATGATCTGGTGCCAGGAAGAACCCAAGAACCAGGGTGCCTGGACCTTTATCGAGCCGAATATCGAGTGGGTTCTGACCCGCATCGGCGCCAAGCACACACGGCCGCGCTATGTCGGCCGCGCGACTTCGGCCTCGCCCGCGACGGGGCTGGCCAGCCAACACAAAGCCCAACAAGAAGCGCTGGTCAACGAAGCGCTGAGCATTGAAGGAAAATAATCGATGTCCATTGAAGTTCGAGTTCCCACGCTTGGCGAGTCGGTCACCGAAGCCACGGTTGCGACATGGTTCAAGAAACCCGGCGACGCTGTGGCCGTGGATGAAATGCTGTGTGAGTTGGAGACCGACAAGGTCACCGTCGAAGTCCCTTCGCCCGCCGCTGGCGTGATGGGCGAAATCGTCGCTGCCGAGGGCGAAACCGTTGGTGTCGACGCTTTGCTGGCCACGATCGCCGCAGGCGAAGGCGCGGCCCCCGCTCCGGCGGCGGCTCCTGCCCCTGCCGCAGCCCCGGCTGCGTCTGGTGGCAGCGTCGACGTGATGGTGCCCACCTTGGGCGAATCTGTGACCGAAGCGACAGTTTCGACCTGGTTCAAACAGGTTGGTGACAGCGTCGCGCAGGATGAGATGCTGTGTGAGTTGGAAACCGACAAGGTTTCTGTCGAAGTACCGGCACCGGCTGCAGGCGTTCTGGCAGAAATCGTAGCCCCAGAGGGCGTGACCGTGGACGCGACCGCGAAACTGGCGGTGATCTCGGGTGCGGCAGCAGGAGCATCTGCAGCCCCTGCCCCCGCAGCAGCAGCCCCGGCTCCCGCCGCAAGCACAGGCAAAGACGTGGCCAACGCACCATCGGCAGAAAAAGCGATGGCCGAGGCTGGCCTTTCTGCCGGTCAGGTAACGGGCACAGGTCGTGATGGCCGCATCATGAAGGAAGACGTGGCTCGCGCGGTCGCAACAGCGGCAGCTCCGGCCCCTGCTGCGGCAGCCCCGGCTCCAGCAGCTGCGCCCCGAGCACCGGTTGCGGCACAGGATGCAGCCCGCGAGGAGCGCGTGCGCATGACACGTTTGCGCCAGACCATCGCCAAGCGCCTGAAAGACGCACAGAACACCGCCGCGATCCTGACCACTTACAACGAGGTGGACATGACCGAGGTGATGGCCCTGCGCAGCCAGTACAAGGACCAGTTCGAGAAAAAGCACGGCGTCCGCCTGGGCTTTATGTCCTTCTTCACCAAAGCCTGCTGCCACGCGCTAAAAGAAGTGCCCGAGGTAAATGCCGAGATCGACGGTACGGACATTGTCTACAAGAACTTCGTCCACATGGGCGTCGCAGCTGGCACTCCGCAAGGTCTGGTTGTTCCGGTCATCCGTGACGCGGACAGCATGTCCTTTGCCGCAATCGAAAAGGCCATCGCTGAGAAAGGCAAACGCGCCCGTGACGGCAAGCTGAGCATGGAAGAGATGCAGGGCGGCACGTTCACGATCTCAAACGGTGGGGTTTACGGCTCGCTCATGTCCTCGCCGATCCTGAACCCACCGCAATCGGGTATCCTGGGGATGCACAAGATCCAGGACCGTCCGATGGTCATCAACGGTGAGATCAAGATCCGCCCGATGATGTATCTGGCCCTGTCTTATGACCACCGGATCGTGGACGGCAAAGGCGCGGTGACGTTCCTTGTTCGCGTAAAAGAGGCGCTGGAAGACCCGCGCCGCCTGCTGATGGATCTGTAATCATGGCAACACATGTTCTCTGGCAAGCCGACGTAGCTGACTTTGATGTCTGGCTGAAGGTGTTCGAAGAAGACAAACCAATGAGAGAGGCCGCGGGCATCCGCGACCTCCACATCTGGAAAGATCCCGAACGCAAAGACCACGCGGTTGCTCTGTTCGAAATCACAGATATGGACCGGGCTCAGGATTTCATCGAATCCGAAGAACTGGCCATGCACCACGAACGCGGTGGCGTGGCACATATCCAAACCAAGGTGCTGGAGCCTGTTTGAAAGTTTAGGCCGCGCCTGAGTTTGGGCACGGCCTAAACGGGCTACGTGATGATCGTGGGAACCACCAGATGACGCCGGAACTGACCGTCCTGACCCTTGCTGCGCTGCTATGGGTGGTGCAATTCGTGCTCTATCTGGCCGTGGGACATGGCAGGATCGACCTTGATAAGGCTGTGGGCCCTCGGGACGTTCCGGTGGAAAGGCCGGGGGCTGCGGGGCGATTGCATCGCGCGCTCAGCAACCATACCGAGGGTTTGGTTCTGTTTGCAATTGCCGCCCTTGTTCTGACAATCTCGGGCCAATCGAACGGTTTTACGGCTGCGTGCAGCTGGGTCTATCTGATCGCCCGTGTCCTCTACGTCCCTGCCTATGCGTTGGGCTGGACGCCGTGGCGTACCGTGATCTGGTTGATTGGCCTCGCCGCCAACACTGTAATGTTGCTGGCCGCTGTAATTTGACACAGCCGTCGGCGTGGAAACATAAAATGGGGCAAATCCGGCGTTTGCGAGCGCCGCGATCCCCGAAAACGACAAGGACCTGACACATGGCAAATTATGACGTTATCGTAATCGGATCGGGCCCCGGCGGCTATGTCTGCGCCATCCGCTGCGCTCAATTGGGCCTGAAAACCGCCTGTGTCGAAGGGCGCGACACACTCGGCGGCACCTGCCTGAACGTGGGCTGCATCCCGTCCAAAGCGCTGCTGCACGCCTCGCACCAACTTCATGAGGCCGAGCATAACTTTGCCAAGATGGGCCTGAAGGGCAAAAGCCCCTCGGTCGATTGGAAGCAGATGCAGGCCTACAAGCAGGAAACTATCGACGGAAATACCAAGGGGATCGAGTTCCTGTTCAAAAAGAACAAGATAGACTGGCTGAAAGGCTGGGGTTCGGTCCCCGCCGCCGGTCAGGTCAAGGTTGGGGACGAGGTCCACACCGCCAAGAATATCATCATCGCATCGGGGTCGGAACCGTCCGCGCTGCCGGGTGTCGAGGTGGATGAAAAGGTCGTCGTGACCTCGACCGGTGCGCTGTCTTTGGGCAAGGTGCCGAAGAAAATGGTTGTGATCGGCGCAGGTGTGATCGGGTTGGAGCTGGGCTCGGTCTATCAGCGTCTGGGCGCTGAGGTGACCGTGATCGAGTTCCTCGACGTGATTACGCCCGGCATGGACCCCGAGGTTCAGAAGACCTTCCAGCGTATTCTGAAAAAACAGGGTCTGAACTTCGTCATGGGCGCAGCGGTCCAAAAGACCGAGGCCACCAAGACCAAGGCAAAAGTCACTTACAAACTGCGCAAGGACGATAGTGAGCATGTGATTGAGGCGGACACCGTTCTGGTTGCTACGGGCCGTAAGCCGTTCTCAGACGGTCTTGGGCTTGAGGCGTTGGGGGTCGAATTGACCCCGCGCGGTCAGATCAAAGTGGGTTCCGACTGGCAGACCAACGTGCCGGGTATCTACGCCATCGGCGACGTGACCGAAGGTCCGATGCTGGCGCATAAGGCCGAAGACGAAGGCATGGCTGCCGCGGAACAGGTCGCAGGCAAGCATGGTCACGTCAACTATGGCGTCATCCCCGGCGTCATCTACACCTGGCCCGAAGTCGCCAACGTGGGTGAAACCGAAGAGACGCTGAAGGAACAGGGCCGCGCCTACAAGGTCGGAAAGTTCATGTTCATGGGCAACGGCCGCGCCAAGGCCAACCTGATGACAGATGGGTTTGTCAAAATCCTGGCTGACAAGGAAACCGACCGCATTCTGGGCTGCCACATCATTGGCCCAGCGGCAGGTGACCTGATCCATGAGGTTTGCGTGGCGATGGAGTTCGGTGCCTCAGCAGAGGATCTGGCCCTGACCTGCCACGCCCACCCGACCTATTCCGAGGCCGTACGCGAGGCTGCTCTGGCTTGCGGTGACGGACCTATTCACAGCTGATTTGACAACCCCGGCGGCGATCACGCAGCCGGGGTTAACCATGCGTCCAGATAGATCTCCAATCTATCTGAAAAGCTCTCAGCCTCGTGCAGAGCGCAAAACTTCAGAGACATTGACTGAATGGCAAACGCCTGAACACCCTCGGCAAGTAGGTCTGGGGAAATGTCCTTGCGCACCTTTGCGGTTTCCAGCCAACCGGCAACCAGCCTGACATAGCGTTCAAAGCATCCCGCGATGGGGCCAATTTCGGTTATGGCCGCTGCCCCGGAATACCGAATGATCAAATCAAACACATAACGTTCGGACGTCATGAAAGAATGGATGGGTTGCAACGCATTGGCAATCTCGGGGGCCGTGCGGGGGATGGGTCCCTGTTCCACCTGATCAAAGCGCGCAACCAACCTTTCACCGATCAGATACTCCATCAACGCATCTTTGTCCCGGAAATGGGCGAAGAAGGTTCCTTTGGCAACACCGGCGGCCTGTACCACGTCTTCCACCCGCAAAGCCTGATAGCCGTGTCTTTCAATCACGTCATCCGCAGCCTCGATCAGCCGCGCTCGGGTTTTGAGCGTTCTCTTTTGAACTGTCTTTTGCATAGGTTCTGTTCGCATGTTTTCTGACCGTGGTCAAATTTTATTATTGACCATGGTCATTTTTAAACTCTATAAACTGACCATGGTCATTTTTGGAGATTCCCAATGCAACGAAAGAAAATCCTGATACTCGATGGGCACCCCGGTGAAACCAGCCTGTCACGTACGTTTGCCGAGACTTACGCCCAAGCCGCCCAACAACAGGGGCATGAGGTTCGAATGATCCATCTCAGCGAGCTGCAATTCGATCATGATTTCGGACAGGGCAACTATGAAGAATTCAAACCGCTGGAACCGGTCCTTGAGGACGTGCTGAACGATCTGGAATGGAGTGAACACCTTGTTCTGACCACGCCCATGTGGTGGGGCGGCCTGCCTGCAAAGCTGAAAGGTCTGATTGATCGGGCTTTCATTCCGGGCCGCACCTTTGACACACGGAATACGACCCGGATTGGATTCCCGTCGCCAATGCTGACGGGCCGCACGGCGCGGGTCATTCTGACCTCAGACACTCCCGGTTGGTTCATGCGCCTGATCTACAGACAAGCTATGATCCGTCAGGTCCGCGATCAGATTCTGGGTTTTGTCGGGTTCAAACCGACCAAGTTCACCTATTTCGCAGGCGCCAGCGATCCAAAGCCCGGCAACGTGGATCGCTGGATATCAAAGGTACAGCAGATCGGCGCTCAGGCGGCTTGATCCCGTGCCTACCACATTGTCTTGGCGGCGCGTGCACCCCATTCAGCGTCATAAAGCGCGCCGCCCTCTTCACCATTGGACATTTCGGCCAGGATCTCGCCTGCTGTGGGCAGGTCCTTGCCTTCGTCGCCAGCGGTCCAGGTCCTAGCCCGCATCAAGGCACGCGCACACTGGGTGTAGATTTCGGCAATTTCGATAACGATCACTGTGGCCGGCATCTTACCGTGCTTCTCGAACTGCTCGCGCAGACCTTGGTCATCAGTGACATAGGCCTTGCCATTCAGCCGAACAACAGTGTTCGACCCGGGCACAATGAACATCAGGGAAACGCGTGGGTCGCGCACGATGTTGCGCAACGAGTCCAGCCGGTTGTTCCCGCGCCAATCCGGCATCGCCAGCCTGTGCGGATCAAGCTCCAGCACCACGGGGCCGTCATCACCGCGCGGGGTGCCATCAACGCCTTCGGGACCAACGGTGCTGAGGATGCAAAGACGCGAGGCCATGATCCATTTGCGATAGAGCGGCGTCAAATTCTGCGCCACCTTGCGCAGCGAAGGCGCACCGGGCGTGCCATACAGCGCCTCAAGCGCCTCGATCTCCTTAATGAACTGCATCCGGGTCAAACCCCACTTCGCGCATCAACGCGTCGGATCGCGTTTCGATCACCTCTTCAAGACGACCGAGGAAGGCGGTCTTTTCAACACCCGGCTCGATCGGATCAAGGAAATCCACGATGGCCAGACCCGGTTTGCGCATGACACCAGTGCGCGGCCAGAACACTCCGGCATTGGTCGCCACCGGCACGCACGGGAACCCCAGCCCCTCGTACAAAACCGCG
The DNA here is from genome assembly GCF_056539265.1 of Ruegeria sp. BC3. Taxonomy (NCBI): domain Bacteria; kingdom Pseudomonadati; phylum Pseudomonadota; class Alphaproteobacteria; order Rhodobacterales; family Roseobacteraceae; genus Ruegeria; species Ruegeria sp. BC3. The sequence continues at coordinate 180,240 of NZ_JBQFUP010000004.1, forward strand.
GTGCCAACCTTGTAGGGTTTCTGCACCCCGGGCGCGACGCGTGTACCCTGAGGGTAGATCACCAACTGGCCGGGTTCCGAGAACTCCTTGGCGACGTCCTTGACCATTTTGGCAACGGCCACACCCTTTTTTCCGCGATCAACAGGAATACAGCCAAGGCGACGCGCATACAGACCGATGATCGGCGTCCACAGAAGCTCTTTCTTCATGATGAACTTGCCATGCGGAACGGCGTTGAAGATCATCATGATGTCGAGGAAAGACTGGTGCTTGGCACCGATAACAACCTCGTCCACGGGCACGGTACCACGCACCTCGCACCGAATGCCAACCATCCAACTGGCCATCCACATCGTACTGCGCGCATAGGTTTTACAGGCCTGCAGCGCGCCGCGTTTGGTAAACAGCGCATAAGGTGCAAACACGATGCCAAGGATCAGCATCCATGTGTAGATCACGATCATGAAGATCAAAGAGCGTATCCATTGGATCGCTGTAGCCATCAGGAAAGCTCCTTCAATTTACGCACGGCGGCTGTCCAGGTGGCCAGAAACGCCACCGCAGCCCCCAACAGAGGTATTAACGCAGGCAGAAGCCAGCCAAGACCCTTAAATCCCAACCCGGTGAGAAACCCGCCCTCTTGCGAGGCTTCGGGCAATAGCAGAACGCCGGTCATGCCGAACAGCATCCCAACCAGCGCCCCAAAGAACGCGCGGTACGTGAACCGTCGCACGAAGGCGCGGGCGATAAAGCTGTCGCGGGCTCCAACCAAGCGCAAAACCTCGATGATCTGTGCATTGGCGGCCAATGACGCATTGGCGGCCAACGTGATCATGGCTGCGGTTGCACCACCGATCAGCAGGATGGACACCCATCCCAACCGCCGCAGCGAGTTTGCGGCCTCGACCAGCGGTTTGCGCCAGCGCGAATGATCATCCAGAACAGCGCCGGGAACTTCCGCACCCAACCGCAGGCGCAATCCGGCAGCGTCCAGCCCGGGTTCGCCTTCGATGATCTCAATCAGTTGAGGTATCGGCAATGTGTCCAGAGGCAGGTCAGGGCCAAACCACGGGGACAGCAGGGCGACCTGCTCTTCGGCACTGAGCGCACGGGCAGACGCCACGCCTGGTGTCTGGGACAGCACAATCAGCGCGGCCTCGGTCTGGGCGGTTAACTGTTCAGCAGGCGCGTTGATGCGCAAGGTCGCGGCCCCTGCCAACTCCGAGGCCCAGCGATCTGCCAATCGACCGGATGCCAGCGACAACGCCAGCGCGAAAACGGCCAGAAATCCCATCGCACCAGAAACGAATAGCGTCAGTTGTGCTGTATAACCTGATGGCGGCACGACCCGGTCCGCGCGTTTGTCCCGTGCCAGAAGGCTGCGAATGGTGCCCTTGCTCATAGGTCCGCTCCTGCCAGCTGAATCTGGCGCTGCGAAATCCTGAGAACTCGCGCCTGCACCTGGCTTTTGGTCGCACGGATCAGGCTCAGGTCATGGGTGGCGATGAGCACGGTTTTGCCCATTTTGTTCAGCTCGACCAACAGCCGCATCAATCTCTGCGACATTTCCCAATCCACGTTTCCGGTCGGCTCGTCTGCAAGCACCACGTCCGGTGACAGGATTACCGCCCGTGCCAGTGCAGCGCGCTGACGTTCACCGCCCGATAGCTCTGGCGGAAGCGCATCCAGGCGTGAACCCAAGCCGACCCAATTGAGCAGTTCGAACAGGTCCTCTTTCTGAGCGTTCTCGCCCTTGCCGGAAACCATCAGCGGCAAAGCCACGTTTTCCGATAGGGTCATATGGTCCAGAAAGCGGCAATCCTGGTGCACCACACCGATCCGCCGCCGCAACAGCGCCATCTGGTCCCGGTCGAGTCGCGAAACATCCTGCTCGAATGCGTTCAATCGTCCCGATGTTGGCAACAATGCCCCGTAACACAGTTTCAGCAACGTGGTCTTGCCCGCGCCCGAAGGGCCGGTCAGAAAATGGAACGACCCAGGCTGAAGCTGAAGCGATACATCGCTCAGCAATTCCCCATCGCCATAGGTGTAGCTGACGTTTTCCAGCTCGATCACAAGGGCCCCCGTTTCGTGTCGCCGCCCTTCTTGCCCGAGCGGGGTTGTGGTTTCAATGCCTGTACCGGGTCGAATTGGTGACACTTACCGTAGGAAACCGAAAACACCCTTTGCGGTCAGGTCTTAACGGAATATCATCCCTGAAAAAACTATTATCAGGTCGGCGCCCCGACCGGGAGGCAGCATGCGTCTTACTTGTCCGAATTGTGGTGCTCAGTACGAGGTACCAGACGAGGTCATCCCAGAGGAAGGCCGCGACGTGCAGTGCTCCAACTGCGAAAAGACGTGGTTCCAAGCCAAGCACCCGGAAACTGCGGCCGAGCCTGCCAAAGCCGAACCGGCGCCCGCTGCCCCCGAGCCGGAAAAGGCGGAAGCGCCCGCGCCTGCTGAAAAGCCTGCTGAAGACCCAAAGCCAACCGCCGAACCGGCCGAGGCTTCATCGACAGGGAATGTCGATCCAGCGGTTGCAAGTATCCTGAAACAGGAAGCTGCACGCGAGGCCGAATTGCGCGCGCAGGAAGGCGGCAGCCTTGAGACGCAGACCGATCTGGCCCTTGATGCACCGCCCGAGCCGGAAAAGGCCGCCAAGGACTTGATTGCGACCGAGACCGCCAAAGACTCAGGCCAGAATGACGCGCTGCCGGATGTTGAGGCCATCAATTCCAGCCTGCGCAGCGAAGACCCGCTGCCGAAGCAGGACGAGGATATGCCCCCGCCGCGCAAATCCGGTGGCTTCCGCCGCGGGTTCATCCTGATCCTGATTATCGGTGTGATCCTGCTGCTGATCTACAGCAACTCTCAACGGATTTCCGAAGCCGTTCCGCAGGCTGACCCTGTGCTGAACAGCTATGTCTCGCTGGTCGATCAGGCCCGCGTTTGGCTCGAGGCGCAGACGGGATCAGCATCGTCCCAGAACTAAACTGGCCGATCAGAACCGTTCCAGCAGTCGTTTGAGGTATTCCAGTTCGATCTGGGGGCGGTCCGTTTCGCCTGTACGACGGCGAATCTCATCCAACAGTTCGCGCGCACGGCGATAGACATCTTCGCCTTGCAAGAGGTTCTCGTCGGTCGAGATTGTGCCGTTCGCCCCCGGGCTGCGACCCAGCGGATCCCTGTTGTTGGCCTGCATATCGCCGTCTTGCGCCCCCTGCCCCGGCTGGTTCTGCTGGTTTTGCGCCAGTGCCTCGCCGAGTGACCGCATGCCTTCGCGCAGGGCTTCCATCGCTTCGGATTGACGATCAATGGCTTCGGCCAGATCATCGCTGCGCAGCGCCTCTTCGGCACCCTCCATCGCGCGCCCGGCCCGGTCCAGAGCATCACGCGCAGCATCACCTTCGGGCGTACCGGCCCCCGGCAACCCCTGTTGCTGGCGGTTCAACTCATCGCGCAGAGCCTGCTGGCGATCCGCCAGTGATCCCTGACCCTGCTGCCCGGCACCGTCTTCGGCACCTTGTTGCCCCTGCCCGCCTTGACCTTCATGGCTCTGACCACGGCCCTGCCCGCCTGAACGGCCTTCATTGCCCTGGTTTTCTCCGGCCTGCGCGCCGGGATTGAACTGTTCCTGTAGGTCGCGGAAGGCTTGATCACTCAGGCCCTGCTGCTCGCGCAGCGTTTCCGCCAGACCTTCCATCGCCTGCTGGCCTTCGGATTGCTGGCCTTGTCCCTGGCCCTGGGTCACGCGCATGTTTTCCATCATACGCTGGAATTCTTCCAACGCCTGCTGCGCCTCGGCCATGCGGCCCTGTTCCATCAGTTCCTGAATGCGGTCCATCATGCGCTGCAGGTCATCCTGCGTCATCTGCATGGTCTCGCCATTCTGGCCTTGCTGGTTCTGGTCAAACTCGCCGTTTTCCTGCGCCAGACGCTGCAACTGGCGCATGTAGTCCTCGGTCGCCTCGCGCAGTTCCTGCATGAGTTCTGCGATCTCTTCATCGCTCGCGCCGTTCTGCATGGCTTCGGTCAGCCGCTCCTGCGCGCGGCGCATGCGTTCCAGCGCATCGGCAAGGGTTCCGTCTTCGATCAGAAGCCCAAGTTCCCAAAGGGCTTCAGCGATCTCGGCCTGCTGTTCCGGTTTCAGACCATATTCGTTGAACGTCTCCAACCGGCGCAGAATGACGCGCAGGCGCAGATACGCGGTATCCGACCGGAACAGGTCTTCGGGCAGGTGCGACACCGCCCGCAGCATCTGTGCCACGCGGGTCGCGTTGTCCCGCGTCCAAAGTAGATCGCGGCGCTGCTCGATTACGGCTGCGGCCAGCGGGTCAAAGAAGCGACGGGCGGGCAAGGCGGTTATAAACGGCTCGGACTGACCTTCCTGATCCGCTGCATCGCGAGCCATCAGCGTGATCTTGACCGGAAGATGCGCCCATGGGTGCTGCGAAAAATCTTCGATCAGGTCCTCGGTAAAATCTGCCCGGTCGCCGGTAATTGGCATGGGCAGCTCTACCTGAATGACCTCGCGCGGTTCGGGGGCGGCAGTCAGACCATACCGTCGATCGACCGAGGCCAGATCCAGTTCGATCACCGCCGAGCCAGAGACAACGCCATAGTCATCACTGGCCGCAAAGGGCAGCTTCATCTGCCCACCAGCCTCAGACTCGGCCGCGCCGTCAACAGCAACCTGAGGCGGCGTATCCGCCACGATGTTCAGTGCCCAAGCGCGACCTGATGGGCCATCGATGGTCAGCTCGCCGGACCGCTGTACGGTGAAATCCTGTTCAGGTTCAGTCGCAGCTTCTTTCCCCAAAGGTGTTGTCGTTTCCGTCAGACTGTGCGCGCCGACTTCGCCGTAAAACCTAAGCGTGATGCGGCTGCCTTGCGGCACTGTTAGCGTCGGGTCGGATTGATCCGCCAGATACAGCGTCGGAAGTCCGGTGTAACGCGGCGGCTCGACCCAGCCTTCCCAGCTGGGCCCTTGCCCCGCCGCGGCGGCGCCCGGTGTCATTTCGGCCACCGAGCCAATACGCCAGAACGAACCAAACATCGCGGCAATCACAAGTGCCAGCAATGCAGAATAGCGCAGAGCATAAGGATCGCGGTCGGCCAACCGCAGGTCGGGTTTAACAGGCTCGGCCTGCGCAACACGCTGCGCCATTCGGTTTTGGTGCGCATGCCACAACGCGACGGAATCAGAATCCGCAGCCCCAATGGCCTGATCGTCCATCAACGCCTGAATCGGGCGGCCCGGCAGGGCCTCATCCAGGCGCATCACCGCTTCTGCCCGGGTCGGGAGATGGAATCGCCTTAGCCCAAGGATCAGAGTCGCCAGCAGGCCCAACAACGCCACCGCGCCCACGGCCCAGACGATTTCAACGCGCACCTCATCCTGCAATCCCAGCATCAAAGCGGCCAGAATAGCCATCAAAACCGAGAAAAACGGCCAAAACGCGCGCATAACCCGTTCGGCCAGCATCCCTGCATGCGTCAGCCACAGGGACAGTCTTGGGATCGGCAGGGTCTGTCTTGCGGTCAAGGCGGGCCTCCTGATCGGGCCCGCGCGCCTATCGCGTCAAAGCCACGTAGGTATGGTATCGCGGTTTATGATTTCGTCAAAGCTTGGCCGTTCACGAATAACTGCAAATTGATCCCCATGTACCAGAACCTCGGGGATCAGAGGGCGGGTATTGTATTCACTGGACATCACCGCGCCATAAGCCCCGGCACTTCGGAACGCGACCAGATCCCCCGATTCAAGCGGCGGCATGTTGCGTTCCTTCGCAAACGTATCGCCGCTTTCACAGACCGGACCGACAATGTCATAGGGTTGCTGTTCGACACCCGGAACCGGTTCCTTCACCGCAACGATATCGTGATGCGCCTCATACATCGCAGGGCGGATCAGGTCGTTCATCGCCCCGTCGAGGATCAGGAAATCGCGGCCTTCACCTGATTTCACATAGATCACCTTGCTGACCATCAGTCCGGCGTTTCCGGCAATCAGCCGGCCGGGTTCGATCTCGATCTCACAGCCCAGATGGCCCAACGTTTTCTTGATCAGGGCACCATATTCCACCGGCAAAGGCGGAGCCTCATTTGCGCGGGTGTATGGAATTCCCAAGCCCCCGCCCAAATCCAGTCGGCGTATATTGTGCCCTTCGGCCCGCAGCTGCTCGGTCAGCTCGGCGACCTTTGTGTAGGCCATCTCGAACGGCTCCAACTCGGTCAGTTGCGAGCCGATATGGACGTCGATCCCGATCACATCCAGACCCGGCAGGCTGGCCGCGTGGGCATAGACCTCGGACGCGCGCGCAATCGGAATGCCGAACTTGTTTTCGGACTTTCCGGTGGCAATCTTTGCGTGGGTCTTGGCGTCCACATCCGGGTTCACCCGAACGGTGATTGGTGCGACCATACCCAGTTCCAGCGCGATGGCGTTGATCACTTCCATCTCGGGTTCGGATTCCACGTTGAACTGGCGGATGCCTTCGGTCAATGCGGTCCGAATCTCATCCGCCGTTTTTCCGACGCCAGAAAACACGATCTTTTCGCCCGGAACACCTGCAGCCTTGGCCCGCAGGTATTCCCCGCCCGACACAACGTCCATTCCAGCGCCTGCTTGCGCGAGCGTTTTAAGGATCGCCTGATTGCTGGCAGCTTTCATTGCATAGCAGACAAGATGATCGGTGCCGGAAAGCGCGTCATCAAACAGCTGGAAATGCCGCAATAGAGTCGCGGTCGAATAGACATAGAATGGGGTCCCGACCGCGGCTGCGATTTCGGAGATCGGGACATCCTCGGCGTAAAGCGCGCCGTCGCGGTAGAGAAAGTGATCCATAACAGCGCGCTTAGACCAAAAGCCACCTGCGGATCAATGGATTCCGCGCCGTCTGCGGCATTGCGCTAGTTGGATGTTGAAACACCAACCCGGCCATAGCCCGAAATCTTGATGCCAGACCCGCTTGAGGTATCCGCCGGTTCGGGGCGCGGTTTATACGTCGGGTCGCAGGCCGCCAGAACGGCAAGAGACAGGATCAGGCCGAAAATTCTCATGTCTTTGTCTTCTTTTTGGGTTTGGCGCGAGGCCGTTGTTGCCATGCAGATGGGCATGGTTGCGCGAAATTGCAATCGGCTTGCTTACAGCCCCAGGAACACCCCTAGTCCACCGCGTTGCAGGCCCACACCAACACCGCCATAGGTGCCGCTGCTGCCAACGCCGATATTGGCGCTCATCGACGGTTGGATGGGTTCACCATCTGCGCCGCATCCGGCCAGGAAAATCCCGGCCGAGATCACAACAACTGCACGTACTATCCGCATCACACCAGCGCCTTCCACCGCTTGACCTGGGCACGCACCTGATCCGGGGCTGTGCCGCCATAGGACTGACGCGAGTTTACCGAATTTTGCACGGTAAGGACAGAATAGACATCATCGGTGATGTCGGAGTGCACCGATTGCATGTCCTCCAGAGACAGATCCGGCAGGTCACAACCCTTGTTTTCGGCCATCGCGACCAAGGACCCGGTCACGTGGTGCGCATCACGGAAAGGCAATCCCAGCACGCGCACCAGCCAGTCGGCCAGATCGGTCGCCGTCGAAAATCCTGATCCCGCAGCAGCGGCCAGGCTTTCGCGGTTGGCGGTCATATCCTTGACCATCCCTTCCATAGCGGCCAGTGCCAGCATCCAGTTGTCGGCGGCGTCAAAGACCTGCTCTTTGTCTTCCTGCATGTCCTTGGAATAGGCCAGCGGCAGACCCTTCATGACCATCATCAGCGCCGTGTTTGCTCCAAAAATACGACCCACCTTGGCGCGGATCAGCTCGGCTGCGTCGGGGTTCTTCTTCTGCGGCATGATGGATGAGCCGGTCGAGAAGCGATCGGACAGGGTGACAAACCGGAACTGGGCCGACGACCAGATCACCAGTTCCTCGGCAAAGCGCGACAGGTGGACGGCGCAGATCGAGGCGGTCGACAGGAACTCCAGTGCAAAATCGCGGTCACTGACAGCGTCCAGCGAGTTTGCGGCGGGGCGGTCAAAGCCCAGCGCTTCGGCTGTCATCTGGCGATCGATTGGGAAAGAGGTCCCAGCCAGCGCGGCTGCCCCCAATGGGGATTCGTTCATCCGGGCACGGGCATCACGAACACGGCTCAGGTCGCGGCCAAACATTTCGACATAGGCCATCATGTGGTGACCCCATGTCACCGGCTGCGCCGTTTGCAGGTGTGTAAAGCCCGGCATGACCCAATCGGCACCGGCTTCGGCCTGTGCCAAAAGCGCGCGGATCAGGGCCAGAAGACCAGTTTCCGCCGCATCCAGTTGATCGCGAACCCAGAGTTTGAAATCGGTCGCAACCTGATCGTTTCGCGACCGGCCCGTGTGCAAACGACCCGCAGGCTCTCCGATCACCTCTTTCAGCCGCGCCTCCACATTCATGTGGATGTCTTCCAGCGCGGTCGAGAACTGAAACTCTCCGTTCTGGATTTCTGACAAAACGGTGAGCAGGCCTTCCCGAATAGCTTCAGCGTCACTATCACTTATGACGCCTGTGGCAGCCAACATGGCGGCATGGGCGCGTGAGCCTGCAATGTCCTGGGCTGCCATCCGCTGATCGAACCCGATCGAGGCATTGATTGCCTCCATGATCGCGTCTGGACCGGCGGCAAAGCGGCCGCCCCACATCTGGTTCGAAGATTGATCGGTCATGTAAGAAAACCCGGAGTTGATATGCGCCTATTTCGTCTGATCCCCCTTTATATGGCCCTTGCGCTGGGTGCAAACGCGGCTTTTGCAACGGATGCGGAAACTCTGGGTCCGCTACGCGATGGCACACTGAAGCGGCTGATCCTGCACAAAGAGCCCAAGCCAGTCGCGCCGGTAGAGTTTCAGCTTGAAGACGACGGCGGCACCGGTTCGCTTGAGGACTACAAGGGCAAATATGTTCTGCTGAACTTCTGGGCCACCTGGTGCGCACCCTGCCGCAAGGAAATGCCCCAGATCGCAGAGCTGCAGGAAGAATTCGGGGGTGACAAGTTTGAGGTTCTGACTTTGGCGACGGGTCGCAACTCGCCCGCGGGGATCAAGAAGTTCTTTGAAGAAAACGGCATCGTAAACCTGCCCCGCCATCAGGATCCCAAATCGGCTGTTGCCCGCGAGATGGGCGTGATCGCTCTGCCCATCACCGTCATTTTGGACCCGGATGGGAACGAGATCGCCCGTTTGATCGGGGATGCCGAATGGAATTCGGACAGCGCCAAAGCGATAGTGTCGACTTTGGTCGGCGCAGAAAGCTGAAGCGGCAGACCTTCCCGACCAATTTGTGCTAGACTGAAACCGGCCCCAACGGGCCGGTTTTCTTTGCGACTGTAGAAAGGGAGGGGCGATGAAACCGGTAGTACTGTTGATAGGGAAATTGCCCAATGTGATCGGAGACGTCGCGCGACAGCTGGACCACTTACCGATCCAGTGGTTGGGCGCGCATGATCAGGAAGAAGTCAAACGCCAGCTGGACGAGGAGCCACGTATCTCCTGCGCGATCATGGGTGCCGGTCTCGATGACAGGATTCGAGGCGAAATGGTCGGCATCATAGCGGCACGCAGACCCGACATTTGCATCCACCTCAAGGACCGCAGCTCGGGACCAGACGGACTGGTTCCCTTTGTTCAGCGCGTCGTGCAGTCTGAAATTCTGGACAATCTGGAACATAGCTGACGCGACGCCACCTTTGACAGCCAGCCTGCTGCTTTGCACTCTGCCGGGCGGGAGGACGGAATGCCGCTTGAAATTCTACTGGTTCTGGTGGTCGGAGGGATCGCTGGGATTACGCTGTTGTTACACCTGACTGGCAAGTCCCGCTTGCGCGTACTGACGCCGGATGTCGCGCGGTCAGAGTGGCTGCGGCATGCGCCTGATGACACGATCATCGATGTCACCGTCGCCCGTGATGCGCATACAGCGCTGATCCGCACTGATAACGGGTCCGGATTACTGTGGTCTTTTGGCGCTGACACAGTCGCCCGCCCGCTGCAGGACTTTGATCTTCTGGAACACCCGCAAGGGCTCGAGGTTCAATTCCACGACTTTGGCACACCCAAAGCCATCATCCACCTTGATGACCTTGAACGCCGCCACTGGCAGCACCTGATGGAGCCCGCATGACCGACCAACTGACTTTCCCGGACGCCGTGCAATGGGCCGTCCCATTCTTCATCGCAGCCATTCTGGCCGAGTTCCTGTGGATCGCCGTCAAAGGCAAAGGTGGCCGGTATGAGACCCGCGATGCCGTGACCTCTCTGATCATGGGGGCAGGCAATATTGCCTCGGGGTTCCTGCTGGGTTTCATCGCCTATGCGTTCTTTATGTGGTTGTGGCAAATCACGCCTCTGAACCTTGGCACCTCGATCCCGGTCATCATCCTTTGCTTTGTGCTGGATGACTTCCGCTATTATTGGGTGCATCGGTTCGGTCACCGTATCCGCTGGGTCTGGGCTAGCCACGTGAACCACCACAGCTCACAACACTACAACCTGACAACCGCGCTGAGGCAGACATGGACCTACACGTTCACCTTCATGATGGTCGTGCGCGCGCCGCTGATCCTTTTGGGGTTCCACCCTGCAATGGTGCTGTTTGTTGGCGGTCTGAACCTGATTTACCAGTTCTGGATTCATACCGAAGCCATCGGCAAGATGCCCCGCTGGTTCGAGGCTGTGATGAACACGCCCAGCCACCACCGAGCGCACCATGGGCGCAATGCACGCTATCTGGATTGCAACTATGCAGGCGTCTTCATCATCTGGGACAAACTATTCGGGACGTTCGTACCCGAACAGGAAGATGACCGGGTCGACTATGGGCTTGTGCACAATATCGGCACGTTCAACCCGCTGCGCGTGGCCTTCCATGAATGGGTCGGCATTTGGCGGGACGCCACGCAACCCGGTCTGACCCTGCGCCAGCGGCTGGCTTATTGCTTTGCGCCACCGGGCTACAGCCATGATGGCAGCCGGGACAATTCGGAACAGATCAAAGCCAAGCATCTGGCGCGCCACCCGGAAGATCACGGAACGCCCGGATTTGAACACTTTGAGGCTAAACAGCCCAATCCGCAGGCAAAACAGGCCTGATCCCGCCGACCCGACTGGGCCGATTCTTGAACTTCGACCTTTGCGCCCCATATGCAAGCGATGTGCAGCGTATGAGTAGCCGGAGGCCGACATGACCAGATTGACAACCCTTTCCACCATTACGGGTCTGGTCGGTGTCATGTTGGCGATGCTGACGGCACTGGCTGGCGGTGCGTCGGCAATGGTGGCACTAGGATTTGCCATGATGATGCTGGGCTTTCTGGGTGCAGTTGTCGGTGGCTTTGCCGCCCTTGGCCGTATCTGGGAAACATCGCGCTGATTCCACCTGATCGCATCCAACTGCGATGTCCTTAACCGCAGATTCATGAGTTTGCCCTGAAATCCCTCCCTGACCGGTACGGCGAAGGGATACGGCGGCACATGCGGAAAAATGAACTGGCAGATTTGCCCGAAGGCGGCGACAGCCCCCTAAACGCGGCAGTCAAATCCCGAGATGCGTCGACGATCCACATGGCGACCGAAGCGGTAAAGCACAAACAGTGCAAGCTTGCTTTCCAGCCGGTCATGCAAGCCAAAGCTCCAAGTGAAGTGGCCTTCTATGAGGGGTTCATCCGGGTGCTGGACGAAACCGGGCGCGTCATCCCCGCCCGTGAATTTATGCCACAACTGGAGAACACCGCCATCGGGCGTGAGTTGGATTGCATTGCGCTGGAAATGGGGCTGCGCACGCTGAGCAGAAATCCGGGCATTCGCCTGTCCATCAATATGTCGGCCCGTTCGATCGGTTACGCCCGCTGGTCGCGCGTATTGGAGCGATTTCTGAAGAAGGACAACAGCATTGGCGAACGCCTGATCTTGGAGATCTCGGAAAGTTCCGCCATGACGGTGCCAGAGTTGGTGATCGACTTTATGGACCGCCTGCAACCGCAGGGCATCGCGTTTGCGCTGGACGACTTTGGTGCCAGCAACTTCAGCTTTCGTCATTTTCGCGAGTTTTTCTTCGACGCCGCCAAGATTGACGGGCAGTTCATCCACGGCGTCAGCGACAATCCTGATAACCAGGCCTTGGTGCGGGCCTTGATCGCCGTCGCGCGGGAATTTGAGATTCTGGTCACCGCCGAATCAGTCGAGAATGAAAAGGACGCCGAATTTCTTATCGCTAACGGTGTCGACTGCTTGCAGGGGTTTCTGTTCGGTGCACCGACTGTATCCGCCCCTTGGAAGGCGAAAAATCACGAACGTACAGCCAGTTAGAGCAAACATCCCGGTCCACAAGCCGCCTGAGACAAGCTGACCGTTGCTGCAACTGCAGCGTTGCGCTATGCCATGAGGAGTTGGAGCGGGGAACATGAGGCGCTCTTGCTATCACAGGGCTGTCTCTGTGCAATCTGCGCCGTCGAATATCCCGCAGGACCTTGACGGTAAAGGATTGTCTAAATGACCAACGTAGTAATCGCATCCGCCGCGCGTACCGGTGTCGGCAGCTTTGGCGGCTCGTTTGCAAACACACCCGCGCATGATCTGGGCGCCGCCGTGCTGGAGGCCGTGGTCGAACGCGCAGGCGTGGACAAGGGCGAAGTCAGCGAAACCATTATGGGTCAGGTGCTGACGGCTGCTCAGGGTCAGAACCCCGCCCGTCAGGCGCATATCAACGCTGGTCTGCCGCAGGAAAGCGCGGCCTGGGGTATCAATCAGGTCTGTGGTTCCGGCCTGCGCGCCGTCGCTCTGGGCGCACAGCATATCCAACTTGGTGACGCAGAGATCGTTGCCGCCGGTGGTCAGGAAAACATGACCCTCTCGCCCCACGCCGCTGCGCTGCGCGCCGGTCACAAGATGGGCGACATGAAATACATCGACACGATGATCCGCGACGGTCTGTGGGACGCCTTCAACGGCTATCACATGGGGCAAACCGCTGAGAACGTTGCCGAAAAGTGGCAGATCAGCCGCGACATGCAGGACGAATTCGCTGTTGCATCGCAGAACAAAGCCGAAGCTGCACAAAAGGCTGGCAAGTTTGCAGACGAGATCGTGCCGTTCACCATCAAGACCCGCAAGGGCGACATCGTGATGGACGCCGACGAATACATTCGTCACGGCGCGACCATCGAAGCCATGGGCAAACTGCGCCCGGCCTTCACCAAGGACGGTTCGGTCACAGCGGCCAACGCGTCCGGCCTGAACGACGGCGCTGCGGCAACTTTGCTGATGTCGGCCGAAAACGCCGAAAAGCGCGGCATTGAGCCTCTGGCCCGCATCGCATCTTACGCCACCGCCGGTCTCGACCCGTCGATCATGGGCGTTGGCCCGATCTACGCGTCGCGCAAAGCGCTGGAAAAAGCAGGTTGGTCGGTTGACGATCTGGACCTCGTTGAAGCGAACGAAGCCTTCGCCGCGCAAGCCTGCGCCGTGAACAAGGACATGGGCTGGGACCCGTCGATCGTGAACGTGAACGGCGGCGCAATTGCCATCGGCCACCCGATCGGCGCTTCTGGCTGCCGTGTTCTGAACACGCTTCTGTTCGAAATGAAGCGCCGTGATGCGAAAAAGGGTCTGGCGACCCTGTGCATCGGCGGCGGCATGGGCGTTGCCCTGTGCGTGGAGCGCGACTAAGTGCTTTGACAACCAGATAGAAAGGGGCGTCCGTTGGGCGCCTTTTTTGTTACATTGGGCTTTTGACCCAAAGATGCGACGATATTGCCATGGGAAAATATGAAATTCATGACGAAACAATATTGCGCACGATCACCTCTCAAAGTAACAGCATTACCAAGACGACTAAAATTGGAGGATTCCTAAATGGCACGTACAGCACTCGTTACCGGCGGCTCCCGGGGCATCGGCGCAGCAATTTCCAAGGCGCTCAAGGCCGAAGGGTACAATGTTGCGGCCACCTATGCTGGGAACGACGAAGCCGCAGCGAAGTTCACCGAAGAGACCGGCATCGCCACCTACAAGTGGAACGTGGCCGACTATGACGAATCCAAAGCGGGCATCGAAAAGGTTGAGGCCGAGGTTGGCCCAATCGACATTGTTGTCGCCAATGCGGGCATCACCCGCGACGCGCCGTTCCACAAAATGACCCCGGAACAGTGGCACCAGGTGATCGACACCAACCTGACTGGCGTGTTCAACACAGTACACCCAGTTTGGAACGGTATGCGCGAGCGTAAATTTGGCCGCGTTATCGTCATCAGCTCGATCAACGGTCAGAAAGGTCAGTTCGCGCAGGTGAACTATGCCGCGACCAAAGCGGGCGATCTGGGCATCGTCAAATCGCTAGCGCAAGAAGGCGCACGCGCGGGCATCACTGCAAACGCCATCTGCCCCGGCTACATCGCGACCGAGATGGTTATGGCGGTTCCGGAAAAAGTACGCGAATCCATCATTGGCCAGATCCCGGCAGGCCGTTTGGGTGAGCCCGAGGAAATCGCACGCTGCGTGGCATTCCTGGCCTCGGACGATTCTCAGTTCATCAACGGCTCGACCATCTCGGCCAACGGTGCGCAATTCTTCGTCTGATCGCAGTCACAGAACGAAAACGGGCCGGTCCATTGCGGACCGGCCCTTTTTTATCCCGTAAGAACGTGCGCGCTGCGTTCAGCGGGAACCGAATAGCCAGCTAAAAGCCCGTGCAATCGCTTTGCTGCGCTCGGCATGCGCCCGCTGAAAGGCGCGGGCGGCTGCTGGATTTGTTGTCATTTCGATCATGGCAGTCTTCCTTTCAGTTCAGCTTTGTTTGACTTGTACCCAATATGCGCCTTATCTATCATACTGACAAACGAGCTTTCTTCGGGTTTCAGTTAAGATTTTCTTGTGCACCTATGAGCGACTATCTTCCCCCTCTGACCGCCCTGCGCGCCTTTGACGCCGCCGCACGCCATATGTCTTTTGCCAAGGCCGCCGAGGAATTACGCGTTACCCCAGCGGCCCTGTCGTTTCAGATCAAGTCGCTTGAAGAGCATCTGGGGAGACCGTTGTTTTTCCGCCTGAACCGCGCGGTCGAACTGACTGAAGCCGGGCGTGCCCTTGCCCCGGGTGCGGCCGAGGGGTTTGCCGCCTTGCAAACCGCATGGCAGGCCGCGCGACGGCAGGGCAACGATACCTCGCTGACAGTGACGGCGGGGCCCGCATTGACCGCCAAGTGGCTGGCCCCGCGTCTCTACGACTTTGCCCGTGCGCACCCTGAGATCGACCTCAAATTCTCGGCCACCCTGCGCAACATGGATCTTGAGCGCGACGACGTGGATGTCGCTATCCGGTTCGGCTATGGCGGAGATGAAGGGTTGTACTCGCTGCCCGTTCGCAAGGAATGGCTGACGCCGGTTATGACGCCCGAACTGGCCGAGCAGTTTCCAACCCCAGAAAGCCTGAAAGACGCCCCGCTGATCTTTGACGACTCGATCGCGTTCCTGCAGCCACCCAGCGATTGGCCAACGTGGTTTCGGGCGGTGGGTGTGGATTTTTCGCCCAGCCATGGGGCGCATTTCTCGAACGCGGACCACGCGATTGATGCCGCAGTTGCCGGTGTCGGCGTGGTGCTGGGACGCCGCGCGATGATCATCAAGGACCTGACAGAGGGCCGCCTTGTTGCCCCATTCAAAACCGCGATTGAAACACAGGGCCGTTTTCGGTTCTTGTGCCTGCCGGGGGCGGAAAACAGACCGCAAATCGCGGCATTCCGCGACTGGTTCATGTCAGAGATTGAAAAGACGGCCCATATCTCGGATGAGTTCGAGATTATTCCGGTGGAAGAGGTTCCGTCCACATGATGAAATCGCGCGCCACGGCCATTGGGTTCATCGCCGTCCTCCTTTGGTCTCTGCTGGCATTGTTCACGGTGGGCTCGCTGCCGACGCCACCGCTGTTACTGAACGCCATCTGTTTTTCCATCGGTGGAGCTATGGGCCTGATCTGGACGTGGCGCAGCGGCGGGTTGCGCCAGTTGCTGGACATCCCCTGGACCACATACGTTTTTGGTACAATCGGCCTGTTTGGCTATCACGCCCTGTACTTCTCGGCCTTGCGCATGGCACCTGCGGCCGAGGCGGGTCTAATCGCGTACCTCTGGCCGTTGCTCATCGTTTTGCTTTCAGGGCTTCTGCCGGGTGAGCATCTTAGGATCGGACATCTGATCGGGGCCTGCCTGGGTTTTGCCGGAGCGGCCGTGATCATCGCAGGCGGCGGCAGCGCCGGATTTCAGGCCGAACATCTGCCGGGATACGCATTGGCCTTGCTATGCGCATTGACCTGGTCCGGCTATTCTGTGCTGTCGCGTCGTTTGGGCGACACCCCCACCAGTTCGGTCGCCATATTCTGTATTGCTACGGCCATCGCCTCTGCTGCGCTGCATCTGGCGGTCGAGGATACGATCTTGCCTGACACGACCCTTGGCTGGGCATCCGTTGTAGCACTCGGGCTGGGTCCGGTCGGGCTGGCGTTCTATGTTTGGGATATCGGGGTGAAACAGGGCGACATTCAGGTCTTGGGCACGGCGTCGTATGCGGCACCCTTGTTGTCTACGCTGGTTCTTGTTTTGGCCGGGAACGCCGCCCCATCCTGGGGGCTGGCGATCGCGGCACTTTTGATTACAGGCGGCGCGATCATTGCCGCGCGTGCAAGTCTGAAACGCTAGTTTGACAGGCGCTCGATCTCTTCCTTTAGCCTTAGCTTCTGTTTTTTGAGTTGAGCGATATGGAGATCATCGATGCCTGGCGAGCGTTGGGCTTGTTCGACTTCAAGACCGAGAGTTTCGTGCTTTTTCTTCAGTTCGGTCAGATGTGCGCTCACGCTCATGGCGATACTCCTTCGTTGGTGTCTCAGGTTCACGTAAGAATTTGACCACATCGTTTCCACCCTGTCACGCTGCAGACGCACAGAATCTGTAATAAATCCGACAATTTCGGCTGGTTAATGCCTATTGGCCAAAAAACCCGGTCATCGCAGCCCCATCACGCAGCACCTCTGACACCTGTGGTTCATAGCTTTCGCCGTCCTTTTCGTGGCGATCCCCTGCGTGCAAAATCAGCGGCGCATGCAGTCGAAAAGCAGCTTTTCCGCCTTTTCTGGCTCGCAGAATAACCAATTCAGCGGCCCGACCGGTCCGCGCGGCCAAGGGCAGGACTTCGACCGATCCCAAGCGCCCCGCACAGGCTGCAAGCATGTCGGGCAGCCGGTCCGCTTTTTGGATCATGTGCAGATAGCCCCGCGGGGCAAGGCGTTTGGCCGCGCAGTCGAACCAAAGCTCCAGCGGTGTCTGTTCGCCCAGCGCGATGCTGCGCCCCGCATCCTCTGCCGGGCTGTGCGCCCCAGCCCGGTAGTAAGGCGGGTTCGCAATCACGTGGTCAAATTGTCGTTGTTTCAAGTCGGCAGGCAAGGCGCTCAGGTCTGCCTCGACCACTTCAAGCGGTGCGTCATTCTCGGCCGCATTGCGGCGCGCCAGATCGGCGTAACTGGCTTGCAGCTCGACCCCCACAGCCTGCAAGCCCGGCACGCGGGCGAGCAGACAAAGGACCGCCGCCCCTGCCCCGCAGCCCAGTTCCAAAACGGTGTGACCACGTGTCGCCGGTACCGTGGCGGCCAGCAACACCGGGTCTACCCCGGCACGATATCCAGACCGTGGCTGCCAAAGCCGCACACGGCCACCCAGAAAGTCGTTTCGCGTCAAATCAGTATCGGAAAACAGGATCATCGACCCAGTGGGATGTCGTTGTCACGCATCACCCGTTCCGCGCGGGTCAGATCATCCGCGCGCACCATCAGGCGGCGTGGAAAGACTCCGATACCTCCTTCGAGGATGCTCATATTTACGTCCATCTGAAAGCAGTCTATATCCTCGCCTTCAAGAAGGGCGGAAGCAAAGGCCAGGATCGTCGGATCGGTGCTGCGCAGTAGTTCTTTCATGGGGATTGATGTAAGGGCAAGGCGAGGCGGAAGTCGAGCCTTGTATCAGGAGAGTGATGAACATCGGCACTATCTCGAAACCGCACGAGCGACTTGCTGAGCTTCTGGCAGGTGAAATGGATGCGGTGAACCAGCTGATCCGCACGCGCATGGCCTCGGAACACGCGCCTCGCATTCCCGAAGTCACCGCACATCTGGTCGAAGCCGGCGGCAAACGTCTGCGCCCCATGCTGACGCTGGCAGCAGCCCGCATGTTCGAATACGCGGGTGACCACCACGTGCGTCTGGCCGCAACGGTCGAGTTCATTCACACAGCAACCCTGCTGCATGACGATGTCGTCGACGAAAGCGCCCAGCGGCGGGGCCGACCCACAGCGAACCTTTTGTGGGACAACAAATCCAGCGTTCTGGTCGGAGATTATCTGTTTTCCCGCAGCTTCCAGCTGATGGTTGAAACCGGATCTCTGCGCGTTCTGGACATCCTGGCCAACGCCTCGGCAACGATTGCCGAGGGCGAAGTCCTGCAGATGACCGCAGCCACCGATCTGGGTACCACCGAAGCAATTTATCTGCAGGTCGTACGCGGCAAGACCGCCGCGCTGTTTTCTGCGGCGACCGAGGTGGGCGGCGTGATCGCCGGAGCCTCAGAGGCTCAGGTAAAGGCGCTGTATGACTATGGCGATGCCTTGGGGATCGCGTTCCAAATCGCCGATGATCTGCTGGATTATCAGGGTGACAGTAAGGCGACTGGCAAAAACGTCGGCGACGACTTCCGCGAGCGCAAGCTGACGCTGCCGGTGATCAAAGCGATAGCTCAGGCCACGCCGGACGAGCACGCATTCTGGGAGCGCACAATTGGTCGGGGACGCCAGGAAGATGGCGATCTGGACCACGCGCTGAGCCTGATGAACAAGTACGCTACGCTCGAGGCTACGCGCGCGGACGCCTTTGGTTGGGCCGCTAAGGCAAAAGCCGCGCTGGACACGTTGCCAGATCACGAAATCCGCACATTGCTGCGCGACCTCGCAGATTACGTGGTTTCACGCCTCAACTAAGCTGCGTTGCGCGGCACCACCAATTGGGATGGG
The DNA here is from genome assembly GCF_056539265.1 of Ruegeria sp. BC3. Classification (NCBI taxonomy): domain Bacteria; kingdom Pseudomonadati; phylum Pseudomonadota; class Alphaproteobacteria; order Rhodobacterales; family Roseobacteraceae; genus Ruegeria; species Ruegeria sp. BC3. The sequence goes on from NZ_JBQFUP010000004.1 coordinate 199,333, forward strand.
CCGCGCCGATCTCATAAGCAGCGAAATGCGCTGCTTTCATCGTGGGGTAAAGTGCGAAACAGGTCGAACCTGAGCCCGACATGCGGGCCAGCAGCGCGTCTTTGCTATCCGCCAACTCGTCCAGTACACGGACCACCTCGGGCGCGAGGCCTTTGGTGGGGGGCTCAAGATCGTTTCGTTGGTTTTGCAGCCAAACGGCGCAGGCATCGGGCGTTTCAAAGGTCGGGATGTGGTCTTGCATCGCAGGGTTATCGCGGCTTTGCAGGGCCGAGAACACCGCACCTGTGGGCACCTCGACACCAGGATTGACCAATAGGGCAGGTAGTTGCGGCAAGGTCGCCGGTGCCAGCCGCTCACCAATGCCTCGCATCCGCGTGGCCTTGGCAGCCATGCACACTGGCACATCTGCACCAAGGGATAAAGCTGTGCCATCCGGAATTTCTGTGCCTTGCTCGGCGATCATTCGAAGTGTCGCGGCCGCATCAGAAGACCCACTTCCGATCCCGCCACCGTGCGGAAGCACTTTGTTCAACGCTATGTGCCCCGTCCAGCCCGTAGCTGCGGCCGCCTTCCACACTAAGTTACGGTTGTCAGTGGGAACGCCCGCCGCATGTTCGCCCGTCATTGAAATCGACAGTACAGGCCCCGGAGCGAACTCCATCGTGTCGCCGACATCCGCAAAGACCACCAACGAATCCAACAGATGATACCCGTCGTCGCGGCGGCCGGTCACATGCAGGGTCAGGTTGATCTTGGCGGGCGCGAAGGCCTTAGTTGCCATTGGCGACCTTCAGCGGCTCGGCCCCTTCTTCGGCTAGAACCGCATCCAGCCCGATCTCAAGCTTGCGGCGGATTCGGTCCGGGTCGGCCTCACCATCGGTGTCTTCGGGATCAATGAAAGACAGCGCGCGCTTCCACTGGAACTCGGCCTCGCGGGCACGGCCCACGGCCCAGTACACGTCGCCCAGATGGTCGTTTACCACCGGATCGACGGGCATAAGCTCTACCGCGCGTTCCATATGCCCTACGGCCTCGTCATACCGACCCAGACGGAACAGAACCCAACCTAGGCTATCAACGATGTATCCGCTGTCAGGACGCGCTGCCACGGCGCGTTCAATCATGTCCAGCGCCTCATCCAGTTTTTCTTTCCGCTCGACCAGCGAATAGCCCAGATAGTTCAGCACCTGCGGCTGATCGGGGTTCAGTTCCAATGCCTTGCGGAAATCCGCCTCGGCCGAGTCCCAATTCTTGAGCCGCTCATGTGAAATACCCCGGGCGTAATAGAGGAACCAGTTTCCGCTGATGCCCTGCTCGGTCAATTCGATTGCGGTGTCGTACGTACGCACCGCGTCTGCGTAGTCTTCCTGCCGTCGTTGAAGATCGGCAAGGGCCACGTGCACACTGGGCAGATCGGGGCTTTGGGCAGCAAGGTTTTGCAAAACCTCTGCCGCTGCATCGGTTTTGCCAGACCGGCCAAGAACTTCGGCCCGGCCCAGTTCGGCCGCGTGATAATCGCTGCTGGTGGTGGGCACCATGCGATAGGCCTCAACCGCCAGATCATATTGCTCTAATGCGTCCAGAAGCTCGGCGCTCAGAAGGATTGCATCTACATGATCCTGGCGCAGGAATGCAGCGATCCGTGCGTACAGCAGCACATAGTCCTGCGATGCCTCGCTGCTGAGCGCCGCACCCACGGAAAAGAACACCTCGGCCATACCGTCCTGGGCGGACTGGACATGGGTGAAGGGCAATGTTTCACCAGCCTCCAACCGCGCCACATAGCCTTCTATGGATGGATCGCTGCCAGCGGCAAAAACCTCATCCAAATACTGTATCGCATCCTCGTTGCGATCCAGTTGCGACAGAATCTCGGTCCGGGCCAGGGCCGCACGGCGTGAGAAACGCGAAACGGCCCCGTTATTGGCCGAAAAGATCTCTTCCGCCCCTTCGAAATCACCGATCGACGCCAACGCCAGGGCTTTGTGGAACATGGCGAAATCCCGCAAGCCCTCCTGCGTTCCAACTTCGTCGAACTTTTCCATCGCGCTGGTGATCGAGCCCTGCGCCACATGGGCCCAGGCCAGGATCAAGCCGTCTACCAGTGGGCCGACGCCCTGCGTCTCGGGATCGCGCGCCTGCAGCTCTTCCAGATTGTCGTCGGCGATCAGGTTCGCCATGATGACCATCTTGGCCGCCTGGCTGGGCAGCCCAAGCTCTTCGATGGACCGTGCGACAGGCAAGGCGCGAGCAACTTCGCCCAAGGCAAGGCGTGCGACGACTACGTTTTCCAGAAGTTTGCCATTTTCGGGATCGGCGCGCAGTGCCTGCGCATAATACTTCTCAGCGGAAGTATAGTCGCTTTGGTAAATCGCCTGACGCCCGGCCAGATACGCCCCTGAGCCTGTATCCGACAGAGCCGGAAGTGCAAATGACGAGGTTAACAGCGCGACCAATGCTGCGCGACGAACGAGGGAAGCCACCAAAATCCTGCCTTGCTATCGTTGACTGGCCAACAAGCTAGGGCTTTGGCAGGAAAGAGGCAATGGCCGGGCTTTCACGACCCCGCCATTGCCCATGTTTTCGCTTACATGTTGGGATAGTTCGGTCCGTCCCCGCCCTGCGGTGTGGTCCAGGTGATGTTCTGGCTGGGATCCTTGATGTCGCAGGTTTTGCAGTGGACGCAGTTCTGGAAGTTGATGACGAATCGTGGGCCGTCTTCATCCTCGACCATCTCGTACACGCCTGCAGGGCAGTAACGCTGCGCGGGTTCGTCGAACTTGGGCAGATTGACTTTGACCGGGATCGACGGATCAGCCAGCTTCAGATGGCAGGGCTGGCTTTCCTCGTGGTTGGTCATCGCAAACGAGACGTTGGTCAGACGGTCAAACGACAGCGTGCCATCAGGTTTGGGATAGTCGATCGGCTGGTGCTTGCTGGCATCCTCAGTCGATTCCGCGTCATTCTTGCCGTGGCCCAGAGTGCCCAGCAGTGAGAAGCAAAGCGTGTTGGTCCACATATCCATACCGCCCAGCATCAGGCTGGCCGTCAGGCCGTATTTCGACCACAGCGGCTTGACGTTGCGCACCTTCTTCAGGTCGCTGCCAATCGCGCCTTCACGGACATCGGTTTCGTATGCGGTCAGTTCGTCGCCCGAACGGTCGGCTTTGATCGCGTCGAATGCCGCTTCGGCTGCCGCTTTGCCGGACAGCATCGCGTTGTGGTTGCCCTTGATGCGCGGCACGTTGACCATACCCGCAGAACAGCCCAGCAGCGCCACGCCCGGCGCGACCAGTTTCGGCATCGATTGATAGCCGCCCTCGGTGATCGCACGGGCACCGTATGCGACGCGCTTGCCGCCTTTCAGCAGCTCGGCCACCATCGGGTGGTGCTTGAAGCGCTGGAATTCCATGTAGGGGTACAGGTGCGGGTTCTTGTAGTTCAGGTGAACCACGAAACCGACATAGACCTGATTGTTTTCAAGGTGATAGATGAACGATCCACCACCCGCGTTGCTGCCCAGTGGCCAGCCCATCGTGTGCGTGACGCTGCCTTCCTTGTGCTTGGCTGGGTCAATCTCCCAGATTTCCTTCATGCCGACGCCGTATTTCTGCGGCTCTTTGCCAGCAGACAGGTCGTACTTGGCGATGACTTCTTTTGACAGCGAGCCGCGAACACCTTCCGACAGGAAGACATATTTGCCGTGCAGCTCCATGCCCGGCTCGGTGCCCGGACCATAGGATCCATCGGGCTCCAGGCCAAAGACACCCGCAACAACGCCTTTGACCTCGCCATTGTCGCCGTAAACCAGCTCGGAACAGGCCATGCCAGGGAAGATTTCAACGCCCAGCTCTTCGGCTTGCTCGGCCATCCAGCGGCAAACGTTGCCCATCGAGACGATGTAGTTGCCGTGGTTGTTCATCAGTGGCGGCATCGGGAAGTTGGGGATCCGGATCTTGCCCGCCTCACCCAGCATGTAGAAGTTGTCCTCGTGCACCGGAACGTTCAGCGGCGCGCCTTTTTCTTTCCAATCCGGGATCAGAGCGTCCAGCCCGCACGGGTCGAGAACTGCGCCTGACAGGATATGCGCACCCACTTCCGAGCCCTTTTCCAGAACGACAACGTTCAGGTCGGCATCCAGCTGTTTAAGACGGATGGCCGCCGACAGGCCCGCGGGGCCTGCACCCACGATCACCACATCGTATTCCATCGCTTCGCGTTCAATCTCGGCCATCGCGGGCTCCTTAGCTAACTTTCCGAATTGGCGCTTTCACTGCGTGGTCTGCGCAATTTTGTTTCTCGGCTGATTACATGGTCTGAAAGACGTTGGTCAATCGAAACACGGCGTAACATTGCTGCAATGCGGCAGTTATGCCTCGGGAGAGTCCCCCATCAGGTACCTGGGACCGCTACCATTGGATTTGGCGCGGTCATCCGGGTTGTAAAGGGCGCATTTTGGCAAGCTGAGGCATCCGCAGCCGATACAGCCGCCCAAATTGTCGCGCAACCGCGTCAGCGTATCGATTCGGCGGTCCAAATGCGCCCGCAACCCAACGCTTATGGCTTTCCAATCCTGTGGTGTAGGTGTGCGGTTGCCGGGCAGTTCGGACAAAACCTCGCGAATTTCGGGCAGGGTCAGGCCGAATTGCTGGGCGATCATGACAAAGCTCAATCGCCGGATATCTGCCCGCTGATAGCGCCTTTGCCCGCCAGCATTGCGCCAGGGCGAGATCAGCCCCTGCGCCTCATAGTACCGGATTGCCGATACGGCCAATCCCGTGCGCCGCGCCAAGGCGCCGATTGCCAACCCTTCGGACACAGCCATTTCACCCTCACAAAATACCTTGACCTAAAGTTAGGTTTAGAAATTACGGTGAGTCGGGACAAGCCTCAAGACTGAAAAGGAGATCCCATGATGGCGACGCTTGAACACACCAATTTCACGGTCCGGGACCCACAAGCTTCGGCTGCGTGGATGGAAAAGGTGTTCGGATGGAAAACACGATGGGAAGGCCCCGCCATTGCGGGTGGTTACACGGTTCACGTCGGCAGCCAGCATACTTACCTGGCGCTTTACGCACCCAGTGATCCCAGACCGTCGGGCGAAAGCAGCTATGACATCGTTGGCGGGCTGAACCACGTTGGTGTTTTGGTCGAGGACATTGATGCCACCGAGCAGAAAGTGATTGATGCCGGGTTCACCCCCAAATCTCATGCTGATTACGAACCAGGGCGGCGCTTCTACTTCAACGATGACAATGACATCGAGTTCGAAGTGATTAGCTACGACTAGGCTGTAATCCGCGCGTTGCGCGACCAAGCCCTCTTGCAATTCACGCCTCATTTGGGTCAGGTATCTGACGACCCATCACTTCGCCCCGACGCTTGTCTCATGCGGCGGGGCGAAAAAATTTATGCGTGGACGACAAGAACATGGAAAAAATTCCAATGACGCCTGCGGGCAATGCCGCGCTCGAGGCGGAGCTTAAGAACCTCAAGTCCGTCGAGCGCCCGGCCATCATCGAAGCCATCGCCTCGGCGCGCGAACTGGGCGACCTGAAAGAAAACGCCGAGTATCACTCGGCCCGCGAAAAGCAGGGCTTTATCGAAGGCCGCATCAAAGAGCTGGAAGGCATCCTGTCGCTGGCCGATGTGATCGACCCCAGCAAGCTGACCGGCGCAATCAAGTTTGGCGCCAAGGTGACGCTGGTGGACGAAGACACCGACGAGGAAAAAACCTGGCAGATCGTTGGCGAATACGAAGCCAACATCGAAAACGGCCTGCTGAACATCAAATCGCCCATCGCAAGGGCATTGATCGGCAAAGAAGAAGGCGACAGTGTCGAAGTGCGCACGCCCGGCGGCGTGCGGTCATATGAAGTTCTGAATATCGAGTACGCCTGACCGGAGCCTTGACCATGTCAGAGCCCAATCCAGAACAGGATGCAGAACGGCCAACCCCGCTGGGGATCTACGACAAGCCTTCGCATCCTTCGGTGACCGAGATCGAGATCGTCGCCATTGCCTTGAGCGTGGTCTGGCTGATCGTATCGGTCGTATTTCTGGTCCTACCCGGCAAGGTCGATGGCGGCGGGTTCGTTGTGACTCTGCTGGCGGTGTTCATGCCGGTCGCGATGATCTGGGTTGCGGCCACCGCGATGCGCGCCAGCCGCGTCATGCGCGAAGAAAGCGCCCGGCTGCAAACAGCGATCGACGCAATCCGTCAGGCGTATGTGATCCAACAACAGCGTGCCGCCAGCCTTCAAGAACCGGGCGTCAGCAAAAAGCTGGACGAAATCGCCGAAGCCACCAAAAAAGCGGAAACCGCATTGGCGACGTTTTCGTCAAAACGAACCGAGCCGGCAAGGGGTGACAAACCGGCCCAAAGCGGCGACCAGACCTCGTTGGAGTTGGGCACTCCGGCGGAAGAAATTGCGCCACCCCTGACAACAGATATCTTTATCCGCGCTCTGAACTTCCCAGAGACGCAGGATGACGCCGCCGGATTCGATGCTCTTCGTCTGGCGCTGCAGGATCGCAAGGTCGCGCAACTGGTGCAGGCCTCTCAGGATGTGCTGACCTTGCTGAGCCAGGAAGGCATCTACATGGACGACCTGCGCCCCGATATGGCCCGGCCAGAAATCTGGCGGCAGTTCGCACAGGGCGCACGTGGTCGCGCCGTGGCCGCGTTGGGCGGTATTCGCGACCGGTCCTCGCTGGCGCTTACGGCAGCCCGAATGAAGCAGGACCCGATTTTTCGGGACGCTGCGCACCATTTCCTGCGCCGCTTCGACCATATGATTGTCGAGTTCGAGCCGGATGCCAGCGATGCGGACCTGACAGCCTTGGGCGACACGCGGACTGCACGGGCATTCATGCTGCTGGGGCGTGTTGCAGGAACCTTTGACTGATCAAAGTCCAAAGCTGCCATAGGGAATGAAACGCACCAGATCACCCGGCGTGATGTGGCGTTCGCCATCTCCAATCTCAACCAGCCCTTCAGCCCAGCTGAGGCCACTTATCCGGCCCGACCCTTCTGAGGCAAACACCTCGACCCGGCCCTCTCGGATGCGGGCGCGCAGGTATTCGCGACGCCCCGGTTTCTTGCGTTTCTCAAAATCCGCTGGCAGGTCAAAGCCCTGTGGAGCGGACCAGCCTTCACCCGCCATCAGGCCAAGCGCCGGGCGGGCAAAGATCAACGTGCAGACCATGGCAGCAACAGGGTTGCCCGGCAGGCCAAAGACAGGCGTCTTGTTCCACATCCCCAACGCCAGCGGACGACCTGGTTTCAATGCGATGCGCCATTCCTGTATCGCTCCGGCTTCGCGCAACAGGGCCGAGACGTGGTCTTCGTCCCCCGCAGATGCGCCACCGCTGGTCAGGATGACGTCTGCCTGTTCCGCTGCCTGATCCAAGCGGTTGCGCAAATCGTCCCTGCTGTCTGACACCCGCCCCATATCAACCGGCTGAAAACCAAGACGGTCGACCAACGACAACAACATCGGGCGGTTGGCATCGAAAATCTGACCCGGCCCAGCTGTGTGCCCGGGCTCGACCAGCTCATCTCCGGTCGACAGGACCGCAACCCGCAGAACCTTGCGCAATGGCACATCGGATATCCCGGTCGCCGACAGCAGCGCCAGATCGGCAGGTGTCAACCTGCGCCCGGCGGGCAGCACCAGTTTCCCTTCGGCCACGTCCTCACCAGCTTTGCGCGTGTTCGCCCCCTGTTTCAGCGGGCCGTGAAAGGCGATGTGACCATCCTGAACAGTCACGTCTTCTTCCAGTATCACCGTGTCCACACCGGTAGGAAGGGCCGCACCGGTCAAGACGCGCAGAGCCATCCCGTTTGGCACGGCACCATCAAACGGGATCCCCGCCGCCGCGCGCCCCTGATGCAGGGGCATGACCTGCGGGCCATCCGGGGCTGCACCTGAGAACCCGTAACCATCCACGGCCGTATTCGGCTGAGGCGGATTTGACCGTTTCGCGTGAATATCTTGCGCGAGAATACGCCCCGAGGCCTGCCCCACAGGCAGAGTCTCAACCGCCGTCACTACAGAAAGCCGGTCCTGCAACAGGCCCAGCGCATCATCCACAGGCGTCCAGTTCACCCCGGCAGGCAAGGCAAAACAGTCGTTTCGCAGCGGTGGCGGAGAGATGTTCGGCGGCGTCATAACCCGACCTCCTGCAAGATGAACGCAGCAATCGCAGCGGTGTCGTTCAGATCAAGAACGGGGACGTCCATTTTCAGCGGTGTGTCGCTGGCAACGGCCCGTATCGTGCTGTTCTCTCGGGCCATCAACGGATTACCTGCTTCGGCGCGATAGGCCTCGACCTTTGGATGGTTTTCCCGTTTGAACCCTTCGATCAACACCAAATCCACGGGGGACAGGCGGGTCAATAAATCGGCCAAAGGCGGTTCCGGCGCGCCGCGCAGCTCTTGCATCACCGCGATGCGTTTACCAGAGGCAAGTAAAACCTCGGACGCGCCTGCTTCGCGATGGCGGTAGCTGTCCGTGCCAGGTTGGTCCACATCCACCGTATGATGGGCATGTTTTACCGTCGAAACGGTGAAACCGCGCCTCGTGATCTCAGTCACCAACCGCTCCATCAACCCAGTCTTTCCGGCGTTTTTCCAACCGGTGACGCCGTAGACCCTCATGCCTGCTCCAGCAGCTGTTGTGCCCGCGTCAGATCGTCAGGCGTGTTGACGTTAAAGAAGGGATCAAACGGTTCGGCTGGGAACAGGGCCTCGCGCCCGTCGTGCTTGTCGGTCCACAACACAACCTTGCGCAGCCCATCGTTCAATGCCTCGCGCAGATCATCGCGCAGAGCCACGGGCCACAGTCCAAAAGTCGGATGCCGGTTCACTCGCTTGCCGCCGCCTGATTTCAAAGCTTCGTCCCCGGTTCGGGGCGTAGTTGCCAGGACAAGTGGATGCGTTTGGCCTTCTGACGCTGCAACCAGCCTTTCGACCAGATCGCGCGGAAAAAACGGTGTATCGGCTGCAGCGGTTACGATACTGTCAGCCCCCTGCTCTGCTGCCCAGTCGAGGCCCGCCAGAACTCCGGCCAAGGGGCCAGCAAACCCTTCAATCGTGTCTGGCAGAACGGGCAGGTTCAGATCCGCAAATCGTTCGGGATCACCATTTGCGTTCAGCGCCACACCGCCCACCTGCGGCGTCAAACGGGCGATCACATGAGACAAGAGGCTTTGCCCGCCTATGGTCAGCAAGCCCTTGTCACCACCCCCCATCCGAGTGGCCAGACCGCCTGCGAGGATTACGCCCAAAGGGGTGTTCATTGCCGTACCTTACTGCTTTCACCGAAGTGATCCGTCATTGGCACCGTTGTAGATTGAACTCAGTTCAATTGGAACGCCGTTGGATACATATGGTGCAGGACAAACAGCCACATGATCAATGTGCCAACCGCCAAAAAGGATGTCGCTGACACGATATGCGCGGCAAGTTGCGGTTCCTGATCGTAGTGCTTGGCCAAGAGAAAGATGTTTTTGGCCGTGGGTACCGCCGCGGAAATGGTCGCCGCGATGGTCCACAGCGGATCAAGACCAACAAGATGCGCCGCCAACAGGACAAGACCCGGCGCCACGACCAGTTTGACGACCGTCAGAGACAGGATCAGCGGCCCCGTCTGAACAATGGTCCGAACGCTGGTCGTGAACCCGATTGCAAACAGCGCCACCGCAGCCAATGCCTGACTGAGAAGCTCTAAATAGTCGGAAACGGCGTCAGAGAACCCGATACCGGTAAAGGAATAGACCACACCTAAAAGGGTTGCGGCAATGATGGGGTTCTTCAGGACGTTCAACAGGATCTTGTAGATTGGCGTTTTGGCATTTGCTTTGTGCCCCGCCGAGCTTTCCAGAACGGTTGTCATTACCAACAACAATATCGCGACGACAAGGTTTGCCAGAACCGCTGGCAACGCCCCCTTGGACCCAAAAATCGCGTGCAGGATTGGCAAAGCAACCAACGCCGTGTTCGACGCCACACCTGCAAAAGCGGCCACGGTTGCCGAGCCCACTTGGAACCCAACTACTGTATTGAGCCCCAGAAACAACACGGCAAACAGCGCCAGCAAGGTTCCACCGTAGGAAATGTAGAAGCCATAGTTCAGAAGGTTCGCAAACTCTTCCTGCCCAATCAGATAGAACATGATGGCCGGGATCAGGACATAGACGGCAAACTGCACCAGTGCGTCGGATGTCTCCTTGCTCAGCAAGTTCGTCCAGGAAAACGCGTACCCGGTCAGGATCACCGCAAAGACCGGCGCAATGAGATTGATCAGCTCCATAGCGTACTCGGAAGGCCAAAACCCTTGTCGGCCCAGCTTAGAGCATATCCATTGGAATTCGCAGAACTTTTTCGGATCGACTACAGGGGGCAGGAAATCAGGCCTGCGCGCTTTTCCTTTTGTGCTTTTTGTCTTCGGCCGGAACTGTTGACGGGTCCACATCCCGAACCAGCCGATCCTCGCCCGACAGACACACGAACCGCTGCCCCCGCATGCGTCCGATCAGGGTCAACCCGACCTCGCGCGCGATTTCTACGCCCCAGGCGGTGAAACCTGACCGAGACGCAAGCACGGGAATGCCCATCATTGCCGTTTTGATCACCATCTCCGAGGTCAATCGGCCGGTGGTGTACAAGATCTTATCGTCGGCCGTCTCGCCTTCGGACAGCATCCAGCCTGCGATTTTGTCGACCGCATTGTGGCGGCCCACGTCCTCCATATAGACCAGAGGGCGGTTTTCGCGGCACAGAACGGTGCCGTGGATCGCTCCGGCCTCTAGGTACAGGGACGGGGTCCGGTTGATCTTGGCGGCTAGCTCATACAGCCAAGAGGTTCGCACCTGAACCTGTGGCAGGCGGACATCCTCCAGCCCCTCCATCATGTCGCCAAACACCGTACCTACGGCACAACCACTGGTGCGGGTCTTTTTCTTCAGCTTGTCCTCATACGAGGTCTCGCGCGCGGTGCGCACGACCACGGTTTCCAGATCATCATCGTATTCGACACGTGTGATCTGGTCGTCGGCCAGCAACATCCCCTGATTGCGCAGGAAGCCCAATGCCAGATATTCCGGATAGTCGCCAATCGTCATTGCGGTCACGATTTCCTGCGAATTGAGGAAAATGGTCAGAGGGCGCTCTTCGACCACCGAGATCTGGCTGGCCTCGCCATTCTGGTCCACGCCCTCGACGGCGCGGGTCAATCGCGGCGCGCCGGGATCGGGGGCGATGATGTAGTCTGACAGGTTCTGTTCCGTGGCCAATTGCAACCCTTTCCCAAGACCGCTACTGCTGCGGTCAACACCATAGGATTTAGCCATGGCAGACACCACATCCAAGTCATACTTCTGGAAGGGTTTTCGAGACGGGACCCCGTTTATCTTTGTGGCGATTCCCTTTGGTACCCTGTTCGGCGTGTTTGCGACCGAGGCTGGCCTGAACATCGTCCAGACGATGGCCTTCACGTCGACCGTGTTTGCGGGGGCAGCCCAGTTCGCCGCGTTGCAATTGCTGCAGGACCAGACCCCGACTGCGATTATCCTGATTTCTGCCCTGGCGGTGAACCTGCGGATGGCAATGTATTCCGCCTCGTTGACGCCTTACCTCGGCGCTGCGCCAATGTGGCAAAGGGCCTGCGCGGCTTATCTGACCGTTGACCAGTCTTACGCAAGCTCGATCGTGCAGTTCGAGAAAGAACCGAATATGACCGTTCCCCAGCGCATGGCGTATTTTGTGGGCTCGGTCACTCCCATTACACCGCTTTGGATACTGGCGACTTACCTCGGGGCGGTACTGGGCACGCGAATCCCGGAAAGCTGGGCGTTGGATTTTGCCTTGCCGATCACGTTTCTCGCCATGATCGGACCGATGATGCGCACCTTCCCGCATGTTGTGGCTGCGCTGGTGGCCATTATCGTGTCGCTGCTGGCAGTAGGAATTCCATTCAATCTGGGTCTGCTGATCGCAGGTTGCGCTGGCATGATTGCAGGGGCGCAAGCCGAAGTGATTGCTGAACGCAGAAAGGTCAACGCATGACCCAGCCGGATCCCGTCACCATCTGGACGATCATCGTCGGGCTTGCAATCGGCAGCTACGCCTTGCGGTTCGTCTTCATCGGTTTGGTTGGCGACCGCCCAATGCCGCCGTGGCTGCTGCGCCACCTGCGCTATACTGCCGTAGCCATCATTCCCGCCCTGATCGCCCCGTTGGTCATCTGGCCGACGGCAACGGGCGGCCAACCGGATATCCCTCGCATGGCAGCGGCGGCTGTCGCCGTTACCGTTGGCCTGTTCACCAAAAACGTAATTGCCGCGATCTTTTCGGGCGCGGGTACATTGTACAGTCTTCTGTATCTACTGGGCTGAGGTCGTTTCCAGCTGGTTCAGACGTTCGTTGTTGAAAGCCAGACCCTTTTGCAAGTCCGCATCGTCGTTTTCACGATATTCAGCCGTTTGCACACCCGGCAACTCGCCAAACTGTTCGGACAATTTGACAGGGTAAAAAGTTGTCTGGATCTGCTCGAAGCCTGGCACCTGCTGCAACAGCTGCGAGGTCGAATTGGCGCAGAATGCACCGGCCACCGGGCCTGATTGTTTTGCCAACTGCAAGGCAATCTCGGCCTGTTGGGGCGACACCTCGATCGTCTGGATACGTGCGTAATGCGTCTCGCGCGCGTGGCTGCTGCGATAGGCGCGCTCGACATTCGGAGTGATACCATACAGCACATCATCCTTGATCGGCACCACATCTGCCCGGAACGAGCCTGCAGGATCAAAGATCACCCGCTCACTGCCGCTGATCATCAGCGACGTGTGCGCACCCGAACCTGTCCGGGTGCTGATCATCGTGTAAAGAGTCAGGGTCGACGGCCCCGGATCCCGGTAGGACCGCGCCGCTACTTCAGCCAAGTCCGCCTGTGGTCGCTGCGACCCAGCGCAGCCCGCAACGGTTGCTGCCAGAAGGCAGGCACACAAAATCCTGATCACGGTCGACCCCGTTTCTTGGATTAAGAGGCGAAAACCGCCAGGAACAGGCAAAGGAAGGCGATGGCAACCACACACCAAGTGGTCGCTTTGATGAAGCCATCAAAGGTTTTGGTTTGAACAGTGATGTCCATTTCGCCGTGCTTGTGTTCAGCCATGTGTCTCAGATTCCCAATTCGCGTGTTTGAGATGTTGGATAATCGAAAATCCGAGGCCTGTCACCACGTCATTCGCGCGCAGGCGTCAAAGGTGCGAACACCGAGCATCCGGGATACCCAAACCCCCATCGCCACGGCAGCCCCGAACAAGGCCCGCCGCCAAAACGAACGGCTGCGAACATCGCCTCTGCCGTGACGGAATGAGCGGTGCGAATCTGCTCGGGCGTCATATCGTACCGTTCGGCGTATTCATCGGCATGGTCTGCGCCGTGCTGGCTGACGCAGGCGCGCAAGGTGTCATCGGCAGACAGACGCGCCGTATAGCTGTCTTCAGCCCGAAGGGCACCACCCGCGTGGTGATAGGCGCGGTCATGGGCGACACAGCAATACTCCCAAGGTGGATGCGCCTCATAAAGTGCACGAAAACTGGGAAATGTATCGGCCACAAAACGCCAGCTGGACGACAACCCGCCCGAGCAGCCATCGGTTTCAAACGGCGACAACTCGGCACCACCCTTTTGCGCCATAAGCGCACGATGAGCGGGCAATTCAAACGTGCGCATGACATCCTGCGCCATCGCCGATGCAGCAGTCAGAGCAAGGATCGCCGCCAGTCTAAGGGCTTTCATCGCGCATCGCCTGAGTGTCAACAGACATACCGAAGGTTGTTGCCAGCCATAGCATCAAACGTTCGCCTGGACCCATTTCTGCCCGCACGCGCAGCACTTCGTTTGCCATAGCGGGTCGGTCGGTGATCAAGCCGTCCACACCCATAGATGCCATAGCTGACATCTGCAGCGGATCATTCACCGTCCAAACGTAGATATCCTTGCCCGCCGCATGGACTGAATTCACCAATCCGGGCGTGGCCATCGCTGCATTCACGGCAACAAAATCACCCTCTAGTCCCGACAGATCGCCCACGGCGGTCGCCGCCAGAACCCCCGCCCGCCAGTCGGGCCGGATGGATTTCATCTTTTGCACCGCCGGGTACTTAAGCGACATCGTGGCGATATCGTCTTGCATACCAAGTTCTTCGACAATGGCGGCGACGCGGTTTTCCAGATCGACATCGTGACCGTAGTACTTCAGTTCAATGATGACCTTGGCCTTGCCTTTTGCGGCCTCCAACACATCGCGCAGCGTTGGTGTGCGTTCTTCTGCGTATTCTGGGCCGAACCAGCTGCCGATATCGATCTGGGCGATGTCATCCATCGTTGCATCCCAGACCTTGAGGTCAACGCCTGCCAATTTCATGAAGTCGCTGTCATGGGCGACGATCACCACATCGTCCGCAGATTCCTGAACATCGATTTCAACCCAGTCGGCCCCGTCCTCGATCGCCTTCAGAACCGACGCCATGGTGTTTTCGGGCCGCAGCGCCGCTGCACCGCGATGGCCTATTACCTCGGCCCGGTCAGGGGCTTGAACGCGTTCCAACAGGTACTGCCCAAACCACAGCCCGACAAACACGGCGACGGCTGCAGCGCCAACTGCCGCCAACAACGGCACGCGCAGGCTGCCGGGTTCAGGATGGGGCGGCTCAGATGTCTCGATCTCGAAGAACCCGTCCAGCAAAACCGCAAGCGCGCCAAGTGCCGTCGCCGCCAAGACCAAACCGGCCAGTGACCAGATGCCGGCGACACCCAAGCTGTAGATCAGCGCCAGGCGCAGGTTCGCTGCCCCTTGCAGCGGGACCAGCGCGAACAGAAGCCCGGCCACCCAAGCGATCAGCGCCGCAATGACTAGGCGCATCCCCAGCCATACAGCCAGCTCTATCTTGAGGCGCCCGCGCTTGCCCTCCATCCGGTTGGCACTGACGTTGAACGCATGTCCCGGATGGACGCCTTCGAACAGCACCAAATGCAGTGACAGGGCCCAGGCCGAAAGACGGCGGATCAAAACCCAAGCCATGACCAGCACAACCGCGCCGATCATTACCACAGCCAGCCAAAACGATGGCGGTTGAAAGGTCAGGTAATAGTTGATGTCAAATTCCGTCAGCGTCCACCACGCGATCAGCGCAGACACGGCTGCAAATGGCACGATCAGCACCAGAACCCGCAACACAAACCGAACGGCAAAGCCGAACAGAGCAGGCAGGCGCGACAGGATCAGGCCAATGGCTGAACTGCCAGCGCGCCACGGGTCGGACTCGCCCATCCGCAAGGAACCCGCCATGACCGAGAAAACAAAGACCTCGGCCAGCAAAAACAGGCTGAGCACGGCGACGGCGGCGATGAACCCTGCCGGTGACAGAATGAACGCGGCGATGGCCTGATCGGTCAGTGCAGTTTGGTTGGACAACCGCACCGCCAGATTCACGACGATGGCCACCCCTGGCGCGATCAGTGCGACCAGCAGCAAGCGCACCACGAAATAGATGGGAACAAACACGCGTCGGCGCGCCCATGCGCCTTTGTACGCAGTTGAAACAGCTGAGAAATGAGTCACGCGCGGACGCCCCCTTGAAGATGCACTCATTCAAGGCTGCGCAGACGTGAATTGCAAGTCAGGCGGTCAGCTTTCTTCGAGATCCGCGGCCAATCGGAAGCCGATGCGGTTGGCGGGCTTGTCCTCGACAGATTTGGGCAGGGCCCGCAACATGACGTTCAGCTGACTGACATGCTGCACCAGTTGAGTCCGCGCTCCTGTCGCGTCTGACCCGTAGAAGGTGATGATGTCGGGATCAAAATACCCCATCCCCTCAATCCGCATGACGCCTGCGTCCCCACCAGTGAAGCCCATCGCGACCTCCTGGTCGCCGGTCAGCGTCTTTTCGAAGTTCTGGATATACAGGATCAGCCGCTCATAGGCCCATTGCGCCGGGCTTTTGGTCTCAACCGGTTTCTGCAGCTGGCCGGGCAAATCCTTGTTGCCCGACTCGGCCTCGGGGTTGGCATGCACTTCGTAACAGCGGGGCAATGCCGCAGCTTCGGCGGCTTCGGCCGATGTTTCGATCTGATCCTGCATGGCTTTACCCTTTGCGCTGAAACTCCCACGCCCCGTCCGCGCGGCGCGTCCGGGTGACCGTTCCAATGTGGTAAAGATGGTTCAGATGTGCAACCGCTTCGACCAGGGCCAGACCATACTCACCCGAGCCGATCCGACGCTTGAACAAGGGCACAAAACACTCCGCTGCCGTTTTGGGTGTGTCCAGATAGTCCTGCAACCGATTCAGCGCACCATGGTGATTGTCGATCAACTGCTTCATCCGAATGGGCAGTCCTTTGAACGGCAACTTGTGCCCGCCCAGCGCCAGATGATCGGGTTGTGCCAGACCCATCAGCCTTTCACAGGCCTCAAGCCATTCTGCAACCGGATCCGCCAAGGGTTCGGTGACATAGACCCCCAGATTGGGGCTGATCGAGCTGAGAATCTGGTCGCCAGTGATCACGAGGTTGTCGTCGCGGCTCCAGAATGTGGCGTGTTCGGGGGCGTGGCCGTTGCCCATATGGACGTCCCAGTCGCGCCCGCCCATACGGATCACGCTGCCTTGCTTGATCCGGGTAAAGCCAAGTGGCATCGGGTAAACCGTATCGCAATAATTGAACGGCCGCTCGGCCATCCGCTTGGCCAGAATGTCGGGTGCCATACCTGCGCTGCGGTAGTAATCCAGCGTTTCCTGCGGCCAGCTTTCCTGAACGTCCAACTGAAGCATGCGCGAAAACAGCCATGACGTGCGCGAGGTTACCAGCTCAGCGCCATGTTCCGACTGGAACCAGCCCGCGTTGCCCACATGGTCGGGGTGATGATGCGTCACCACCACGCGCTTGATCGGCTTGCCCGACAGCGGACCCGCCATCAGCGTTTCCCAAATACGCCGGGTTTTGTTCGACGACATGCCCGTATCGATGACGGTCCAGCCGTCACCATCATCCAGCGCATAGATATTGACGTGGTCCAGTGCCATGGGCAGCGGCAGCCGCATCCACAGAACGCCCTCGGCGACTTCGATCGCCTCGCCTTCCGCCGGAGGTTCAGGCCAAGGGTATCTGATCGCCAAAGGAGTATCGCCGTCCATTACGCCACAAACTCCTCGGCACTCAGGGCAAACACATCATCGGCCCCGGTTTGAGCCTGACCCAGCAAGCCTGAAAACTCGGGCAACAGCGCGTTGATGTAAAATCGCGCCAGTTTGAACCGTGGGCCATCAGGCTGCGCCAAAGCAGCTTTCAGATGGTAGTGTGCGCCCAGAACACGCGCAAAAGCACGCAGATATGGCACAGCGCCGGCAAAGCGGGCATTCAGGTCCGATTGTGCGACCATCCATTCAGTCGTTTCACGCAGGCTTTCGGTCGCCTCCCAAACGGGACCGGCCAGTTCGGGCATGGTCGCACGGGCCTGCTCGGCGTGATCCTCGATCTCATCCAGCAGGCGCGAGGCCGCATCGCCACCATCCATCATCTTACGCGCGACGAGGTCCATCGCCTGAATGCCGTTTGTACCCTCGTAAATCGCGGTGACGCGGACATCGCGATAGTATTGCGCCGCACCGGTCTCTTCGATGAAGCCCATGCCGCCGTGCACCTGCACACCGGTTTCCGATACGCGCATGCCAGTCTCGGTTCCAAAAGCTTTGCTGATCGGTGTCAGCAGAGCGGCACGGGCGATCCACTCGGGGTCGCCGGTGGCGTTGCCCATGTCGATTGCCGCGGCGTTGGCCAGCATGATAGCGCGCGCGGCGAATGTATCAGCGCGCATGCTCATCAGCATCCGGCGCACGTCCGCATGGTCAATGATCGTACCCGACGGCGTCTTGCCCTGTTTGCGTTCCAGCGCATAGGCCAGCGCGTGCTGATATGCACCTTCGGCACAGCCAACGCCCTGTCCGCCGACACCCAGACGCGCGTTGTTCATCATGGTGAACATCGCGGCCATTCCGCCGTGCTCCCGACCAATCAGCCAACCCTTGGCACCGTCATACTGCATGACACAGGTGGGTGAGCCGTGCAGGCCCATCTTGTGTTCGATCGAGACGACTTTCAGATCATTGGCGATACTGGGGTTTCCGGCCTCATCCGGCAGGAACTTCGGAACCAGGAACAGGGATATCCCTTTGGTTCCCGGAACACTGTCGGGCAAGCGCGCCAGAACCAGATGACAGATATTCTCTGCAAAATCGTTGTCGCCCCAGGAAATATAAATCTTCTGCCCCGTGACCGCGTAGGTGCCGTCCCCGTTGGGCACAGCTTTGGACGTCAGCGCACCAACGTCCGACCCGGCCTGCGGTTCGGTCAGGTTCATGGTGCCCGACCACTCACCCGCCATCATCTTGGGCAGATAGAGCGCTTTGATCTCATCGCTGGCGTGGTGTTCCAGCGCTTCGATCTGGCCCTGTGTCATCAGGGGGGCAACCTGTAGCGACAGGCAAGCGGCCGACATCATCTCGTTAACGGCTGTGGTCAGGGTCATCGGCAGACCCATACCACCAAACTCAGGGTCACCGCTCATCCCGATCCAACCGCCATCCGCGATTGCCTTCCAACCGTCCGCGAATCCGGGCGAGGTCCGCATCACGCCGTTTTCCAACCGCGCGGGTTCAAGGTCCCCGGGACGCTGCAGCGGGGCTAGGACCTCTTCGCAGAGTTTGCCGGCTTCGGTCAGGATTGCACCAACCACATCTTCGCTGGCGGACGAGAACTTCTCGGTTGCCGCGATTTCGTCAAAGCCGACCGCGTGACGGAACAGGAATTCATAATCAGAGATTGGCGCGCGATATGGCATATCTTCCCTCGGGGCTGTCTGATTGCGTTTTGCGACGGGCTTGGAATTTCTGAAGCCCACCTTTATGCATCTGGGTTCAACCGATTACGTATCGGGCCACATGCTATACGCAATCAGAACGCGGCGTCACCACCCATGATCCCCAACGGCACAATGAATTTATCCGCAGATCCGGCCGGAATCGCAGAGGCCGCAGACCTGTTGCGGCAAGGGCTGTTGGTGGCCATCCCGACCGAGACAGTCTACGGCCTAGGCGGCGACGCCCGCAATGGCGAGGCCGTCGCCAGCATCTATGCCGCCAAGGGGCGGCCCAGCTTCAACCCTCTGATCGCGCATGTGGCCTCGGTCGAAGCGGCGCAACGGTTTGTCACATGGTCCGATCAGGCACAGGCCTTGGCCGACGCGTTCTGGCCCGGTCCACTGACCCTTGTTCTGCCCTTGCGACCCGGTCACGGCATTTCCTCACTGGTCACTGCAGGGCTTGAAACCCTGGCGGTGCGCGTTCCCGCCCATCCCGCCGCGCGCGCGGTGTTGACTGCGTTCGACGGACCGGTCGCTGCACCTTCGGCCAACCCGTCGGGGCAAATCAGCCCCACGACGGCTGCTCATGTGTTGGCAGGGCTGAACGGGCGCATTGCAGCGGTATTGGACGATGGGCCATGCGGTGTCGGTGTGGAAAGCACGATTGTCGGCCTTGCGGGCGAGCCTGCCTTGTTGCGCCCCGGCGGCATTGCGCTGGAACAAGTCGAAGTTGTTCTGAACACGCAACTGCACCTCCACCAACCCGGCGACGCGCTGAATGCGCCGGGCCAGCTACAATCCCACTACGCACCGGATGCGCCTGTTCGCCTGAACGCCAGCAGCGCTCAGGGGGATGAGATCTTGTTGGGTTTTGGACCGGTGGACTGCGACCTGAACCTGTCAGCTGCGGGCGATCTGACTGAAGCGGCAGCGACCTTGTTCGCTGCGCTGCACAAGCTGAACGAAACCGGCAGGCCCATCGCCGTCACGTCGATTCCGGATCACGGGTTGGGTGCAGCGATCAATGACCGCCTGCGCCGGGCCGCCGCCCCACGCTAGTTACGCGCGCCCGGATTCGGCCGACAGGATCAGCGGGTCAACGCCAAGGGTGGCCAGCGCACCCTCCCACTTTTCGTCATCGGGCACATCGAACACCAGATTCGAGGACGCCTCGGTCGTCAGCCAGCCATTCATGCCGATCTCATCCTCAAGCTGCCCCGGGCCCCAGCCAGAATAGCCCAGCACCAGAGTTGAGTTCAAAGGTCCGCGTCCCGAGGCCAGATCTTCGAGAATATCCAGCGTCGCGGTCATGCTGAAATCTTCGTCGATATGCATCGAATGCAGGTTGGCCTCATAATCCGAACTATGGAGGACAAAACCCCGCGACATCTCGACCGGGCCGCCGAAATGGACCAACCGTTCCCCGACAACAGGGATTCGGCACGGGATATTGAGCTGCCCCAACAGGGTTTTGAGCCGCAGATCCGACGGTTTGTTGATGATCAGGCCCATCGCGCCTTCTTCGCCATGGCTGCAAAGGTACACCACCGAATGATCAAAGCGCGGATCGCCCATGCCAGGCATCGCAATCAACAGTTTTCCGGTCAGATCCATAGGCCGACATCTCTTGGTAGGTCTGTGGCAACAATGACCCTTGGTCACCCGGAATAGCAAGGGATCAGCGCATATTTCCGCAGATTTCATCCCCATGACCGGAACGTGACTTGGAATCCTTGCGATGACCGCGCATTTATAGGTTATGAATGTGAAAATCACAGTTTCGGCTATCGCTCTGGCTTTTGGCTTGTCCCTGCCCGCAACGGCGCAGGTCAATGGACCCGTGGCCGAGCTGGATATTCTGGACGGCGGACGGACCGCGCAAGGGACCTATCTGGGCGCCGTACGCGTGACGCTGCAGGATGGGTGGAAGACCTATTGGCGCGCACCGGGCGACGCGGGCATTCCACCGGAATTCGACTGGAATCAGTCAAACAATGTCGGCAACGTTTCGATTACCTGGCCCGCCCCGGATGTGTTTGACCAGAATGGGCTGCAATCGATCGGATATGAAAACCAACTGGTTCTGCCGGTTGAAATCACGCCGAAGAACCCTTCCAAGCCCGTAAAGCTGAAGGGAACCATGGATTTGGGTGTCTGCAAGGATGTCTGCATCCCGGAACAACTGGATTTCAATCACACGTTGGATGCAGAGGCCGGGCGCAATCCGGCTATTGCCGCAGCGCTGGCCCAACGGCCCTTCTCGGCACAAGAGGCCAGCGTCTCTCAGGCCAGCTGTCGCCTGTCGCCTACTTCAGATGGAATGAAGATCGAAGCGCGGGTCACCATGCCCTCGGCCGGGGGGCGTGAGGTCGCCGTGATCGAGCCGGGAAATCCTGCCCTTTGGGCCTCGCAAACTCAGACCACGCGGACGGGCAATACATTGGTTGCGACGTCTGAGGTGATCAACGCTGCGGGCGGGCCCTTTGCGCTGGACCGGTCCGAGATTCGGATCACCGTTCTGGGGGCCAATCACGCGGTGGACATCAAAGGGTGCAGCGCAGGCTGAGCCCGATGAGATCATGACCCAATCTCCGAAAATCGGCGCCTTGGCGGTTGTCCTGCACCAGGATCAGGTACTGCTTGTGCAACGCAGCAAGCAACCGGACGCAGGCCTGTGGGGGTTCCCCGGCGGTCACGTGGAATGGGGCGAAACCGTGTTGCAGGCCGCACAGCGGGAGTTGCTGGAGGAAACTTCGGTCATCGCCGAGCCGCTCCACTATTTGGACAACCTCGACCTGCTGCGCCGGGATGAAAGTGGCGAAACTCTGGTGCACTATCTGCTGGTTGGCGTTGCGTGCCGGTACCAATCCGGCACGCCGTTCGCAGGGGATGATGCATTAGACGCGCGTTGGTTCCCGTTAGATCAAATCCATCAAGGCGATCTGCCAATGAGCAACCGCGTCATCGACTTGCTTGAAACTGCCCTGCGTCGCGGCTAAGTCGTTGACCCTCTGAGCCGAGTGTAAACCAGCCCCGAAACCGTGACGCTAAGCACCAGTATCACGGCAGCCCCGGCAAGAAATGCACCAAGGCCCATCTGCAAAATGGCCGGACCGTCCGCAGCGGCGTACAGGCCGGACAGCGCCCCGATAGGCGCGTCATAGACCGCAGGCCAGACCATTGTCAGCGCGAACCAGACAAACATGGCAAGCCCCGTGCAGGCCAAGGCCCCCTGCACCACGCGATCCGGCGCGCGTGCAGCACGGCGCATCGCTGTCATTGGGCGGGACAGATCGTTCAATATGGCCAGAAGCGCAGGTACCAGAAGCAGCACCAACAACATCCCAAAGCCCAGCCCATAGACAAGGGTAATCACCGTGGGTTTGAGGAACTGAGCTTGCTGTGATCCCTCATACAGCAATGGGGTCAATCCCAGCACCGTAGTTAGAGTCGTCAGCATAACAGGCCGCAATCGATCCGCCGTACCTTCGACGATGGACGGCAAAAGACCTCGTTCCTTTTGGTATTCGTCGATGGTCGTCACCAGAACGATCGAGTCGTTGATGATGATCCCCGTCATCCCCAGCAGGCCGACAACCGTGAACATGCTGAGCGGCACATCCCATAGGTAATGCCCCCAAATCGCGCCCACCAAACCAAACGGAATAATCGCCATCACCACCAAAGGCCGCGACCAACTGGCAAAGACCCAGGCCAACACGAGATAGATACCGGTCAGGCACAATATCAGGCCCGTACGCGCCTCTGACAGGAATTCGTCCTCTTGCTCGCTCAGGCCGGCCATGCGCCATTCGACCTGCCGTTCCGAGGCGATCTTGGGCAGGATTTCCTCGCCCATGGCCCGCGCGATCTCTGCCGCGCGCGCCGGGTCGTCTTCCGAAATATCGCCATTCACGGAAATCACCCGCAGACCGTTTTCGCGCCGGACAGTCGAGAAACCAGATTTCCGCTCAACCGATACGATGTCCGCCAAAGGCACATAGACACCGTCCGGAGTACGCATCAGCGTGCGCTCCAGGAAGTCGGCTGTCAGCTCGCCCTCGGGCAGCTCAACCCTAATCTCGGCGCTACGCGGACCGTCGGGGAAGGTCGCGGCCTCGATCCCGTTCAACCGGTCACGCAACACCCGGCCCAGCGTTTCGATGCGGAAGCCCAGCGCCTCTCCCTGCGCTGTCAGGTCGAGGATGTATTCTTCCTTGTCATAGGCCAGATTGTCTTCCAGCGCTGAAACCTCGGGGTACTTAGACAATTCGGTCTGCAAGTCTTCGGATGCTGACTTGAGCGTATTCACATCCGCGCCATAGAACTGGACGTCGATGGCATCGCCGCCCGGACCGGACCGCCAGCCGCGGAAACTGAGCAGTTCGACCTTGGGATGACGGGGGACGAAGTCCTGCAACTCGCCCACAAACTCGAAGCTGGAATAGGGGCGCAGATCGGCATCGATCAACTCGATCGAAATTCCACCAAGAAGGTCGTTGTCCTTACCATCCGCGGCGGACAGCCCAAAACCCGCACTTCCGCCAACCTCGGCCAACACATAATCGATTGGGTTCCGGCCATGGCGCTCTTCATAGATTTTGCCCAACTCTTCGGTCGCACGCTGCAGCTCATGCATCATAGCCAGCGTATCGGCCCGCGTGGCCCCTTCGACCATAATGAAATTGCCGGTGACCGAGCCACGTTCCGGCGCGTTAAAGAACCGCCAATTCACGTCGCCTCGGATGAACAATGCCAACTGACTGGCCAGGATCACCACCATCAGCGCCACGACCACGTAGCGCGCCCAGACGACCCAGGCGATCAGCGGGCGGAACAGATGATCGCGCACCCAACGGAACCCGCGATTGACCACGCGGTTGGGCATATCATACCAGTGTTCCTTGGCCGAATGCGCGATGGCATGGGCCATGTGGTTGGGCAGGATCAGAAACACCTCGATCAGGGAGGCGATCAGAACAGCGATCACGGTGAAGGGGATGTCGCGGATCAATTCCCCGAACCTGCCTCCGATTGCGGTCAGACCAAAAAAGGCAATCACCGTTGTCAGGGTCGCGGCAAAGACCGGCATCGCCATGCGCCGCGCGGCGCGCTCGGCGGCTACCACCGGAGCCTCGCCCAGGCGGCGCGCGCGAAAGTCGGCATGTTCGCCCACAACGATGGCGTCATCTACGACAATGCCGAGCGTGATGATCAGCCCGAACAGCGAAACCATGTTTATCGACAGCCCGCCGATATACATGAAGGCAATCGCCGCCGACATGGCGACCGGAATCCCCGCGGCAACCCAGAAGGCGATGCGCGCGTTCAGGAACAAAAACAGCAAGCAGACCACAAGGCCCAGCCCGACCAAGCCATTATCGACCAGAATATCCAGACGGTCTGTAATGGCTTGTGCGCGGGTGCGGATCAGCTCGACCGTGACGCCTTCGGGCAGGCTGGCCTGCATCTCGCGCACGACGTCTTCGACCGTGTGTTGAATTTCAATTGCATCGCCAAGGTTCGAGCGATCAATCCGCACCGACATCGCAGGGTTTTCACCGACAAAATAGCTGCGGTCGCGGTTGACCCCTTCGACCCGGATCTGCGCCACATCGCCGACCAGCAGTTTGGAACCGTCAGTAAAGTTGCGCAGGGCGATGCCCTCAATTTCCTCGGGGGTGCGCTTTTCCGTGCCCGTGCGAATGCGAGCATTCGCCCCGGTCACATCGCCCGCCGGGTTGGCGTTCACTTCGGCCGCGACAGCTGATGCGACTTCGGACAGTGTGATGTCATTGGCAATCAGCTGGGCGGTGGGGACTTCGACCACGACACGCGGCGCAGCAAGGCCCCGGATCGTTGTCCGCGTCACCCCGACGGCGAACAGACGGTTGATCAGTTCATCCGTGAATTTGGCCAATTGATCCGGGTCGACAGGCCCTGTGACCACCACATCAGTCACACGATCCCGCCATGCCCCGCGGCGGATTGTAGGCTCTTCCGAGTCGTCTGGAAGACTTGTGACGCTGTCGACCGCAGTACGCACTTCTTCGACGGCGCGCGACATGTCCCAATTGGGTTCGAACTCCAGCCGGATACTGGCCCGGCCCTCTCGTGAGGTCGCCTCGGTACTGGCAACCCCCTCGACGGCCAGCAAAGCAGGCTCCAGGACCTGAACGATGCCGTTGTCGACATCTTCAGGACCGGCCCCGTCCCAATCCACATTCACGTCTACGCGTTCTAGGATAACATCGGGAAAGAACTGAGCCCGCATGTTCGGAATCGCCGCCGCACCTAGAACCAACATCACAAGAAGCAGCAGGTTGGCGACCGTCCGGTGCCGCGTGAAGTAGCTGAGGATGCCGCCCGCCGCGTCGGGGATCTCGCGCATCATGGCGCTTAACCCCCTGCCCGGTTTTCAAGCCGCTGCACCAGCGAGGCGGGTACCTTGGCCTCGCTCAACTGCCCCAACACACGGTCCTTAACCGACTGCGGCATGCGAGTGCTGGCCTCGACCTGAGCCACCAACCGGGCACGTTGTTCCTCAGACAACTCGACCATATCAGGCGCGGCCCCTGCGTTTTCATCAACGCGCAAGGGTCGTACACGAACACCTGCGCCCAACAGAGGCGTACGACCGATCACCACCTCGCGCCCGGCCAGCCCATCGCCGCGTAGCAGAACCTCATCCCCCTGGCGGCGGATCAACTGCACTGGCAGTGCCTCGAGCCGATCATTTTCGTCCAACACCAGAACCGTTCCAACAGCGTCCAGAACGGACGACGGCAGCCGCACCACGTTATCCAGCGGTTGTTCCTGTACCGTAACGGTTACGAAATCGCCCGGCTTGAACCCCGAGGCGTCGTCCATTCGAGCATAGATCAAGCGTCCGGTCTGGCCTTCACCCGCCGAGCCGCTGTCACGGCTGATACGGCCCTGTGCCGTCAGATCGGTTCCCGTAACCTCGAGCGAAACGGTGACCGGTGCGTCGATCAGATCGCCATTGGCATCCAGCAACCGAACGTATTGTGCGGTCGAGACACGAAAAGCGACCTCAAGCGCGGTAGGGTCAACAAGCTCGGCCAGCTTTTCATTTGCGGACACCAGCCGCCCTTCGACCAGTGTCACATCGGTCAGCGTCCCGCCAAATCGGGCGCGAATGGTCATGTCGTCAAGATCACGTTCCGCGGCTTCCAGTGCGATGCGGGCCCGGGCCAGCAACGTGGTCGCCTGATCCACGCGGGACTCGGCCTGAGCCAACGCAATCCGACGCGCCAGAACTGCCTGCTGCGCAGCGGCCTTGGCCAGTTCAGCCTCTTCCACTGCGGCTGCAGCCCCAACACCACGGGTTTGCAAGTCTTGCTGGCGCTGCAACGCACGCCCACGCAGTTCCGCCTGCGCCTCGGCCGCGTTCAACTCGTCCTGCGCCAACAGCAAAGACCGTTCTGCGTCCCGCTCTTCGAATTGCGCATCCAGCAAGTCCGACTTGGCGCGATCCAAGGCAGATTGGGCATCGGCAGGGTCAAGCTCGACCAAAACCTCGCCCGCGGTGACTGCGCCGCCATCTTCGAAATCCTCGGACAGCCCAACAACACGACCACCTAAAGCGGCCCGTAGTTCCAACCTGCGGCGGCTTTGAACCTCGCCGAAGGCTTCAAGGTTCGGGGTAACTGTTTCAAATTCCGCGGGCCGAACGGTCACCGCAAAGACACGTTCGCGGGCCTGCGGGGCAGAGTCTTCGCGCGTCAGAACATCCTGCACCGCGCCCGAGATCATCTGCGCGGCCACAAACAGCAGAGCCAACGTCAGCGACGTCAGAAAGACCCCAACAAGGCTTTGCCTTAGAAATCGCATATAAAATTTACCCCGGTTGCATCAGGCTGCCATACGCAAAAGGTAGCCGGACAACAGAAAATGCCAAGCCACAAAGCGGTTACGAACGATTAAACGTGCGACCAGTCTACTTCCGTCGCAAATGTTCGTCCAATCGGGGCATTATTTCCACAAAGTTGCAGGGGCGGTGGCGATAGTCGAATTGTTTCTCCAGAATCTCGTCCCATGCATCCTTGCAGGCCCCCGGACTTCCGGGCAGCGCGAACAGATACGTACCACCCGCGACGCCACCCGTGGCACGGGATTGGACCGCTGAAGTGCCGATCTTCTGCATCGAAACAATCGTGAAAACGGTGCCGAAGGCGTCGATTTCCTTCTCATACACATCCCGATGCGCCTCGACCGTTACGTCTCGGCCTGTCAGACCCGTGCCGCCGGTCGAGATCACGACATCAATTTCGGGATCACCGACCCACAGGCGCAGTTGCGCCGCGATTTCACCGCGTTCGTCTTGGATGATCTTTCGGTCTACCAAGACATGGCCCGCGCGTTCGATCCGTTCGACCAGTGTCTGCCCCGAGCGATCATCTTCGATAGATCGTGTATCTGAGACAGTCAAAACAGCGATCCGGACCGGAATGAACTCTAGGCTTTCGTCAATGCGTGACATTTTGCGTCAGGCCCTTTCCATAATGGCAAGGCGGATGGCGAGGGCTGTAAAAATCCCTCCGGTCACCCAACCCATGATGCGTGAGGCGCGCGGGTTCGAGATCAGCACTTTCCCTGCGCCACCGGCAAAAATGCCAACCAGCCCGTTCACCACAAAACCGCCGACCGCAATAATCGCGCCAAACGTCAGGAACTGCACAAGGATCGAGCCCGCGGCCGGGTTCACGAATTGTGGGATAAAGGCCAGTACGAACAGGATCACCTTGGGGTTGGTCAGATTCACGATCAACCCGTCCCGAAACGCGAACCGCGTGGGTCTAGGTGGCGCATCCGCCGAGACGGCGCCGTTTCGTATGGCACCCCACGCCAAGTAAAGCAGATACCCGACGCCTACCCAACGGATAACATCGAACAGCCACGGCAAGCTGTTCACCGCTGCGCCCAAGCCCAGACCGGCCAGTAGAACATGCACCAACAACCCGGTCGCGACACCCGCGCTGGCCACCAGCGCCGGTCTGGCGCCTGACTTCAGACCCTGACCAAAACAGAACATCATGTCAGCGCCGGGCGTGAAATTCAACGCCAGAGCTGCCGGGATGAAGGCCAGCAGCGTAACCGTGTCAATCATGTGGTGACCTCGAACCAATTTATTTTGGGGCCCAGGTTGGCGACCTGCGTTACGCCGATCGTGCCACGAAACCCCCAGCTGTCATGAATGTGGCCGCACAAGGCAAATTGCGGCTGCAACCGTTCGATCGCATCCCGAACAGCAACCGAACCGACCGCGTCCCCCATCGACGTCGTATCGCCGTAACCCTTTGGCGGAGAATGGGCGATCAGAATATCCGCACCTTCACATCTGTCCAAAAGCTCGGCCGCTTCGGGCTCGGTCAGGTCGCAGGACCAGTCGCCAAATGGCGTCACCGGAACACCATAGCCAAGGCCGAACAAACGCAACCCGTCCACCGTCATGCCGGTCCCATGCAATACGTGCACACCTTCGGGTGCGGCGTCCGTCAGTTCACCGGCGCTTTCGGCATTGCCCGGAACCAAAACCAGCGGGGCGTTGATGCCCGACAGCATCGCCATCGCCTCGTCCAGCCCCTGCCGCATGTTGCAATAGTCTCCGGCTCCGATGACCAGATCCGCCTCGTCGCTGGCCGCCACCAGATCGACCGCGCGATTGCGCGCCATGTGCAGGTCCGAGAACGCCAAGATTTTCACGCCTTCCCCTCCAGCCTGGCTTTCAGCTCTAGCAAATCAGCCCAAGCCTGCCGTTTCATCTGTGGCTGGCGCAGCAGGTAGGCCGGGTGGAACATCGGGATCACAGGCAGGTCCATCGCCTGATCCCACTGACCGCGCAGCCGCGTGATGCCGCGTTTGCCCAGGACCGCCTGACAGCTGATGTTGCCCATCACCACCAGGACCTCAGGCTTGGCAAGCGCTATATGCCGTTCAAGAAACGGCTTCATCATGCCAATCTCTTCGGGCTTGGGATCGCGATTCTGGGGCGGCCGCCATGGCAGGACGTTGGTGATATACACGTTCCCGGTCCGGTTCAGGTCAATCGCTGCCAGCATCCGGTCCAGCAATTGCCCGGCGCGTCCCACGAAAGGCTTACCCTCGCGATCCTCATCGCGGCCGGGTGCTTCTCCAATAATCATCACACGGGCACCCGGCGTGCCGTCGGCAAAAACCAACTGCCGCGCGCCGCGCTTGAGTTCGCAATGCTCAAACGCACCCATGGCCGCTTGCAATTGATCCAGCGATCCCGCGGCCATAGCCGCGGATTTGGCTACTGCGACGGGATCCACCTTTTTCGGCTTTTCCGGCACAGCGTGAGCCTGCGTAGGCTTTTTGGCTTTCGGCGCGGTATCAGGCAGCGCATAGCGATCCACCGGCACATCCCCGATCGCATCCGATGCGCCCAGTTCGATCTGCCATTCCAGCAGCGCCCGCGCGGTATGATAGTCCAAAGCCGATTCCATAACCCTCAATCTAACCACCTTTTGACCGAGGGAAAGCAGATAGGCCTTGATCGGGCGGTCCGTCGCGCCGACCATTGGCCTGTTCATGTTGTGTGTTTTGCGATTCCTTTTGTTCAATTTGCTGCTGACCGTGCTCAGCGGCCCGGTCTCTGCGCAGTTTCCGGACAGATATGGCCAATGCCGCGCCGGGCAATTCAAATGCGGCAGCAGTTGCTGTTCCGGCGGCCAAAGGTGCAGCTTTGACGGCCGCTGTATCCCCTTGGGCGGCACCTATTGCGGCGGCGGCAGAACCTGCGGACCATTCGAGCGTTGCGTTGCCGGCGGTACGCGTTGTGCACCTGCCGGGTTGAACAAATGCCGGTCACGGTTGGATTGCCCCGGCGGCAGCTTTTGCAATGCGCGAGGCGAATGCGAGAAAAACACCCCCGACATCCTGACCCTGCCACCACGCACTTGTGACGACGGCCGGACCTGTGCCTCGGGCACGTCATGCCTGCCGGGCGGGGGATGTTCACGCCCGGGCTGGTACTTTTGTGAGAAAACCGGCTCACAATGCCGCCAAGGGTTCAAGTGTTCGCGAAATCAGGGATGCGTACCGGTCAAGGCCGTCGATTGCGGCTATGGCAAATGGTGCAAGCCCGGAGAACAGTGCCTGCCCGAGGGGGGATGCGAGAAACTGCTAGAAGGGTCTGATCCTTAGGTTGCCTTGCGCAGCGCGGCTTCTTATAAGCGGCTCGATTGTCAGACAGGAGCCCGCCCATGCGTTTCGCCCATCGTCACCTTCTTGGCATCGAGCATCTGTCGCAGTACGATATCACCGCCATTCTTGATCTGGCCGAAAAATATGTCGACATGAACCGCCAGTCGACCAAGCATTCCGACGTGCTGTCGGGGCTCACGCAGATCAATATGTTCTTTGAGAACTCGACCCGCACGCAGGCCAGTTTCGAAATCGCAGGCAAACGTTTGGGCGCGGATGTGATGAACATGGCAATGCAGGCCAGTTCGATCAAAAAGGGCGAGACACTGATCGACACGGCGATGACGCTGAACGCGATGCATCCCGATCTGTTGGTTGTGCGGCATCCCCATTCCGGCGCGGTCGACCTGCTGGCTCAGAAAGTGAATTGTGCCGTGCTGAACGCGGGTGATGGCAAGCACGAACATCCGACGCAGGCCCTGTTGGATGCGCTGACCATCCGCCGGGCCAAAGGTCGCCTGCACCGATTGAATATCGCGATCTGCGGAGACGTTGCCCATTCCCGTGTGGCCCGGTCGAACCTTATCCTGCTGGGCAAGATGGAAAACCGCATTCGTCTGATCGGCCCCCCAACGCTGGTGCCCGGCCAGTTCGCCGAGTTCGGAGCCGAGATTTACGACGACATGAACGAAGGCCTGAAAGACGTCGACGTCGTGATGATGCTGCGTCTACAGAAAGAGCGGATGGATGGCGGCTTTATCCCTTCGGAACGTGAGTATTACCATCGCTACGGCCTGGACGCCGCCAAATTGGCGCAGGCCAAGCCCGACGCCATCGTCATGCACCCCGGTCCAATGAACCGCGGGGTCGAGATTGACGGCACGCTGGCCGATGACATCAATCGGTCCGTCATTCAGGAACAGGTTGAGATGGGCGTCGCCGTCCGCATGGCCGCAATGGAACTGCTGGCCCGCAACCTGAGCGAGGCCGCATGAGTGATCTGGCCGTCGCCCCCCATGAACGCGGTGTAATCCGCCTGTTCGCGCTGGACATGCGCCCGGAAGAAGCGAAGTTTCTGCGCGAG
Source organism: Ruegeria sp. BC3 (assembly GCF_056539265.1). Classification (NCBI taxonomy): domain Bacteria; kingdom Pseudomonadati; phylum Pseudomonadota; class Alphaproteobacteria; order Rhodobacterales; family Roseobacteraceae; genus Ruegeria; species Ruegeria sp. BC3. The sequence goes on from NZ_JBQFUP010000004.1 coordinate 230,533, forward strand.
CCCGGAGCCGCAGATCAGATCTTGGGCGTCGAGGGGCTGGACCCTGATCAGATCGACATTTTCCCTGTCTCTGACCTCGAGGATCTGGGCCTTTATGGCTACCTGAACGAAGGCTGCGGCGTGTCCAAGGAACAATTGGATCAGGATATGTTGGCCGGTATCGACGGCTGGGTCATGGTCCTGCGCAGTGCGGCGTTCCACGACCGCGCGGCTACGCTGAAACCCGATCCGCGGCTGCGCCTGATCGGCCTGTACACCGAAGAGGCTACGAACTGGGCTGGCGGGACCATCGAAACCGAAAGCGCCAAACCGTATTCGGCCCCCCAGACTCCAGCTTCGGATGAAACCCCGCGTCGCGTCGGGTCGGCTGTTCTAGCGGTGATCATCCTTTTGGCCATCGGAGGACTTCTGTGGCTGATCCTGTGATTTTCACCCCCGACAGAGGCACCTATATCCGCACCAACGCCTGGCTTGCTGCCGGGGCTATGGCAGGTGCGATGATCGTGCTTTGGCTGATCGGCAATCCCTATGTCTGGACCGGCGCTCCGGCCGGACTGGCCGCCGTAGTTGTTCGCGCGTGGTATCTGGCCTCGGAAGAGCTGGTCGCCAACTGGGAAATGACGGAAACCACCCTGACCGGCCCTGGCCCGCGCAAGGTCGCCCTGAACCAGATTGCCGCCGTGAACATCCTGGGCAGCTTTGTCCAAATCGTCACCAAGGGCGGCGACAAGCATCTCATCAAATACCAGGCCAATCCAGCTGCAACCAAAGCCGCTATCGAAAGGGCAATGGCATGAGCAACATCACCTTCACCAACGCCCGTCTGATCGACCCGGAACAGGGAACGGACAGCATCGGATGGTTGCAAGTCTCGGATGGTCGGATCACCGCTCTTGGCGCGGGCGATGCCCCAACCTCGGGCGCACAGGTCATCGATTGCGGCGGTCACTGCCTTGCCCCAGGCATTGTCGACATCGGTGTCAAAGTCTGTGAGCCAGGTGAGCGTCACAAGGAAAGCTATAAATCCGCAGGGCTGGCAGCAGCCGCAGGCGGGGTGACGACCATGGTTACCCGTCCAGACACCAACCCTGCTATCGACACGCCCGAAAGCCTGGAGTTCGTAACCCGCCGCGCCCAGGCGGATACGCCGGTCAACGTTCTGCCCATGGCGGCACTGACCAAGGGCCGCGAAGGCCGCGAGATGACCGAGATCGGGTTTCTGCAGGATGCCGGGGCGGTCGCTTTTACTGATTGCGACCATGTCGTTGCCAATACCAAGGTGTTTTCCCGCGCGCTGACTTATGCCCGTTCTTGCGGCGCATTGGTTATTGCGCACCCACAAGAGCCTGTGCTCAGCAACGGGGCAGCGGCCACCAGCGGCAAGTTCGCTGTGCTGCGTGGGTTGCCTGCTGTTTCGCCTATGGCGGAACGCATGGGGCTGGACCGTGACATCGCCCTGCTGGAAATGACCGGGGCCAAGTACCATGCGGACCAAATCACCACCGCCCGCGCTTTGCCTGCTCTGGAGCGCGCCAAGCGCAATGGGTTGGACATTACAGCAGGCACCTCGATCCACCATCTGACGCTGAACGAGTTGGACGCGGCCGACTATCGGACCTTCTTCAAGGTCAAGCCGCCGCTACGGTCCGAAGACGACCGGCAAGCGGTGATCGAAGCGGTCCGGACTGGCCTGATCGACACGATCAGCTCGATGCATACGCCGCAAGACGAGGAAAGCAAGCGGCTGCCCTTTGAAGAGGCGGCCTCGGGCGCGGTGGCGCTGGAGACGCTGTTGCCCGCCGCGCTGCGTCTGTATCACGCGGGCCAGCTGGACCTGCCGACCCTGTTCCGCGCGATGTCTCTGAACCCGGCAAAGCGGCTGGGTCTGGATAGCGGTCGCCTCTCCGAAGGCGCACCGGCGGATCTGGTGCTGTTCGACCCGGATGTACCCTTTGTCCTGGACCGGTTTTCGCTGAAGTCGAAATCCCAGAACACGCCGTTTGACGGTCAGCGCATGCAGGGTAAGGTCACCGCAACTTTCGTTGCAGGACAAGAAGTTTACCGGAGACCCTGATGCCGATCATCGACAGTACAATGACCCAGCTGATCCTGTGGGCCGTGCTTGGGTATCTGATGGGGTCTGTCCCGTTTGGCATGGTGATCGCCAAGGTAATGGGCTTGGGCAACCTGCGCAACATTGGATCGGGGAACATCGGCGCAACCAACGTGCTGCGCACCGGCAACAAGGCTGCAGCAGCCCTGACCCTGATTTTCGATGCCGCCAAAGGCGCGGTCGCGGTGTTGCTGGCCCGCACCATCGCCGGAGAAGACGCCGCCCAAATCGCCGCGCTGGCTGCGTTTCTGGGCCACTGCTTTCCGGTTTGGCTGGGCTTTAAGGGCGGTAAGGGCGTTGCCACCTTTCTGGGGATTTGGCTGGCACTGGACTGGCGCATCGGCGCCGCCTGCTGCCTGACCTGGCTGGTGGCCGCCGCGATCTGGCGGATCTCATCGCTTGCCGCCCTTGTTGCCGCCGCGATGTCGATCGTCTGGGTTCTGGTTCTGACGGATGCAAACGCGCTACTGTTGGGCATTCTGCTGACCGGTCTGGTATTTTGGCGTCACGGCGCCAACATCGGCCGTATCAGGGCGGGCACCGAGCCCAAAATTGGACGATCTTGAGCGCCCCTGTCGCCTTTCTGAACGCTTTTTTCCGCATCCCCAAGGGATCATCGACCGGGCGCGCGCATGGCAGACGTTACATCGTCAGCCGGACGGAATTGGCCGGCGGGAAATCCCATAAGCTGGTCGCCCATCAGTTGGGCGGCGGGGATTACATCAGCCTCAACCTCTACCAGACGCACGGCGGCGACTTACTGCGTCCCTGCGAGATGCCCGCAGAAAAAGTCATGGATTTTGTCTTGGATTTCATTGCCGATCCCTAGGCCCAGCCCTGCATTTCTGAACACCAGCTCTTCACCACCGCACATTCACAATTGATTGCTTTGAACGTGATGAGCCGCCTGCCCACTTGGGTTTCGTGACAGCCAATTACCGGCTGCACGGACAAAAACAACGGGTTGTCTGGACGCAATTTTCTTCGTCATCGGGTGGCCCTGTTCACGAAAGGTGAAAACCATGAACAAGTTCAAATCTCTCATCGGCGGCGTTGCGCTGTCTGTCGCGATCGCAAGCTCGGCTCTGGCCGCAGGTGTCGAACTGAACGCAAGCTCGACCGGTCTGGCCTTGCAGGGCTATGACCCGGTTGCCTACTTCACCGAAGGTGAGCCGACCAAAGGGGATTACCGCATCACCGCGCTGCACAACGACGCGCTGTACCGCTTTGCCAATGAAGAGAACAAAGCCGCGTTCGAAGAGAACCCCGAGGCATACCTGCCCGCATACGGTGGCTACTGCGCATTTGGTGCCGCGATGGGCTTCAAGTTTGACGGTGACCCGAACTACTGGAAGATCGTCGACAACAAGCTGTACCTGAACCTGTCGCAAGACATCCAGCAACGCTGGGAAGGCGACATCCCGGGCTTTATCGACCAGGCCAGCGCAAACTGGGAGACCATTGCTGACAAGACACCAGCTGAGCTGCAGCAGTAATTTCTCTCAGCAAAAAACAGAACGGCGGCAGAAAACCCTGCCGCCGTTTTGCGTTTCGGGATCTGATGGTTAGTCCTGAAGCTCTAGCACCGTGCTGCCAGTGGTCTGGCGCGCCTCGAGCGCCCGGTGCGCTTCGGCCACCTGATCCAGCGGGAAACGTTGATCGATGTGGATCTTGACCTCTCCCCCTTCGACCTTGCCGAACAGCCGCCGCGCCATCGCCTGACAGACGGCGTGATCGGCAATATGCGTGAACAGGGTGGGCCGGGTGATCTTAAGAGACCCCTTCTTGCCCAGAATGCCTATGTCCATCAGCGGCACGGGTCCCGAGGCATTCCCGAAGGAGATCATCATCCCCAAGGGTTTCAGACAATCCAGCGACCCGTTGAACGTATCCGCCCCGATCGAATCCATCACCACATCCACGCCTTTGCCGCCCGTGATCTCGGCCACGCGTTCCGCAAAATTCTCGGTCCTGTAGTTGATGCAATGGGCGGCACCGTTGAACTGCGCCAGACTGCATTTCTCATCCGTTCCTGCTGTTCCGATCAGAGTTATCCCCTCGGACTTGGCCCATTGGCAGGCGATCAGACCAACGCCACCGGCCGCTGCGTGGAACAGAACCGTGTCACCGCGTTTCAGGGGCGTTGTGCGGTGGAACAAATACTCGACCGTCATGCCCTTTAGCATCATGGCTGCAGCCGCGTCATAGGAAATCCCGTCAGGCAGTGGGCAAACCTGCGCTGCAGGCATCACGCGCGCCTCGCAATATGCTCCCGACGGGGCCGACGCATAGGCCGCACGCTGTCCTGGCTCCAGATGCGTGACACCTTCGCCGACTGCCTCGATTACGCCAGCGGCTTCCATGCCCAGCGCGTGCGGCAGATCCAGAGGGTACAGACCGGTGCGCTGATAGACGTCTATGAAGTTCAGTCCGCAGGCCTTGTGACGGATGCGAACCTCGCCCGGGCCGGGTTCACCCAAGGGGCGGTTTTCGATCTGTAGAACTTCGGGGCCGCCGTGTTCATGGATGACGACGGTTCTTGCCGTTTGCTGCATGCTGACCTCCTGTTGCCTGACGCCAAGCTAACACGGCTGAAAATAAGGGCAATTGGTAGGATTCCGCCGCAGCGCAACCGCAAGGCGAAAAACTGTGCTATAATAGGGGCCGAGCGTTGCCGGCTGGTCCGGCCAAGGGCAACCTGCACCGGATTCACCCCGCTACGCCACTGGCTAAGGGAGGGGATCACGATGGCCAAAACAATTGGGAATCCGGTAAGTTGGGCCGCCCGCAACATCGGGGCGACCGGAGATCATATTGCAGAAAGCGTCAACCGCATCGGCAGTGCTGACACCCGGCACCTGCCAAAAGTTCAAACTCTGACGATGCAGGACCTGAAAGACTGCCTGCGCGCGGGGTACAACGATTTTCTGGAAACGCGGGCGGACGCCATATTTGTCGTGTTGATCTACCCGATCGCCGGCCTGTTGATGTTCGGGTTCGGCCTGAACCGCAACATGGTACCACTGCTGGCACCGCTGATCATGGGATTTGCGCTGATCGGCCCAGTTGCCGCCGTTGGTCTTTATGAAATCAGTCGCAAGCGTGAAATGGGGAAAGAGACCCACTGGCTGGATGCCTTCGGTGTGTTCCGATCCCCGTCCTTCGGCGCGATTCTAGCGCTGGGGTTCTACCTTGTGATGCTGCTGTTGATCTGGCTGATGGCGGCGCAGAGCATTTTTGCGCATACGATCGGGCCTGATCTGCCCACGTCCTTTGGCGCGTTCCTGGGCGAAGTCTTCACCACAAGCGCGGGCTGGACCATGATCCTGTTCGGAAACGCGGTCGGGTTCTTGTTTGCACTGATCGCGCTTGCCATCAGTGTGGTCAGTTTCCCACTGTTACTGGACCGTCCGGTCGGTCTGCCCGTGGCCGTGGTGACATCGGTCCGCGTGCTGCGGCAAAACCCCGGCGTCATTCTGGCATGGGGGTTTATAGTGGCAGCTTTGCTGATCATCGGGGCGATCCCGATGCTGCTGGGGCTGATCGTCGTCATACCGGTACTTGGTCACGCGACGTGGCACCTGTATCGCCGCGCGGTGGCCTGAGCGACCACGCGGCACCAGCCCCAGGCGTTTAACCGGCGACTTTCAGGACGATCTTGCCGATATGGCCCGAGCTTTCCATCCGCGCGTGTGCCGCCGCGGCTTCGGTCAGATCAAACTCGCTGTCCATGACGGGGGCGACCTTCCCGGCATCCAACAACGGCCAAACCGCCTCGTGCAGATCCTGCGCGATCTTTGCTTTTGCAAGATCGGATTGCGGACGCAACGTACTGCCGGTCAGGGTCAGGCGTTTCACCATCATCATTGCAAAGTTCAACTCGACCTTCGGCCCCTGCAAGAACGCGATCTGAACCAGCCGCCCGTCTTCGGCCAACGCCTTGACGTTGCGCGGGATGTAATCCCCGCCAACCATGTCGAGGATCAGATTCGCCCCGCCTTCAGCCCGCATGACGCCAACAAAATCCTCATCTCGGTAGTTGATCGCTTTTTCGGCCCCCAGTTTTACGCAGGCTTCGCATTTCTCGGCAGATCCTGCAGTCGCAAAAACCCGGGCGCCAAAGGCATTGGCCAATTGGATCGCCGTAGTGCCGATTCCGCTGGAACCGCCGTGGACCAGAAACCGCTCGCCCGCCTTCAGCCCACCACGCGTGAAGACATTGGACCATACGGTAAAGAAAGTCTCGGGCAGGCACGCGGCCTCTTTCATTCCCATACCCTTTGGCACGGGCAGGCAGTGCGCGGCCGGTGTTGCAACGTACTCCGCATAACCCCCACCCGGCAGCAAAGCGCATACCTGATCGCCTATCGCCAGGCCGTCGACCCCGTCACCGAGCGCTACGACCTCGCCCGAGGCCTCAAGACCGGGCAGATCGCTCGCACCCGGAGGCGGATCGTACGCCCCAGCGCGCTGCAACGCATCGGGACGGTTCACGCCCGAATAGGCCAATTTCAGGATCACCTGGCCGTTTTGCGGTTCCGGGACCGGTCGTTCCGTCACCTGCAGAACATCCGGACCACCCGGCTTGGTGATCTCGACAGCGCGCATCATCTGGGTCATGGGCAAATCTCCTTTGCCCAATGCCTAGCAGGCAATTTCTGGAAGGCCCAGACGCTTACTTGCGCGGGTTCAGCATACCTGGCAGGTCAGCCCGCATTTTCAACGGAGGCTTCACTTGACCGGCCAGCCAGTTCGGAACCGCCAAGAACGGCTTGAACAATGGGTTGCCATTCACCTGCGCTTTGATCTTTTCGATCTGCATCACGTCCGAGATACGACGGTCCAAAAATTCCCACGTTTTCTGGTGGTCGGGGGAATCGTCACCCAGCCAATACAGCAGGGTCGAGGAATAGACGCCCGACAACGTCGCGCGCTTGGTATACCAATTCACATCGTCCGAGGTATCACCCAGCGTGTCCCAAATCAGATCGCAGGTCTGCCAAAGGGCCTTGGCCCCGTCCGCCGCGATACTGGGTAGCGAGAACAAAGTCATTCCGCGTCGAACCAGTTCCTTGTCGGAAACCGCCTCAAGCCGGAACCGAATCGCAGTAGCGATACGATCGCGGAATTTCAGCGCGCTCAGATCCGTCGCGTTCAGCTTTTCGACCATTACCGCATCGCCACGGGCATGGAATGCCAGCGCCAGATCAACCGCGCCCCGCGGACAGATCGCGCGGGCCAGAGTGTCATCCATATCGCAATCCGAAACCGCCGCGCGAAAGCTGGCCTCGGACCAGCCGTCAAACGGAACATGGATCACAATCGCATCCAGCAACTGTTGCTTGGCGTCTTCATAGGTCACGGTCATGGCGGTTCTCCGGTTCTCGGGGCCAGTACTAGACAAGATAGAGCCGCTTTGCTATACGGCCAACTCCTGCAATTTCCTTGCAACTCTATCTAGAAAGGTGGTGACAACCACATGCAGGTTAGTGTTCGCGACAATAACGTCGATCAGGCGCTTCGTGCCCTGAAGAAAAAGCTGCAGCGCGAAGGCGTGTTCCGTGAAATGAAGCTGAAGCAACATTTCGAGAAACCGTCCGAGAAAAAAGCGCGCGAGAAAGCTGAAGCGATCCGCCGTGCCCGTAAACTGGCACGCAAGAAAGCCCAGCGCGAAGGTTTGCTCTAAGCACCTGACGCTCGTCCAGCTTTGGATGACACTATTTGACGACCCCCGAGGCCCCGCCCGGGGGTTTGTCGTTTCTGGACCTGTGCGAATCCGCCGATCGGCCAAGCGGCATGTGCAACAAGCTGCCATTTGAGGGCCAGCAGAACTTTGCCCAGCATAATACAGCGCACGAATCATCCTTCAAAAGCACTCTGACGCCGAATCCGGCCCGAAATCCAAAGCCCCCTGTCGTAGCCTCCAGTCCCTTCATTAACTGACGCCGTCCGAACCGAGACACCCCCACGGAGGCAATATGTCGACTGCAAGTTCATTCGAGCTAGAAATGCTGGCGCTCATCAACGAAGAGCGCACTTCCCGCGGTTTGCAACCGCTACAACTTGAAACCCGCCTGAACGAGTCTTCCGAAGACCACAGCGCCTGGATGCTGAACACCGATACCTTCAGCCACACCGGAGCTGGCGGATCCTCGGCCACTCAGCGTATGCGCGATGCCGGTTTTGATTTTTCCGGTAGCTGGCGCTCGGGCGAAAACATCGCCTGGCAATCCGAGCGCGGCGCGCCGGGTATCAGCGATGATGTGGCCCAGCTGCATCAAAGCCTGATGGACAGCCCCGGCCACCGGGCAAATATCCTCAACCCGGATTTCAAATACATCGGGATCGGGATCGAGCGCGGCGATATGCAGGGCTATGACGCCGTTGTGGTTACGCAGAACTTTGCGACCACCGATGCAGATGTCGTGCTGGATACTGGCAATGCACCTGCAGCTCCGGCCCCGACCCCGCCGGTTGTTGTGGTTGATGACCCCGCAGACGTCGAAGTCCCGGTGGTTGAAGAGCAACCCGCCGAGCCGGAAGCCGAAGCGCCAGTTACTCCGCCGCAAACACCGGAACCTACCCCTGTGGCGGTCGAGCCCACCGCGCCAGAGCCTGAGGCCCCCGAGACAGTTGTCGCAGACCCCGAGCCGGAGGTCGTCGTACCCGAGGCACCGGCTGCCGAGGCGCCGGAACCAGAAGTCGTCGAAACCGAAACTCCCGAACCCCCAATGCCAGCCCCCGAGCCGGTGGACATGGGCGAAGACGACTTTGATTCCGCCGCTCTACTGGCGCAGCTCGAGATGATCTTCGACTCACTGCAGGCACAATTCGACGATTTTTTCTGGGCCCCATCGGGAGGCACAGCCCCTGCGTCCAACTCGGACACCGTCGATTTCGTTTCGGTCAGAACCCCCGATACAGATGTCGAAACGACCGAGCCAGCGGCGGAAACGAACACATTCTGGGACTATGACTGGTTCAGCGAGTTCGACGTCAATTGCTCATTCGAAATCGCCTAACAAAGAAAACGAAAAGAGGCCGGTTCCCCACCGGCCTCTTCCTTTTTAGTAGATTTTGGGCACGTACAACTCGTCCGGCAACGTCCGGCGTTCATATTCCGGGTTATACTTGCGATCCGGCAGATTGACCTTTTCCTGCGTCACATCCGAATAGGGGATCTTGGTCAGCAAGTGCTCGATGCAATTCAGACGCTCGCGCTTCTTGTCGTTGCCTTCAACAATATACCACGGCGCCTCGGGGATATTGGTGCGGAAGAACATTTCCTCCTTGGCCTTGGTATAGGATTCCCACCGAATGCGGGATTCCAGGTCCATCGGCGACAGTTTCCACTGTTTCATCGGATCGTGAATGCGCATCAGGAATCGCAACTGCTGTTCCTCGTCTGTAATCGAGAACCAGTATTTCAGCAGGATAATACCCGAGCGCACCAACATCCGTTCGAATTCCGGAACGTCCTGAAAGAACTGTTCAACCTGGTCTTCAGTGGCAAAACCCATCACGCGTTCAACGCCCGCGCGGTTGTACCAGGACCGGTCGAACAGAACGATCTCACCCGCCGCTGGCAGGTGCGGTACGTAACGCTGAAAATACCATTGGCTTTGCTCGCGGCGGCTGGGGGCAGGCAGGGCCACCACGCGCGCGACCCGCGGGTTCAGACGCTGAGTGATACGCTTGATCACGCCCCCCTTCCCGGCACTGTCGCGTCCTTCGAACAGGATACAGACCTTGGCACCCGTGTGCTGAACCCAATCCTGTACCTTGATCAGTTCGGCTTGCAAGCGCAGCAGATTGCGAAAATAGACCTTGCGATCCAGCATGTCGGGATGCTGATCCTTATAGATCTTGCGGATCTCCATAGAGAGCATCGGCTCGCTAAACTCAATCTCAAAATCTTCGTCCAACGTGTCTTCCAACTCGGCTTCCAGCCAATCCTTTGGGGCACCATTGTTTTCGTAAGCCAAGATCTGCTCCTTATAGTCAACGGGTTGCGACCGTACCGGGAGAGTGTAACCGCCTGATGTCATCCGAAGAATTGATGACGCCCCGCGCGGGTTCAATTCCGGGCGCGACGGGATCTGAGAAAACAGGCAATTGTACGGTCTTTATACGTTTGTGGACCCAGCCGCGCCGGGATACAAGCGTCAGAATTGCCGCAAGGGTAAGTATCTGGCGCGGCCACTGGCCTGAAACATCACGTAAATCAAAGACTTATTGAGGAGGCGCAATTTTCATACTGGCAAAGCCGTGGTCTTGAACACGGTACGCAGGGCAAACGAGCTTTGCATCTGCGCCACCCCAGGCAAGCGCGACAGGTACTGGCGGTGGATACGGGCGAAATCCTCGGTGTTTTCCGCAACAACCTTCAGGATGTAATCCGCAGTGCCTGCCATCAGGTGACACTCAAGCACATCCGGGATGCGCGCTACCGCTTTTTCAAAGGCATCCAACAGTTCTTCTGCCTGCCCTTGCAGTGTAATTTCGACAAAGACGGTTGTTGGAACGTTCATCTTGCGCGCATCCAGCAACGCCACGTAGTTGCGAATGTAACCTTCCGTTTCAAGCCGCTGAACGCGCCGGTGGCAGGCGGACGGAGACAGATTCACCTGATCGGACAGTTCTGCGTTCGACATCCTGCCGTTTCGCTGCAAGGCGGCCAGAATCTTTCTATCGGTCGTATCAAGGCTCATTCACGCAAATCCTTTGCACAGATACACCAATGTATCGAATTTTCTCGCAAAGAAAAACCGAAACGCGGGCAGAGTTTCACAGAAATTGCATCCCAACTTGCACATAATTTGAGCAGTTTATGAACGGAGGAGCAAAAATGAAGATCGGTTGCCCCAAGGAAATCAAACCCCAGGAATTCCGCGTCGGCATGACCCCGAACGCCGCGCAGGAAGCGGTTGCTCGTGGTCACGAAGTCATCATCGAAACCAATGCCGGTATGGGTTCCGGCTTTGACAACGAGTCCTACATCGCGGCCGGTGCGCGCATTGTCGACACCGCCGAAGAAGTGTTTGCCACCGCAGACATGATCGTAAAGGTCAAAGAACCCCAAGCCGTCGAGCGCAAAATGCTGCGCGAAGGCCAGTTGCTGTTCACCTACCTGCACCTGGCACCAGATCCGGATCAAACCCATGACCTGATCGAATCCGGCTGCACCGCTATTGCATATGAAACCGTAACCGACGCCAATGGCGGCCTGCCTCTGCTGGCGCCGATGTCCGAAGTTGCGGGTCGCCTTGCACCGCAGGTCGGGTCTTGGACGTTGCAGAAGGCCAATGGTGGCCGCGGCGTTCTGATGGGCGGTGTGCCTGGCGTTGGCCCTGCAAAGGTCATCGTGATCGGCGGCGGCGTCGTGGGTACGCACGCGGCCAAGATCGCGGCAGGCATGGGTGCGGATGTCACCGTGCTGGACCGCTCACTGCCGCGCCTGCGTTATCTGGATGACGTGTTCGGCGGCACCTTCAAAAGCCAGTACTCCACCGCCGGCGCCACTGCGGAGTTGATCCAGGACGCCGACATGGTCATCGGTGCGGTTCTGATCCCGGGTGCCGCCGCGCCCAAGCTGATCAGCCGCGACCAACTGTCGACCATGAAACCCGGCGCAGTTCTGGTTGACGTTGCGATTGACCAAGGCGGTTGCTTCGAAACCTCGAAGGCGACGACCCACGCCGATCCGATCTACGACGTCGACGGCATCATGCACTACTGCGTAGCCAACATGCCGGGTGCCGTTGCGCGCACTTCGACCATTGCATTGGGCAACGCGACGATGCCCTTCATGCTGGCGCTGGCCGACAAAGGTTGGAAACAGGCCTGCCAGGACGATCCGCACTTGCTGAACGGCCTGAACGTGCACGCAGGTCAGCTGACCTACTACGCGGTTGGCAAAGCACTGGGTATCGACGTCGTATCCCCCAACGTTGTGATCAAGGCCTGACCTCTCCCGTCCCTGAAAGCACCCCCATCGGGGGTGCGCTACAGCGTTGGACCAAGCGCCGCGTCCCTGGACGCGGCGCGTTTGTTTTGGGGAACAACGGTTGCAAGAAATGAAACAGCGCCGCGCGATCAGCGCGGCGCCGGGCCCAACCGGAGGAGGGCATTTCAATGCCCGATCGACGGGCGGGAGGGCTTAGCCCTGTTTTTGAATCTCGACCGAGTGCGGGTACGGAATCGAAACGCCTTTGGCGTCGAACGCTTCTTTGACCGCCTTGGTAACCTCGAACTTCACGTCCCAATAATCCGCAGCGTTGCACCACAGGCGCGCGGTCAGATCGACTGAACTGTCGCCAAGGTTGGTCACACGCACCCAGGGTTCCGGGTCGGAGTGAATACGCTCATCCGCTTGCGCGACATCAAGAATGATCTTCATCGCCTCGTCTGCGCTGTCCCCGTAGTCGATACCAAACACCAGGTCGACACGGCGCGTATCATGGGCCGAGTAGTTGGTGATGATCGAACCCCAGGATTGACCGTTGGGCACGATGATCTGAACGTTGTCTGGAGTGACCAGTTCAGTCGTGAACAAATTCAGGTCCTTGACCGTTCCCGCAGTGCCACCGATATCGACATATTGACCCAGTTTATAGGGGCGAAAAACGACCAGCATAACGCCCGCAGCAAGGTCACTCAAAGTGCCCTGCAAGGCCAGACCGATGGCCAGAGATGCAGCGCCCAAAATGGCAACGATGCTGGTCGCCTGAATGCCAAAGATGCCGAGCACGGCAACCAACACCATGGCCAGGATCACCCATTTCACCAGACTGGCGACAAAGTTCCCAAGCGTCTGGTCAATATGCGGCGTCGCATTGATCCGACGGCGCACCATGCCACCAATGGCCCCGGCTACGATCCAACCAAGGATCAGAACGACCAACGCCTTGACCGCGTTCATGATAAGCGGGGCGAACGCACCCACCTGTGTTACGACGTCATCCACGCGCTTCTCCTTTCGATTCACGACAAACCCGCGTCAACAGCGCGGGAATTCCGGAATATTGATCTATTCGCCCGCATCGGTCTAGGTGGCAGTTTCGCAGGATTTCCCCGTTGTTCCCGTGTAAACAGGCTCTGACCGGCTGTGCACAACCCAATGACTGGTAACACGAGGGTGCTCTGCCTACCTTTTGAATGCAGCCACAGACAGGAGCAAATCATGCTGGACACCGCCTCTCACCCGATCACGGCCCGTTGGCCTGCCAAGTTTCCGGACCGTATCCAGCTGTACTCCTTCCCAACACCGAACGGTGTCAAAGCGTCGATCATGCTGGAAGAGACCGGCCTGCCATATGAGGCCCACAAGGTCACGCTGTCGGACACGGATGTCAAAAGCCCCGCTTTCCTGTCCTTGAATCCCAACAACAAGATCCCGGCGATTATCGATCCGAACGGCCCGGACGGGCAGCCTCTTGGCTTGTTCGAAAGCGGTGCAATTCTTGTGTATCTGGCCGAAAAAAGCGGCATGTTTCTGGGCCAGACCCAGTCCGACAAGTACCGTGTCATCCAATGGGTGATGTTTCAGATGGGCGGGATTGGCCCGATGTTTGGGCAATTGGGCTATTTCCACAAATTCGCCGGAAGCGAAATCCCGGACCCCCGCCCCCGCGAACGCTATGTCGCCGAAGCAAAACGCCTGTTGAACGTCCTGAACCAACAGCTTGAAGGGCAGGATTGGATTGCCGGCGACTATTCGATCGCGGACATCGCCATCGCCCCCTGGCTGCGCGGGCTAGAGTTCTACCAGGCCCACGAGCTTGTGGGCTGGGAAGACTATGCAAACGTCATATCGTATCTTGATCGGTTCCTGGACCGCCCTGCTGTGCAGAAGGGATTGGTTACGCCGCCGCGGGATTGATCCCGTCTGCGATCTTTTCTGCGATCATGATGGTGGGCGCGTTAGTGTTGCCGCCCACCAGCGTCGGCATGACCGAGGCGTCCACAACCCGCAACCCGTCGACCCCATGCACTCGGCCTTCGGTATCGACGACGGCCATATCGTCGATGCCCATCTTGCAGGTGCCCACCGGGTGATAGATCGTGTCGGCGCGGTTGCGAATATCGGCTTCCAGCGCCTGATCGCTGCCATCATTCGGGTAAAGGCGCTTCGCACGCCACGGCGCCAGCGGCGGTGCCTCGAGGATTGATTCCATGATCCGCGCGCCGCTTTTCAACAGGTCAAGGTCACGGTCATCGCTCAGATAGGCGGGATCTATCCGCGGCGGCGCGCCGGCTTTATCCGAGCTTAGCCCCACGCTTCCCTTGCTGAACGGTCGCAGCACGCAGACATGACACGAGAACCCGTGCTGAAGGTGGATCTTCCGCATGTGGTCGTCGACAATTCCGACGACAAAATGCAGTTGAAGATCAGGCTTGGACACAGAAGGGTCGGATTTGAAGAACGCGCCACCTTCGGCAAAAGGCGTCGAAAACAACCCCGAGCCGGTTCGCCGCCAGTCCAATCCGGCCTTGGCCAGATCCCACAATCCACCCGGTGTCAGGCCGATGACATCCTTTCGCTTGGATTTATAACTAAGCACATAGTCCAGGTGATCCTGCAGATTCTGACCAACGCCGGGCAGATCATGTACGACCGGAATGCCATGCTGGCGCAGTTCCGCCTCTGGTCCGACCCCTGACAGCATCAGCAGTTGAGGTGACCCAAAAGCACCGCCAGACAAGATCACTTCGCGACGCGCGCGGACTTCGATCACATTGCCTTTCTGACGCAGTTGCACACCGGTGGCGCGTTTTTTGTCGAACAGAACCTTCTGAGCTTCGGCGCTGGTCAGTATGGTCAGGTTCGGCCGCAATTTGACGTCCCGCAAATAGGCAGCCGCTGCGGAACAGCGTTCGCCCTTGTGATCGCCGTCATAGAACTGTGTCACCTGATACAGCCCGGCCCCTTCCTGTTCGGGTCCGTTGAAATCTTTTGTTTCGCGAATCTGATGCTGGCCGCACGCCTCGACAAAGGCATGAGAGATCGCCCTCGGCTCAGACTGATCCGCGACCTGCAGGGGCCCATCCGCGCCGTGGAGGTCATCCGCACCGCGCGCGTTGCCCTCGGCCTTGCGGAAGTAAGGCAACACGCTTTGCCAATCCCATCCCTCGCACCCCAACTCGGCCCATTCGTCGTAGTCGCTGGCGTGGCCACGCACATAGAGCATGGCGTTGATCGCCGAGGATCCCCCCAAGGTCTTTCCCCGGGGCTGAAACCCTTTGCGCCCGTTCAGGCCAGGCTGCGGTACCGTTTCAAAAGCCCAGTTATTCAGCTTGGGCCGCCCCGAGATCATGGCAGCCACCAGTGCTGGCGCGCGGATCACAAGATCCTCGCCCGCACCGCCCGCTTCAATCAGGCACACAGATGTTTCTGGATCTTCGCTGAGGCGCGCGGCCATCACGCAGCCAGCGGATCCCCCTCCAACGATGACATAATCGAATTCCATGGCTGCCTCTCCCGTTTCGTTTCCTCAAACGGTAGAAAGCAGCCTGATTTCGGGCAAGAAAAACGTAACGTATTTACTGCGGCAGCTGACCGGTCAGGACATAGCGCAGAATCTCCACGACCTGTGCGGGATGTTCGGCCACGGCCAGTGCTGCGGCATCGACCTCTTTCAGCGCATGCTGGTGGTCGGGGCCGTGCAATACGATCAGCGATTTGCCCAAAGCCGCCGCGTACCCCGCGTCAAAGGCCGCGTTCCACTGTTTGTATTTCTCACCGAAACGAACGACGACCACATCCGCATCCGCGATGCCCTTGCGGGTACGGATCGCGTTCACCATCGCACCTTTATGGTCATGCCAGTACTTGTTCGGCTCTTCGCCCAGAATGGCCACGCCACAATCGTCGCTGGCTGCGTGATCGGTGACGGGGCTATTGAAGGTGACATCCAAGTCTTGCGCGCCATCGATGATCTGTTCGCGCCAGTCGGTGTGGATTTCGCCAGAAAGGTAAACGTTCAGCAACTTTTGCTCCTCCTTAAACAACGAAAGGGCGCACCCGCCCTTTCATTTTCCATTCTATTCGCGCCGTTTACGATCCGGCGTCACCCGCGCAGAACGCCGCCGGTTGCCTTGGTGACCTTGGCGATGATCTTCTCAGCCACCGCTTCGATGTCTTTTTCCTTCAGCGTCTCATCAGTCGGCTGCAAACGCACGGTGATGGCCAGAGATTTCTTACCCTCACCCAGGCTGCCGCCGATGAACTCGTCAAAGACGCGGACGTCTTCGATCAGCGCCTTGTCGGCACCCGCCGCAGCATTCACCAGCGTCAGCGCCTCGACGCCCTCATCCACGACAAAGGCAAAGTCCCGCTCGACCGCTTGCAGGTCACGCAACTCAAGTGCGGCGCGGGTGGCACCGGATTTACGGGGCAAAGGCACCTCGTCCGGCCAGATCGTGAAGGCCATCGCAGAGCCTTTGATATCCATCGCCTGCAGGATGCGCGGGTGCAGTTCGCCAAACACGCCCAGCACTTTTTTCGGGCCCAGGCAAATCTTGCCGTGACGGCCCGGATGCCACCAAGCGTCACCATCGCGCAGGATCTGAACTTTGGCCGGTGCACCGATGGCGGCCAGTACGGCCTCGGCATCCGCTTTTGCGTCGAACACGTCAACGGAACGCGAGGCTCCGTGCACGTCCTTGGGACCATTGCGACCGACCAGCAGACCGGTGATCTGGGTTTTCTGATCGCCGGGCTCACCGTCGTGGAACACTGGGCCAACCTCGAACAAGGCCACATCTGCATAGCCGCGCGCCTGATTGCGGGCAGCGGCCTGCAGCAGACCAGGCAGCAGATCGGGGCGCATATGGCTCATCTCGGACGAGATCGGGTTCTCGAGCTGGGTCGCTTCATCGCCGCCACTGAACAAAGCGGCCGAGGCCTGATCGATGAACGTGTAGGAAACGCATTCATTGTACCCCAGAGCTGCACAGGTGCGGCGCGCCATCGACTGACGGCGTTGTGTCGGGGTCATCACCGGTTTCGGGATACCAGCAGTCACGCGCGGCAGAGGCTTGCCCTGCAGCTTGGTCAAAGACGCGATCCGCGCGACCTCTTCCACCAGATCAGCCTCGCCCATGATATCGGGACGCCAGCTGGGGACATGAGCCATTTCGCCTTCCAGGCGGAAGCCCAATCGGGTCAGGGTCTGGCGTTGTTCAGCCTCGGGAATGTCCATGCCGACCAGCGATTGTACACGCTCGGCATCCAGTTTGTAGACCCGCGCGTGGTTCGGAGCCTTCCCTGCTTCGACCACTTTCGAGACCTCACCGCCGCAGATATCCAGGATCATCTGCGTCGCCTGTTCCAGACCTTCCAGCGTGTATTCAGGATCCACACCGCGTTCAAAGCGGTAGCGCGCGTCCGAGTTGATCTTCAGCGCGCGCCCGGTCAGAGCAATCTGCACGTGATCCCAAAATGCGCTTTCGAGGAAGACGTTCACGGTCTCTTCGGTACAGCCGGTTTCCTCACCGCCCATGATGCCAGCAATGGACTCGGGACCTTTGTCATCCGAAATCACCATCATGCCGGGCTGCAGAGTGTATTCCTTTTCATCCAGCGCAACCAGTTTTTCACCGCCCTTGGCGCGGTGAACACGCAGGTTGCCTTGAACCTTATCCGCATCGAATACGTGCAGCGGGCGGTTTTGGTCGAAGGTCATGTAGTTGGTGATATCGACCAAAGCCGAGATCGGGCGCAGACCAATCGCCTTCAACTGATCCTGCAGCCATTGCGGGCTGGGGCCGTTCTTGACGCCCTTGATCAGACGACCGGTGAAATGCGGTGCGCCATCCAGCGTATCCTCATCAATCGTCACCTTGATCGGGCTTTCGAAGTCACCCGGAACCGGCACGTAATCGCGCTCTTTCAGCGTGCCAACGCCACGGGCTGCCAGATCGCGGGCAATGCCGGCCACGCCCAGCGCGTCAGGACGGTTCGGCGTGATCGCAATCTCGATCATCGGGTCGACCTTTGACGGCTCATTCTCGGCCAGCCAGTCGACGAACTTGTCGCCCACTTCGCCCGAAGGCAGCTCGATGATGCCGTCATGCTCGTCCGACAGCTCCAACTCGCGCTCGGATGCCATCATGCCAAAGCTCTCAACACCTCGGATCTTGCCGACGCTGATGGTCAGGTCCAGACCGGGGATATACATGCCCGGTTTGCAGACGACGACGGTGATCCCTTCGCGCGCATTCGGCGCGCCGCAAATGATCTGCAGATCGCCCTCATCCGTCGCAACCGTGCAGACGCGCAGCTTATCGGCGTCGGGATGTTTCTCGGCATGCTTCACATAGCCCAGCGTAAAGCCCGCCAGCCGGTCCGCAGGGTTCACGATCTCTTCGACTTCAAGTCCAAGATCGGTCAACGTCTCAGCAATCTCATCAACCGACGCATCGGTGTCGAGGTGGTCTTTCAGCCAGGAAAGAGTGAATTTCATCGGTCGCTATCCGCCAGAATTTTCGGGTCGGATCGCATGTAGCGGATATTCCCCGCAGGTGGAAGGGCCGCTTAGCGGCCAGAGACGAATTGCAGCCAATTGGCCAGCTCACGGCTGCGCTGGGGCAACACCAAGGCGTCCGGGTCGGTTCCCAGACGCGCTGCAGCCGAGAAATCCGTTTCAGCCTGCTCAAGATCATCAGCCAAATTGGCGTGGTCGGAAAAGATACCCCGCGCACGAACGTAGACGCCGATATCAGAAGGGCTCAACTCGGGATGATACTGCGTGCCCCAAAACTGCAGATCGCCCTGCTCATAAACCGCAGCCTGAACCGGGGAATGGGCGTTGCCTGCCAACAGAATTGCTCCGTCAGGCAGCTTCTGAACCTCATCCCGGTGGATGCACGGAACGCCGAAACCAGCGTTCCGCCCTGCCATCATGGAATGCTGGCCCCCTTCTTGGGTCAGCACGTTGTTCTGCGCTATGCCGACCTCCATGCCAACCGGAGACGCTCCGACAGAGCCGCCCAGCATCAACATCGCAAGCTGCAGCCCGTTGCATGACCCCCAGACCGGTAGACCGGCGGCCAACACGACCTCAGCAGCGGTGCGCTGGGGGGCCGCCTCGGGGGCGCCCACAGACCAACTGACACCCGATCCGGTCAGCACTACGGCGTCCACGCCCTGCAGTTCATCGGGGTGCAATGCTGCGGCATAGGGATTGACCAGACGAACACGGACCTCCGGCGCCAAGCCCGAGAAGGTCCGGATGAACCCGTTCGCGCCCGCATGGCCCTTGGCAACCATGTCCGGTGTATTGCCTTCAACGATCAGAATTGTGGTCATGACATCCCCGTTTTCACATGGATAAACGGGCGGCACGCACCCCAGCAAACCTGTTCGCGACAGGGCTGGGTCGTTTCCGGTTCAGGGATAAGTCGGTTCGCGCCCCAACAGCTCATCCAATTGCCGCCCGACCCAGCCGTGGGGGATAAAGTGCCCGCCCGGATGGGTATCCAGCGCAACCCGCCCCTGCGCGCAGTCGGTCCATTCCACACGATTGAGCGTCAGGATCGGAACCACGCTCCAATCGCCGCGCGGCGTGGTCGAGTCGCAGCCGAATTTCTGACGCCACAGCGCCACCGGATAGGTCGTATCCCCGCCCGGCCCAAAGGGGAAATCCATCACCGTATCGCTGGTCCCGTGCACATGGCGCACCTCTGCCGGGGCCTGAGGGCAATCCTCGGTCTGCCGGATGCTGCCTGCAATACCCAGCAAAGCCGCCGTGTCATTGCCCGACTGGCAGACATAACGCCACGCCATCGCGCCGCCGTAGGAATAGCCCGAGACATAGATACGTTCCGGATCAATGGGATAGCGCTTGGCCACATCCTCTAGCACCTGATCCGCAAAGGGCACATCACCGGTGTCCGAGGTCCAGAAATCCCAGCTTTTGCCCAGCCCGTTCGGGGCAACCAGCAGCACGCCACGCAGTTTCGTGGCCCCCGCAATGCGTTCGTGGTTGACCACCACGGTCCCCTGCCGCGCCCAGCCGTGGAAGTGCATCAACACCGGCAGAGGCGTCTTTCCATCCCATCCGTCCGGCTCCAGCACATGGTACGAGCGGTCCCCGATCTGACAGGCCGTATCGCCATGACAATCATCCCGCCATGGTCCCATGGCATAGGCAACAGACGCGGACATGAAAAAGAGGGCAAGCAGTCGATAGATCATGCGACCGACCCTAACCGCCTTGCGGCCCATGTCACGTCACAAGCCCGTGGGGCAACGCAACAAGCCGCGCTTTCGCCAGACCGCGGGATGGCGATCTTCGGGCCGTGATGGGCGATTTATTCTGGCCAAGTCCGTGCGTCGTTCGAGCGTTGCGCTAACGGAGGCAAATCGCCAGCCCGTGCGGGCGGTCTGGCGATAGCGCGGCGGCCTATCGGCCCTTGCTCCGCGCGAACTACGGCGAACCTAAGGATTAACGTCTTTTTTGAGGATCAGGTCACTTATGCGCTTTCCAATTTCGTCAGAAGAATATTCAGAAGTAAGCTCGGTTCCCAAGTGCATATCCAGCCTCATTCTGTCGATGCACTGGACAAACAAACGTTCCGTTTCCGCGTTAGCTCTGGTGAAGCCTTCCTGCTCGTCGGAAGCGTATGCTTCCATTAAATCAATTAGGGATGCTCTGGCATTTGTCGTGACTTCAATCACTTCATCCACGCCCGAAACTAGAATTTTTGCATAGCAGAGTTCAAACTGCTTAAACGACAATCCGATTTCCAAAACTTCTGAATTGAACCGAATTTCGGTTGTCACATTCCTAAACGCGGCGATAGCTTCTTGGTAAACTACGAGGCGGCGCGCTTTCAGCGCTTCAGTTCGGTCAGTTTTGCGCTGCATGAAAAACAACCAAACAGCACCGAGAAACGTAATGGCGGGGCCAAAATTGCTTACCCAACCTCCAAAATGGCTAAAGAAGTGAAAGTCTCGGCATAAGTTTTCACACGCCGTGATCACTTCGACATCATTCACCGCGACAAACCACCATGCAGATTCGGCATATCCAGCGCTGCAAACCCATAGTGCCGCAACCAACGCAGGTCGCTGTCAAAGAACGCCCGCAAATCCGGGATGCCGTATTTCAACATCGCCAGACGGTCGATGCCGATGCCGAAGGCAAAGCCTTGATAGACCTCGGGGTCGATGCCTCCAGCCGCTATCACCTTGGGGTGGACCATGCCGGACCCCAGAATCTCCATCCAGTCGTCCCCCTCGCCGATCTTCAGCTGACCGTTATCCCACGAACAGCGGATATCGACCTCTGCCGATGGCTCGGTGAACGGGAAGTGCGAGGCGCGGAAGCGCAGTTCGACGTCGTCGACTTCGAAGAACGCTTTCACGAACTCTTCCAGAACCCATTTCAGGTTCGCCATCGAGATGTCCTTGTCGATGGCCAGCCCCTCGACCTGATGGAACATCGGCGTGTGGGTCTGGTCATAGTCGGCGCGATAGACACCGCCCGGGCAGATCACGCGGATCGGCGCGCCCTGCAGCTCCATCGAACGGATCTGCACCGGCGACGTATGGGTGCGCAGCACATGCGGCGGGCGATTATCGCCCTCGGCGCGGTGCATGTAGAACGTGTCCATCTCGGCGCGTGCGGGGTGGTGGCCGGGGATGTTGAGGGCGTCGAAGTTATGCCAGTCGGTCTCGATCCGCGGCCCTTCGGCCACCGAGAACCCCAGTTCGGCAAAGATCGCGGTCAGTTCTTCGGTCGCCTGGCTGACCGGGTGGATCGAACCCTGACGGCGCGCGCGGGTCGGCAGCGTGACGTCCAGCCATTCGGTGCGCAGGCGCTCATCCAATGCCGCATCCGCCAAAGCAGCCTTTTTGGCGGCCAGTGCCGAGTTGATCTCATCCTTCAGGGCGTTCAGCGCAGGGCCTGCGACCTGGCGTTCCTCGGGCGTCATCTTGCCCAGCTCGCGCATCTTCAGCGCGACTTCGCCTTTTTTGCCGACGGCCGCGACACGGATCGCTTCGAGCGCGTTTTCGTCGCCTGCATCGGCGATCTGACCCAGATATTTTGCCTTAAGATCGTCCATGACGGTTCCCTGAATGCTGTTGAGGCTCTGCTATCACAGCAGTCCGCGAAAGCAAGAGGGGCGATCAGATCGCCTGCAGCATTGCCGCTTGCGGGCCGCACTGTACCGGGCGGCTGGTCGGACCATAGCTTTGCGGGTAGTTGCGCAATTCAGGGAACAAGGAGAACAGTTCATCCGCAGCTGCGCAGTCCAGGCTCGACAGCGCCTGAGCGCCGGGAAAGAAACTCTCCGAGATCAGACCCGAGGTCGAGACCAACTGATGCCGGTCAAAGAACAAGTGCACGTAGTGGACAATGTCGCACGGTGCTGACGTGATAGTCGCGTCATTTATCAGCGATTTGGCCGCGACGAGAACCTCATCCTCACCAAACAGCAATTCCGCCTGCCAGCCGCTTACCAACAGACGATGCTGAGGCGAGACAAAAATGTCCCGTTCCGCGCCAAACGCTCCGGCATGGATACGCACCGGTGCGAAGCGACCACGCCCGGCCACGGTGCGGCCACCAACCCAGCGGATCGGACAGGGCCCATCATCTTGCGTCAGCACAAGATCGCCCGGCCTCAGGCTTTCAACCCGGCGCGGGCCATCCGGTGTATCCACCAGCGTACCAGCCGCAAAGCAAGGTGGGCCGGTATCACCGGGGGATAATGGTCCATAGACCAGCGTATCGGGATTGGGCTGATTGAACTGCAGAGTCGTCGTCGTCTGGTTCGGCCCGACAAGAACCGGCAGGTTCTCAGACGTTTCACCTGCGGCCAGCCCGTTTTATGCAACGATGTTAGTAGTCCCGCCGCCGATATCGTAGAAATCGATGACCTCTCCCGTAGAGGTGTCGGTCAGCGCGTAGGCCTCATAGTTGGTTGAACCGCCGCCATTTGGGTCTGTCAGCAGGATCGGAAAGAAATCCGCTGAAATCACAAAGACCTGTTCGTTATTGTCGGGGTCGGTCGAAACCTGAACCAAAGGATGGTTTAGCGGAATTTCGATCCCGACTTGACCATTTGCCTGATAAAACGAAACCGTGAAATTCGCCGGGTCCTCATCAGACCTGAGCGCAACTTCGAGGAACTCCGAGACACCCGTCTGCGCAGCGTAGGCATTGGAATAGTGCAGTTCACTGATACGGGCCATGATGTCATCAAGCTCAGGAGTTTCCTGCCAAGGATACCCGATACACCCCGCTTGCTGGCAAGGTCACATCGAATGAATTGGCAAATGCTCTCCTAAAGGCAACACAGCGCCGAGACAGTTCAGTAACTGAATTCGGGGTAAATCCGCGTCAGATCGCCGTTCCAGTCACCGTTGTAGTGGTCCAACAACTCATCCGCCGGAACCTTGCCGGTTTCGATACTGTCTTTGAGAGCATTCAGGAAATGCGTCTCATCCGGGACCATTCCCCCCGCACCGGGGCGTGCCCGCGCTTTCAACCCGGCTTCGGCGATTGAAACCACTTCACCCGCGAGATCGTGCATGTTGATGTTACCAACTCTAGCCTGCAGACCATCTTTAGCTGCCACAATCCGCAACTCTTCGCGCGTCTCGGCATCCCAGCCTTTGACCAGATCCCATGCCGCATCCAGCGCGCTCTGATCATAGGTCAGGCCAACCCAGAAGGCGGGCAAAGCGCACAGACGCCGCCACGGGCCACCATCGGCCCCGCGCATCTCCATGAACTTCTTGATCCGCGCTTCGGGGAAGGCGGTGGTCAAGTGATCGGCCCAGTCGGACAGGGTTGGCGTTTCGCCCGGAAGGGCGGGCAGCTTGCCTTCCAGAAAGTCCCGGAAGGATTGACCCAGCGCGTCGATATACTTGCCATCGCGATAGACGAAATACATCGGCACATCCAAAGCGTACTCAACCCAGCGTTCAAACCCGAACCCGTCCTCGAACACGAAAGGCAACATACCGGTGCGCGCATCATCCAGATGCCGCCAGATATAGCTGCGCCAGCTTTTCTGACCGTTAGGTTTGCCTTCGAAGAACGGAGAATTGGCGAACAGTGCGGTTGCCACCGGCTGCAAGGCCAGTGCGACGCGCAGTTTCTGCACCATGTCGGACTCGGACCCAAAGTCGATGTTCACCTGAACCGTACAGGTCCGGCGCATCATCGACCGGCCCATCGTGCCGACTTTTTCCATATAGTCGTTCATCAGCCGATAGCGCCCCTTGGGCATCAGCGGCATTTCCTCATGCGTCCAGATCGGAGCGGCCCCAAGGCCGATAAACCCAACACCAATCTTGTCGGCGATGTCTTTCACGTCGCGCAGATGCGCGTTCACCTCGTCGCAGGTTTCGTGAATGGTCTCGAGCGGCGCGCCGGACAGTTCCAGCTGCCCACCGGGCTCCAACGAGACATTGGCGCCGTCTTTTTCCAGACCGATCAGTTTGCCAGCCTCTTCCACCGGGGCCCAGCCATGCAGATCGCGCAGCCCCTGCAGCACGGCCAGAATCGAGCGTTCGCCTTCGAAGGGCAGCGGCTTGAGCGTGTCTTTGCAATAGCCGAACTTTTCATGCTCGGTTCCGATGCGCCAATCCTGCTTGGGCTTGCAGCCCGATTCCAGATATTCGGCCAGTTGCTCGTGGCGCTCGATAGGACCGCCGCCTGACTGAGGGATGGACATGAGACCCGTGCTCCGATCCTGATGTGTCTGTCGTTGGGTCAGTCCTGAGCGCAAACCGCGCCGGTGTCAATGCAACCGAAGATGCGCAGGCCGCGAAGGCGTCCGCTCCCAGATTACGACCGGATGCGCCCCGCCACCGTTCAGTTCCGACAGCATTTGTTCGGTTTTCAGCCCCGGCAGGGCCGAGAACACATCAAACAAAGCCTCGGCACCTTCCGCATTCACAGGAATGTGAAGCGTTGGCTGCCCTGGTTGATCCAGAACCCAATGCGCCGGAGACGATGTCGGGTCCAGAGCTAGACGCTCAATCTCCCGCGTCGCGACAATGCCCCCTGTCAGTGGGCCGAGATAAGTGATCTGACCTTCGTCGATTGTCACCAGACCGGGACCGCCTGCACCGGTGCGGAACCGGGCACGCTGTACGCCAATGACTGCCAGGGCGGCGGACGCTGCGATCAGCACCCATCCCAGCCAGCCCAGCAACCCGCCGGGTCCGCTGATCCAGCTGAGACCAACCAGAAGGACAGCACCAGCGATCAACACTTCGCGCCAGCGCCACAGGGTCAGTTTGGCTTCGGGTCGGATAAAGCTCATGCCGTGTCCTCGGGGTTCTTGAACAGAATCAGTGAGTAATGGCCCGCAGGCTGAAACCCAATTCCAATATAGGCACGCGCAGCAGCATCGCTAGCGGCGAACAGGATCGCGCGTGTGGCACCTTTGCTTTGCGCCTCGCGAAGATGCAGCGCCACGGCCAGTCGCGCATAGCCGCGACCCCGCAGGTCCGGCGGCGTGTAAACGCCCCCGATCTGAACCACCTCGGGCAAGCGGGCATTGAACCCGGTCATCGCAACCGGTTGGCCATTCATCAAAAGTACCCGGTGCGAGTTGCGTTCAATATAGGCCGCGATATCCTTCTTGGCCTGCCCTTTCGCACGGTCCACGTCGAAATCCATCGCTTCGACCAGATAGCTCTGCCGCCAGCCTTCAGGAACGGTACGGTCGAGATCACCAAGCGGTAACAGATCAGCCCCGGTCGCATCCGGCACGACAATCTGTTGCAAATCCAACGTGAATCCGGGCTCGTCACTGTTTAGCGTGGCAGGTCGGTCCTGCCATCCTGCAAGGCTCATGATCCGGCGCGCCTGAGACGCTTCGGCCGCCATGCCAAACAGTTTTTGGCCCCGGATCAACCGAATCGCCGCGCTGAGTTCCTCGTCTGAACATTCGGGGCACTGCGGCAGGACCATGCCTTCGTTGGTGATCCCAAAAACAGCACGCGGACCGTCGCCAAGTGTCCACAGATTAACGGCGCGCGGGTCTGGTCCGCGCATGCCAAAATCCCTCAGATTAGCCAAAGGGAACATAGACGTCTGGATATGGTCGAACAGAAACCTGTCGATCTTGGGAACGTCCACCTCCCGCGCTTCTTGCCAGCTCACGCCCAATCCCCCAGCGCTTGCTGCCACATGGTCAGCGCCGCAACGGCTGCTGTGTCCGCGCGGAGGATACGAGGGCCAAGGCTGACCACATGGGCATAAGGCAACGCCGACAGGCGCGCGCGTTCACGGTCCGAGAATCCGCCCTCAGGCCCAATCAGGATTGCCCATGGTTGACCCGGTTCACTGGCCGCCAGACGCAGGGCCGAACCAACCTCAGCCTCATCGCAGAACATCAATTGGCGACCTTCCGGCCAGCTGTCCAGCACCCGGTCGAGCCGCTGTAATTCGGCGACTTCGGGCACATAGGTGCCGCCACACTGCTCGGCCGCCTCAACCGCATGGGCCTGCAGGCGGTCCTGACGAATACGCTCGGAGTTGGTGAATTCGGTCTGCACAGGCATGATCCGCGCCGCGCCCATTTCTGCCGCTTTTTCAACGATAAAGTCAGTCCGCGCCTTCTTGATCGGCGCGAACAGGAACCACAGATCGGGTGGCAATTGCAGCGGTTTGGTCTGTGCCACGCAAGTCAGAGACCCGCCGCGTTTGCCCGCCTCGGCCACCTCGGTCAGCCACTCTCCGTCCTGCCCGTTGAACAGGGCGACCTGCCCGCCAACGGCCAGGCGCATGACGCCAAACAGGTAGTGGGCCTGATCGCGCGTCAAAGGAACCGATTGCCCCTGCCCCAGAGGGTGCTCTACATACAGTCTGATCTTTGCACTCATGAGACCTTACATATGCAAGGCAATGCGCCAACACCAGACGGACAAGTCGCCGATGCAGTCAGCGGCAACTGGGTCGACACCCATGCGCCCGCGTTCGCCCGCCCCTATCTGCGGCTCAGCCGTGCGGACCGGCCCATTGGGACATGGCTGCTGCTGATTCCGTGCTGGTGGGGCTTGGCTCTGGCCATCCTCAGCGACGGCAATCCAAGGTGGGAGGATCTGTGGACCGCCGTTGGGTGCGCGATTGGTGCTTTCCTGATGCGCGGTGCGGGCTGCACCTGGAATGACATCACCGACCGAGAGTTCGACGGTCAGGTCGAACGCACAAGGTCGCGCCCGATCCCGTCGGGGCAGGTCAGCATAAAGCAGGCGGTGATCTGGATGGGGCTGCAGTGCCTGCTGGGTCTGATGATTCTTCTGACCTTTAATCAGGCCGCAATTGCGATGGGTGTTTTGTCGCTATTGCCGGTGACAATTTATCCCTTCGCCAAACGGTTCACATGGTGGCCGCAGGCGTTTCTGGGTCTGGCCTTTAACTGGGGTATCCTGTTGGCTTGGGCAGCGCATAAAGGGACGGTCGGAATACCGGCGATCATCCTGTATCTCGCGGGCATCGCGTGGACGTTGTTCTATGACACGATCTATGCACACCAAGACGCTGAAGATGATGAACTGATCGGGATTAAATCCACCGCGCGGCTTTTTGGCACGGATACCGCAAGGTGGTTGAAGTATTTCCTAGTGGCGACGGTGGCGTTGATGGGAATGGCCATCATTGACGCGGCGACACCGCAGGCATCGGTCATGGCTTTGGTGGTCGCACTTGCCGGGCCTTGGGCGATGGGGTGGCATATGGCATGGCAGTTGCGCGGATTGGATACAGAGGACAACGCCAAACTGCTGCAATTGTTCCGTGCAAATCGCGATACCGGCCTTATTCCGCTGATCTTCCTCTGCGTCGCCTTGTTGCTCTGATTGCACCTCGGCCAAGGCCTCTGTAAGAGTCCTGCACACTCACTTGAGGAGTCGATTGCCCGCACATGCGCCTGCCTTATTTCTTAGTCGTTACACTAGTCTTTCTCGTGTCTGCCGGGCTGTGTCTGCTGGCAGCCAGCTTTTCGGTGACAAAGGTCGAGGAAGCCTCGGAATTTGCGGTGCGACGCGCGCTGGATCTGAAGGGCCACGACTGGGCAGAGGTTCAATCCGACGGGTTGCGGGTGGTTCTCACCGGCACCGCCAAGGACGAAGCCACACGGTTCAACGCCCTGACCGCAGCAGGAACCGAAGTCGACACCTCGCGCGTCATCGATGAAATGGAGGTCGCACCCACAACCCAACTGGCAGCCCCGCGGTTTTCCGCGGAAATCCTGCGTAACGACAGCGGGATTTCGGTCATCGGCTTGATACCGGTCAGCGAAGATCGTGACGCGCTGACCGACAGGTTGCGCGATCTGGATGGCGGGCCGGTTTCGGACCTGATGGAAACCGCGGACTACCCCAAGCCCAAAGGCTGGGAAGATGCGATTGACTATGCAGTCGAGGCCCTGGCCCGTTTGCCGCGTGCGAAAATCTCGGCCAGCCCAGGCCTTGTGAAGATCACCGCAATCGCGGACAGCCAGCAAGAAAAAGAACGGCTGGAACAAGAACTGACCCGTGCTGCACCGCCCAGCCTGCGCATTGGCCTGTCGATTTCGGCCCCGCGCCCCGTCATCACGCCCTTCACCGTGCGCTATCTGATCGACGAAGACGGCGGCCGGTTCGACGCCTGCTCGGCACAGGACGAAAAAGCCCGCGACCGGATCATCGCGGCGGCAGAGGACGCGGGACTATCCGGTCCTTACTCCTGCACCATCGGTCTGGGCGAACCCTCACCCCGCTGGCCTGACGCCGCTGTGCTAAGTATTCGTGCGCTGTCGGAAATCGGCCAGGGCTCGGTCACGCTGTCAGATGCCGATATTACTCTGGTCGCGGTTGAGGGCACGCAGACCGCGCTGTTCGACCGGATCATTGGCGAGTTGGAAAACGCCCTCCCCGAGGTTTTTGTCCTTCACGCCGTTCTGCCCGAACCGCAAACCGAGGACCAATCTGGCCCGCCCGAATTCTCGGCCACGCGAAGCCCCGAAGGCCTTGTGCAAATGCGCGGACGACTGGGGGACGAGACTTTGCGCGACATGGTCGACAGCTATGCCCGCGCTGCTTTTGGCTACGAACAGGTCCACACCGCAACCCGCATCGCCCCAGACC
The DNA here is from genome assembly GCF_056539265.1 of Ruegeria sp. BC3. Classification (NCBI taxonomy): domain Bacteria; kingdom Pseudomonadati; phylum Pseudomonadota; class Alphaproteobacteria; order Rhodobacterales; family Roseobacteraceae; genus Ruegeria; species Ruegeria sp. BC3. The sequence goes on from NZ_JBQFUP010000004.1 coordinate 259,746, forward strand.
TGCCCGCCGACTGGCCCATTCGCGTTCTCAGCGGATTGGAGGCCCTGTCGCAACTGCACAACGGCGCGCTGACGGTGACACCGGATGATGTGGTTCTGAGCGGTGTCAGTCATGACCCGAAAACCCGGGCCTACGTTGCAGGACTATTGTCGGAAAAGCTGGGCGACGCACAGGAATTCACCCTTTCAATCACCTATCAGGAACCGCCAGAGCCCGAAGACAAACTGCCTGATCCAGAAGTATGCGAGGAGCGGATCGTCGAGGTTCAGGCAGGCTCGAAGATCGCGTTTGAGCCGGGCTCGGCCACGGTTGCATCGGACTCGCGCGATACGGTCAATCAGATCGCCGAAATCCTGCGGGAATGCGGACCGATCCGGCTGGAGATTCAGGGCCACACGGATAGCCAGGGCCGTGAAGAGATGAACCAGCAGCTTAGCCAGGCGCGCGCGCAGTCCATTCTGAACGAATTGCGCGCCCGGCGGGTACCAACCGCCAGTTATACCGCCATGGGCTACGGGGAAACACAGCCCATCGCCGACAACGACACCGAAGAGGGTCGTGAGGAAAACCGACGCATCGTATTCAGTTTGATCCGACCCGAAGCCATCACAGAAACCGAGACCACGCTTGAGGCGGTCGAAACCGAAGCAGAGACGTCACAAGACGCGCCGACCGAGGGTGAAGCCACGGACGCAGACGCGGACGCAGGGGACCAGTAAGTTGAACAGAATCGAATTCATCATCGCCACCGCCGTCATCCTGTTCGCAGCCTTCTGCCTGGGATGGTTCGCCAACTGGCTGGCGCATCGCCTGTCTCGGGTTCGTCAAAGCGATGTGGCCGACCTTGACCGCATGAGCCAGGAGCTGCACGAGGCCGAAGAAACCCGCGATCAGGCGATCACCTATCTGCAGCAGCGTGAGGCCGAGCTGACCAACCAGCTGACCCAGACCGAGGCGGAACTGGCCGCCGCCATGGACGGGTTGCGCGCAGCCCGGCAAGAGGCCGAAGAGTTGCGCGGGCGCATTAACAACGCCGACTGACGCTAACCGCCCAGCTTCAAGGATACAAAATCTCTGACACACGTTTGCTGTCGGCACAAATTGGCCGATCGCATACACATGCCTTCATTTACCTCAATAAATTCAATATTCTGAATTGGTGCATTTTTGCCTGCACACATCACTGTCCACTATCAAGAAACTTGGAGTGTACTATGAATTTCAAACTATCAATACTGACCGCCGCAACACTTAGCGCTTTCACAGCATCTGCCGTACTGGCGTCGAGTGACGTGATCCCCTCAGAGAACGACACATTCACCAACTGGGGTGAAGAGTCCGGATGGACCATTTTTGTGGATGACACACGTGGCTCCTGCCTGATCGAGCGTGTTGACGCAAATGGAAACGTTGTACAAATGGGCCTGACCAAAGATCAGGAAATGGGCTACCTCGGCGTATTCACCCAAAATGACATCGGCCTGAAGGGCAAGAAGGAAAAGATTTTCCTGTCGCTTGACGGCAATGTCTATGAAGCCGAAGCGCACAAGAAGACCAAGCATCTGGCCGAAGGGTATACCGGTGGCTACATCCTTGCGAACAACGCGCAGTTTGTGGACGACGTCATGAACAAATACGAAATGACTGTGTTCCCGGAAAAAGAGTTCGCGTTCACCGTAAGCCTGGATGGCACCAAGAAAGCCATCGAAGCAGCACGGCAGTGCAACACAGAACAAAACGCCTAGTCTGCATTAGGCAAACCCGGCACCTGTTGACCCGGTGCCGGGTACCGCGCCTACCAGCGGGTCAGCGCATCTTCGTCTTCGTCTTTGGCATCAACCCATTCCGCGCCGGATGAAGTAATCTCTTTCTTCCAGAACGGGGCGCGGGATTTCAGGTAATCCATCAGGTATTCAGCCGCCTCAAATGCGTCCTTGCGGTGTCGCGCGGCCGTCGCGACCATCATGATCCGATCACCGGGGGCCAGCCGGCCGTGGCGATGGATCACCAGGACATCTCCCAGAGACCAGCGTTCCTGCGCCTCTTGCGCGATCTTGGTAAGCGCCCTCTCAGTCATTCCGGGGTAATGCTCGATTTCCATCACATCCAGATCACCGGATGCCAGATCGCGCACGACGCCCGTAAAGGTCACGATGGCACCGTTCGCATCGTCTCCGGCGGCAAAGGCATTAGCCTCAGCGCCCAGATCGAACGGTTGTTCCTGAACCGCGATGCGCATGCGTCAGCCGCCGGTCATTGGTGGGAAAAAGGCCACTTCGCGCACACCCGCAAGCGGCGCGTCGAAATCGGACAGCTCCTGATCCAGTGCCACGCGCAAGGCCGACAGGTCTTCAAAGGCGGCGGCATAGCGGTCTTCGCGCGCGCTCAGCTCGGCGACAAGGTCGGATACGGTTGCGGCCTCGGTCTCGATCCGCTCTTTCGGCAGACCGATGCGTTCACGCACCCAGGCGAAATACAGCACATCCATCCTTTAGCTCTCCTTCAGGTGGGGCATAGCTTTACTTAGGTAGTCATAGCCGGTGATCAATGTCAGCGCCGCAGCAATCCACAGCAGCCACAGCCCAATCCGGCCTGCCCAGAACATCCCCTCCAGATGCCAGCGCATGTGGTTGATATCCTCCAGCTGGCCGGTCAGCACCAGATCCATTTTGGCAGCATCCATGCCGAAGGTGGACATCACAAAATAGTGCTCGAATATCCCCTGCGAAAACAGGACGGCAATCGCCACCATCTGCGCGGTCGTTTTCCACTTAGCCAGTTTCGTGACCTTGAGCGTGCCGGCCGTATCGCCCAGATATTCACGCAGGCCCGAAACGAAGACCTCGCGGAACAGGATGACCGTCGCCGGCAGCACTAGCCACGGCGTCCAGTGTTCGGTCGAATAGCCCACCAGGATCATCAGAGCGATTACCACCATCGCCTTGTCCGCGATCGGGTCCAGCATCGCACCAATCTTGGTTTCTTGCTTCCACGCCCGCGCCAAATAGCCGTCGAACCAGTCGGTGATGGCCGCCGACAGGAACAGGATCAGCGCAAACCAATCTGCATAAGGCCGGGTGAAATACAGAAACATAACGGCCAGACCGGGTGCAGCCAACAAGCGCAGGACGGTCAGGATATTCGGCAGGTTCCACTTCATGCTCGGACCCTACAGTGCCGGGGAAGGACAGAAAAGACGGGCCGGAAAAAAACTGCACCGATCACAGGGGCTTGGTCAAAGCGCCGCAGTGTCCCGTGTTCCGGTTATTCACCTTGGCCTTTGGTCCGATTGCCGTCACAGTGCGCGCAATCAGGCCCACCGCGAAATGACCCAGATGACCCCGAACATTCAAACCGACGCACGCTCGAACCTGATTGGCAGCGCATGGATGATTGGCGCGATGGCGTGTTTTGCGCTGGAAGACGCGTTGCTGAAGGCGGCGGCCATCACCTTGCCCATCTGGCAGATTCTGGTTCTGTTCGGAGCGGGTGGGTCGGTGATTTTCGCCTGTGTCGCACTGGCCAGGGGCACTCGCCTGCTGCAACCGGATGTTCTGTCGCCAGCAATGAAAATTCGGGCCGTTTTCGAGATCCTCGGTCGACTGTTTTACATCTTGGCCTTCACGCTGACACCTTTGTCTTCGGCAACCGTGATCCTTCAGGCCACACCGCTGGTGGTCGTCGCCTGTGCAGCCCTGCTGTTTGGCGAAACCGTCGGATGGCGACGATGGAGCGCCATTCTCGTTGGCCTGCTCGGCGTTGCGATCATCATCCAGCCGACCGGAGACATTTTCACCATTCTGTCGCTGCTCGCCGTGCTTGGGATGCTTGGATTTGCCGGGCGTGATCTGGCCAGCCGGGTCGCCCCGGCGAGTCTGAGCACCGAGGTGTTGGGTTTTTATGGCTTTGTCAGCGTGATCGTCGCGGGTGTTGCCTATGGGTTTTGGGAACAAGCCCCGGTCGCGCCGATCAGTCTGAATACCGGCCTGCATGTGACCGGAGCCGTGGTTCTGGGTTCGATCGCCTATGCGTCTCTGATGAAGGCCATGCGGACCGGCGAGGTATCCGCCGTCACCCCATTCCGCTATTCCCGGCTGCTGTTCGGCGTGGCCTTGGGTGTGTTCTTCTTCGGCGAGGATCTGGACCAGACCATGTGGATTGGCAGCGCGCTGATTGTCGCGTCGGGGCTGTACATCCTTTGGCGCGGGCGCAAGGCCTAGCCCTTGTCGTGGAAGAAGTCGTAAACCTTCTGCGCCAGCCCCGCTGAAATCCCTTCGACTGCTTTCAGATCCGCCAGATTCGCCCGGCTGACGGCTTTGGCGCTGCCGAAATGCGCCAGCAGGGCACGCTTGCGTGCGGCCCCAACACCGGGAATTTCATCCAAAGGTGTCGCGCCCACAGCCTTGGCCCGCTTCGCGCGGTGCGTGCCGATGGCAAAGCGGTGCGCCTCGTCCCGCAGGCGCTGAATGAAGTAGAGTACCGGATCATTGCGCTTGAGCGCAAAAGGGCGCTGTCCGGTACGGTGAAACTCTTCCTTGCCGTGATCACGGTCGACCCCTTTGGCGACACCGACCATTGGGATGTCTTCTACGCCGTATTCGACCATGATCTCATGCACAGCGCTCACCTGCCCCGCGCCACCGTCAATCAGCAACAGGTCGGGCCAATGCCCTTTGTCCCGGTCAGGGTCTTCTTTTTGCAGACGAGTGAACCGCCGGGTCAGAACCTCTTTCATCATGCCAAAGTCATCACCCGGGGTCAGGTCGTCGCCGCGAATGTTGAACTTGCGATAGGCGTTCTTCACAAAACCATCGGGGCCTGCCACGATCATCCCACCAACGGCATTCGTCCCTTGAATGTGCGAGTTGTCGTAAACCTCGATCCGGTTCGGCGGGCTATCCAGATCAAACGCCTCGGCCACGCCGCGCAGCAATTTGGCCTGTGTCGCGCTTTCCGACATACGACGCGCCAGAGATTCCCGTGCGTTGCGCAGCGCCCCGGCGATCAGTTCCTGTTTCTCGCCACGTTGCGGGACAAGGATTTCAACCTTGCGCCCTGCCTTCTCGCTCAGCGCCTCTTGCATCAGATCTGCGTTTTCAATTGCGTCCGAAAGGATCAACTGCCGCGGAGGTTCCTTGTTGTCGTAAAACTGACCAAGGAACGCCTCCATTGCTTCGGCCGGAGACACATCTGCACCGACCCGAGGATAGAAATCCTTGTTGCCCCAGTTCTGGTTCGCTCGGATGAAAAACACCTGAACACAGGCCTGCCCGCTGTCCATATAGAGGCCGATCACGTCCGCCTCAGTCACACCGCGCGGGTTGATGCCCTGCGAGGTCTGCACCTGCGTCAGCGCGCGAATTCGGTCGCGCAGCCCGGCGGCGCGCTCGAACTCCATCGCCTCGGATGCGGCCATCATCTGCTCGGCCAGCTCTTCCTGCACTTTGGTCGAGCGGCCGGACAGGAACCGTTCTGCATCTTTGACGCTTTCAAGATAATCCGCCTCGGAAATCAGCCCGACACACGGCCCCGAACACCGCTTGATTTGATAGAGCAGGCAAGGCCGCGTACGGCTGTCGAACATCGAGTCCGAGCAGTTCCGAAGCAGGAACGCTTTCTGCAGCTGGTTCAGCGTCCGGTTCACCGCTCCTGCGCTGGCGAAGGGGCCGAAATACGCCCCCTTTTCTTTCTTCGCACCGCGGTGTTTCTTGATCTGCGGAAAGGCATGATCTTTGGCGACCAAAATATTGGGAAAGCTTTTGTCGTCGCGCAGCAGCACATTGTACTTGGGCTTGAGCTGCTTGATCAGGTTCTGTTCCAGCAGCAGCGCCTCGGTCTCGGTCCGGGTGGTCAGGAACATCATCGACGCTGTCGCGGCGATCATCCGTTCGATCCGCCCCGAGTGACCAGGCCGCGCGTAGTTCGACACTCGTGCCTTCAAATTCCGTGCCTTGCCCACGTACAGAACCCGGCTGTCCGCATCTAACATCCGGTACACACCCGGCGAACTGTCCAGCGTTTTCACATAGCGCTGGATGCAGGCATAGCCGGTCAGTTGTGTCTCAGAGGTCGGGTCGCTGTCTGTGGTCATTTGCCTGAAATATGATTCTCTGACTATGGCTGCAATCTTGTCGGTCTCAGTTCAAGAGAAAACAAATCCACGGTTTCTGTGGATAAGTGTGAAGATAAGTTTCTCAGGGTGTCGATTTTCCCTTGTATACATAGGCATTCCTTGAGTTGCACAAAAAATAGGCGCATAAATAACCTTTTGATTTTGAACAAAATTTTTTCGTACACATGGCAAGTGTATGAAAAAAAAGACAATTTTGTAACGCGCACGTAACGGAAACGAGAGCGGTGCAAAACTTGCAGCAGTTATGCTTATTCAACCCCCAGAACATCCGGGGTTTTCCACCCAAGATGCTGGCCTCCATCGACGCACAAAAGCTGCCCGGTGACCGCGTGCGCATCCAGAAAATAGCCCAAAGCAGCCGTGATATCCGATGGGTTGGAGCCGCGCTCAAGCACTGTATTCGCGCGCTGCGTCTTGAAGTGTTCTTCGCTTTGCCTGTGGCCCTGCATGGTCGGTCCCGGCCCAATGGCGTTGACCCGGATCGCTGGTGTCAGGGCCTGCGCCGCAGTTCGGGTCAGCGCCCACAAACCCATCTTGGCAATCGTGTAGGTCATGAATTCCGGCGTCAGCTTACGTACCCGCATGTCGACCATGTTGACGATCAGACCCGTCGCTACAGGTTCGCCTGCCTCGTCGGTATCTGGTTTCAACCCCTGCTCAGCCATGGCCTGCGTCAAGACAAAAGGTGCGCGCAAGTTGCTGTCCAGGTGGCGGTCCCAGCTTTGGCGCGTCGCAGTGTGGATGTTGTCGTATTCAAAGATGGATGCGTTGTTCACCAGACAAGTGATCGGTCCACCCAACGCCTCGGCCGCGCGGGGTAGCAGAGCCTGCACCTGTGTCTCGTCCAACAGGTCGGCCTGCAGGGCGACCGCTTTGCGCCCCAGCGCCTGCACCTCGGCCACGGTCTCTGACGCCGGTTGTTCAGAGGTCGCATAATGCACAGCGACATCATATCCCCGCTGCGCCAGATACAGGGCCATTGCCCGGCCCAGACGAATTCCAGCACCGGTTACCAATGCACGGGCCATGCCTATCCCCTTACTCCAAGATTACGCCAGCAATGAGACGATGTAGACCCCGTACAGCAGGGTCAACACCAAGCCCCACCCACGCGTGATATCTTTTTTGAAAAACACGAACGGGATCAACAGCAGCGACGCGCCAAGCATGACCCAAAGGTCGAAATGCAGGAACTCTGGATCCACGGGAATGCGGCCGAACAGCGTTGCAATGCCGACGATGGCCAGCAGGTTGAACATATTCGACCCGATCACATTGCCCAGCGCCACATCGGCCTGCCTGCGCAAAGCCGCCATGACTGTTGTGGCCAGTTCCGGCAGCGACGTTCCGACCGCGACCAGGGTCAGGCCGATTACGGTTTCGCTGACACCGTAGGTGCGCGCGATGACCGTTGCGTTGTCGACCAGCAAATGCGCGCCCATGGGCAGGCCGATCAGGCCAAGGACCAGATAGATCGACAGCTTCCAATATGGCATGTCTGGATCGGCCTCCTCCAGACCTTCCAGTTCGTCATCCTCGGCACAGGCGTCGCCACAAGCTTTGCGATGCGCATGGGCCTCGCGGAATGCGTTGAACAGAACCAACGCCAAAGCCGCCAAAAGAATTGCACCACTGGTCAGATTGAACACACCACAGAAGGCCAACCCGATGAACAAAACAGTGGCCAGCAGCATAAAGACATAGTTCTTACGACTGTCGCACTCGCTTGTGTGCAGCGTGGCAAGCAACGCCGGCACACCCAGAACCAACAGGATGTTTGCTGTGTTCGAACCCACGACGTTCCCCAGCGCGATCCCCGGCGCGTTTTCCTTGATCGCGCTGATCGCGATCAGCAGCTCGGGGGCCGAGGTACCAAAAGCCACGATGGTCAGGCTGACGATAAGGGCCGGTACGCCCAGACGCAGGCTCAGGTTTACTGCGCCGCGCACCAATGCATCCCCTGCCAGCAGCAGGATCAACAATCCAAGGCCGGATAACAGCCATGCCGTCATGTACGGCCTCCTTTTTCGCAGGCACAGGGGCCTTTACCGATCCTGAACCGTCCGCAGCGCGGACATCTTGCAGATTGCAGCCTTTTTTGTCCCGGAAAGCGCAGCTTGCCGAACATCGCCAAGACACCCATGGCAATCAGGAAAAGGGTGACAATCTTGATAATCACGTCACAAACCAAAGCGCGCGAAGGCTGCGCGCTCCTCAATGCCGGTGATAGCGTCCTGGGCCAGCGAGGCCCCGAAGCGCGACCAGATCGGTTTGCGCAGGCCATAGCGGCGGAACTTGACCTTGTCGCCAAAACGTTCCTGCAGTTTCGGCTTCAGATGTGCGACGCCCTCAATCAGGCCTAGTTCCTGCGCGCGTTTGGCCAGCCAGACCTCGCCCGTGAACAAGTCCGCACTTTGGTCCAGCTTGTCCCCGCGGCGGGTTTTGACGTGGTTGATAAAGTTTTCATGGATATCGCCAAGCAGACCCTGCAACCGCGCGACATCTTCTTCTTTCTCGGGCGAGAACGGGTCGAGCATGGACTTCGATTTGCCCGCTGTGTGTACGCGCCGTTCGATCCCCTGACGCGCCAGAAACACATGCGCACCAAACCCAGCCGAGATTACGCCGATCGACCCCAGAACCGAGCTGTCGTCGGCCCAGATTTCATCGGCGGCCGCAGCCAGCCAGTACCCGCCAGATGCCGCGACATCCTCGACAAAGGCGATGACCGGCACATCAAGTTCTTCTGACAGCCGCCGGATGCGCGCCCCGATCAAAGAGCTTTGGACCGGCGAACCGCCGGGCGAATTGATCTCAAGCGCCACAGCGGCGGGTTTGCCTTTGCGAAACGCCTTTTCCAGAACGGGGGCCAGCGCGGTGTCGTTTAACGACCCACGCCCCGCCATTCCGATGGCGCCCGACAGACGGACCACGGCCACAAGGGGCTGTTTTTTGACAAACGGCAGGCTGAGTTTCATGGGTGCCGATGTAGAGTGCGGGTCTGCGCGAAACAAGGGACCGTTCCGGCCTAATACGCGACGTGAACTAAATTCCCACACATGGAGGGCAAAAATGCAACGCACCCTGCGGCCCGCGCTCTAGCTGCGAATGCGCCAACCTGTTTTGAAGATCCAGCCAATCACAGCCAGACACAAACCGGTGAAGGCCAAAATCGCCAGCAGGCTCAGACCGATCGGAACATCCGCCAAGCCATAAAAAGACCAACGAAACCCGGAGATCAAATAGACGACCGGATTGAACAGCGAAATCGTTTGCCACACCGGCGGCAGCATCGAGATCGAGTAGAACGTGCCCCCTAGAAAGATCAGTGGCGTGACGACCAGCTGAGGAACCAGGGACATCTGTTCAAAGTTGCTGGCCCAGATGCCGATGATAAATCCCAACAAAGAAAAGCTGAGGCAAGAGAGGATCAGGAAAGCAGCCATCGCAAAGGGGTGTTCGATCCTTATGTCCACAAAGAATGTGGCCGTCACAAGGATCACCAACCCAACGAACAAGGACTTCGTTGCAGCGGCCCCAACGTAGCCGATGACGATCTCGATGAAATTCACGGGCGCGGACAGCAGCTCATAAATCGTGCCCAGAAACTTGGGGAAGTAGATTCCGAACGACGCGTTCGAAATCGCCAGCATCACGACTGACAGCATGATCAGGCCGGGCACGATAAACGCGCCGTAGGACACGCCCTCAACCTCTTGGATGCGGCTGCCAATCGCGGTGCCAAAGACCACGAAATACAACGAGGTCGACAGGACCGGCGACAAAAAGCTCTGCGCCAGGGTTCGGAAGAACCGGGCCATCTCGAACCGATAGATTGCGGCAACGGCGGACCAGTTCATGCGGGTTCTCCCGATACCAGATTCACGAATATCTCTTCCAGACTCGACTGCCGGGTTTGCACGTCGCGCAACACCAGCCCGGCCTGCGCAACATCGTTCAACAATGTGGTGATCCCGGTGCGATCCGCGTGTGTGTCATAGGTATAGACCAGCGCATCACCGTTACCGTTCAGTGTCAGATTGTGCGCCGCCAGACTATCGGGAATGGCCTGAATGGGCTCGGTTAGCATGACCTCGATCTGCTTCTTGCCCATCTGGGCCATCAGGGTGTCTTTGTCCTGCACAAGCAGCAGCTCGCCCTTGTCGATCACACCGATCCGGTCGGCGATCGCCTCAGCCTCTTCGATGTAGTGTGTTGTCAGAATAATCGTGACCCCGGCCTGTTTCAGCTCGGCCACAATCTCCCACATATCCTTGCGCAGTTCGACATCCACCCCTGCGGTCGGCTCATCCAGAAACAGCACACGCGGCTCATGCGCCAGAGCTTTGGCGATCAGCACCCGGCGCTTCATGCCCCCGGACAGCTCTTTGATCGCGTTTTTGCGTTTGTCCCAAAGCGACAGCTTACGCAATATCTCTTCGATCCGTGCATTGTCGCTGCCATATCCGAACAGCCCACGCGAGAAGCGTACTGTGTTCCAAACCTTCTCGAACGGCTCCAAAGCGATTTCCTGCGGCACCAGACCGATCATCCGACGCGCGGCGCGATACTCGGTCTGGATGTCGTGTCCACCGACGGTCACAGAACCCGAGGTCGGCGTCGTGATGCCGCAAATGGTCGAGATCAACGTGGTCTTGCCGGCCCCGTTCGGCCCAAGCAGCGCCAGAATCTCGCCCTGCTCGATATCCAGCGTCACGCCTTTCAGCGCCTCGAATCCGTCGGCGTAGGACTTGCGTAATTCCTTGATGGACAGAATGGTTGTCATGCACGTTCCCTGTTCTGGCGGGCACACTACCCCGGCAGATCGGCGCAGAACAGGTCAATTCCGCACAGAGTTCTGCGCTTTTTTGTGGGTAACATGCTGCGTCAGGTGCGGGCGTGCTGCTGCATCTCGGCGATCCGCTTTTGCACAAGCTCCACATGCAGGCGGGCGTCGTATTGCCCTTGCCGATAGGCCGCAGGCAGCCGAAGCGTCGCCAGCCGTTCGTCCAAAGCGCTCAGATGCGACTGCATGTCCTGCAAGGCGTCAGCGTCAGGATCATTGGCCAGTTCCTGTTCGATATCTCGGATCTCAGGGTAATGCTGCCAGACCCGCCACCGCATCGCGTAGGCATAGGCCAACGGCAACAGCCGCATCAGAGGCACAACGATGAAAAAGAACGGCAGCAACAGCAACAACACCCGATTGATCTGTGCCGCAATCCAATAGGGCAGCCAGTTGTGCCAGGTCGACGGACCGTCGAGGATCAGCTGCCGCGCCGTATTGCTGACGACCATCCCGGCACCTTCAAGGTTCGGAAACGCGCCAGGATCGGCGAGAATACCGCGCGTGCTGTGCAGCTCGATCGCGGCCATGGTCAGCCTGTTGATCAGCGCAGGATGCAGGTCTGGCCGCACGACCAGACGGGCCTCAAGTGCGATCAGGTCCACCGGCCGGGGCGGCAAAACCGGATCAAGGGACATGCCCCCGGCCGGGACTGTCACCACCGTCGCGTATTCCAACCTGCGCGAGATCGCCTGAACATGATCCAGCGCCAGCACCCGCAGCCCCGGCTCGTCATAGGCCGCTTTCAGGTACGGTGCCTCAATCGGCGCGACAAAAACGGCGATATCCAACTCTCCGGCCAGCAAAGCCGCTGCTGCATCGGCATAAGGGATTGAAGCATGCGTATTCTGTGCCTCACTCAACCCCACCGCTTTTTCGAAATCACGAAACGCCGCTGCGGTACCGGACCCCGGCGCGCCGCTGTTTATCCGTAAACCAGTCCAAAGCGCCGGGTTGCGCGGAATATCTGCATCAGCGTTCACTAGAAAAATGATGGGTTCAAAAAACACGGCCCCAACAGCTTCGGCCTTTCCCGGATCAACCCGGATACCACCCTGCAGAAAAGCCGCATCCACCTGTCCCGTATTCAGCAACTCGGCATTCTCAACCGACCCTGCGGTATCCACGATATCCAACTGCAGATCGTCGCGCGCCAGAATCGCCGCATAGTCCTGAGCGACCGTTTCATAGGCCCCACCCACTGGTCCAGCCGCCAACAGCAAACTGCCCGGCGGATGCAAGCGCGCAAGCACACCCACAACCACAGCCAGCGCAACGGCGCCCCCGAAAAGGATCCACAACCGCATCCGAGCCTCGCTCTCCATCCCGCGTTAGACGCTAAGGATTGCGTGACCATCTGACAAGACAGCAGAATCCAGCCTTGCATTTCCAAGCCATCCCCGAAAACCTGCGCCGAAAGGAGGAACCCTATGCTCAACGGAATTCGGATCATAGAGGTCGAGGGCTTGGGACCAGGCCCATTCGCGGCGATGCTACTGGCGGATCTGGGCGCAGATGTCGTCACGATCCACCGCAAAGGGCAACACGCCGCGCCGGGCATGCCGGAACAATCCGTACTGGATCGTGGCAAACGTTCAATCGATCTGGACCTCAAAGATGCCGCCGATCTGGACATCGCCCGTCGCCTGATTGCCTCAGCCGATGCCCTGATCGAGGGGTTCCGCCCGGGGGTGATGGAAAAGCTGGGCTTAGGCCCCGAGGCCTTCAGGGGTACCAACCCCCGGCTTGTATATGGTCGCATGACCGGTTGGGGACAGAACAGCCCGCTTTCCGATACGGCTGGCCACGATCTGAACTATATCTCTTTGTCGGGCGCCTTGTGGTATGCCTCCGCCCCCGGCCACCCCCCGCAAACCCCGGCCACACTGGTTGGTGACATTGGCGGTGGCGCGATGTATCTGGTCGCCGGGATATTAGCCGGGATTTTGAACGCCCAGCGAACCGGACAGGGCACTGTTGTTGACGCTGCCATTTATGACGGTTCGGCCCATATGATGAACCTATTGATGAGCCTGCGCCAAACCGGCAACCTCTCCGACGCGCGCGGCGCAAGCCTGCTGGACGGCCCCCATTGGAGCCGCACTTACGTATGCGCAGATCAGGGGTTTGTTTCGGTGCAATGCCTTGAGCCGAAGTTTTACACCGAGTTCCTGCAGAGACTGAACCTCACCGACGATCCCGAGTTTCAAAAACAGTATGTGCCGGCGCTCTGGCCTGCGCTTACGCAGCGACTCGCAGAGATTTTTGCGCAGCACCCCCGTGACCACTGGGCGGACCTGTTCAAGGGCACCGATGCCTGCGTTGCGCCAGTTCTCAGCCCGCAAGAGGCCCAAGCCCACCCCATGAACACCGCACGCAAAACCTGGATCGACCATGACGGCGTGTTTCAGGCCGCAGCCGCCCCGCGTTTTGCGAACCACGAATGGCAGCCCAAGCCCATCCCAAGCCGCGGCGAACACCGACAAGACATTCTGGAGGAGTTGGCCACAAATGCAGCCCCCGCCTCTTCACCTGGCTAAAAATACCTCGGGGTGAATTGGCCGCAGGCCAAGAGGGGCTGGCCCCTCTACCCGTCTCGCCACGACCGCACAGTGTCGATCATCAACTGAACATTTTCAGGATCGGCATCGGGCGTGATCCCATGGCCCAGGTTGAAGATATGCGGCCCCTTAGAGAACGCCTGCACGATGCGCCGCGTCTCATCCACCAGCGCCTGCCCACCCGTCACCATGTGGGACGAAGCCAGATTGCCCTGAACGCAGCCATCCACCTGCACATACTCTGCCGCCCAGTCCGGCGATACAGAGTTGTCCAGTGCTACGCAATCAACGCCAGTGGCCTTGGCAAAACCGACATAGGCGTCGCCCGCCTCACGCGGGAACCCGATCACCGGGATTCCAGGATGGCGTTCCTTGATCGCCTGAGTAATCACTCTGCACGGCTCAACAGCGTATTTTTGAAATGCGTCGCCTTTCAGCGACCCAGCCCAGCTGTCAAAGATTTTGACCACCTCGGCCCCGGCCTCGATCTGGGCCGAAAGATATTCGACCGTCGCCAGCGTAATCCGCTCCAGCAGCGCCTCAAACAGCGCCGTGTTGCCTTCGCGCAGCGCATGGGCGGGTCCCTGATCCGGCGTGCCGCGTCCGGCGATCATATAGGTGGCCACGGTCCAGGGCGCGCCAGCGAACCCGATCAGAGTCGTTTCGGATGGCAATTCGCGCGACAGGATGCGAACCGTCTCATAGACGGGCGACAGGGTTTCATGGATGTCGGCGACGGGTTTCAACGCATCAAATTCTGATTGCTGCGTGATCGTCGACAAACGCGGCCCCTCGCCCGTGACAAACCACAGATCAGCGCCCAGCGCCTGTGGCACCAGCAGGATATCGGCAAACAGGATCGCCGCGTCGAACCCGTATCGGCGGATCGGTTGCAGCGTCACTTCGGCCGCCAGTTCGGGGTTGTAACACAAAGACAGGAAATCGCCGGCCTGCGCACGGGTTGCGCGATACTCGGGCAGATAACGCCCGGCCTGCCGCATCATCCAGATCGGCGGCACATCCTGCACCTCGCCCGCCAGCGCCCGCAGCAGTTTCTTTGTCTCGGCCATCTTTTTCCCCAATCGTCTGGTTTGTCGCAACGGGTCGTGCCTCAGTGGCAATTTGTCAAGCTCTGCCCCCATTGTCAGGGCAATGTGACGCGACTAAAGCTGTGCGTATGACACTGACCCTGCCAACCCCCGCATCACCGCTCAAGATCGGCACTCGTGGCTCACCGCTGGCGCTGGCACAAGCCCATGAAACCCGCGAACGCCTGGGCAAAGCCTTTGATCTGCCCGATGAGGCGTTCGAAATCGTTGTGATCAAAACCACCGGCGATAACCGGGCAATGATCGATGCGGATCGGCCGTTGAAAGAAATTGGCAACAAGGGTCTGTTCACAAAAGAAATCGAAGAGGCACTGCTGAGCGCCGATATCGACATCGCGGTGCATTCCACCAAGGACATGCCGGTCGCACAACCCCACGGGCTGGTGCTGGACACCTTCCTGCCACGCGAAGACGTGCGGGATGCGTTTATCTCACCCAGCCTAAGTTCGATCCACGAGCTTGCCCAAGGGGCCGTGGTGGGAACTTCATCACTGCGGCGGCGGGCGCAATTGCTGAACCGCCGTCCCGATCTGAACGTGGTTGAATTCAGGGGTAATGTGCAGACGCGCCTGAAAAAGTTGTCCGACGGTGTGGCCGACTGCACGTTTCTGGCCATGGCCGGTATCCGACGCCTGAACATGGACGAGGTGCCCGCCACTGCCATTTCAACCGAAGATATGCTGCCCGCCATCGCGCAAGGCACAATCGGCATCGAACGGCGCAGCGACGACACCTGTGCAGGTGAAATGCTCGAAGCAATCCACCATGCGGAAACCCAACAGCGCCTGGCCGCTGAACGCGCCTTGCTGGCGGCGCTGGATGGCTCGTGTGAAACCCCCATTGCGGGTCTGGCCGAGATACAAGACGGCCAACTGCGCCTGCGCGGAGAGGTGCTGCGCCCCGACGGGTCCGAGGCAATCTCTGAAGACGTTACAGGTGCCATCGCAGACGGGTCAGACATGGGCCGCGCCTTGGCGGACTCCCTGCTAAAGCAGGCTGGGCCCGGATTTTTCGACTGGAGAAACTAAAAAAGTTTAAGAAAAGTGAACTACTTCACTGAGGCGACCGTTCGAATAAGGCACAACTGTGTCATACCGATTGAGAAGTCGGGACGGTCTCGAAAAAGTCGAAAGTTTTTTTAGTCCGTTCTTTTTTGTAAGTGGTATTCGAGGGGGCGAGGCCTCATCCCGAACTCCGATCAGTAAGGGCCGTTGTCTGAGAAGACAGCGGCCCGCTTAGTTTCTTAGGCTGCACTTATCGCCTGAACCGCTTTTTCGACGGCCAATCGCGTATGCTCCAGATCGGCTGCGGTGACAGCCAACGAGGGATACACCTTGCCCGGTGCCTTAAACACACCATTTGAGCGCAGGGTCGCGTTGTAGAGCGCGCCGCGCTGCGGATCGTCATGTTGCGCGCTGCGATAGTCGCGGCAATCTGCATCGGTGAAATAGATATCAAACAGAGTTTCATCGCCACAGATCCGATGCGGGATCCCCGCCCGGGTCAGCGCATCCACCTGCATTTTCTGCAACTCGGCCCCGATTTCGCGCAGTCGGTCATACATGCCCTCGCGCCCCAGAACCTCCATCGTCTTCAACCCCGCGACCGAGGCGACGGGATTGCCCGACAACGTCCCTAGCTGCATCAGCCAGCCTTCCTCGCCGACTTGGGCTTTATCGAAGTGTTTCATTATCTCGGCGCTTGCGCCCAACGCGGCCAGAGGGAAGCCTCCGCCGATGATTTTGCCAAGCGTACAGATATCAGGTGTCACCCCATATCGTTCCTGCGCACCGCCAAAGGCCAGACGGAACCCGGTGACGATTTCATCAAAGATCAGCAGGACATTGTGTTTGTCGCACAGATCGCGCAATCCCTGAAGATAACCTGGCAGCGCCGGAATGATCCGTTGCAAGGGTTCGACCATGATGGCGGCGATGTCGTCATGCTCATTCAGCAGGTTTTCGACTGCCTCAAGATCATTATAGGGCGCGACCAGCATTTGCTCGGCCACACTGTCGGGGATGCCCGCACTGTCGGGTACGGCCTGTGGGAAATTCACGCGGCGACTGGGGGCGAGGCTCATCTGCGCCTCTGCGCTCATGCCGTGATACCCGCCTTCGAACTTCAGAATCTTGTCGCGGCCGGTATAGGCGCGGGCCAATCGAATGGCGTACATATCTGCCTCACCGCCCGAGGCAACAAAGCGGACCTGTTCGCAGCATGGCACTGCGTCCACGATGGCTTCGGCCAGTTCAATGCCACGCGCGTTGTTGGCGAAAAAGGTCATGCCCTTGGGCAATTGTTCCAGAACGGCCTCCATCACCTCAGGATGACCATGACCCAAAAGCATCGGGCCCGAGCCGATCAGATAATCCACATATTCATTGCCATCCTCGTCCCAGACTCGGCTGCCTTCGCCGCGCGCGATAATGATGCCCGGATCGAAGTTACCGAAACCACCGGCGGGCAAAACCGTGTTTGCACGATCGATCCATTCGGATTGGGTATTGATTTTCAGCATCTCAAACGATCTCCAGTAGGGGTGAGCCAAGAACATCCGGGTCTGGTGCAACACCTAACCCCGGACCTTCGGGCGGAGCAATCCGTCCATTTTCACGGTTTGGCGCCTCCGGACAGATGCGCGGCGACACATAGGATGACAGGTCACAGGTATTCATTAGTGAACCATGCGGGGTCGAGGCCGCAAAATGCAGCGAGGCGGCGGTGACGATATCCGAGCCCCACGTGCACTCGGCGCAGATCTCGGCCCCGAAATGCACAGTTAGATCACGGGCGCGGCGCATGGCGGACAGGCCACCGAACTTCGACAATTTCAGCGCGACGGCATCCATGCAGCCTAGCTCATGCGCGCGTTGCAGCGACGCCAGATCATGGGCGTTTTCGTCGATTTTCATGGGCAAACCGGTCGCTTGCCGGACGGCGGCACAGTCCTCCAGTGTTTTACAGGGCTGTTCCAACATCACATCCAGATGCGCCACGGCCCGGCCCGTCCGCGTCGCTTGCAAACGCGATGCGCCGCAGTTCCAGTCGCCATAGACAAGCGGGCCAGGCCCGACAGCCTCACGCACTTTGCTCAGACGCTCGGCATCGGCCTGCCAATCGCCCTCAACCCCCAACTTGACCTGAAACTGGCGGATGCCGGTCTGGTAAGCAGTTTTCGCAATCCGCGCCATGTCGTCCGGCGCGATGCAGGTGATCGAATGATAGAGTGGCATATCCTTGCGCGTGCGCCCGCCCAACAGCGCATAGATCGGCTGCCCCGTGGCCTGCCCGAACAAATCCCACAGGGCGATGTCGATCGCGGACTTGGCATAGCGATGACCCTGCAGAAACCCGTCCAGCTTTCGCATCGGGGCGTCCACTCCGTTTGGTGACATGCCGAGGATTTCGGGAACCATCTCGGTCACGGCGCTTGGCACGCCACCGGCATAGGCGGGCAGGTAATGCGGGATCGGGCAAACCTCGCCCCACCCTTTCAGACCAGTAGCTGTCTCAAGGCACAGGATATGAGAGGTCACGGTCGCGCAGGTCTTGCCCTCGGCCATGTGATAGGTCTCGTGGCTGGTCAGATCGACGGACCACAGTGTTATCCGGGTCACCTTCATTCAGAACGTCCTTTGAAAACCGATGGCGGGCCGGAAAGGGGGCCAGCCCCCCTCTTGGCCTGCGGCCAATTCACCCCCCGAGGTATTTTTGGCCAGATGAAGCGGCGGATCATCGCGGGGCCTCGTATATCGCGACCGGAGACCCCAGCGTGTCTTCGTCCGGGTGAACGCCCAGGCCGGGCGTTTCCGGCAGGTGCAGATGGCCGTCGATATTTCGCGGGCCGCGTCCGCCTGCGATATCAACGGTGATCATGTCCTGACACGCCCAAACCGCGTGGCAATTGTCATCCGGAACGGTGGCCGCCAGATGCAGCGCCTCGGTATCGGCCAGAACCGTGCCACCGGTTGCCATGACAAACATGTCGATCCCATGTGCCAGAGCGATATCCCGCATCCTAGCCGCCTTGGTCAGGCCACCGACGCGGTTCAGTTTGATCCCGAATATCTCGGCCAGCCCGTCACGCGCGATGCGGGCCGCGTCTTGCAGGGTTACAAGGCTTTCGTCTACCGAGACGGGCGAGGCATGGCGGCCAGCGATAGCGGCGATGTCGTCCAGTGTCTCGCCTGGTTGTTCGAACATGACGCTCAGGTCCTCGCAGGCGCTCATCACCCGTAAGGCTTGTTGCCGGGTCCAGCCACGGTTCACGTCATAGAGGACGATCTCACCGGGACGCCGGATGCTTTCCACATCGCGGACGCGGGCAATATCCCGTTCAACGTTGCCGCCGATTTTGACCGAATGTGCGACGTAGCCTCGGCTGCGATAGCGTTCCATCACCTCGCGGGTTTCTTCGGCGGTTTTGGCTCCGACGGATGAGGCAATCGGGCGCGGCGTGCGGGACCCGCCCCCCATGAGGTCTGCAATCGGCAAACCCGCCGCCTGACCCGCAATATCCCAGCAAGCCATGTCGATCGGGCTTTTGGCGTACAGGTGGCCGGGAAGAGCAATGTCCATGGCACGCTCGACATCCAGAACGCGTCGTGGGTCGAGGCCCAGAATGAACGGGGCCATCGTTTCGATTCCGGCGCGGATGCCCGGACCGTGCGCCGGGACATAGGTGTGACCCCATGGGGTTCCTTCGCCCCAGCCGGTCAGCCCGGTGTCAGTTTCGACCTTAACGATTGTCGCGTCGAGGGTTTCAAACTTGAGCCGTCCGCCGGACAGCCAATAGGGATGCTCTAACGGCAAGTCGACGTGGTAGACGGTGATCGTCTTGATCTTCATAAAGTGTACTCCGCCACCGGCGCGCCGAGGCTTTCGAAATCGGGTGTTACGCCCAATCCAGGCGTATCAGAGGCAAAAAGCTTGCCATCCCGCGACATCGGCCCGCCGTTTCCAGTCGACCGCGTGTTATAGTTCATCAAATCCGTCGTGTTTTGCAGATACTCGGCCGGGGTCGACGCCGCGAAATGGGCCACGACCGACGAGGTGATTTCGCCGCCCCAAGTGTCTTCGCTGACAACGGGAATCCGGTTTTCGACCAGATAGTCCCGCACACGCCGCGCCTTGCTAAGCCCCCCAAGGTTCGAGATTTTCAGACAGCATATCTCGGCCCCGCGATCCGCGACGATCCTCTGGGCCATATGCATGCCGGTGACGCACTCGTCCAACTTCATCGGCTGTTCAGCCACGCGGCGAACCTGCTGGCATTCCTCATAGGTGCGGCACGGTTGTTCCAGAATGAAATCCAGATCGCGCGTGGCTCGGGCGACCCGGATCGCGTTGTCGACGCGCCAGCCCTGATTGGCATCTGCCATCGCCTTTTCGCCGGGTTGCAACAGAGGCACCGTGGTGCGGATTCGGTCGATG
Organism: Ruegeria sp. BC3; assembly: GCF_056539265.1. Lineage (NCBI taxonomy): Bacteria > Pseudomonadati > Pseudomonadota > Alphaproteobacteria > Rhodobacterales > Roseobacteraceae > Ruegeria > Ruegeria sp. BC3. The sequence continues at coordinate 279,831 of NZ_JBQFUP010000004.1, forward strand.
TCCGTTGCCCAGTCGCTGCCCACCTTGACTTGGAACTGTCGGTAACCCTGATCCCGGTAGGCATTCATCTCGGCCACGGTTTCATCCACCGCCTTCTGCGGTGCGACACGATACATCGGGGCACCATCCGTCAACTTGCCGCCCAGCAGCATCCAGACGGGTTGATCGCATGCCTTGCCCAATATGTCCCAGCATGCAGCGTCAAACGGGGCTTTTGCGTAGCCATGGCCTTGGACCAAATGGTCCAACAATTGCTCGATCCGGCCTACCTGCCGCGGGTCTTCGCCCAAAAGTTTCGGGGCCACCAATCGGGCGAGTGCAACCACACCTTCGGAATGGGCGACCATATAGTTCTCGCCGCAGGGCGTGAACTCTCCGCATCCCTGTAGGCCAGCGTCCGTGTCGATCACGACAACCGAAGCGGTGGCCGTTTCAATCGCGTTGCCCGCGCCCCAGACATAGGCACCGCCGACATAGGGCAGGCCAGTCTGGTATACGCGGATCCGAGTGATCTTCATGCCGCATCCATCCGTGGCAGATCGCCCAACCCTTCGCCCCGCCAGAGGACAAAGGTCAGGATCGGCTGATCTGTCGTGGTCATGGCGTGGCTTTGCCAGCTGTCGTGCTGGCGGGTCTCGTTTGGTCCAACGAACCGTTCATCGCCTTCGGTGCGAAAGATCGCGCCCCCGGCCAGGGTCAGGTACAGCTCTTCGGCCTGGTGACTGTGCCAGTCATAGTTCAGGCCCGCACCCCAATAGGCCACATAGCCGCGCAACTGGTTCGAGTGGAAATGGCCAGTGGGACCAAACAACTCGTAATACCCATAGCGGCTTAGGAAATCGGCACCAACTTCTTCTTCGGTATAGGTTTGCTTCCAGTGGGCCAGATGGGCACTGGCCCGGATCGCATCCGACAGCGACTGAGTTGCCGCGTCCGGTGAAAAATCGGTTCGCCGCACCAATTCCATTGCCGGGATCGCGTTTGCAGCCAAATCCGTTGGTTCCAGATCGTCAGGCCATGCGCCAAAGGCGGACAGCGCGGGGTGCGACTGATGCATATGCCGAGCGGCCTGAAGAACGGCATCCAGCGTCATGGGGTCACCACGATGTTGCCGGTGTGCTGCTTGTCGATAAAGGCAGCCTGAGCGTCTCGCAGCTCTTCCAACGGATAGGTCGCTGCGAGGGCAGGTTTGATTTCGCCGGCTTCGATGTACTTCACGAGGTTCAGCATGACTTGTGGGTCAATCACGGTCGATCCGGTGAAGGTCAGATCACGCAGATAGAAAGTGCGCAAATCAAGCTCGACCATTGGACCGGCAATCGCGCCCGAACAAGTATAACGACCGCCGCGTTCGAGGATGTCGATCAGGTGCGGCCAATACGGGCCACCCACCACATCCGCAACGACCGTGATCTTCTCATCGCCCAGAGAGGCACGCAGGTTTTCCGGCGCGCGGGGCAGGATCTTGTCCGGGCCCAGCTCGGCCACATCGGCGTGCTTTGCTTCGGACGCCATGGCGATCACCCGGGCACCGCGACGTTTAGCCAATTGCACAAGGGCCCCGCCGACGCCGCCCGAGGCACCCGGCACCAGCACGGTGTCTTTGTCGGATACATTGGCGCGGGCCAGCATTCCCTCAGCTGTGGAGTATGAACACGAGAACGTTGCCAGTTCCGCGTCGGACAGCTCCGATGTGATCGGAACCGCGTTCACCGCAAGCGTCGTGGCGTATTCGGCAAAGCCTCCGTCCCGTTCGGACCCGAAATACCCGGTCTTGTCCATGTTTTCCGGATCGGCAGGGTCGCGCAGCCAGCCATCGGTGATGACACGCTCACCGATCCGCGCGGGATTGACGCCGTCGCCGACGGCCACGATGTGCCCGCAGATATCAGCCCCCTGTATGCGCGGGAAGGTGATCGGCGCGCCGCCCCATGTTGGGTCGTCCTGTCCCACTTCCTCGAAGGCACCCCCGGTCGTCGCGTCCGTGACTGTCTTGGAGTACCAGCCCGACCGCGTGTTGACGTCAGTGTTGTTCAGTCCGCAGGCTGCGACCTTGATCAGCACCTCTCCGGCGGCGGGTTCTGGACGCGGCCAGTCTTCATGCAACACCATCTGTTCCAGACCGCCATGGCCCATTGTGACCATGGCTTTCATTGTGTCGGGCAAGCTCATTATGCAGTCTCCAAAATGGCGTCGGTGCGCGGCAGCAGGCTTTGTGGATCATAGGCCGGTTCACCCAGTACGCGGGCTGCGCGGGGTTTGCCGTGGATCACGACCTCCAACGCGGCTCCGGCGTCGGCCGCTTTGGGCTTGATGTAGGCAAAGGCAAGGATCTTGCCGACGGTGTGCCCGTAAGCAACAGAAGCCGTCGAGCCCACAACAGTCCCATTCAACATGACCGCCTCACCGCCGTGACCGTCAATCTCGCCATCCGGCTCAATCTCAAGATATGCGCAAACCCAGGGCAGGTCGGTATTCAGGGTCTTGTCCTTGCCCAGATAGCCCTTGTCAGTTCGCGCAAAGCGCAACACGTCGGCCTCGGCCAAAGTGACCTCGTTCGTCAACTCGCCCGCACCTTTGAAGCCCTTCTCCATCCGCATCACGTTCATGGCAAAGCTGCCATAGTCGGTGATGCCATACGCCTCACCCGCGGCCCAAAGCGCGTTGTAGACGTTGAGACAGGCAGCATTGGGCATATGCAATTCCCAACCCAATTCACCGGCATAGGACATGCGGAAGGCCCAGACTTTGTGACCCGCGATGGTGATTTCCTGCGCGGACAGCCAGCGGAACCCGGCATTGGTCAGATCGGCATCGGTGCATCGCGCCAGCACGTCCCGCGAACGAGGACCGTTCAGCGACAGCGCCGACCAATCCGCCGACAGAGCCGTGATCTGCACATCCTCATCGGCGCGCTGCTGAGTTAGATGATCCAGCAGACGCTGTTCGAAGAACGCGGCACAGACCAGATAGAAGCGGTCTTCGGCCATGCGGACAATCGTCGTCTCCAACTCGATCCGGCCGCGACGGTTCAGCATGTGGGTCAATGTGATCGAGCCGACCTTTTGCGGCATCCGGTTCGCGGTCAGCCGGTCCAGCAGGGCGTAAGCGTCCGGACCCGAGACCTCGACCTTGGTGAAGGCGGTGACATCCATGATGCCGACGCTTTCGCGCACCGCTTTGACCTCAGCCGCGACCATGTCGTCGGCAGAGGTCCGGCGGAAGGAATAGTGATCGCGCTGCTCCACACCGTCCCGTGCAAACCAACGAGGACGCTCAAACCCATAGACCTCTTCATGCACCGCGCCTTTGGATTTCAGCAGCTCGTACAGCGGCGACGGCTTGATTGGACGCCCCTCAAGACGGTTGAAATGCGGGAACGGGATCTCGTGGCGCAGGCAATAATCCTCTTCGGCCTTGATCACCTGCCAATCCTTGGTCGCATAGCTGCCGAACCGGCGCGGATCGTATTCGCGCATCGAAATATCAGCCGCCCCATGCACCATCCAGCGCGCCAGCTCACGTGTCAGACCCGGCCCCCAGCCGATCCCGATCTGGGTGCCACAGCAGCACCAGTAGTTCCGTACGCCCGGAGCAGGTCCGATCAGCGGGTTGCCATCGGGTGGATGCGAGATCGCGCCGTGCACGTCACGCTGGATACCCAACTCGGCGAAGATCGGCATGCGGTTGAGGCTTTCCTCAAGCCACGGCATCACCCGGTCGTAATCCGCATCGAACAGCCAGTTCTCGTATTCCCACGGGCAGTGATCATGCCAGACCGAGTTCGGGTTTTCCTTCTCGTAAATCCCGATCAGCCCGCGCTGCTGCTCCATCCGGATATAGCCCGAGACTTTGCGGTCGTCGCGGATCACCGGCAGCTCTTTGTCCAGGTTCTGGAACTCGGGCACCGGCTCGGTCACGAAGTAGTGGTGGGTCATTGACGTCATCGGCAATTGCAGCCCCGACCATTCGCCCATCTGGCGGGCATAGGTGCCGCCCGCATTCACCACATGCTCACACGTGATGGTGCCCTGTTCGGTCTCAACCACCCACTCGCCGTTGTCGGCCTGCGTGATGTTGGTCGCGCGGCAGTTTCGGAAGATGCGAACGCCCTTCTGACGCGCGCCCGTTGCCATCGCCATGGTCACGTTGGTTGGGTCCACATGGCCGTCATCCGGAGTATGCAGCGCGCCCAACACGCCTTCGAGGTTATAGAACGGGTGCAGCTCAGCCACCTTTTCAGGCCCGACCAGTTCGATGTTGAATCCCAGCGACCGGCCCACCGACAGGGTGTGGCGCAGCCAGTCCATCTCATCCTCGGTATAGGCCAGACGGAACGAACCGCAGCCGTGCCATGTAACGGGCTGACCGGTTTCAGCCTCTAACTGGCCGGAATACAGACCGATATTGTAATCCACGCATTTGCCCAGCCCAAAGCTCGAGGTCGAATGCGTGATCTGGCCCGCCGCGTGCCAAGTGCTGCCGCTGGTCAACTCGGCCTTTTCCAATAGGACAGTATCGTCGCCCCAGCCTTCATGCGCCAGATGATAGGCCAGACCGACCCCCATGACGCCGCCTCCGACGATGACCACACGTGCATGTGACGGCAAATTCTTCTCGGACATGATTTTTCCTCTTCCCGAGTCGCGTTTCTGCTCGACAGGCTAATTCCACATTTGTACCATCGTCAATCATGAATGACACAAATGTATCATCAACCGTTCTCGACCGCCTCAGCCAAGAGTGGGATGCCCTAACGCCCGAGGCGCAGAAGGCTGCGCGTTACGTACTGGAAAACCCAACAGACGTTGGGGTTTCGACCGTGCGCGAGATTGCCGAAGCGGCAAAGGTCAAACCCAACACATTTGTCCGAATGGCACGGCAGGTGGGGTTTGAAGGGTACGAGGATTTCCGCGCACCGTTCCGCGATGCGATTCGACAAGGCGGCGTGTCGTTTCCAGACCGCGCCCGTTGGTTGCAGGACATTGGAAAATCCGGCGAACTGGGTGGGCTTTATGCGGATATGGTCGGAGCCGCGATCCGCAATATCGAAGAGACCTTCGCCGGAATCGACGCCGCCAGCCTCAAGAGCGCAGCGGAAGACATCTGGAACTGCCGCCAGATTTTCACGTTGGGTGTGGGCGTCAACAACTCGAACGCGCGCAATTTCACCTATCTTGCCTCAACGGGGATGAAGCAGTTCCATGCCATCCCCCGTCCCGGCTCGACCCCGGTGGACGATCTGGCCTGGGCCGATGAGCAGGACGTACTGATCGCCATCACATGCCACCCTTACCGGACCGAGGTGATCGACGCGATCAAACTGGCGCGCCTTCAGGGGCTGACAGTCATTGGCATCTCGGACAGCCCGGCCAGCCCTGTCATCCTGAACGCGCAGCACGGCTTTGTCGTCGCCGCAGATACCCCGCAATTCTTCCCGTCCTCCGTCTCGACCATCGCTTTGTTGGAGACGCTGCTGTCCTTCGTGATCGCGGTTTCTAGCGACGAGATCGTCGAGCGGGTGGAACGGTTTCACCAACGCAGACACCAACTTGGCCTCTACGCGGAGGAGCCCGAATGAACGCACCCCTGACCCACTCACTGGACGCGCGCTATTACACAGACCCGACGATTTTCGAACAGGAAATGCAGGGACTTCTGGCCCGGACATGGCAGTTTGCAGGCCATGTAGCTCAGGTTCGGGAAGCGGGGGACTATTTCGCATTTGAGATCGCCGGGCAGAGCCTGTTCTGCATCCGAGGGCGCGACGGGGAAATCCGCACCTTCTACAACGTCTGTCAGCACCGCGCGCATGAAATGGTGACCGGCGCGGGCAACACGCGGGTCGTTGTGTGCCCCTATCATGCATGGACCTACGAACTGTCCGGCCAATTGCGTGCCGGACCAAATATCAAATCCGTCCCGGGGTTCGACCGCAGCGCAATCTGTCTGACCTCGGTCCGCACCGAGGTCTTCAATGGCTTCATCTTTGTCAATCTGGATGACGATGCCGCCCCGATGGATGAATGGTACCCCGGCGTACGCGAAGAAATCCGAGCGTTTGTCCCGCATATCGACGAGCTTGAACCGTTGGAATGGGTCGAGATCCCCGAGAACTGCAACTGGAAAGTCAGCATCGAGAACTACTCGGAATGCTACCACTGCCCGACCAACCATCCGACCTTTGCCGAGGGCGTCGTCAAGCCCGAGACCTATGACATCCAACCCGATGCAGGCGGCGGCTATGTCCTGCGCCATACGACAGAGTGTCAGAGCCTGGACAAGATGACCTATCCCATCGACCTGACGGTGCCACATGCGGGCGACTATCAGTCGTGGTTTTTGTGGCCGATGTTCTCGTTCCAGTGCTACCCGGGCAACGTTCTGAACACCTATCACTGGCGCGCCGAGGACCCCGATCACTGCACCGTCTGGCGCGGCTGGTACACCGAGGGCGGATCAGAAAGCGCCGTCATCCGGCAACTGGCGGTACAGGACCGCGAAACCACCGTTGAAGAGGACATTCGGCTGGTGGAATCCGTCCACCGAGGCCTCAAATCGCGCGGTTACCGGCCCGGCCCTCTGGTTCTGGACCCGGGATGTGGGGTGATGTCGGAACACTCGATCGCCCGCCTGCAGCAATGGATGCGCGAAGCGGTAGACCCGTGAAAGGACCCTTAATCTCATGCTAATGCCCGAAGACTGGCGTCCCGAACATAAGCTGTTTCCCTATCAGGTCGGCTTCACCAGCCCGCCATTCGACTTTGACGCGGCACCGTCGGATTTCCTGCGCATGTGCCCCGAGACTGTTGGCGTTCATGGCTGGATGCTGCACGTCCCGGATTACGTACATGGGCTGGATCAACGGAAACAGAACTTTGGCATGCTCGAGGATTTTGTCCACTGCATGTCCCGAAACGGGGTCGATGTCTGCGGCCAGGTCGGATCCAACTGGGTGCACGCCTGCGGTCTGGGTGTTGAGGGCGTGCGCCAACACTGTGCGGACCTGTCGGACAAGCACGGTATCCAGTTCCACATGGCCGGCTACGCCATGGTCGAAGCTCTGCGTGAGATGAATATCGAAAAGGTTGCGTTGAACGCCGCCTACCACTGGCCCGAATGGTGGCAGGGTACCGTCAGTTTTCTGAAAGAAGCCGGGTTTGACGTCCTTTGGGCCGGGAATTTCCACGATCAGGGGTGGTTCGACTCGCAAGAACAAGTGAATTCGTATCGCTGGATATTCGACGGTGATCTTGCCCGAAAAAGCTTTGAATGTGTGGCGGACAAGGCCCCGCAGGCTGATGCGATCCTGATTAACGGCATGTGTAACTTCCGCACCGGGCCAAATGGCCTGCCCCAGCGCCCGTTGCATCTGGCCGACACGCTTGAGGCTGCCCTGGGAAAGCCGGTGATTGGTCATGACATCGCGCTTTACTGGCGCATTTTTAAATCCCTCAACCTGGCACCCGAAAAACCCTACGGGCAGCTTCTGAGGCGACTTCAGAACTGACGAAAAGGACAATCGACATGCACAAGATCCTCGCGCTTTGGGCAGTGCCCCGGTCCACGTCGACCGCTTTTGAATGGATGATGCGACAGCGCGGGGATCTGAATTGCCTGCACGAGCCTTTTGGCGAGGCTTGGTATCAGGGCGAGGACCCACTTTGGCACAGGTTCAAACCGGGCGATGTAACGACGCCGGGCCTGACGTTGGACTCGGTCTGGGCCGACATTCAGGATCGCGCGCAGAAAGGGCCTGTGTTCATCAAAGACTTCCCGCACTACATCAATCATATGTGGGACCCGGACTTTCTGGCGAATTTCAACCATGCCTTCCTGATCCGCGATCCGGCAAAGACGATCACTTCAATGTACAATAAGTGGCCCGATTTTGCCGAAGGCGAGGTCGGATTTCCCGAACAACGCGCCTTGTTCGACTTGCTGACCGCGCTGAACGGCACACCGCCACCAGTCATTGACAGCGACGACCTGTTGGAGAACCCGCATGATATGACCGTACGGTTCTGTCAGGCCGTTGGCATTCCGTTCCTGCCGGACGCCCTGACCTGGGAGGCTGGTGGTGATCCCTCGGCCCATAGTTGGTGGGACGGAGGTTCATTTCACGCCAATCTGGCCAACTCTACCGGTCTGGCACCTCAGCCCCGTAAACATATCTCAATCACGGACGCGCCGGACCGGGTGAAACATGTGTATCGCCGCATGAAACCCCACTATGACCACCTCTACAAACACCGCCTGACGGCCTGATACACCGGAGACACGATATGGCAGACATTTTTGACGAAGAGCTGTTCCTCAAAGGGCTTGAGCAGCGCAAGAACACGCTGGGCGCGGAATACGTGGAAAAGAACCTGGCCGCGGCAGATGACTTTACCCGCCCCTTCCAAGAGGCCATGACCGCATGGTGTTGGGGCTTTGGCTGGGGCGACGATGTGATCGACGCCAAAACACGATCGATGATGAATCTGTCGATGATCGGTGCGCTGGGGAAAATGCATGAATGGGAAATTCACTGCAAAGGCGCGATTAATAACGGTGTTTCGCCCGAGGAAATCCGCGCCATCATCCATGTGATCGGAATTTATTGCGGCGTCCCGCAAGCGCTGGAGTGCTTCCGCATCGCCCGCAAGGTTCTTGACCTGTCTTGACACGACGGCTGATCGCGCTGCCGCCATAAGTCACATCGGCAGCGCGGCCCGGGGTTTAATCAGGCTTGTCAGTTCATATGCCGCCACCTGACTTCCGATGCCTTTCAAATCGAACGGTCCCGCGGGATCCATCTTGATCCGAACCTGCCGCGCCGTGGCATTTGAAATCAGAACCTGACCATCGCTGGCGATCTCACATAGGCGCGCCGCCAGATTGGGCGCTGGGCCAATCGCAGAATAGTCTAACCGGCCCTCGAACCCGATCCGGCCCAGCGTTGCAGGGCCGGTGGCGATGCCGATGCCCAGCCCAAGACCATGACCGGCACGGTAAGGGGCCATAACCCTGCGGACATCCACCTGCATTTTCTGGGCCAGATCAACTGCGCGTTGCGCGGCGTCATCCAGCGGTACGGGCGCGCCGAACAGGACCATCAACCCGTCGCCCAAGAACCGCTCGAGCGTGCCGCCACAAGCCTCGACCAGCGGTCCGCAGGTGCCGTGGAATGCATTAAGGGCAGCGATAACCTGATCCGGGCTGGCAGCGGCAGCAAAGGCTGTGAACCCGCGCAGATCGGCAAAAAGGACCGTGATTTCGGCCTTGCGGGTGCGCAGCACATCTGCCTCATCCGTGGCCCCGACAATCATCGCGGCGACCTGCGCGGGCAGGAACCGTTTCAGACGGTTGGTACGCTCGATCTCTTCGATCTGCTTGGCCACGCGCGACTCCAGCGCTGCGTTCCAGTCGGCCAATTGCGCCTTTTGCACCTCGACCTGACCATAAAGTGCGCCCAGTTTTTCGCTGGTCTGGTTCACGTGGCTGGCCAATTCGCCAAGCTCGTCCCGGTTGGGCACCGTAATACGGCTGTCAAACCCGCCACGGGATAGCTTGCTGAGCGCGGCATGGACGCGTTCAATCGGCCAAAGCAGCGAGGACGAGATAGAATACCCCAGCAACAGCGCAATCCCGATGGCGGCAACCGCCGCTGCCATGATGTTCAGGCGTGAGGTCAAATAGGCCTGAGATGTGCGATCCGCGAGGTCGCGCACCTCTTGCTCAACGTCCTGCGCAACAGTGTATGCCTCGCGCTGCATGGCCTGAAGCGGGCCGAACAACTGGTCGAGCCCGTGTCGCGCTGCTGCCGTCAGATCCCCCGCCTGGCTCAGGCGTCGCAGCTCTGAGATGGCAGGCAAAAGCTCCTGAAGATCCGCCCGCAGGCTTGCGATGGCCTTTTCATCGGGCATGCCCGGTTGCCCGAACCGGCGAAAACCCAGCGCCAAATTCCGTTCCAACCCCGCAGTGACGTGCTGGATCGACCTCGTCGAGGCACCAGACACCCCATTATGGCTGGTTTCGTCTTGCAGATTTTGTGGAACGAACAAGGCCAGTATGTATGCGTTAAGGTTGGAAATTGTTGTGTAAGTGTCGTTGAAAAACGCGATCCTCTCCTGATCGCGCATCATCGCTTCGGTCCGCAGATTGGCCTGATGCAAAGCGAACAAACCAAATAACACCAGGATGACAAGCAGCCCGGTAATCCCAAGAAAAGCGGCAAGCAGCTTGGCCCGAACCGATAAAGCGATCCTTGCGACGCTGAGTGCAACAAATCGAAGCCCGAATTGGCCAATGTTGCGGTCGTGTGGCATGTGTAACCCCCGCCGAAATACGCGGCAGAATTGGGGTGAGTTTACACAAATAAGCCTAAGATTTCCATGTTTCTGGGCCTAATGTCTGCACAAATCATGATATGAAGGGCTGTTTTTCAAGTTATCTGACGTTTCAATTGCCACAATGTCCCGCAAAACTCCGATATCCGCAATTTTAGCGTGATTTCTGGCGATCTTAACACCCATAGGCATAAGAGGAACACGCTGCTCAGAATCGCAGGTTTCGTACAGAGAAGGCCGGCATACAGCGCCTTTTCACACGGCAGGTCGATCACGCGTTGACCGACATACCGACATTGTGGCGCACAGACTCCAAGCAACGTCAGGCACACGAAGCAGCCATGGGTCTTTCTGGCCAAACCTCAACTTTGCAAGCGAATGAATGACACCCGGCGCAAGCGACTACAGATAGTAGGTGGCGGAGACGAAGTCCGCCAACATCTTTTTCGTTCAGAATTTTATTTATAATTTACCTATACTTAAAGGAATATTGCAATGGGGCTTCACGAAATATGTGCAGCAAAATGTGCAGCAATTTGAATGGGCCTTCGTAGAAATCAAAGCGTCGAACTTAGAGACGCAAGCTCGAGACAATCAGTGCTCAAAGCGACGTGTAGTATGCCTTCAACGTCTTCGCGATAGATTGACGCCGCAGCTTCAAAAATTCCTGGTAGTCCGCAAATTCGCCCGTCAGAAGTCCAAGCGGAACTGCGTTCTCCGTGAAGTTCTCTTCAAGATCCGCGTAGACTACGATCCCTCCGTATTTTGCGGTTCCTGAATTGCATTGTTTCCGCAAATCTGAAACATACTCACTAGGAGGCGCATTTCCGATGGCAATGTTGATCTCTTGCTGTGTGTAGACCAAGTTGGCGACTTGATTGTATTGAGACTGCGTAAGGCCAAGCGTCTTTTTCAGGTGATCCTTGGGGAAGATGTGGTGAACATCGCCTCTGTGCTCCAACATACTCCGCACTGTGATTTCTTTTGACAGAAAGCCTCTAGCATTGGACTTCACCTGAGACGCAAGAAATGTCCTGAAAGCCGGATGTTTGCTATTTGACGTTGTAAGCGCTTGCACCAAACCAACTTCCCAAAAGGCATCCGAGAGCACCGCTTTCTCGATACTTTCGAGATATTCCCCCATTCCCATCTCAGAAATCTGTCGAATGTCCTGGTCAAAGCGGGTTTCCATCGATCCCGAATATCTGGCGGTCAAGAGTGAGAGCGCGAACCACTTCCTGACAAATCGTTCTATCAACTCGGAGGCGATGCCATCTTTCCGCAGGCGCAGGAAGAGAATGTAGGCAAAGTTCAATGGCGCCTGCCCACTGATCAGGCTGCTATCCACGAAACCCGCAGATTTCAGGATCATGAGAAACCGCTTGAAGTTGGTCTCATTCATGAAGTCGAGAAGACCACCACGAAGATCGGAGAACGCCTTTTCTGCGATCTCGTTCTCGAATTTCCGGGTTTCAAAGTTCCGCCCGGACAGTAGACCCACCAAATCTGCTAGTTTCCCCCTGGAAAACTGGGACGTGTAGGCGACGCGAAGCATGTCGTTGTAGGAGGGATCGTACAGATCGTCGTTCTCGTTGCGCAACCACCGCATGGCTGAGAAGTAATCCGTGTTCCCGAAGTCTTGATCGTTGCTTTCAATGTGGCCGTAGAACTCTGGTGCAACAGCTAGATGGCAAAAGTAGTCGATGGCTTTGCGCATCTGGTTTCCGCCGAACTCTTCGTTGGCAGCGATCTTGGACATTGCAAAGTCAGCCTGGCTAAGGGTGACGCCTTCACGATTGATCCGGATAAAGATTTCCGTGACAGTCTCGATATCAAGTTCTGCGTCCAGCTCGATCATACCGATCTGCTTCTTGGAGATGCCAGTCAACCGTGTGAGAATTCGTTCGAGTTCATCCTCATCCATTTCTGGATTTTCAACCACGTATTGACGGATCAACTTCAACTGGCTGATCTCACCCTGCATCAGCGGGGCGATGTCCGGAATCCAGGCTTTATCCTTGCGGATAGCTGGGTTGCTTACTTCGAACGTTTCTTTCTTGGGATTGAACGCGATGACGATATTGACCGGCTTGTATTCCTTACCGACCAGCGGGCAAGGTGGCGAACGCCAGCTACGCTCGTAAGGCGGGCCCACAAATCACGACCTTCGTCAAATTGGTGCGTGTCACCGATGGTTGGCGGTTGGTTGAAGCTGAACGCGACCACGCTTGGTGCAACCAAAAAGAACACTGGCAGCTCAAAGTGTCCGAAGCCGCCCGCGCCGACATTGTTGCAACCGCACTAAAAGGCATCTCTGTTCGGCCAAAGGAGGCTGCGTGAATTCAGACTGGTGATTGCCCAATCCACATTTGGGTGACCCACTGACCGGCCCAAACCGAGAGTTCAACGCACGGCTCAGGTCTTCGAGTTTTGTCTAATCAGCAAGCTCATAACCTTTTGATAATACCAAGACTTCAAAAATGGCGATGAACCCAAGTTCGTCGTGCGCTCCCGCTGTGCCCAAGCATCGGCGGGAGCGAAGTTGTCCCTGATCGTTTCACGAAGCTTCGTCGAAATGCAGGTGCCACGGCAGATCACATTCCCTTGCTCACGAATGCAGATGCTCCCCAGCATCTAACACCACCCGAGGCAGACCACGTCGCGACACCATTGGTAATTCGGAAGCTCGCCAAGAACACCCGCAAGAAGCGATGAAGATAACACAACCACCAAAGGTAAGGCCTTCGGCAGATTAGATAATTTTCGTGCTTCTTTTTTGCTTCATGAGAGAGGCTTGCAACAAAGATACGCAAGCGCGCATTCGAAAAGACTTGTCATTTCGGAGCGCCATGCATACTTCAATCTCCCCAAGGGAGAAAATCGTGCCTTCAAACAACTCGAAATCCAAGCGCACTCTGCCGCTACCTGAGAAACGCATACACGCCTGAACTTATCGCGTGTTCGCAGCCGTTCGGCTGCGATGTTTCCAGATTTCGAGTATTGAAAGGGCATCTCCATGCAGCCCCAAGTCTATACATCTTTCTTCTACCCGCGTTTGAATGGGTGGTTCCAGCCAGCCTACGAGAGCCTGATTAAAGCCGCCAACCGAAAGTCCGGGTGGGATGCCTTTGATGAGGATGCACCGGCTGAGGATTCGATGCCAAAGCAGTACGCGAGGGACTATTGCGCCGTTGCCTCATTGATCCGTGTTTGCGCGGCATGGAAGGACACACGCGATCAGATTGCAGGCCAGTTGCGTCGCCCATTTTCGCTGACAGTTGTTGAAACCGGTGAAAGTGAATGGGTGGAAGCCACAGGAGACGCGTTTAGCGATGGTTTGATCCCCGCGATCTGTAGCAACAACCCTGATGCAACCAAGCCAAAAATCGTGTGCTACAAGTCGCGCTGGCGCAAGACCACGCCAGCAAAGACTGCAAGCGATTTCAATGAAGCGCTGGCTCTGGCCGCGAAGGAACCAGCGTCGTTGATTGTAATCGTGCCAAGTATCGAAGTGTTGCCGGACGCCTTTTGCAAGAAATCCGCTAAGATCATTTCCCTGAGCCCATTGTCACGGAGCATGATCTTGATGCTCTATGCCATGATGCACGGCCGCCAATGTACAGCTTTGATGACAAAGGCGCTTAATCAGATGCCATCCCATGATGCTTTGGCTCAGATCTCAGCTAATGAAATTATGTTGGCTCTTCGGACGCCCAAGCTGATGGCATTTGTCCTGCAACTGAATAAGTTGACGACGCGCACAAAAGCCAACCCAGAAGCCATGGATGACGTCAAAGGCCTGGGGGCCGCGCGGGCGCCGTTGAAGCGTCTCGTGGATGACATCCAAGCATACTCTGACGGTCACCTGAGTTGGGCAGATATCCCTAACAACCTTCTACTCGATGGGCCTCCGGGTGTCGGGAAGACCTTTGTCGCGCAGAAATTGGCAGAAGCGACAGGGGCGCATTTTGTTGGCGCAAGCTATGCTGCTTGGCAAGCGGAGGGCCATCTTGGCGATTTCCTCGCTGCAATGAGAGATGATTTCCTGGAGGCAAAGCGCCATGCGCCGTCCGTTTTGCTGATCGATGAAATCGATAGTTTTGCAGATCGCGCAACCAACAAGAGCGATAACGAGAACTACAATCGGGCGGCACTAAATGGCCTGCTTGAACAGCTGGCGGGCGCCGAAAAGACGGATGGCGTCTTGGTGGTCGGCACAACAAACTACTCGGGCAAGTTGGATGCTGCACTACTGCGCTCTGGGCGGTTCGACCAAAAAGTCCACATCCCTCTTCCGGATAGGGGCGCGCTGACAGAGATCTTGTCCGCAGATGCTGGACCGACAATCAGCAAGCAGGAACTTCACGCAGTGGCGGCAGAAATGCTTGGGCAATCGGGCGCGGATGCCGCCGCGCTTGTGCGTCAGGCCCGTTCCATCGCCCGCCAGGATAAACGCCCAATTGCGATCCAACACCTCCAGACGGCGCTTGAGAAGTTTGCGAAGCCACTGCCTTCCAAGATGCTGTATAGGATGGCAATCCACGAGGCCGGCCACATCGTGGTTGCGCACGCACTTCTCGCCGGATTGCCGACAATGGCCCAGATCTCACCGAGAGGTGGTCGAGTTGACCTTGAGCTGGACAAATTCGGTCATGAAACTCAAAGCTTGGAAAATCGCCTCGCTATTTTGTTGGCTGGACGCGCAGCCGAACTTTCTTGCCTGGGTAGTGTTTCGTCAGGTGCCGGCGCGGGCGACAAAAGCGATCTTGCTCAGGCCACCATGTTTGCAGTCCAAGCCGAAACACAATTCGGTTTGTCCAACGACAATTTGATTTGGCACCCGGTGTCCATGGATAACCTGCAAGATATGCTTCAAGATCGCGACCTGGCAGCCCGCGTTCAGTCGCGGCTGCGCTCCGCAAACCATCTTGCTCAAAAGACCATCGGCGAAAATGAATATTTGCTTGAAGGTGTGGCCCAATCGCTTGTCGAAAGGCGGCAATTGAACCGGGCTGAGCTCGAGCAGTTGTTGCGAGATTTGAAATCTGCAAAAGGCAAAGATCGCCATGCAGTTAAGGAGAATTCGATCCAAAACATGCGCTGGCTTCATTGACCATAATGTCGGTCCCGAATGCGCCGGCTCTTATCGTCAAATTCCCCATATAGAATATCTCTATATGGCTCTTTTGACAGAGGTTTCGCGTGTGTGTGTGTGTCGGGCGCGGCGGGCTGCTGCCGGAAACGTGAAAGGTTTGGCTGGGGCGTTTCAGGACCAACGTTTTCTAACGGCCCCGCCCCGGAGCGGTCGCCTCTTCGCTCGTTTCCTACGTCACTTGGAAGCGTGGGGCGTCACTTCCAGCTTGGACACATCGTATCCGGCTTCCGTCAAAACAGATCGCGCTTTGTCGATATGCTTTTGGCTGGGTTCCGTGCTGCGCGATAGGATCCAACCGGCGCTTCCATTGGGCGTCCCAACAACGGCAACCTCATACTCATCGTCCACCCACAAAACCCAGTATGGCGATTTGACAAAGGGAACCTGTGGGAAGCTGACCTTGAGTTTGCCAACATCTTCAATTGTGGCTTGGCCGGTGATGTCCTTTACCCTCGTGCCATTTTCAACAAGGCAGCGGTTGTAAACGGACACCGTATCCTCGGCGATAATCTGATATTCAGCCGTTGTGTCTGTGCATCCCCGCTGGAAGAACACCGGGAAGCGGGCGTACTCAAACCACACTCCGGTGTATCTCTGCACGTCTAGTTTGCTCACGACGTCCATCGTGACCGAGGTGTCGCGGTAGGAGCCAGAGCAAGCTGCAAGGGTTGAACATAAAAGAAGAGCAGCAAGTTTCTTCACGGGGATCTCCGGCATATTGGGCCAACCTCAACACATGTCAGACACAACAGTCCGATTTGGTTTCTGGCCATCTATCAGGAAGGCCTGAAGGGATCAAAAAGCCTTGGCGCCTTCTTGCCTACCCTTCTGTCGAAAAAGGGTGTTATGCAACGCGCCGCTCAGGCGCGACTTTAGCCAAGGCCATCTCAGTAAATTCGCCTCTCAGGAATGACCCCCCTGACCCCACCACGAGGGATAAGGTGTATGTGGCAATGGAAAATGGTCTGTCCCGACACTTCGCCTGGATTGATGCCCACATTAAATCCTTCGACAGACCGATCTAGCCCCCGTACAGTTTGGCGTTCTGCTTGGAGGAGTTGCTGTACCGCATTCAACTCTGGCTGATGAAGGTCAAAATAGTCCGGCACGTGCCGTTTCGGAATGATCAAAGTATGATGGTGGGTGACCGGAAAGCCGTCCCGAATGGCATAAGCCAGTTCATTCTCAGCAACCACCCGCTCACTGGGGATCTCACAAAAGGCGCATCCATCGCATCTGTGAGCGTAGCTCTTGGCCATGCCCCGAAAATCAGTGTCATCGCGATCTCGCTTCATTGCATTGCAGGAATAACAAAGCGCCTGAAGGTTGATAGCCTCGTCCCCGCCCCCTTTGTTGCGGGGCAGAATGTGGTCGACTTCCAACGCCTTTTGGTCGGCCGATATCCCACATAGCTCGCAACGAAAATGGGCGCGCTTCAGAACCTCGTATCGAAGGGTGCCGGGAATGTACCCTGACGACTTGGATCTATGCGACCATATCTTGTCGCCACGCTTCCCAATGAACGTATCGATTTTCTGATCGCAAATCCTGATGAGGTCTTGGATCTCGGCATCTTGGAGACCTGCATTTTCTGCCAGTTGGTAAGCTTGGATTTCCCGGCCGGATTTGATGGGCTGCACAATGCCATTGTTTGTGAGAACACGTCCCACCATGTTCTTCGTGCGGACCATATAATATTCGAGCTGCGAGCGATCATAAACCATGAGCGCTGCGGCAATCTCTTCAAGCGAGGCGGATCCACCACCTTTGAGAATTCTGCGGATCATCACTGGCTGGTAGATATGTGACATCCGCATATGGTGCTCAAGAAACTCTTGGAGCCGCACATATGCTTTTGATGGCATTGGGAAACCTGACATTTCGTCAAACTAAACGATCTGATTGTCGAGCGTCCAGTTCATCGGTGATCTTGATTTTTTTCGAAGGCGCGCTCGATACTCCAGCCACATACTTTCATCTTGTCCGGCGGCAAACGAGGCTTCCCGAAGCGCCCTTTCAAACGGCTTGAGATCCAAGGCTTGCCTCTCCCTTTCGAGCGCCCTGTAAACCTGTTTGTTAAACTGACCGGGCACTACGGTGTGACCAAGCGTAAGTTCGCACAAACGGGCCACTTTTTCGTTTCGCAGCTTGGTGAACCGGCTGCTCAATATCCGACCGGTCTCCACATCAAGTTCAGGGAACGCAACATGCCAGTGTGTTTCGTTTCCGACGCCTGATTGCCGGGGCTTCAAATGCTCAACTATGGATGCCCGGTTTCCAGATGTGATGGAGACACCGAACTCTCGACAGATTTCAGCAAACACCATTGCGAATTCCTGCTGACTCATCGGTTCATTTGGCGAGATCACAAAATGCCGAACGGAATATTGTTTGCCAGAAATTCTGGAGATTTCGCCCAATAGCTTAAGATCTTCGGGGCACCCGCGGATCCATGCGGCGATTTCGTTGTCCGAAGGCTTTGCAAGATATGCAGCGATCCGGCCGGAATGTGCAGTTGGGATGCGTGTTGATTTGATAATCATGATCGCTCTCCCAAGATCTGTGCTCGGACAGCATCAACGTCTCGTCTGATTGCATCGATACGTTCGCCTTGCTCGACAACTTGGTCAGCCCTGAGCGGATTGAATGTGTGCGCCTCAGACAGATTGCGCGATATGTATGACAGATTCATTCGGACATCGATCAGAAGCCCTAGGACCTCAATGGCGGCTTTGATGTCTTTAATGATGGGCTTCTTTCGTGGCGGCTTACGAGGTTTGGTTTCAGGCAGCGCGCCTTCAAAATTTAGGGCTCGCGACAAGACAAGGCGCGCATACGCTGTTGTGGAGATGCCCTCAGTTTCCGCTCCTTCTGTCAGCAAATCGTAGAGATCTTCAGATACCCGCATCCCCACCATTCTTGTTTGTCTTTTTGTCCTCCTGTTGGCCATTTTCACCCTCCAATTTGATAGCAGCACGACTTGCTATGGCGTGCGCAAATTGGAGATGAGCGGAGGTATGCAAAGAGCAAGCGGATCGGACCCTAGCCAACCCTCGGAGTGCCTGCCTGCTGTTTCCCGGGGACTTTTCAAAAGCAAATCGAATTGGAAGCCTTTGCTTCGCGCTCCCCTTCGTCAGCCCACAAAGGTTCGGCAAGGGATTGACAGAAACAGTTACCAATCTCAGAATATTCGCGTGGGAAGTCATTCAGATGAATGGCTTGCTTTTTTAGCTTTGCCCATGGGGAAGAACTAAGGCGTTGCTCAATCAAGACTGCGCCTGTGAAGAGTACAACACCTTCGCGCCCAGTTCTCGACTTTGTCGAAACGCGAGGCACGAAATGTGTAAGAAACTACGAAAAATCAGAGATCGAAAATTCGTCGAACAGGGTAGCCTATGCTTCTACTGCAACCAGCCGATGTGGGCGGGAACACCGAAAAAATTCCAGATCGCGCATTCCATCTCAAAACGCCAGGCTGATTGGTTTCAATGCACCGCCGAGCACTTGATGGCAGCGGCTGAAGGTGGTGCAGATTCTCCTGCAAACATCGTTGCAGCATGCAAGTTTTGCAACTCAATGCGCCATCGAGCCAAGCGGCCTCTTGCACCAGATAGCTACAAGGCGAAGGTGCGGCGAAGACTGGACCTGGGGCGCTGGTTGCGGCTAACTAAGAACATGTCACCCGAAGTCTAATGCCTACTGACATTCGTGATTGTCGCTCGCGCGAACTCAACATAATCGGCCCGCGCAATCTGACTGACAACAACGCGCCAGCTAGATGCGTGATACAGTAAACTGGTTTTGACCCGGCAACAGTGCTGCACAAGCCAATCCTGCTCGACCATAGACTCCTGAAAAGCCAAAGTGGCGTTTAACATGCGATTTGACTGAAACAGAAAATCCTTCAAATGGTCCCAAGATAGTACCCGATGGCCTCCGCCAATTCAGTTTCCTCGTAGCCGAAGTGGGAACGCACGACCTCTTCCAATTTTCGAAAGATGGCCGCCGCCTCATCAAAATTGGTCTGTGAGGGGGCTTCTGACAAAACATGGGCGGCGTGACTGAGGCGCATGATTAATTCATGAACCACCTCATGCTCCGCCTTGAGCTTGGCGACAATTTCCCGGAACTTTCCGCCGCCAGCCGCTTCAATGCGGGGGAACATGTCTGCGCTTTCTATGTCGTGGTGAAACTTCAGAACTTGGCATTCCCGTCCACATAGTGATCCAAAAACACGGAAGTTCTCAGCCATGTCGAGTGAAAGAACAATCTGTTTAAGGTTTTCGGGCGGAGCGTTCCCCGCCTCAATACGAGCTAGTACAGCGCCGATCTGAGCGATTTCCATCAAATAATGTCGGTGGATTGCGGCCAACTGCCGGCCCTGACGACGGTGATTATCTGTTGCCTCTGCAATAGCCGGAGCCTTAGGCCGACCAGGTTCGTTCAAGGTCAATTCATGCAGCGATAGCTTCGAGAGATCAGTCATACGCCTTACATTGGTTCGACATGGCTCAAATCAACAAGGCCGTTTAGAAACGCGCCACCCTGTCACAAACAAGTGACGCCCACCGATGGCCTCAGAACTCTTGTGATTGCTTTGGAAACCCAGAATTTCGAACACTTCTTGTTCCTTCAAAATCCTTTTCTTGCCTTCGCGATCCTTCCCCAGCAATCCAAATCCATTATCCTTAAATCTTTCAGAAACCTTTTTTTGGCAATCTTTCCGAAGCAATTTCATCAGGAGAATTCGATTGCCAACCCTTTCATTTTGTTCACCCAAAGGCGGCTGTGGGAAAACCACGGCCTGTATCTTGACCGGCCTGGAGGCAGCAAGGTCCGGAATGTCCGTCTGCATTTTGGACACGGACCCCAAACTCTGGTTGTCGCAATGGGCTAAGGCCAAGCCGTTGCCTGAAAATCTTAAAGTAAAGCAGGTAGAACAGCGCCAGCTTACCGAAGCAGCCTTAGCTGCGGCTGATCACTACGACTATGTCCTGGTCGACGTAGAAGGATCAGATGACGCATCCCTAATTGATGCCGTACTGGTCAGCGATCTGGTTATCGTACCGTCAAAAGTGTCCCGCCTGGACGCCCTCGCGGCTGTGCAGGTCCTCAAGCAGGTTCGTCAGAAAAGCCTGGTATTGAAACGCGAAATCGCGGCTCGGGTTCTGCTCAGTCAGACAGAAGCCGGAGCGGTCGAGCATCGCATTACCGGGGAAATCAAATCGATTTTGCAACAGGCAAATGTGCCAGTTTTTGCAACTCACTTGGCTAGCCGACCGATTTTTCAAGCAATGACCAGTCTAGGTGGAGACTATTTGGATTTGCCGAAAAGGTTCCAAGGATCTTCACCGAAAACGGCACATGCGAACGTCGCCGCTCTGGCACAGGAAGTCTCGGCTACGCTCTCAGAAATTCTCCAAGCAGCATAAGGAAAACAATGATGGACAACGCAAAACAAAATCTCATGCAAGGTGTCGGCGATGTTAACAAAGTCGAGCAAGGTGACTTGGGTTTCCCCCGGGGCTCAACCAGCAAATCTGGCCTGGTAGCCCAACCAGAGATGAGCCCAAGTAAACGCAGGGCTGCTGCGCGTACGCAAAAATTGTCGGTGAGTGTAAATCCAGATCTCTATGCCGCTTGGAACGCGATCCGAGAGGACAAAGAACAAGCGGTTGTGCGAGCCGTTGAGCTGTCTCTGATCGCCTACCTCGAGAAACACGGACAAACGTTCGATCTGTAACACCAGCCCCCAAAAGCCCGGCTCCCTGCCTTCGTTATGTGGGGAGCCGTGCTGTTTTCTGGGTCTCTTATTTTTCCCGTGGCCCCCTCTTCTTTTTGGTGCTGACCTCTCTTTTTTCAAAAAGATTAGGAATCCGGTTTTGAGCGGCGTGAATTCAGTGGATTTTTAATATTAATTATTTTATATCAATGGCTTATATATTGACTCGGCCGCACTCATGGGATAGAAAATGCGCATCCAAAAACGGGAGGGAACGACATGTTCCATTTCATCAAAGAGGCTTACCACCAGTTGCACATTGCAGCTGTCATCATTCATGTTTCGCTCGTGATCGGCGAAGTGTATCATCTGATCCCACACGCGTGACCAGGAGCAAATCATGCAATTTTTGGTCTATCAGATAAGTGAAAGAGCCCTGTTCCGAGCGCTGGTATCATGAGCCTGCGCTGTGGCTCACATTGCAGCTCTTGAGAATGTCGCCCTCGGAACGGGCGGCTTTTTTGTTTTCAGAAGGGTCAGATGAAAATATTTGGCGTCTTCGTCATCTCGGCACATCCATGCCGCCGCAGCATATGTTTCCTCGCGGATCTTCATAAACCCAAATAGATGCGGATCTGTGTCCCTTTTTCGAAGCTTAAGGACATCCAACTTTCCGCGATTGCTTTCGCCGATTTGCTTTCCCATTTGGCTGATTTCGAGCCATAAGGCGCCGTCGGATTTCGAGTAGATCTCAAGTTGACCGAGCAGAAGAAATCTACCTCCATCGATCTTACCGACAGCGCTCCAAACCGGTTGGTCGGGCTCGCTGAGAATGATGTCTCTGTACAATCTGAAGCTATTTTTTCCAGGCATTTGGGGCCCCCTTGCAAAGGTAGGTGTGCAAGCGGATGCAAGGGGCAAGTTGGTTTTTTTTTAGAAGGGGCGGATTTCGGTCATTAGCTGCGTCTGCGAGGTGGTACGGGTTTCTCATCTTAAGCAGACATCCAAAATGTGCAAAAGTCCGAGGCAACTTAGCACTGCCGAAAGTTGGGTTCGAGTCCAGACCTGCCACCAAAAGTCGAAGGCATGCTGCACTTGCGTTCGGCAGGTCGCAGCCCAAAGCCGTCATTGCCCGAAGGCGCTTTGACCGGCAAAAAACCTTCGCTAGGAATTTGGCCAAATTCGAAATCTGTGAATAGCCGACGTTGTTGTCGGTATCTCTTGCGCGAATCCTATGAGCTGGAGGTTCGTTTTCATGGAACTTGGCTTCTCGGAAAGATAGTTTCACCAGCTAAAACTTGCACCGAATGTTTATGGCGTTTCTACTGCGGCGGAACACCAGATCAACGTGCGGCGTTACATGACCTCTGACAACTTGAACAGGACTCTCATCTCGAATTGGTTCTTTGCTCTGGGGACCATGGCTTTTTTGATCTGTTTCTTGTGGTTTGGGCGCGATTTTCTGATTCCGTTGGCGATCACAGGGCTTCTGTTCATTCTTTCTTCTGCGCTCGTGGACAGGATCCAGCGCACAAACCTGCTTGGGTGGTCTCCTCCAGGCTGGCTGGCCCAACTCCTCAGCATCATCGTGATAGTGGGGGCGCTGCTGGTCCTTGGGCTGATCGTCTCCTCCTCGGTGGACGACGTACAAGACGCACTGCCCAGGTATCAGGAACGGTTGATGAGCCTGACGGAGAAACTAGAAGGGTTTCTGGGTCCCAAAGTCGTTGAAGCTGGTCGCCAGGCAGCTGAAGACATCGAGATAGGGTCTTGGTTAGGAACGGCTGTGGGGCAGTTTGGAGGCGCAATGTCGACAATCGGTCTCGTCGCGCTGTACCTTGCTTTTCTGATCGGCGAACGTCTGGCTTGGGTCGACAAATTGCCGAGGCTGGTTGCGACTGAAGAAGGAACCCGTCGCGCCCGGAAAGTCCTGCACAAAATTTCAGTTGGCGTGAAACAGTACATGTGGGTCAATGCTGTCACCAGCGCCATGAGCGGCGGAGTTGCCTTTGTCATTTTTTCATGGGTCGGCCTTGATTTCGCACCGCTTCTGGCACTGACCGTATTCGTTGCGGGGTTCATCCCTAATATCGGCGCATTTATTGGGATCGCGCTTCCATCTCTTGTAGCCTTGATACAGTTCGATAGCCTTACGCCTTTCCTGATCGTACTATTTGGATACGGCGCTGCTGATCAATTCATTGCCAACGTGATACAACCTTCGATGCAGGGCAAGTCCCTCAACCTCAGCACATTCATGGTAATGGTTTCGCTGACGTTCTGGGCAACGATTTGGGGCGGTGTGGGAGCATTTCTGGCAATACCGATGATGGTTGTGACCATGGTCATCTGTTCGGAAATCCCGGCCACCCGTTGGATCGCTGTTCTGTTGTCCAGCGACGGTCAATTGCAAGATGGAAAAGAGTCCGTCGAACTAGACGAACAGACCGAATACGCGAGTGTCCGTCGGTCGCCTCTCTCAACGAAACAAAAGCTAGAGGAAGAGGCTAAGCAGTTGCGGGCCGAGTTCGAAAACAGAGACGGTTAGGTTCAAAACTTCAAACGCCATTACTGCCAAACTCAATACAAAGTGCATAATCTCAAAGCCGCTTGAGCATAGACAACAGCCTTAGTTCATCCGATGGGTGTGCGAGGGCAAGTGTCCGAAAAGTTGTTTGTATTGATTGCTGAAATGTCCGAGATGCAGGAATCCATGTTCGGCGGCGACACGCTTGATCTTGGTTTCCATCGGGTCTGAGTTTTTGAGGACTCTGTAGACTTGGTTCAGCCGAACGCGACGCAGCCAAGTTGCGGGCGAAATCCCGGCTACATCCTGGAAAGCGTAGTGTAACGAGCGAAGGCTAATCCCCAAATTTGTACAAATGTCAATCAGCCCGAGGACCTCTGGAAAATCAGCTACGGCAAGGTCTGTTGCTTTTTGAACGATAATGCCCTGTTTCGACGGCGGAGAAGGAACCAAGAATTCGTTGAAGGATTCTAACAATGTCCACAAGAACTGTTTTTTGAATTGGTCTACTTGAGCAGCATACACGGCATGGTCTTTTGGGGAACAGGATTTAGTTTTTTGCAGAAGGCTTAGGCCCCCGCGTTTGATCCTATCGGCCTTCGCCTGATTCAATACAAGGTTTCCATGGAGTCGGTGAGATAAGTCAATTCCCCCGGAAAGCGCGATCAAAATCGCCTGAACCTCTTCCATGGGGAATGATAATACTAAGCTGTCCCAAGTGTCGTCGGAAACGAGTTGAGCCTCTAGATAAGGCGACTGCATTACAACTGAGGTTTGCTCAACACTGCTGCCGAGCCAATTCACAGAGTTCGTAGACCCCAGCGGCAGTGCAAAGCCATACCCACCCGGAATGCCAACACCTCTGTACCTCATTTTGCGCCCCCACTTCTCGCGCATCACTTGAGTGGTGCCAACTTCCGTCAGTTCCATGCTCCCGAAAAACTGTCCCGGTGATAGCTGAGTGTACTCCTGGTCCCACGCCGATGCAGCCTCTTGCAGGTCCTCGAAATCGGTCGTTTCGTAGGTCGAGTGCTGCATGAAAGGCAGAGTCTTCAATGGTCTCGCTCCTTTTCTCAACTATTTCGAAACCGAAATAAATTTGCATAAGAGAATACTCGAAAGGGTGAATTTCTGAAGCCCGATTGCACTTTTGGGATAATAAAAGCTGCTGCGTGCCCGGTTCAGTCTGTGCATCATAGGGGGATTACGGATCCGGTGATGTTCCCTGAAGGAGTCAATTTTTCCGACCCAGATAGCCTCGGCGACCAGAACCGACAGATCAAGAAATTAGGAGGCAATCTAATGAAAGCTGGGTTCATTTGTTTGTTAGCTGGGTTACTCACGTTGGGTGGTCTGCCTGCTGCTGTGCAAGCAGACGACAAAGACCATTGGGACCGTTCCGTTTTACCGATACCCATGACCGAGTTCCGTGGTCATGCCGGGTTGCGAACCAACGAGTCGACGTTGGATTTTCCAAGACAGGTTACGGCCCCCAAAGGCGCTCCGAACATTCTCCTGATCATGCCGGATGATGTGGGCTTTGGGGCCAGTGTGCCATTCGGCGGGCCGGTTCCGACGGAGGCGTATGAGCGTCTGGCACAGGATGGGCTGCTGTTCACGCAGATGCACACCACGGCACTGTGTTCCCCAACTCGTTCTGCGCTGATCACCGGTCGCAACCACCATTCCAACGCCACCGGTGTGATCATGGAACTGGGAACCGGATTCCCGGGTTACAACTCGCTGATGCCGAAGGAGAACGGCTCCGTTGCCGAAATCCTAAAAGGCAACGGCTACAATACGGCTTGGTACGGTAAGAACCATAATGTGCCGGATTGGCAATCCAGCCAGGCCGGTCCGTTCGATCTGTGGCCAACAGGGCTGGGCTTTGAACAATTCTTCGGCTTCATCGGCGGCGACACCAGCCAGTTCACGCCGGCAATCTTTGAGGGCACCAAACCGGTCGAACCACCGAACACCGAGGACTATCACCTCGACGAGGATATGGCCGACCGTGCGATCAACTATATCCGCGAACAACACGCGCTGGCGCCCGACAAACCCTTCTTTGTCTATTATGCTCCGGGAACGAGCCACGCGCCGCACCATGCGCCGAAAGCATGGATCGACAAGTTCAAAGGTCAGTTTGACATGGGCTGGGATTCCGTCCGCGAGCAGACCCATGCCAACATGCTGGAAATGGGGATCATTCCCCCAGGCACAAAACTGACTGAACGCCCAGCGGATATTCGCGCCTGGGATTCACTGACGACCCAGCAGCAAGAGCTCTACGCCCGTATGATGGAAGTCTACGCAGCCGCGCTGGCGCATATGGATCACCAGATCAACCGGATCCTGGATGCGGTCGAGGATACAGGCGAATTGGACAACACGCTGGTCATCTACCTAATGGGCGACAATGGAGCGAGCGCCGAGGGCAGCCCAGACGGTCTGTTGAACGAGATGACCATGTTCAACGCCATCGAAGTGCCTTTCGAGGACACCTATGCACGGATGGACGAGCTGGGTGGGCCGAATACCTTTGGTCACTTCCCGGTCGGATGGGCGCACGCTATGGATACGCCGTTCCAGTGGACCAAGCAGATCGCCAGCCACTTTGGCGGCACACGCAATAGCATGATCATTCGCTGGCCTGCCAAGATCGAAGGCAAAAGAGAAGTGCGTGACCAGTTCCACCACGTGATCGATATCATGCCGACCATTCTGGAGGCCGCTGGCCTGCCGGCACCGCATTCGATCAATGGTGTGGCGCAATCTCCCATCGAAGGCACCAGCATGATGTATGCATTCAACGATGCCGAAGCCCCATCGACCCGTCGCACGCAGTACTTCGAAATGTTCGGCAACCGTGCCATATACAATGATGGTTGGGTCGCGGCGACTACACCGTTCGACGTTCCTTGGGCCAGTCTGAACAGACCTAGCGATGTAATTAATGACTGGGAGTGGGAACTCTACCACGTGGCCGAGGACTTTTCCCAGTCCAACAACGTGGTGGATCAGTACCCGGAAAAGCTGAAAGAACTACAGATCCTGTTCTACGGCGAGGCGCGAAAATATGATGCCTTCCCGATTGATAGCCAACGCAAGCCGCGACTAGACGTGGCCCTTCGCCCCAGCCTGACTTTGGGTCGCGATACGTTCACGTACTACGACAACATGAAGCGTATACCTGAAGGCACCGCGCCTGATTTCAAAAACAAGTCGCACACGATCACGGCGCATGTCGAGATTGGCGAAGGGGACACTGACGGCATGCTGGTGACTCAAGGCGGTCGTTTTGGTGGATGGGCGCTCTATGTGCTCGACGGCAAGCCGGTCTACACATACAACGTTGCCAATCTCGAGCGGTACAACATCGAAGGCGATGTGCTGGCACCGGGCAAACATGTTATTCGCTACGATTTCGAATACGACGGCGGCGGGCCTGGCAAGGGCGGCACCGGCAAGTTGTTCGTAAATGACACTCTCGTTGGTGAAGGCCGGATCGACCGCACCATGGGTTTCCGCATTTCGCTGGACGAGACCTTTGATGTTGGCTCGGACGCGGGTGAGCCTGTGAGCGAAAGTTACCATGTGCCGTTCGACTTCCCGGGTGGGATCGAAAAGGTTGTGGTCAACCTTGATTTGGGCGGCTGATTGATCAGGCACCCGCCCGAAAGAAATGCATCTCTTGGGCGGGATCTTATTCCTTGGCCAGTCAAACTGGCCAGTTGCCCCTTTGTTGGAGGTTTAGATTATGAAAGCTAAAATCTTATTGCTGGTGTCGGCTCTCACGAGCTTTGCCTTTTTGGGCACACATGCAGTAGCCGAAGAGATGCGGCTGTCTGACATTCAAAGCGATGACGAGTTCTCCGCAGCGATGCCGGTCACGGGATCTGTCGAAACCTTCTTTGGTGATTTTGATCTCGAACACAGTTTTCCAACGGAAGAATCTGCTGCTCGGATTTATGAGTTGATCGACCACCAACGAGCCGCACAGCTGTATCTGTGGGCCTTGCCAATCGTAGCGCAGGAACGGCTTGCCCAGAATTACTTCAACAACTTCGACTTTGACTACGGTGATTTCGTACGGATCGAGTCGTTTAACGAGCGTCGCGGATACCTGACTGCGAACGAAACTACAAACTACGCCTTGGGTCTGCTCAACACTAAGGGTGCCGCGACTGTGCTGGATGTCCCGCCGGGGATCGTCATCGGCATGGTCATCGACATGTGGCAGGAATCTCCGACGGATATTGGCATCTTCGGACCGTTTGAAGGCAAAGGCGGCAAGCACGTCATTGTAGGCCCGAACACGCCACAACACATGCGACCCGACCAGAAAAAGCTTGGCGATGACTTCCAGGTTCACGAGATCGGAACAGACCGGGCCGTCGTTCTGGCTAGAGTGGCCGGAGCGGATGTGGATACAGTGCAGAAAACCTGGAACCAGATTCAGATGTATCGCTACGGTTCCGAACCGGCCACGACGGTTCACCCCGGCGGGGACAAGTTCCTTCCGACGATTCAGCCTCGTGGCATGGCATTCTGGAAAGTCCTGCACGCCGCTATCAACAATGAGCATCTTGCCGAACGAGACCGCCTGTTCATGTATTGGCTGCGGTCTCTTGGCATCGAGAGAGGGAAGCCGTTCGAACCGAACGAACGTCAAACAGCGGCGCTGCTGGACGGGGCCAAGGTGGGCGAGATGATGGCCAAGTCCTTCGTGTTCAGCGAACGTCTGGATGGCGTTTTGCGAGAGTTCGACTGGCGCTACGTGCTCGGCGGGGAATGGGGTGACGGAATCAAGTACGATCAAAGCACTCAGAACTTTGACATTTTTGATCCCCGGGCCCGGTATACCTACGAGGCGCAATTGACCTCACCTTCGATGACCGTACCCCGGCCCGGGAAAGCGCAGGGATATGTCGCCAAGTTCGAAGACTCGAATGGAGAGCGGCTCAAGGGCGAACAGCGATATGTTATGCTGTTTGACCGAGAACCAAAGACAGACTTGTTCTGGTCGCTAACGATCTATGATCCTGACACACGTGTTCTTTTGGACAATCGCGGGCTTGAGTCTGGAGATGATGTGACCATCGACAGTCTCGAGCACAAACCGAGAAAGAACGAGGACGGGTCCTTTGCCGTGATGTTGGGGCCGGACGCCGCTCCGAAGGGGTGGGAAACCAACTATGTCCGTACACTACCAGGCCGGGGCTGGTTCCCGTATATCCGGGCGTACGGGGCACATGCCGAGTTCTTTGACGGCACCTACCAATTGCCAAACATCCACCGGGTAGAGAATTTCGACGAATACACGAAGTGATACAAAACTGCCGCCTGCGATAAGGCATCCGCCCGTCGTGGCACCGAAACTCGCGTACTTGAGCAAGAGACGCCACAGGAGAAATGTCACTAAGAAGTCCGAGGAGAATGCTATGAACAGACTGACTTCGAGCCTAGTTTCCTTAGGCCTTGTAGCAGGTTTAGGAACCGCAACTGCCGCACAGGACCGGGAAGAAGGTCTTGGCTACGGTACACTTGATCCCGCTGACGTCGGTGTGAACACCCCAGACTATTCACCTTTTGTCGACCAGCACATGCCTAATCAGGTGTTCTGGGGAGACACCCACCTCCACACGTCGTATTCCATTGATGGCGGTTTTTTTGGAAATACTTTGGATCCAGGCGATGCCTATCGATTTGCCCGTGGTGAAGAAATGGTATCTAGCACTGGTAGCCGCGTTAGGCTTCATCGGCCTCTGGATTGGTTGGTTGTGGCTGACCATGCCGAGTATTTCGGGCTGGCGGACATGCTGACCAAAGGCGATCCGGTCATTCAAGAAGATCCGGTAACCGCGCGCTGGTACAAGATGCGCCAAAGCGGCGATCCGGATCAGGGAATGCAAGCTTTCTATGAGGTTGTGGACTCCGCTGCCCGACTAGAAAATCTGGTCGAAAACCCTTCGATTCAGCGTACGGCTTGGGATAAATCAACAGCCTACGCTGAACAGTATTATGACCCCGGTGTGTTTACGTCGATCATTGGGTTTGAGTGGTCGTCCTCCTCTAACGGCAACAATCTGCACCGAGTGGTTATGTTCCGCGATGGTGCGGATCGCGCTGGCCAGATTATTCCCTTTGCAACCTTTGATTCGGACGATCCTGAAGACCTTTGGGATTGGATGGAAGCCTACGAGAACAACACAGGAGGGCGTACTCTTGCGGCCGCGCACAATGGCAATTGGGGCACCGGGTTGATGTTTTCTGACAACCGCAACAATGGCGAACCGCTAGATGAATCCTATGCTAGGAAGCGGATGCGCTTTGAACCGATCTACGAGATGACGCAGATCAAGGGGGATGGTGAAACTCATCCGGCCCTCTCGCCAGATGATCGCTGGGCCGATTTTGGCACTTGGGACAAAGGAGACCTTGGTGGGCGCAATCGGATCACGGAAGAGATGTTGCCGCATCAATACGCTCGATCTGCCTTACGACTTGGTCTGAGACATGAGGCAACCTTAGGCGCCAACCCGTTTAAGTTCGGCATGATTGGTTCGACTGATGCGCATACCTCTTTGGTCACTACCCGCGAGGACAACTTCTTTGGCAAAAACCCTCCGGCTGAACCGGATCCGGGTCGCTGGAGCCATGTCTTCATGAAGGGCGAACTGGAGGGAACCGATTACTACAACTGGGAAACTCTGGCTTCCGGCCTGACCGGTGTCTGGGCTCGCGAGAATACCCGGGAAGCGCTGTTTGACGCGATCAACCGCAAAGAAGTTTACGCCACTACAGGGTCGCGCATAACCGTGCGGGTCTTCGGTGGTTGGGACTTCAAAGTAGACGAGGTGGAACGGCCCGATTTCGCTGAGCGTGGCTATGCCGCAGGTGTGCCGATGGGGGGAGACCTGACAAATGCGCCAGCCGACGAGGCACCAACCTTCATGGTACGCGCCCTGCGTGATCCAGATAATGCGAACCTAGACCGGCTACAGATGGTCAAAGGCTGGCTTAATGCAGATGGGACAACCTCGGAAAAGGTTTACGACATGGCCTGTTCTGACGGTCGTACGATTAGCAATCATGCCTGCGACAGCGATGTTGGCAACACGGTGGATATCGCCAACGCCAGCTATACCAATACCGTTGGTGATCCGATGCTGGCTGTGGTTTGGACCGATCCGGACTTCGATCCTTCCCAGCGCGCCTTTTACTATGTTCGCGTTTTGGAGATCCCCAAGCCGACCTGGCAAGCTCATGACGCGAAGTATTATGGCATCGAAATGGCGCCAGAGGTTCCTATGATCTTGCAGGACAGGGCCTACACCTCGCCGATCTGGTACACCCCTGAAGGTTGAGCGCAAATGGAAGCGTGGGACAGGACCCGCGTTTCCGCCAGGATAGTGATGACAACTCTGTCGAGCCAGCGGCATCAACTTTTCAAACCTCAAAAGGGGAACACTATGAAACTGCGCTATGCGGCTGTATTTGTCGGGATTTTGTTTGCATTTGCCTCGACTGCTGCCATCGCTCAGCAACGTCTCAATGTTGTGTTGATGCTGGCCGACAATCTCGGGTTCGGTGATCTCAGTGTTTACAACGGTGGCACCCGGGGCGGGATGCGCACCCCACATATCGACCAGCTTGCCTCCGAGGGCCTGCGACTGACGCAATTCATGGTGGAACCGGGCTGTACTCCGTCGCGGGCGGCATTGCAGACCGGGCAGTATTCCATCCGCAACGGCATGTCCCTGGTGATCGCGCCCGGGGCCGGTGGCGGGTTGCAGGAAGATGACGTCACCTTGGGTGAGTTGTTCAAATCAGTCGGCTATGACACGACCTATGTCGGCAAATGGCACTTGGGTCCGCAGGCTGTCAGCCAGCCACAGAACCAGGGTTTTGATCAATGGCTGGTGGGATTTTCCGGCACGAGCGACAGTTCCGCCTACAGCACAAATATCAAGGCGCTTGGTATGTCGGATGCCGAAGCAGAGGCATACGGTGCGAAGATCATCGAGGCCAGGGGGCCGGGCGAAACCTCCTTTGTGCGGCCCTATGATTTCGAATACCGCAAACAGATCGAAGGTGACATTGCCACTACGGCTGCCGCCTACATCACGGAGCAAGCCAAGGCGGAGGCCCCATTCTTCCTGATGATCGGGTGGACCCGGCCACACTTCCCTAATGACACAACCGACGAATTCATGGGCATGTCTGGCGCTGGCAAATACGGCGACTCGGTTATGGAGTTGGACATTCGCACCGGCGAGGTTCTGGCTGCTATCGATCAGGCGGGCATCCGCGACAACACAATGGTAATCTGGATTTCGGACAATGGTGCGACGGTGACCGCAACGTCTTTGGACGAAGTGCATCAGGGCGACAACGGGCCATTCAGAGGGGAATTGGGGGACGCCTACGAAGGCTCAATCCGCACGGCGGGTATGATCCGGTGGCCGGGAGCAGTCGAACCAAGGGTCAGCAACGAGATGTTTGCCATTCACGACTTTTTCCCGACACTTGCCAACTTGATTGGCGCAGATATCCCAACCGACCGCCCCATTGACGGAGTGGACCAATCTGATTTCTTGCTTGGTAACTCGGACACATCGGCCCGCGAAAGTCTTATCACCTTCATCGGCGACCGCATCGCCGCCGTTCGCTGGAGGCAATTCCGTTTTTATCCGTTCGAAGTCGGGGTTACCGAAACCAACCCGGCTGTAGGCGGCTACATGGGTGCGATCACCGATACCGCCGGCTTCCCGCAGATTTTTAACATCGAAGCGGACCCAAAGGAACGAGTGAACTTAGCTCATGCCGGCGCAGGCTGGGCGATGGCGCCTTATCTGCAAATCATCAACACCTATCTCGCCACGCTGAAGGATCACCCCAATCCGTCGCCGCCGAATATGACGGACTTTAGGTAAATCAAACCCACAGCACTAAAACGGCGGCGTTTGTACCCTGTTGGAAAGGAATTGGTATATGACTTCTTCTAGGTATTTTTCAATTTTCAGGGTGTTGGTTCTTGCCACTCTGACTGCATTAGCTCTGCACTCGGAAGAAGCCGCTGCGCAGAACGCAGAAGCACAGGCAAACAACCCGCTGGCCGACATAACGGCGTTCAACATTCAGAACTACTACATCGACGAGTTCACCGGGCCGGGAAACCAATCGGGAAACCAGTTTGTATTGCGCTATGCCAAACCCGTGCAATGGGGGAATTCCAAATGGCTGATCCGCGCCTCGCTGCCGTACAACAGCTTCCCGGTCGGCACCGGGGGATCGACCGTCAATGGGATCGGTGATTTTGACATTTTTGCCGCCTACCAGATAGATACCGGCAACCCGGCAATCAGTTTTGCGGTAGGACCGGAGGTTGTCGCGCCAACGGCGACCGACAATCGGC
This sequence comes from Ruegeria sp. BC3, assembly GCF_056539265.1. NCBI lineage: Bacteria > Pseudomonadati > Pseudomonadota > Alphaproteobacteria > Rhodobacterales > Roseobacteraceae > Ruegeria > Ruegeria sp. BC3. Next base: position 312,990 of record NZ_JBQFUP010000004.1, read on the forward strand.
TGGGATCGGATCAATGGCAGCTGGGCATCGCCAATGTCTATTTCAATGCCACATCGCCCAAGTTCCAGTACGGATACCTGCTGACCTGGCGTGGAGGGGTTGGCGACACCAAGGGCAAACCGCGGGTCAGTCTGGGTGCTTTTCAACCCTTTGCCTTCTACCAGCTAGGCAAAGGCTGGTACACCGGCGGCGCGCCGATCTGGACATACAACTTTCGCAATCACAACTATTCTGTCCCCCTAGGCATTCGCTTGGGCAAAGTCATCAAGCGTGACAAGACCGTCTTCAACCTGTTTGTAGAACCGCAATGGTCGGTTCGCGACAAGGGCGCTGGCCAACCAAAGATGCAGGTCTATTTCGCCCTAAACATGCAGTTTCTTTGATCCTCCAAACTTAAAAAAGAGAACTGCTTTGAACCGTCATAAGTGGTCTGTGAAAATCAGACGGCTGGCGAAATTGTATCGGACCACATTGGAAAGATACGAAATTGACGAAGCCCCGGAGTTTGACGGATCAGTTCAAAGCCAAAGTGACGATAGAAACGCTGCGTGGCGTGAAAAACGTGCTAGAGATCACTGCAAGCGTGTTGTCCAGGCGGGACTCGAATAGGTCGAAATGTCAGATGGAGCTTTCCGTTTCGGCATTCTGGGCATTAAATTCAGCGCCCAAAATGAACACGGCCGCCATAAAATACAAAAACACGATAGTCGCCATGATGCCGGAAAGCCCCGCATATGTTGCGCTGTAAGTTGATATATCACGAATGTAGATTGAGAACCCCCAGCCACAAATCCCCCACAATACGAGGGTCACAAAGACCCCAGGGAACACGCGTCTCAAAGGTCTGTGAGTTTGCGGAAGCCAAATGTGGCTAGCCGTGACTAGCAAGGTTAGAAACATAACTGCGATTGTTCCTCTGAGGATTTCGCTCGAAAACAACGCCGAATACAGTTCGGGTGCTGACTCTTCTACAAAGCTGAAAGAAGCCGGTAGTGCGACGGTCAGAAGACCCCCAAGGCTAAGAACGAAAGCTGCAAAAAGTACAAATAGGATGCAGATCAGGCGTGTGTACCACATCGGTCTGGTATCTGTTTCGTAGTATGCGCCTGAGACCGCTTTACGAATGGCGTCAATACCGTTCGAAGCAAAGAAAACGGCGAGGACAGCGCCAAAGGTAATTTTGGTCGTATCGCTTGCTTCCAGAACGGCCAAAATCTCGCGCTCAATTGGTTCCGCCAGGTCGTCAGGCCAAGCTCCAAGTACGAAATCTGCCAATTCCTGCGTGCTGATGTCGGCGTGGAGCTGCCCTGCGAGCGAAAGTGCAAAAATACAGAATGGGAACAAAGCCAGCAGCATTGACAGAGCAATATGACTGCTGTGCGCCCACCCATCGTTGCGGTCAAAGCGAACGGCTGTCGAAACCATCAGATGCAGAATGCGTTTCATGGGATCTATTCGGCTTATCCCTGTGCTGGATCACGCTGTCTCGTCGGGCACCCTTAGGTCCGTATCAACGAAAAGATTTCAGATGCTGTGTCTACGTTGATCGTCTGACCGGACAAAGCAAAGCTTTTTTCTGCGTCTTCAACAAGTTCAGAATAGTCCAGAGCAGCGCGATGGAGGAGCCCCAGACAAGGTGGTTTTTACATCTCCGTGTTGCGCCAATTTTCAGAAATTTCGACTGAACATCCTCAACAGGTTTGTGATTGGCAGACCATGGGTCTGGCTCAGGAGCTTTCCAAAGGACAATATGGACCCAGTGGACAGGATACCAACCAAGTTTTCCATTACACGAACCGAATAGCCATCTCACTTGATCCGGGACACTATTTGGCGTTGCATATTCAGCGTGTCCGCGGGGACAGTTTTTGCGCAAGAAGACTTTTTTGCCTTTCTGGGTGGTTCGAACAATTTGGACCTGGCGGGTTGAGGAATGTGTCCTTAGTCAATCGTTAAGTCAGCGTTGGAGGATAAGTCATAATGGCTACTAAAGCCGAGCTTGAGATGGAACTTGCAGCATTGCGTCAGCAACTGGCTGAGCGACCAGAGTTGGTTGCGGCCCCTGAATCGGAAGCCGTGGCAACCGAAGCCAAGGAAGAAGCGGCCGAACCCCCAAACTTGGAAAAGGACATCGCCGATCTCTTGGCCGAGTTCGACGACGTTCCGCACAAAAAGACGATACTGCTTGCGCTTGGAGTGTTTGCTCTGGGTTATTTGATCGGTCGCTCAAGATAGGAGACGGGATATGAACCGAATTTCAAGAAACATCTCAATCGTCCTGCGCTCCGAGCGCCTTATTGCACAGCGTCATCTTGCGGTGCTCCGACGGCAGACCGGCTTGATGGCAGCGGCGGGCATTGCCGCCGGGGTGGGTTTGATCATGCTCAATGTTGCAGCGTTCTTTGCCTTGTCTGACATGATTTCTCGGCCAGCGGCAGCACTGATAGTCGCACTAGTTAACTTGGCGCTTGCCATTCTTTTGGTAGCGCTTGCCAACAACTCGAAGGTTGCCGAGGAGATCGCCCCTGTGGCCGAGGTGCGCGACATGGCGCTGGAGGACATCGAAGCCGAATTGCGCGTTGCAGCAGAAGAAGCCAAGTCTGCCGCGGATGCGCTCAAGAAGATGGCGCGGGACCCACTCGGGACATTCGCTCCGGGGCTGGCGGGATCGGTTGCCAAAGCTGTGATCAAGAACCTCAAGACCTAAGCGGAGATTGGTAACATGGTTCGTAGCGCGCTGCTCATTCTTAACCGGAAATCCGCCGCCCGCCCTGACGTCAGAGCGGCGGTCCGGCCTCTGGAAAAGGAACTCGGCATCGAGGTCACTATCCCATGGTCAGGCAAACAGTTGCGCAAGTTGATCCGCAAGCGATTGGCTAAAGGGGTGACTCACTTTGTTGCAGGAGGGGGAGACGGGACGCTCAACGCTGTGACCAGTGCCCTGTTGCGGTGTGATGCGGGGCCGGACGTAACGATGGGGCTTATCCCCCTTGGCACCGCCAACGACTTTGCCAGATCTTACGGTGATGATGGATTGGATCTCACTACATCGCTAAAGCGGGCGACAACGGGTGAGGCAAGGCCAATTGATGTCGGGCTGGTCAACGGTCGCCCTTTCGTGAACGTCGCCAGTGGCGGCTTTGGGGCGATGATCACCGCGACGACCCCTAAGGAGGTCAAGAAACATCTGGGCGGTTTGGCCTATACTTTGACTGGTCTGGCCCGGCTTTCGGAACTGAAGCCGACACAGGCCCGGATTTCTCTGGATGGGTCAGAGCCGCATTCGGCGTCCATTTCCGCCCTCGTCATAGGCAACAACCGTTACGCCGGAGGCGGGTTTGAGGTCACGCCTGACGCTGACATGTTCGACGGGTTGCTCGATCTGGGGGTTTTGACAACCGATGGGCTGCTTCCGGAAAACCTGCCTTTCGGACGCTTGCCGGACTTGACCGACCCGATTGCAGGACTTGTTCAGCGCAGTCGTTTCAAGCAGGCGGTTCTGGAAACCGAAAAGCCGTTTCATTTGAATCTTGATGGGGAACCGATGGTGGACACAACGTTCGAAATCTCGGTTCTGCCGCGAAGGCTGAAATTCGCGCTGCCTGGCGCCTCTTCCTGACCGTCACAGCACCGGCGAGAACAGCCTTGCAATCGGGGCTCCGACGCGGATGTGCCGGGGCTGCTGTGTCAGCGTTTTGTTCAGAACAAATGACCTCTCAAAGTCCTTTTCCAACATGGAGGCGGTCGCCTTGGCAGCGCGGCTGTCGAAGAAAACGGCCATTGCCTCGAAATTCAGGCGGAAGGAGCGGTTGTCCATATTCGTGGTGCCAATCGCGGCCAGTGTATCATCCACGACCAAAGCCTTCTGATGCATGAAGCCTGATTGGTATCTCCAGACCTGCACACCAGCGTGCCGAATTTCGTCGAAATAGGCGAAGGCCGCAAGCCAGGGGATTTTGTGGTCGATGACCTCAGGAACCAGAATGCGTACATCAACCCCTTGCAGAGCGGCGTGCTTCAAGACTGTGAGCACATCGGCATCGGGTACAAAATAGGGCGAGGCAATCCAGATCCGTTTTTTGGCATTTGCGATGGCCGTGAAGAAGAACAGTGCGCCGGTTTCCATCTCATCCCCAGGGCCGGTTGGCACGATCAGGCCGGACATGTTTTCAGCCATGTGACCTGCCTCCCAGTTCATGTCCGGAATCAGGATTTCTTCGGTTGCCCAGTGCCAGTCTTCCACAAAAACAAGTTGTAATTGCGAAACGACCGGACCACGAAGTTCCACATGCGTATCGCGCCAGTCACCGAACTTCGGGTCTCGCCCCATGTATTCGTCACCAACATTCAACCCACCAGTAAATCCGACCGTTCCGTCCACGACCACAGTCTTGCGGTGATTGCGGAAATTGAGTTGAAACCGGTTTTTCGGCCCCCGCATCTGACTGGGATCCACCACGCGAACGCCGCCCGCACGAAGCTCGTTGAGATAGGTGTTAGGCAATTTGATGCTGCCGACCGGATCGCACATGAACCGAACCGTGACCGAGCGTTTTGCAGCGGCGATCAGGCGGTCCCGCAAAACCCGCCCTAGTTCGTCATCGTGCACAATGTAGAATTGAACCAGAATGTAGTTCTGCGCAGCATCAATGGCCTCAAAGATCGCATCGAATGTCTCGTTCCCGTCAATCAGAATGCGCATGTTGTTGCCACGCACCACAGGGAGTTCCGAAATTCGTTCCAATGCCTCGGAAGGAAACTCGGTGGGAACCTCAGGTGCATGGGCTTCGCGAAAAGTCTTGATGCCCTCGATCACCTCTTCGCTGTTTCGGCGCCCGGTCAGGTATTTACTGAACTTGTGATGACCCAGAAACAGATACAGCGGAACGCCCAGATATGGGGCGGTAACTAGGAAAACAACCCAACCTACGGCGCCTTGAGACGTTCGGGCCGATGAGATCGCCCGCCAGGCGAACCAGATGGCAGTGGCCTCCAGGAGGATCAGCAACAGGATCAGAATTGTAGACACAATTGGGCCCTCTTCAGCTTGCGCCAACTGACCGCAAGGTTTGAGGGTTGGACGTTCGGCGCGGAAAAATCAATTGAGACTGAGTATGCAACAGTGAGAAAATTCTGCCAATTATCGGAGCTTTTGCGAGGACATTTTTTTGGTCGGTGTACCCATTTCGGTTTTACCGAAAGTGTTAATCAGGTTCTCCAGAAAGAACTGGATTATTCGTAAAGAGTTTTGGATGCTATTTTTGAGAACGAAACAAGCGCTGGTTTGGGCTTACTTACTGCCTAGGTCAATGAAGAAAGGTGGTTTCCCAGGTGGAAGACAGTGATATCCCGTCAATGGACACTTTTGTCGAAGTGCGCGACCGGTTTGATCACTGGCTGGACGGCTTGGACCTGAGCGTTGTCGTTGCCTCGGTGGTCTTCCTTGTGGTTGTCGTCCTCTGTCGGAAGTCTTTGTCCCGCTGGATCATGGCGCTGATTTCGGCCTTACTAAAGCGGTTGTCCATCGATATCTCGGACAGTGTTGTGCAGGAATTGACACGAACGACATCGGTTCTCCTTGTGACCTTTGCCGTCTTTGGGGTTATGGAGGTTTTGAACTTTCCCAGAATGCCCGTCGATCTGTTCAGGCGAATTCTGGCTTCGGTGGCCGTGATTGCTGTGTTTTCCGGTTGGTACAACCTGAGTGGACCTTTTGTATCCCTGCTTCAAAGCGACCGCTTTTCGGACGTCCGAATGGAAACCGGGTGGATGGAGCGCGTTGCCCGTTTTGGCATCCTTCTGTTTGGTATCACCTCCCTTCTGGAAGTCTGGCAGGTCGACATCAGTGCCGCGTTGACCGGGGTTGGTGTGTTGGGGGCCGGGCTGGCCATTGCGACGCAGGACCTAATCCGCAACCTTGTCGCAGGTATGAACAACATGAGCGAGAAGCGCTTTGCAGTCGGGGACGCAATCCAGATCGACGGATCTTTTGTCGGCACGGTCGAGGCCATCGACCTGCGTTCCACCCTTATCCGGGGGTTCGATCAGATTCCCCGCTATGTCCCGAATTCCGAGTTGTCCAATGCGGTTGTTCTCAATTTCTCGCATCGCCACCATCGGCGGGTCTTGCTTTCCATACCTTTGGTATTGAGCAGTGCCGAGGCTCAGGTCTTGCAAGTTCGGAATGCGTTGCGGGAGCACCTGACGACCAGTGGAGATTTTGAGTTGTCAGAGGATGCTCCGCAACATGTCTATGTCGAAGGACTATCGGACAGCGCCGTAACGCTGATTTTCTATGCTTGGACAAACAACCCTGATTATGACAATTTCCTTCAGGTGAATGAGCGTCTGTCGCTCAAGATCCTTGAGGCAGTACAGGCGGCAAATACAGAGCTTGCCTATCCGACGCAGACGATAAACCTGCACAGCCACGACGCTCTGACAGGTTAGTTTGGAGTTTACCGAACGATCAGTTTTCGTTTTCTGAATTCTGTTCAAACTGCCGCTGAACTTCTTTGGTTTCAGTTTCTAGTTCGGATCTGGATATCGTCAGCTTGGCTTTTCGAGCAGCTTCATTGTACGCCTCCGGTTACTACGGTTGCATAAGGTTCGGTAATTGGTTTTTCTTTGTAGCCGAGACAGTCCGCTTTCGTTGTGAGTTGCCTAGTTTGGTTTTGAAATGGACCAGTAAGCCAATTTTATTGTCAGGCTACGCCGCGCACGTTGGGACAAGTATTGCTGTTCGATTTCGCTTTGCACCCGATTGGTAGCGTGATCAGAATAGAATTGGCATGACCTCGTTTCACAGGGACATGGAAATGTCGTTCTTAAGGCCATATGCGTATCTCACATAGCCCGCGCCTTCACTGACCAATAGCACACCAGCAACGATGCCGATCAGAAAGACACTGACTTCGGGGTACAGGGCCAGCAAATACATCGATAGAACGACCGACAAGCCACCAGCGAAAATCATCCTTTCGCATGAGAGCGTGTCTTTGCCGAAGGGCGTCAAAGAATAACCCTTTTGGAGTCGAAGCGACATCGGAGTAGCCTTGCGTCAGTTAGGTATCGTTGTTGGGATTCGATGGATGCAAAGCCACGATGATATAGTTGAGCCGTTCAGCCTTAAAACGCAAAGCTTTGAAGAGCTAAGCGACGCAGTCGTCAACTGGGATCAGGAGTATGACCAGTTGTCGGGCGGTCAATTCGAGGGTGGCCTCAAGCTGGCGCAGGTTAATGAGTCCCAGATCCTCAGAATTCGATGGGGACAAAAAATTCGCTACCGTGGAACAGCCCCAGCTGGGGCTTTTGCCTTTGCTTTGCCGTTCGATCAGCAAGGAGATGCAAACTGGATCGGCCAGAAAGCGGGCGTGGACACAGTTCTCATGCAAGCACCAAACAAGGCCGGCGATCTGATTTCCTCCAATTTCTACGACGCGCTGGTGCTCGGAGTTCCTGAAAACGACGTGTTCCGGATTTCATCGGCGCTATCTGGGAAAGGCGAAATCAGTGGCAACTTGCATGGGGCCTCAACCCTTTCGACGGCAGGTGCAGCTTCTTTACGCCATCAGGGACAATCGCTCATTGACCGGGCTATCTCAGATTTTTCCGACGACAGAGCCGCTCTTAAGCGTCTCTCCGATCAGTTTATCAAGTTGTTCCTTTGGGAGCTGGTGAAGTCAAATGGCGGCGGCCTAAAGGAACACCGGGTTTCCAGACCGGCCAGACTGGTGGGGGACGCAACAGATCTGGTTCTATCCGACGTGACCGGAAACATAGGATTGACCACTCTTTGCGCTCATTATGGTGTCAGCCTTAGGACACTTCACTATGCATTCAAAGATGTCACGGGCCTTTCAGCTGCGACCTGGCTGCGACGCATGATGCTCAATAGAGTGCATCGCGAACTGCAAGGCGCGATCTCGAATGGGGCTACAATAGGCAGCGTGGCCGCGACTTACGGCTTTCACCATCAAGGGCATTTCACGAACCAATACAAGCGGCTGTTCGGCTGCCTGCCATCGGAAACACTGCATCGCAATTAGACGGAAGTTTAGTCTCAAAAACCCAGTCTCAAGAGATGTTTGCAGATTTTGGATAAGAATGATGCGTGATTTTGACAGCCAAAGAGGCCACCATTGTCGAGTAGTCTGATGGTTGCGCAGCGGCGCCTTCAGCCACAAGAATTCCGATCAAATTTTTTAGGAGAGATACATGAAACTTCTCACCAATCATTTATCGGCGGCAATTGCCCTCAGCCTCATTGCGGCGGGCGCCAGCGCCTCCAAGGCCCATGCAAATGAGGACACTGTCTCAACGGAGCTTCCGCCATTGATGCAGCAAATCAACAATGGCAACTGGCTTGAGGAGTCTGAGGCGCAGAAATTGGTAGACGAACTCTACTATCATAGAGCGATTCAGGCCTACTACGACATGTTACCGGCAATGAACACCATTGGCCTGCGCGATGGGTCTGAGGCAGTGTTTGGAGCGGGCTACAACGTCATTCCGATCTGGAAAGAAAGAATGGACTCCCGCGCCTGGGTTCCGACACCTAACGCTGACGTTATTTATTCAATGGGTTACGCAGATCTCAAAGAAACCGGCCCATTGGTTGTTGCGGCTCCACCCAATACAGTGAGCATGCTCACAGATTTCTTCCAAGTAACGTTGACGGACGTAGGCGCCGCTGGTCCAGATGGCGGAAAAGGCGGACTGTATCTCCTTCTTCCACCCAACTACGATGGCCCGGTTCCGAATGGCGGATATTACACGTTCGAGTCTCCGACATACAACGTGTTTATCTTCTTTCGCACAATCATGAAGCAGGGTGATGGTGGTCCAGATCCCTCCGAGGCGGTCGCGACGGCGGAACAAATTCGTATTTACCCACTTTGGGAAGTGGAGAAGGATATTCCGGCAATGGAGTTCCCGAACGCCTCGGGCAAGCGCCTCAACATGATGTATGAAACCGATTTCGACTTTTGGACGAAAATGAAAGAGTTCGTGGACCATGAGCCTTACTCGGCCATTCCGCCGGCTACTCGCGGTGTTTTGGCTTCCCTCGGCATCAAGAAGGGTGAGCCATTTAATCCAACTGCCAAGCAAATGGAATCCTTGAACAAGGCGATGGAAGTTGCACCAAAGATGATCTTTGCCTCCAGGCAGGTCGGTCGACCGGATGGCCGTAACTTCTATTACTATGACAGACAGTATGAACGCGTTTGGTCTGGAGCTACCGCCGAGTTTATGCAGGACGGCTACCTCGACATCGACCAAAGGGCTGCCTTTATGCAATTTGCATACAGCACGTCACCAGCAATGGTTAAACGCGTTATCAATGGTGGTGCAAAATATCCGGTTACTGCCAGAGACGCGGACGGCGAATTCTTGAATGGTAGCCACCACTACAAGCTACATCTGCCGGCGGGTATTCCGGCGAAGCTGTTCTGGGCAGTAACGCTCTACAACGTAACCGATGGGACGATGCCGGAAACTGACCAGTTCATGCCGTCTATCAATCAATTCAACGATTACGAGAAGAATGATGATGGTTCGGTTGATCTCTACTTCGGTCCGACGCTGCCAGACGGCGCTCCTGAGTCCAATTTCATCAAGACCGTTGAGGGAAGAAACTTCCTGACAGCTGTGCGACTGTTTGGAACGGGTATCGAGTTCTTCGACCAAACTTGGAAACCCGACGATGTTGCGAAAATTGACTAATTTTCAAATCGTTGGATAAAAAAGTTCTGAAAGCCCGCAGGGAACTGTGGGCTTCCTGGACAACTGTGATCGCAGCGCACCAAGGAATCTGACCTTTCACAATCGCGAAGTATCTATTGCTCTCGTGGCAACCGGCAGAAAAGCAATTCCTCGTCGAATCCACAACATTTTGTAGCTTTCTGAAGTTGACCACAAAATGACACCCCCAACGAGGCGTCGGGGGCACAACTTAAGTGAACGGCTGGGGACTTACCCCCCCTATTTCTGTTTAACGGAAATAGGGGGGGGGTAAGTCAGGGTATGTCCCTCTCCCAAAACCCATTTCTTAATCTTTCGTTAACCTTTGATCCTAGAAATCCAGTTCCTTCGCTCTGAATCCGCCCGAATTTCAGCCGGTCCCAGGAAACCTCCCAGCTTTAATTCTGGCGAAACCCAGATGTCCGAGTGTGCGCGTGCCGGCAATCCCGCCGGCCAACAGCAAGAGCCGCCGGGCCGGAGAATGTGCAGTGACCAACGAAAGACCTATTTCAGCACCAATTCATTTTGATCGCTTTCCGTCCTGCGGATCCAAGAGCAGTCAATTTGAAACAGAAAACACATTCCGAAGAATACCAGCCTGCCAAATTCACAATATTGGAAGCCCGGCCAGGACGTATTCAAACAAAACGATTTCATGAAGGTGGCGTAGACAACTCGAGCCGGGCACGAAACTTCACATTTGAAGAGCGAGAAGTTTCGGATTTTGAAGACCTTCTTGCCCTAATCTCCGAACTCTCTCAATCAGTGCAAAAGGTTGCGGTGTCTGGATCTGTGAAGGAAGAGGTCCGCCATCACAAAAAAATCCGCCGTTTGGCCAAACCACGAAATGGCGCGAATCCAACTCTCGAAGACCTTGGCTGCTCCTGGCTACATTTCGACATCGATGATGTTGAACGCCCAGATCACCTGGACTGGGGAGATCCGCAGGCCCTGGCCGAATGGACCTGGCGCAATATCTGCCATGGATTGCCTGCGCTCAAGGATCTCTCGGTTGTCTGGCAAGCATCCTCGAGTGCTGCGACTGCCGGCAAAGACCATCTGGCCAAATTCCATTTCTACTGCCTTGCAGATCGCCCCCTCCTTGCACATGAGCGGCACCACCTTTTTGAACAGGTTGGCAGCGACGAAAGTCTGGCTCGGATTGCACAGCCAAACTACATCGCAGCCCCGGTATTTGACGGGGTTCCCGATCCATTGGAAGGAACGCCAAGGATTGGGATCATAAGGAAAGAGCAAGAAAGACTGGACACGAGTTCGATAGCGTTTCCAAAAGAAGTGAAGAGAAGCAAACGCCAGACAAGGAATGGAAAGCCTTCCAAATCCTTGCCTTCGAAGGCCAATTCTTCTTCAGCAAAGACAATCACTACCAAGACAGGCGAAGCGCAGCTTTCGAAATCCTGTGCCAAGCTTGCCAGAGGAACGGATCGGAACACATCCATCTATAATGAATCCCAACTCATCGGAGGGTTTGTCAGTGCTGGCGAAATCTGTGAAGCCGAAGCGCTTGAAAGGCTTCTGAAGGCCGCCCACCAAACCGGGCACGACCGATATGAGGAAGCCGTAAGAAACGGGCTTCGGGATGGCCTGGCGCGTCCAATAGGTGGGGCCTCAGATGCGGAGGAACCCGCCCCCTATTATCCGCATAGCGCGATCCCAAAAGACCAAGCCATCGCAATGCATGCCAAGACTATTGAGGTCTGGGGAAACGAAGCTTTGGCATTTCTTCGCAAGCAAAGCCCAGGCAACCCTTCGCAAGGCAAAGATAGTCCACCCCGTGTTTTGCTTTCCGGGGCGCAGGGGGTTGGCAAAACCGCTGCCCTAGTTGGCCGCAATAGGCGGCCTGGCTTTCTACACAGCACTGAAGGCTTGGTGTCATTGATGCTTTTGCCAGATCACGAGAAGGTAGAAGAAGCCTTCAATGACTATAAGAGAAATGCACCCGCATCGGCTCCGCCAGCCATTTCCCTCAAGGGGCGCAATCGACCCGATCCAGAGGCCGACAATGACACCGTCAAAATGTGCCGGATCTATCCAACGGCGAGGAAGTTGTCGGAGCTTGGCTTTTCGATCCGATCCACCCTCTGCAAGAAATGCCCTTTTCAGATGGATTGTGGCTATCTCCGTCAGGAAGCTGACATCAAAGCACAGCTGAAGACCAAAGCTGGCTTGGTGATCTTTGCCCCGCATGAATACGGTCATCTTCCTTTGCCAGCAGAAACTTTGCCAGATCTTACCGTTTTTGATGAGCGGCCGCGCGATTTTGGGAAGGAAGAAGCCCATGTGTCGCTCATTGAGCTGACTGAAACTCTTCTGCCGCCTGCTAAAAACCAAAACCAACGAGGCGTTGAAATCGGGGATGCCATCGTCCTGCAAGATCAGGCGATTTCTCCAGTGAAGTCAGCCCTGCTGGCTGTGGCTGGAACCGGAGCGGGTGTTCAAATGGAGCGACTGCGCGATCTGGGCGTCTCACCTGAGCTGTTGCGAACCGACATCAGGCATCTGGAGGAGCTAAAAACTGGCAATACGAACCGGGCTCTAAGGCCTCTTTTCGCATGCAAGGATGACACCATCGGTGAGGCCCAGCTTGGTGTCATCGGCAGTCGCCTTAATAGTAGCAAGGCCAGCCACGCAAGGCGTCTTCAGATGCTATGCGAATGCCTGCTGGCCGATATGGAAAGCGGTTTGGCCACCTCAAGTGCCGTGTTTGCTGATGTCGAAAGAGCGCGTCCGGCGCAGCATCAGGCAGGCTATACTGCGGTTCGCCTGCGCAATCTGAAAAATATCACCGGACGCCCGTTTTTGTATCTGGATGGCACAGCAAATGCTGATCTGTCTCGTCTGCTGTTCGGCTCGGATTTGGAAACGCATCACTACCCGGTGGAACGAAACGCAAAGGTCATGCAAATTTTGGGCTGCAATTTTTCCAAGCGCAGGTTGAGCCTGAAAGCACAGGAGAAACAGCGCACTTACGGAAGTATTAGAACGCAAAACGATACACTGCGTGACTTTGTAAATGGCGTGGTTGCGCGATACCCGAGTGCCGCTGTGTTCGGGACAAAAGACGTGATTGCTTCCTTGGATTTTGACCGCCCCGGACGGGCTGGCCACTTCGGCAAGCTCAGGGGTCAGAACAAGTGGGAAGCGTTTAACCAGGCTATCGTCATTGGTCGCGAACAACCTGGGCATTTGGATGTCGAACGCATTGCCAGAGCCTATGCCTCCGCAGCGGGAGAAGAATTCCAGCCGGGTGACTACGTCAAGCAACGCCGCGGCATCAGAGTGAAAAAAGGCAGCCATTCAATAGATGTATTTGCACATCGTGACCCTTGGGGAGACCGCATTCTGCAACAGATACGCGAAGCCGAGATCGAGCAGGCAATGGATCGTGTCAGACTAATCCACAATACCCAGCCAAAGGAGGTCTTCTTGATGTCACCCGTGGTGGCGAACGTAACCGTAGGTAGGATCGTAGAATGGCTGGATTTCAAGAAGGGAGGCAGCAAGGTTGACAAGGCCATTGCGAAATACGGGCTGATTTTCCAGTCACCGGCCGATTGCAACCGGTACATGCCTGAGTTCTGGCGGTCCAGACAAGTTGCCGCCACCGACAAAAACCGCGCGAAGCTTCTGTCAAAAGATCCATGTAGTATAGAACCATATGGGGGATTTGACGGTGAGAGCCTCCCTCTCCGTATCGAGTTCTGGCCAACGGTTGAGGCGGGCAAGAAGCCACCAAGCAAAGAGGCCTTGGTGTTTGCCCCGGAAAGTCAGGTGCGGGAAAAACTGGAGCGGTTCCTGAAGATCTCAGAGTTCCGCGTTCTCAACTTGTAGGACTCCAAAGAAACCGCCATCGTTGCCGAGAGGACCGTTCTCAAACGGTTAGCCTGCGGGAGAAAATAGAATGATCAAATATGTTTTAGGCGACGATGTCGGTCCTCTTGAGCACTGGCCTTTCGACAATCCCGCAAGCGGATATCAGATCAAAGAAGGCTCCCCGCAGGCATCAGGCCGCATGGATGCTGGCGGGCCAGGCCATACGACGCGCACGGGCATCTGGCGCTGCACCAAGGGCGTTTTTGAATGCACCGAGCAAGGCGATGAACTGATGACCATCCTGTCCGGTCGATGCCGGATGACCAACCTGACCAGTGGCGAGGTTCAAGAGTTGGGCCCGGGCGACAGTCTCTTTGTGCGTGATGGCAGCCGGGTGGTCTGGGACATCATCGAAGACGTGACAAAGGTGTTTTTCGGCCATAAAGCGGACGGGTTTTGACGGTGCACCGGCCACATGATTGAGTTTCGCCCGCTTTTCTAGGGCGTCCAGATTTGGAGCCAACGCACAAATTCTTTAACGTCAGATAAATCGAAAGATCTTAAAAATCGGGCAAACAAAAACAGAGGCATAGCCCGATGCATGTAGAATTTCACGAGGCAAATAGTTTCCCTGCCAGCCGCAGTTTTTCGGATCTCAAGGCAATTAATAAATACACCAACAGAGCTCGCGACGGTCAAAAGTTTGGTCCTCAAAAAAGAAAGGCAGAAAGAACGTTAGTTCGCGAAATCGCTCGTGTGACGTCCGCGCTCGAAAAGGCTGCGCTTCTTGTGATCAAGGACCCAACTTATGTTCCTATAATGGAGCGGCTTGAACATGAACTTTGTCAGATGCAGGAACAGCTTGCCAACTGCCCGGTGGAAAGGGCGTTGGCCATTGTTCAAAAGAAGGAAATTTCTTGAAGGATGCGGGCTTTGTGCTCAAGCGAAGCACCATCACCATATCGTTGTTCTTGAAGAGCATGGCCGAAGAGATCGCGTCTAATCCGGTTATCAACTTCAGCCGCGATCATTCGATCCTCAAATGCATGACGGAGTGAGTACATAACATGTCTATCGGACTCCATCAGACCATTGGATCTCAAATACTTGTTAACTGTGTTAGAAAGTGACGCTTTGCCTTTGTAGCTGGGAAAACCGTTCGGACATTCTTGGAACGCTTCAAGGCTAACGCCAACAAGAGGAATAGTTCGCTTGGAGGCATTGTTCTTCAAGTGTCGCCCGACCGGTGCGATTTCAATGTAGGGAACAGAACCCTCAAGATGGATGCGAGCCCTGTCCAGATTTGCGGCTTCGCTAGGTCGATACCCTGTATTGATCATACCCAACAAAATGCACCGCGCCTCGGTGTTTAATCCACTCAAAGCACCTTCAGACAAAATACGATTACGAATCCAATCGTCGGAGAATGATGGTCGAGATCGCCTCTCTGGTTCCTTCAAACTCAGACCAGACAGAGGCAAATCAATCTTAAGTCGCTTTTTTTCGTTAACTGTTTTTAGAATATCACCTAGGTGCGTGAAGTCCTTGTTAGCAGAGTTCTGTGTAACTTCGCCCATTTCAATTCGCTCAATCCACATCTCCCGGAAATCCAACAAATCATCCCGAGTGATCTCGGAAATTGCCACGTCTCCGGCGACCGCGATGAAATTCTTCACCGCTTTCTTCCGTGGGTTCTTCCACCTGCGAATCTGATCAGCGTCTTTACCTAGTGTCCTATCCCTGGCGAGGGACCAATACATTTCCAACGCTTGGGAAACCGAAATCTCCGGTGCAGCAACGGCGCCCAACAGAGCCTTCGCTTCGAACGTGTCTGGGCTGCCTTGCACAACTGGAATCGCCTCAACTCGTTTCAGCAATTCTTCGAGAGGAAGCTCAGCAACCTTCGGCATTTCCAAGTACCGAAACCCCCTCGATCTAGCCAAGTTTTGTGCTGCGCTAAACTGCTTTTCAGCTTCTACGGTGTCGCCGGCAAGGCGAGCTTCCCAGCTATCCAACATCTTCGCCCAAACAGATGGCGCTTTCTCCATTGCCAAACTCAGTGAATCGGTTTTCAGGCTGATCCAGACGGTTTTTCGTTCTTCGACGCTGGCGAAACGGCGTGGAACGCGCCTAACGATACAGTAAATAGAGCCTCTGAGTTTAACATTCACAGTTCAACAGCCTCCAAGCATGAAGAGATTTGTGCAGCAAAATGTGCAGCAAAAAACATCCAGCCTCAAGCGGGGAGTCAGTCAATCCAGCTGAAAATCAACTATTTACAGTGATTTAGAGGCAGGCTCTTGCTGGATAATGGCGGAGACGAAGGGATTCGAACCCTCGAGACGGTTTCCCGCCTACTCCCTTAGCAGGGGAGCGCCTTCGACCACTCGGCCACGTCTCCGCTGGCCGGTATATCCTTGCCTGTCGACCAGATACAAGGCGATTTTGATCGACGGAGGTATTTTTCTGAAAACGACCTCACCAGTGACTTTGCGGATACGAAACTGATGCAAATGGACGTTTCAGTGTCCCGCCAACTTTCACGGCAAGCGAAGCCAACTGTTCCGTCAGCCCGGCGCATTGCCAGTAATCGTGGTGCGGATCACGAACTCGGTGGCTGGGTCCAGAGCGTCACTGGCCAATAGTGCCTCGAAGGTTGGGGTTAGTGTGTCCGTGTCCCAAGGGCGGACTGCAAGTGCAATCCAGATCGCGAGGGTGCTGTCTGAGTCCAACAGGCGCTGAAAGACGTCGAGGATTTTCGGCTGCAGTTCTGGGTGAGCTGAGCCACCATCGGACAGGCTGCGGATCAGCAACCGTTTTTCGTCAATCGCGCGATCAGAGCGCGCCAGGGCGCTTTCGATACTGGAAACTGCTATCGCACGATCGACCTCAATCCCTGCCAGACCCCAATCATAGAGGTTTAAACCGCCGCCGCGCAGTGCATCCTGATACCGAAGCCGCACGCGGTCTTTGGCCTCTGGGTCGGACTGAAGCCCAAGCAACCGGATGAAAGCAGGAGCATAGGCAAGGCGATTGGGATTTCGCATCTCTTGCAGCAGTTGCACTGTCGGTACAGCGTCCGTCAGATGCGCGACAGACTGATACGGTGCGCGATGGATTTCGATCAACGCCGCATTGCGCAACAGGCGGTCCTCGTGCGTCAGGTAAGGGCTGAAAAATGCAACACGCGCATCCTTGTCAGACCAGTCTTTGCCCTCCTCCCGCAGGGCATGCAGAAATTGCGCGCGTTGCGGCGTCATCAAGAATGCTTTGGTCCAGCTGCTGCTCCCGCCTCGACCGGCTTTGTCCCGATACCCGGAACCGTAAATCGTCAGAACCGTCCGGCTTGGATCAGCACGAAAGGCTGCGCGGGTCACGCTATCGACCAGAAACGGGATCGCAGGCAACGCCGCGACTTGCTCTGGTGTGCCTTTCAGAACCGAAATGGGTACGAAACGGAACGGGTTTTCGGGCGACGGAGCAGCCAAAACAAGGACACGAGCCGACAGGATGCGATCGGCCAGCGAATACTCCGGCAACTCAACACACACGCCGCAGGCCTGCGCCGGGCGCGGAACAGGCCCGAATCCAACGCAAAATGCAAGAACCACAATCATATGCAGTGTATGCCGCATAGGTGATGCTCCGTTCCCCCAACAGCCTAGTGCACAGGGCTGCTTTCGGATTTAGCGGGTAGCGTACCCTATTAATCCGGTTTCGGCGAATGGATTGCGGCTTAAGCTGCCGTGACCCTCACATCAGGTCGTTTTCCACATCCTCTGCCGAGATGCCCAAAGCGTCCAAACCGTTTTCCAGATGGTCCGACAAATGCGGTGTTCCAATCAGATAGTCGGCGCAGGGTGTCGACGCCTCGGACTTGGCGGTGGCGATAGCCTCGGCCAGATCTTCTGCGAAAAAGCTTTCGCGACCCACCCACATGACGGCCACCAGCTCGGCCTGTTCGTCCTCGCTCATGCGGTCGATGAAGGCGCGCAGCTCACCCTCGGCACGATCCAGCTCGCGCCCCATCATGGCGACCTGAGCGATCTTCCTTGCCGATATTTCCATCATGACCAAACTCCTTGTGTTCGCGGTTCCACGAACAACCCAATCATTGGACTAGGACCGCGTCTTTGATCTTGGACAAAAAACCTCGGTTATGGTTTGCGACTGCGCGAGATCGGGTGGTCGGGGACCGGAGACGTGCGAAACGGAACGAAACGCGCTTTCTTGATCTTGAGTTTCAGCGCCTGCCACACAATCAGAAAGAACGTCCGCCGCGCCCCAAAAGGTCGGCGCAGCAACGACCACGCAATGCTGCGGTTGCTCAACCGCGCGCGGGGGCCGGTCAGGGTGGCGATCAAACCGCCATTGGCGCGCCCATAGTCGATCCAGACGCCCACACGTTCCGGTCGGTAGTCAAAGCGGAACGTGTAGTTGCCTTCGATCTTCTGGAACGGCGAGACATGCATCAGTTTATCCGCAACGATGCGGTCCGATGGCTGGATCGCTGTAAAACCGGGGTTGTGGCACAAATAGCTGTGGCGCGTGCCATAGGTGTTCGTCACCTCGGCCACGACCGCATACAATTGCCCGGTCGCATTGAAACAGAACCAGAAGCTGACCGGGTTGAAAACATGCCCCAACACGCGCGGCTGCGTCAGAAGCTCAAGCCTGGCGGGTTGTTCCACACCCATCTCGTCAAAACGGTCACGCAGCCATGGTGCGCCTTGACCGTGCCCCGGTTCGCCTCCGTGATCCCGCTCGCGCCAACTCATGGCATTTGGACGATTGATCGAAAACAGAAACGGAGTCTTCGGCAGGTTTTCCGGGTCCAGCAGAATATAGTCGATCGAATAACGGAATGCGTTTTCGATCGCGCCTTTGCGCCCATGAAACGTGTGGCCTGAAATGTGGTCGATCTGGTTCATCTCGGGCTGATTTCCACTTTGCCTGTAAACCGTTCAAACGGCATTGTTTTTCGCAGGATGTTCATACTTGGTATACGAATTCGGGCCTGAAATGGATTAATTTATTCGCGCAAGGTGATCCAGCTTGGGACGCGCTGCGTAATGTGGTTATGTTTACCGAGATCGATACCGCGACCTTGGATGAACCGGTGGCCACCAGGCCTGCACAAAAACCTTGGCGCGCGAAGAAACGCATCAGGGGTAAACCGGTGAACGGAGCGGGTGACAGTTGTGACGCAAGGGCTGAGTGGGTTGACCACGTCAGACGCATAAGGGACGCGCAGGATCAGGCCGCATTTGCTGAACTGTTTCAGCATTTCGCGCCGCGTATCAAAGCGTTCCTGATCAAGTCGGGCTCTGACCCGGCACTTGCGGAAGAATGTGCACAGGAAGTCATGGCCACTCTTTGGCACAAGGCGCACCTGTTCGATCCCGCGCGGGCGACCGTGGCCACATGGGTGTTCACGATAGCCCGGAACAAGCGCATTGACGTTCTGCGCAAGCAACGCCGACCCGAACCCGAAGATCTGGGATGGGGCCCCGAGGCGGAACCTGAACAGGACGACGTTATTGCGTTGCAACAGGAAACCGCGCAACTGCGGGACGCTCTGTCAGCGTTGCCAGAGGCGCAGAGACAACTGATCGAGAAAGCCTATTTTGGCGATCTGAGTCACCGGGAAATCGCATCCCAGACCGGATTGCCACTGGGCACGATCAAATCACGGATACGGCTGGCGCTGGACCGCTTGCGCCATGCGATGAACTGAGATGACGAGTATGAGCAACAAGATCAAACATCACCTGACAGACGACCTGCTGATGGCTTACGCCGCAGGCTCTCTGCCCGAGGCTTTCGACCTGATGGTCGCAACGCACTTGTCCCTGTGTGATCACTGTCGTGCGCGGGCAGAAAGTTTTGACGCTGTCGGCGGGCACGTTCTCGAGGAACAGGGCGACGTCGTTGCAATGAACGAAAAGTCGCTGGCTGAAACGATGGCACTGATTGCCAAAGGCGCGCCGATCGCCAAACCGAAACGCGCGCGGTGCTCGGTGCTGCCAACCCCGCTGCAAGATTACGTCGGAGGCGACGTGAACGACATCCGTTGGCGCCCGATTGGCATGGGCGTCAAACAGGCGATCCTTCCGACATCTGGCGACGCCATGGCACGTCTGTTGTTCATCCCTGCCGGAACGGCAGTGCCGGACCACAGCCACAAGGGCATGGAGTTGACTATGGTCCTGCAGGGTGCGTTTTCGGACGAGGTTGACCATTTCGCGCGCGGTGATGTCGAGATTGCAGACCAAGACCTGCATCACACGCCCACGGCCGATATCACCGAAGACTGCATTTGTTTGGCGGTCACAGACGCGCCACTCAAATTCAACAAACTGATGCCGCGTCTGTTCCAGCCGTTCCTGCGAATCTGACCGATAAGCGTCAACGTGCTACGCTGGCTCGGTAAAACGATTGGTGGAGACACAAATGATGTTGCGTTTTTTGATCCCGACACTTGCCCTTTTGGGCTTTGCGTCCTTGGCGACAGCCCAAAGGGCAGCGGATGTAAAGTTCCAGCCCGGCAACTTCGGCACAATGGTCAACGGCACCATCACGGGCGACGAGTATTTCGACTACATGCTGGGTGCAAAAGCCGGGCAAGAGATGTTTGCCGATCTCAAGGTCAGTGACACGAATGGCAATGGCGTGATCTACTTCAACATCCTCCCGCCGGGAAGCGATGGTGCGGCGATCTATAACGGTTCAATCGACGGCAACACGGCCCGCATCGATCTGCCTGAGGACGGAGATTATACGATCCGTGTCTACTTGATGGGCAACGACCGCGATACCGGTAAGACGGTCGGCTACAATCTGGACCTGTCGATCCAGTAGCGCTCAGGCCTCAGATTTGCCCAGTGGCACGACGTTGGGATGTTCGTCCGGGGCCAATTCTTCAAAATCGAAGTTGTCCAAACGCTGAGCCCGGCGTCCGGCTTTTTCGGCGCTGATCTTGATCTCCGAGATGTCCTTGGCCGCTTGCCCGAAATGCCGATCCAGGTTCGAGACGCGATCACCCAGACGCTCGACATCGTTGTGCAGCATGCCAAGCTCTTTGCGGATCGCCCCTGCCTGCTCCCGCATACGCGCGTCTTTCAGAATTGCGCGCATTGTGTTCAACGTTGCCATGCAGGTGGTGGGCGACACGATCCAGACACGTTTGCTGAAACTCTCTTGCACCAGTTCGGGGAACTTTGCGTGCAGCTCGGCATAGACCGCCTCGGACGGCAGGAACATCAGCGCGCCATCGGCGGTTTCGCCGTCCAGTATATATTTTTCCGAGATATCGGTGATGTGCTTGCGCACCGTGCTGCGGAACATCTGAACGGCCGCCTTCAGCTCAATGTCATTGGTCGAACCAATCAGCGCTTCGTAAGCTTCCAAGGGGAACTTACTGTCAATGACAATCGGTCCCGGAGGGTTCGGCAGGTTGATCAGGCAATCCGCCCTTCGCCCGTTCGACAGGGTTGCCTGCAACTGAAAGCTGTCTGATGGCAGTGCCTTGGACACAATATCGTTCAGCTGAATCTCACCAAACGCGCCGCGCGTTTGTTTGTTCGACAGGATATCCTGCAACGACAGAACATCGCCCGACAGTTTGGTGATATTGTCCTGCGCCTTGTCGATGGCCGCCAGACGTTCCTGCAATTGGGTCAGCGAGGTTGCGGTCTGCTTGGATGAACCATGCAGTGACTCCTTCATCCGCTCTTGCATCTCGGCCAACGCACGCGCCGATTTCATCGCGTTATCCGCCAGCCGGTCGTTCATCTGCTGCTGAACCGAGGACAGGCGGGACTCGACCGTCTGGATCACTTGCACCTGGGCATTGGCCTGTGTGTCCGAGACATGCTGCAACCCGCCGCGTAGCTGTTCCTGCCCTTGCCCCAGTTGCTGAACGTGCTGCCCCAGATGCGCCATCTGCCGGGCCAGTGGTTCTGCCATTCGAGCGGACCGCTGCGCTGCCCGCAACGACAGGAACAACAGCAGCAGGATCAGCGCGACAAGCCCGCCCACGGCAAGGATCACGGGGTCGTTCAACGCATATTGGGTTCCTGCAATCTCGATCATGTCGCCTCGAATGTTCTTGTTTTATTCTTCATAGCCCGGCAAGGCCACCGGATCAACTGCGTCCGAACAGGCGTTCGATATCGCTCAGTTTCAATTCCACATAGGTTGGTCGCCCATGGTTGCACTGACCTGAGTGCGGCGTCGCCTCCATCTCGCGCAGCAAGGCGTTCATTTCCTCGGCCCGCATACGGCGGCCCGACCGGACCGAGCCATGGCAGGCGACCCGGCTGAGGATCGCCTCGATCCGCGCCTTTACTGTCTGGCTTTCCCCCTGATCGGCCAGTTCGTCCAGAATATCCAGAATCATCGCCCGGGCGTCGACCTCACCCAGAATGGCAGGCGTTTCCCGCACGGCGATGGCCCCACCACCAAAGGGTTCCAGCGTCAAACCAAGGCGTGAGAGATCATCCGAAACTGCCATCAACCGCGTGCAGTCGCTGTCGGACAACTCCACGATCTCGGGGATCAGCAGAGCCTGTGCCGCGACACCGTTCTCAGCCATCTGGGTCTTGAGCTTTTCATACACCAGACGCTCATGCGCTGCGTGCTGATCGACAATTACCATGCCATCGGCGGTCTGGGCGATGATGTAGTTCTCATGCACCTGTCCGCGCGCGGCCCCCAAAGGCAGATCCTCGACCGGAGCCTCGGGGGTGGGTGCCGGAGTCGGCTCTACCACACTGCCGCTGTAGTCATGGGACAGCTCGGCAAAGCCCTGAGCCTGCGCCTGATACGCAACTTGCCGCGCGGCGGGTGATAGACGGTCCATCTGATACACTCGCGCAGGCGCAGGTTGCGCTGGTTCCGGTCGCATCGCGCCCAAAGTCGCGTTCGCCACAGTCGTGGATGCGCGGTGCCCTGCATCGGCCAGCGCGTGCCGAAGGGCCGAAACAATCAATCCCCGTGCCACGCCGGGATCACGGAAGCGGACCTCAGATTTGGCCGGATGAACATTGACGTCCACCAATGTCGGGTCGCAGTCGATGAACAGCGCCGCCGCCGGGTGACGGTCGCGGCTGAGGAAATCGAAATAGGCCGCACGCAGCGCGCCTGTCAGCATCTTATCTCGCACGGGGCGGCCATTCACGAACAGGTATTGCGCCACCGCCGCGCCCCGGGAATAGGTCGGCAAGGCGGCATAACCGTACAGGCGAATTCCTTCACGGATGGCGTCGATCTGTAAGGCATTCTCGGCAAATTCGCGCCCGATCACCCGGGCCAGACGGGCATGCAGCGCATCGAACAGATCGCCATTCTCACGATCGGCGCGGAAGGTCACGCGCCCCTCGCCCCCGCCCGAAACATCGCGCAGGGTGAAGGTGATTGCCGGCTCCGCCATGGCCAATCTTTTGACGGTGTCAGTGATCGCCTGAGCCTCTGCCCGGTCGGTGCGCATGAACTTGAGGCGCGCGGGCGTTGCAAAGAACAGATCGCGCAGCTCGACCACCGTTCCCGCACGCAATGCTGCGGGTTTCACAGCCTCCATCCGGCCACCAGATACGTGGACCTGCGCTGCCTCGCCCCCCGGCACACGGCTGGTGATCGTCAGCCTGCCAACCGCGCCCAGAGAGGGCAGCGCCTCACCCCGGAATCCGAAGGTGTGGATATTCAGCAGATCAGTGCCGTCGATTTTCGAAGTCGCGTGGCGAGACAAGGCCAGAGGCAAATCCGCGGCGGCAATCCCACATCCGTCATCGGTGACGCGAATCAACGTCTTGCCGCCATCGGCAATGTCGATCGCGATCCGTGTTGCACCGGCGTCGATGGCGTTTTCCACCAATTCCTTGACCGCAGAGGCCGGACGCTCAACAACCTCGCCCGCCGCGATACGGTTGATCGCTGCGTCATCAAGCTGCCGGATAACCGGGCGGTTTTCGCTGATATTGGGGTTTGCCTGCGCCATACCACCAGACCTAGCACAAGCGCGCACGATTCTGCCACCGGTTTGGATAAACTAAAATCAGGTGGGAGGGGGGCGTTCGAACAATCGCGCCCGCGCCGCCGGAAGGGCAGACAAACTGGTCACAATTGTTCGAACGATCCAAGTGAGTGGTGGTCATCCAAAATTCAATGAACCATTTTGTACCACGAATCCGGTCACATAACGTGAAGACTCTGTATCTGGCATACAGGG
The DNA here is from genome assembly GCF_056539265.1 of Ruegeria sp. BC3. Lineage (NCBI taxonomy): Bacteria > Pseudomonadati > Pseudomonadota > Alphaproteobacteria > Rhodobacterales > Roseobacteraceae > Ruegeria > Ruegeria sp. BC3. Next base: position 336,796 of record NZ_JBQFUP010000004.1, read on the forward strand.
TGGCGAAGTTCAGCCGATGGGGTGCAAAGGCCGGTGGCGGGAAAATGCCGGGTCAAGCGGTATTGGGCGCACCCGCGCGGGTTCGACAAGGCCCCCAAATCGCCGCGCCTGCAAGGATCAGGCCGGACATTGTTGCGATCATGCCCGCCGCGCTGACCGCATCCGCTGCCCCCAGCCAAAGCGGGCCATACCCGGCCAGAATGTACCCTGTGACTGCCGACAGGATGGCGAAAACAACGCTCCATACGATTTGGGTTTCCAACTGGTTGGTCATCAGGCGTGCCGCCGCCGGTGGGCAGATGAACATCGCGATCACGATGATCGAACCGACGGCATCAAAGGCAGCAACTGCAGCGATTGCAGCCGTGATCACCAGAGCCATCCCCAGAGCGCCGGTTCGGATACCGACGGTACGGGCGAACCCCTCGTCAAAGGTGGAAATCTTCAACGGTCGCCAAAAAAGCCAAATGAACAGGGAAACCCCCAGCAAAGTCAGCGCGATCCGGGGCAGTTCCGGCGGTAATCCCGCCAGCGCCACCGGGTCCAGAACCGAGGGCCAACCCGTCGCGTCCAGCCAGATCAGGCTTTCCAGATTGCCATAAAGCGCGTGCTCCACATCCAGATGCACACTCGACGTGTCAGTCTGTTCCAGCAACAGAACCCCCGCGGCGAACATCGTGGTAAAAACCACCCCCATAGCGGCACCTGCTTCGATCTGTCCAAGCCGCCGGACCGCCTCGATCATGATCACGGCAAGGATGGCCGCGCCCGCAGCGCCCAGCATCATGGGCCAGGTGGAGATCGCGCCGGTCAGGATAAAGGCGACCACAATGCCCGGCAGCACCACATGGCTGATCGCGTCTCCGATCAGGGCTTGTTTGCGCAGCACCAGAAAGTTCCCAGGCAAGGCGCAGGCAATGGCCGCAAAGGTGCCAATCAGCAGCGGCGTCAGGGACAGGGGAACGAATTCTTCACCGCTCATGCCGGAACCTCCTGCGGGCCGCCAATCTGGCGATCAACCTCGGCGATCTGGTCGCGGGTCAAAACGGTTTCGATATCCCGCAACCCGTCATAAAGGGCAGCTGTCGCTTCGTGTGCCTGATCGGACCGGACAACCTCCCACCGTTTTTCGTCCCGCAGCGCCTTGGCCGCACGGGCCTTGCCAGTCTCCGTCGCGACGCCGTCGGCGCGCACCAAACCCGAACGCCGCAGCAGTCGCAGAGTCAGCGGCTCATAGATCTTCTGGCCCTGCGCCAAGGCCAGCAGACCCTGCCGGATATGCACCCGGCGCTGAAACCGAAGGTGCCTCAGAACGGCGGCAAGAACCCCACGAACGGGTGCGAACAGCAGAGACAGCGCGAAGAACCCAAAGCTGACCAGCACGATGATCGGACCGGTCGGAAGGTTGGGGGCCGAGGCAGACAGCGCCGCACCCAGATAACCCGCCAGTCCCCCGGCCAGCCCAGCCAGCAACACGACCCTTTCAGATCGCTGCGACCAGAACCGCGCCGTGACGGGCGGTATGATCAGCAAAGCGACGATCAGGATAAGGCCAACGATCTTCAGCCCCACGACAGTGACTGCCATCACCAGCCCCATCATGGCCAGGTCAACACGGTGCACCGGCAGACCCTGCGCAGCGGCGTATTCCGGATCAAAGGCGACCATGGTCATCGGACGCCGAATGATCATCACCAGCAAAAGCGTCGCTGCCCCACCCAACGCGATGATCAAAGCATCCGTCCACAGCATCCCGGCGGTCGAGCCCAGCAAGAACCCTTCCAACCCGGCCTGACGACCTACGCCCATGGTCTGGATAACGGTCAGCAAAACGATGCCAAAACCGAAGAAGACCGACAGAACTGCCCCAATCGCTGCGTCCTCGGCCAACCTGGTATGGCGCGTCAGCCAGTTCATGCACAGCAAACCGACCCAGGCCGATACCGCGGATCCGGCCAGCAATCCGAGTAGATTGCGCCCGTCCCCCCCCAACGCGACCAGCAGCATAAAACCGATGCAAACACCCGGCAGCGTCGCATGACTGATCGCGTCGCTGACCAAAGCGCGCTTGCGCAGAAACAGGAAAGTTCCTGTCACACCGGCCGAGATCCCAAGCAGAGTCGCACCAATCGCGACCAGCGTGGCGTTATAGCCCAGCTGAAGGGTCAGAGCGTCCCAGAGCATGATTACCCAAGCGCACGCGAGATCTGGTCGATCTGCGCCGTGGCCAGACGACCCCCATAGGCCGATTGCAAGGTCTCGGCGGTGAAGGCTTGAGCCACAGGCCCTTCGGCCACTTTGCGCGTGTTGATCAGGAAGACGTGGTCGAAATAGTCGGTGACGGTGGCCAGATCATGATGAACAACCACAACGGTCTTGCCGTCCTGTTTGAGCGATTTCAGGACCGCGATGATCGCCTTTTCGGTTGCCGCGTCGACACCTGCGAAGGGTTCATCCAACAGGTACAGGTCCGCGTCCTGCGCCAGAGCGCGGGCAAGAAACACACGCTGTTGCTGGCCACCGGACAGCTGACCGATCTGCCGATTGGCAAAGTCGTGCATTCCGACCCGATTCAGGCACTCCATCGCGCGCGCCATGTGTCGGCCGCGGATACGGCCCAGCAATCCCAGCTGCCGGGACAGACCCATCAGCACGACATCAATTACACGGGTTGGAAAATCCCAGTCCACGCTTGCACGCTGCGGCACATAAGCGATCCGAGCGCGTTGTTTTTCAAGCGGTGCACCAAATACAGTAACCTGGCCAGACAAGGGCTTCACGATACCCAAAGCGGCTTTGAGAAGGGTCGATTTCCCTGCCCCGTTCGGCCCGATGATCGCGGTCATCGCACCGGGTTGCACTGTCATGTCCACCGAAAACACGGCGGGTTTCTGACCGTAAGACACGGTCAGACCACGAATGGCCAGCGGGCTGTCTTCAATATTCTGCTCGGTGATCGAAACACCCTGATGAGCCGCCAGCGAAAGCATCACTCAAAACCCCGCAGACAATTTGCCATTCAAACCTCGCTGGGGCACTTCGGCCCCCAACGCGCCTGCGATGACGGTAATGTTGTGGTCCAGCATGCCCACATATGTGCCCTCGTAGGTGCCCGGCTCTCCCATGGCGTCGGAATACAGCTCGCCCCCGATCGCGACATCATGACCTTTGGTCGCAGCCCCTTCGATCAGGGCGCGCATGGACCGGTCCGAGACCGAGCTTTCAACGAACACCGCCTTCAGCTGTTTGTCGACCAGCGTATCCACAAGCTCTCCGATCCGGTTCAGACCGGCCTCGGACTGGGTCGATATGCCTTGAATGCCCATGACCTCATAGCCGTGTTCGGCACCGAAATAGCCAAAGGCGTCATGGGCAGTCACCAGAACACGGTTGTTTTCGGGAACGGCGGCCAGCGCCTGATCGGAATAGGCCTTCAGCGCGTCAATCTCGGCGAGATGATTGGCCGCATTGGCCGCAAAGACATCGGCCGCCTCGGGGCGTGCCTGGGTCAGAGCGTTCTGAACCTCGACCACCACGTCGCGCCACAACGCAGGGCTCATCCAGACGTGCGGGTCGAATTTGTCGGCATAATCATCATGGGCGCGCAGCCGGGATTTATCCAACCCCTCGGCCACTGCCACGACTGACCGCTTTCGGGCAAGATCGTGGAAGAACTCTTCCATTTGAGCTTCCAGATACAGACCGTTCCAAAGGATCAGGTCTGCGCGTGTCATTGCCACGATGTCACTGCGGGTCTGGCGATACGCATGCGGGTCAACACCGGGACCCATCAGTCCCTTAACGTCCACCTGATCGCCACCGACCTGGCGCGCAGCATCCGCGATCATGCCCGTCGTTGCCACAACCTTCAGTGGCGCTTCGGCCCAGGCGGCAATCGGCGTGGCCACGACAAATGCCAAAGCAGCAAGGAATTGACGACGAATCATTGCAGACCTCATGGTGACGACCTCTTAAGAATGAATATGAGAACCATTCGCAACTAAGTCAACGCTCTTGCGAATTATTCGCAAGAAACTGCTATTTTTGTCCATTTGGTCAAAAAAATTGCATTCGCAAGCCCGCTATGCCTTCCATTCAGGCGCAAGCCATGCGAATTTGGCGCAAACCTCCCAAAGGATGTGAAGATGGATACGCAGAGCTCAGAAAGCCCCGTGCGCACAGCGCATCTGCCGCAAGTGACCGAGCCCAGAAACCCCGGCATGGATCTGGATCTGGACTGGGTGCGCGCCGTGCAAGCCAACACCTCGGCCATTGAGCGCCGCGCCGCGACCCTGCCCGGTCGCCGGTCGGTGAAAAAGGACTATCAGGCCGCGTGGCTCCTGAAGGCGATCACGATGATCGACCTGACCACCCTGTCGGGCGATGACACCGTAGGCCGCGTGCGCCGACTATGCGCCAAGGCCCGCCAGCCCGTGGCCTCTTCGGTTCTGCAAGCGCTGGATATGCCGCCGATCACAACGGGTGCGGTCTGCGTCTATCATGACATGATCGAAACCGCCGTCGACGCGCTGCATGGTACTGGCATTCCGGTTGCCGCCGTGTCGACCGGTTTCCCGGCTGGCCTGTCCCCGTTCCACCTGCGCGTGGCCGAGATCGAGGAAAGCGTGAAGGCCGGGGCCGAAGAGATCGACATCGTGATCTCGCGTCGTCACGTGCTTTCGGGCGACTGGCAGGCTTTGTATGAAGAGATGAAGGCCTTCCGCGTTGCCTGCGGCGATGCGCATGTCAAAGCCATCCTCGCAACCGGAGAGCTGGGCAGCTTGCGCAATGTCGCGCGCGCCTCGCTGGTGTGCATGATGGCAGGTGCGGATTTCATTAAGACCTCGACCGGCAAGGAAAGCGTCAACGCCACCCTGCCCGTTTCGCTGGTGATGATCCGAGCGATCCGCGACTACTATGACCGCACCGGATATCGCGTTGGCTACAAGCCTGCAGGCGGCATCTCAAAGGCCAAAGACGCGCTGGTTTACCTGTCGCTAATCAAGGACGAACTGGGCGACCGCTGGCTGGAGCCGGACCTATTCCGCTTTGGTGCCTCGTCGCTTCTGGGCGATATTGAGCGGCAGTTGGAACATTATGTCACCGGGTCCTACTCGGCTGGCTACCGTCACTCCATGGGCTGAGGACAAGAACAATGACAGTCAAAGAGATTTTCGAAACCATGGATTACGGCCCTGCCCCCGAAAGCGCTGCCGAGGCATTGGCCTGGCTGGTCGATCAGGGCGACAAGTTCGGTCACTATATCGACGGTGCCTTCACTAAACCTGGCAAAGGGTTCGAAAGCCGCAACCCGGCGACCGGAGAGGTTCTAGCTAAGCTGACGCAGGCGAAACAGGCTGATGTGGACGCCGCCGTTGCCGCCGCCCGCAAGGCACAGCCAAAGTGGGAGAAGCTGGGCGGCGCAGGTCGTGCGCGGTACCTCTATGCCATTGCACGGTTGCTTCAGAAGCATTCGCGCTTGTTCGCGGTACTCGAAAGCCTAGACAACGGCAAGCCGATCCGTGAATCGCGCGACATCGACATCCCTCTGGTGCAGCGGCATTTCTATTACCACGCGGGCATGGCGCAGCTGATGGAAAGCGAACTGCCCGATGCCGAGGCTCTGGGCGTTTGTGGGCAGATCATCCCGTGGAACTTCCCGCTGCTGATGCTTGCGTGGAAAGTCGCGCCTGCGATCGCGATGGGAAACACGGTGGTTCTGAAGCCGGCCGAGTATACCTCGCTAACTGCACTGCTGTTTGCCGACATCTGTTCGCAGGCTGGCCTGCCGAAAGGCGTGGTCAACATTGTCACCGGTGACGGAGCTGTGGGTGAGATGATCGTGTCTTCGAACGTCGACAAAATCGCCTTTACCGGCTCGACCGTCGTGGGCCGTCGTATCCGTGAGGCGACCGCTGGCTCTGGCAAGGAACTGACATTAGAGCTGGGCGGCAAGTCCGCCTATATCGTCTTTGATGACGCGGATATTGATTCAGCCATCGAAGGCTTGGTCGACGCGATCTGGTTCAATCAGGGCCAAGTCTGCTGTGCGGGCTCGCGCCTCTTGGTGCAAGAGGGCATCGCGGACCGCTTCCATGACAAGCTGCGTGCCCGTATGGACAAGCTGCGCATCGGCGATCCGCTGGACAAGTGTATCGACGTGGGTGCGGTTGTGGACCCCGTGCAGTTGCAGACCATCAAGGGCATGGTCGAAAGCAACACGGTTGGGCATGTTCATCAGGCGGCTTGCGATCTGCCTGCGAACGGCTGTTATTACCCGCCGACGCTGATCTCGGGCCTCGAGACATCCGATCCGCTGATGCAGGAAGAGATTTTTGGTCCGGTACTGGTGTCGTCCACTTTCCGCACGCCGGAAGAGGCGGTCGAACTGGCCAACAACACCCGTTACGGGCTGGCCGCGACGGTGTGGACCGAAAACGTGAACCTCGCGCTGGATATCGCCCCCAAGCTGGTCGCGGGCGTGGTCTGGGTGAATGCCACCAACCTGTTCGACGCCGCCGCTGGTTTCGGTGGGGTTCGCGAAAGCGGGTTTGGCCGAGAAGGCGGTTGGGAAGGTCTTGCGGCCTATACCAAGCCCAAGGGCAAAGCCAAGCCGCTGGCGAAGGTTGAAGCGATTATGGGCGAAGGTGCTCCGGTCGACCCGATTGACCGGACCGCCAAGATGTATGTCGGCGGCAAGCAGGCGCGGCCCGATGGCGGCTATTCGAAACCCGTCTGGGGCAAGTCCGGCCTGCTGGGCCATGTGGGCCTTGCCAACCGCAAGGACGTTCGCAATGCGGTTGAGGCTGCAGCGGGTGCCAAAGCTTGGTCGAAGACCACCGGGCATTTGCGCGCGCAGATCCTGTATTACATCGGTGAAAACCTCTCGGCCCGTGCTGATGAATTCGCAACTCGCATTGACGCCATGACCGGCAAAAAGGACGGCGCGAAAGAGGTTGAAGCCTCGATCCAGCGTCTGTTCACCGCCGCCGCGTGGGCCGACAAGTATGACGGTCAGGTGCACGGTGTTCCGATCCGCGGCGTGGCGATCGCCATGAAAGAGTCCGTCGGCGTCATCGGCGCGCTTTGCGCCGACGAAGCACCTCTTCTTGGGTTGGTTGCGGCGATGGCCCCGGCAATTGCGATGGGCAACCGGACAGTTCTGGTGGCATCCGAGCCCTACCCGCTGGCAGCGACCGATTTCTACCAGATCCTAGAAACATCCGACGTCCCCGCTGGCGTGGTCAACATCCTGACCGGTAGCCACGCGGAATTGGCGAAACCGCTGGCTTCGCACCTGAACGTCGATGCGGTCTGGTCCTTCTCGTCCACCGACCTTTCGAAAGAGATCGAGGCCGTCTCGGCAGGGAACCTGAAACGGACCTGGGTGAATAACGCGACGGCATTTGATTGGGGCGTGGACCATTCGCGCCGCTTCCTGCAGGCTGCGACCGAAGTGAAGAACATCTGGGTGCCCTACGGCGAGTAGGGCCCCCGACCAAGGGAGGCCCTCATGGATTTTGCAAACAAAACCGTCATCGTCATTGGCGGAACAAGCGGTATCAATCGCGGCATTGCCGAGGCCTTTGCGGCCTCGGGGGCCAAACTTGCCGTGGCCAGCCGGTCGCAGGACAAGGTGGATGATACAGTCGATGCGCTGAAAGCTGCAGGCGCACAGGACGCCATCGGTGCAGCCTTTGACGTCCGCGACCCCGAGGCGGTAGCGGAGGGCTTGCAGCAGTTCCACGACGCGTTTGGTGATTTCGATGTACTGGTGTCAGGCGCGGCGGGCAATTTCCCTGCGCTGATGTCAGAGATGTCCGTGAACGCATTCAAGACCGTGGTGGACATCGACCTGATGGGCACGGTCCACGTGATGAAGGGGGCCTATCCCTTCCTCAAACGTCCGGGTGCCAGCATCATCAATATTTCGGCGCCGCAATCCTATCTGCCCTATGAAGGCCAGTCGCATGTTTGTGCGGCCAAGGCCGGTGTGGATCAGATCACCCGATCGCTGTCGATGGAGTGGGGTGTCGAAGGCATTCGCGTGAACTCGGTCGTGCCCGGATTTATCGAAGGGACCGAAGGGGCCAAACGACTGGCTCCGACCGAGAACGCCCATGAAGAGCTGCGCAAGGATGTACCCTTAGGCCGTTGGGGGCAACCGCAGGACGTTGCCAATGCTTGCCTGTTCCTTAGCTCGGATCTGGCCAGTTACATCAGCGGCACGGTTATGGCCGTGGACGGCGCGCTGTATCAGCGCGGGTCGGGCAAGTTCGGTCAGATGATGGGACAGATGCTGCGCGCGCAGGCGAAAGCACGCTCATAACACCGATTAAGTTGTGAAGCTGTTCATATACAGCTTTGCATTGTTGACGCAGCGTAAGGCCCATCCAACACAAGGGTGGGCCAAGCATGCTAAACTTTCCAATCGATATTCCCGAAGCCGTCCAACTGGCGACAATGATCGGTGTGTTTGGGGCCGGGCTGTACATCCTGAACTACTTTCTGCTGCAGATCGGCGTCATCCGGGGCAACGGGGTCCTGTACCCCGTTCTGGTGATCGTCGCCGCGGGCTGCGTGATGATCAGCATGGCAGAAGAGTTCAATCTGGCCGGGGCGATCATCCAGATGGCCTATATCGCGATCTCGGTCATCGGTTTGCTGCGCGGTTACCTGTCGCGCCATTTGGTTCACTTTTCCCAACCCGAGCGTCAGTTCATCTCTCACCATTTAGAGTCGCTGAAACCGCATCAGGCACGCAGGTTGCTGAACACAGCATCCATACGCGAATACAAAACCGGAGATATCCTGATCGAAGAAGGCAAGATCACGGATTTCCTGGGCTATGTCCTGAGCGGACAGACGACCATTTTGAAGAACGGCCGGGTCATCAACACCTGCGGATCGGATGAGATCTTGGGCGAGCTGACATTCAGCCTCGGCCTGCCTGCAACAGCTACGGTCATCGCCACAGAACCCACCACATGCCTTGTGTTCGACAACATCCAACTGTCGCGCCTGCTTCGGCGCAACCGGCATATCGACGACACGCTGAAGGCCGCGCATTTCCGTCATGCGCGGCAAAAGCTGCTGAGCAGTAACAAACACACGCTGCGGGCCCAAAAGCAGCCCGCAGCGGCCTGAACGGGTTTAACCGTCCAGACCCTCGGGTTTTCCGACGATGGTGAAATGCAGCCCCTCGGGGTCCAGTAACTCGCTGGCCACGCGGTTGACCTCTTCCAGCGTCACCGCGTTCACCTTGTCGTTGCGGGTGGCGATATAGTCGATGGGAAGGTCTTCCATCTGCATTCCGACCATGATCCCGGCGATCTGGCCGTTGCCGTCGAACCGCAACGGGTATGCGCCGGTCAGATAGGTCTTGGCGTCGTCCAACTCTTCCTGAGTCACACCTTCGGATGCCGCGCGCGCCCATTCGTCCCGGATGACTTCGACCGCCTCTGCGATGCGATCGTTGCTGGATGAGACCGATCCCAGGTAGACCGAAGCCAGATCCTTGGGCACAAGATAGGTCGCGATGCCGTAGGTCAGACCACGTTTTTCGCGCACTTCCTGCATCAGTCGGCTTTCAAAGCCCCCGCCACCCAGAATGTGGTTCAGGATAAAAGCCGCAAAGAAATCGGGATCATCGCGGTCAATGCCCGCATGACCGAACAGAGCAACCGATTGTGGGGTATCAAACTCAACCACGCTGACACCGCCGGGGATGGTCACGTCAGCGCGTTCCGGGATCGGTTTGCCGGCTTCGGGCAGGTCAGCCAGCAACTTGTCCAGCAATACGCCCAACTCTTCGGCGGTGATATCGCCCACAGCACCGACATACATGCGGTCCTTGGCAAAGACATCCTCATACGCCGTGACCACGTCATCACGGGTCAGGGACGACACGCTTTCGATTGTCCCCTTGCCTTCCGAGCCATACGGATGTTCGCCATATGCCATCCGCGCAAAATTGCGGCCTGCGATGTCATTCGGATCGGTCTGATCCGATTTCAAACCCGAAAGCACCTGCGCCTTCACACGCTCAACCGCGTCTTGATCAAATCGCGGTTCATGGATCGTGGTGCGCAGAAGGTCGATCACCTCATCCCGGTTTTCGGTCAGAAACTGCGCCGAGATCGACACCGTGTCGTCGGTGGCATTGTACCGGAAGGACGCGGCCAGCGACTCCAGTTCGCGCGCATAGGTGCGGGCATCCATGTCGCCCGCGCCCTCTTCGATCAATCCGCTCATCAGATAAATCGCGCCGCGTTTGTCCGGATCATCCAGCGAGGTACCCCCGCGAAAGCGCAGTTCCAGCGCTGTGAACGGGATCGAATGATCCTCGACCAACCAGGCCTTGATCCCACCTGGCGAGGTCACTTCTTTGATATCGATCTCAGCCCAGGCCGGGAGAGCGATCACGAAGGCGATCAGAGTTGCGAATATTCGTTTCATTGCGTCACCTCATCGTCACGCATCAGCCATCCGGTTACCGATGTTTCGGGCTGTATCACTTCGCGGGCAGCGGCGATGATCTCGTCGCCGGTCACGGCCTGCAGGATTTCGGGCCACGCCTGCACATCCTCGACCGTCAAACCGCTGGTCAGGGCTCGACCATAGCGGTTGCCGATCCCGTCCACATTGTCGCGCGCATAGGTTTGCGCGGCACGCAGTTGCATCTTTATCCGGTCCAGGTCTTCTTCGTTCACACCTTCGGCGATGAAATCGGCCACAGCCTGATCCATCGCGTCTTCGGCCTCTTGCAAAGACACCCCTTGCGCCGGAACCACCAGCAAATCAAAGGTCGTGTCATCCAATGAGACACCGCGATAGAAAGCCCCGGCGTAGACGGCCTTTTGTTGCTCGAACTGTAGCTTTTCGTTCAGATAGGACGTGGTACTGCCGCCCAGAAGTTCAGCCAACAGAAACAGCGCAGCGGCCTTTTCCTGCTCGCCCGGATCGCGTTCTGGGGCCAGATAGCTGCGCTGAACGTAAGGTTGCGACACCCGCGCGTCCTTGAACGTCAGGCGTCGTTCCGCGATCTGGGGCGGTTCCTGCGAACGGAACCGTTCGGGCAGGTCTGGGTTGGCCGGGATCACACCATAGTATTCTTCGGCCAGGGTTTTGACCTCGTCGGGTTCGACATCGCCCGTGACGACCAGAATGGCGTTATTGGGCGCGTAATGTGTCTGGTAGAAGGACAGCGCATCCTCCATGTCCAGCGTCTCCATCTCGTGCCGCCAGCCAATGATCGGGACGCCGTAGCGATGGTTAAGATACTGCGCTGCACTCATCTGCTCGCCGAACAGGGCCCGAGGGCTGTTGTCGGTGCGCTGGTTACGCTCCTCTAGGATCACGTCGCGTTCGGTAGCAATATCCTCTTCGGTCAGGCGGATGTTGCGCATCCGGTCCGCCTCCATCCGCATCATCAGTTCCAGGCGGTCTGCTGCGACACGCTGGAAGTAGGCGGTGTAGTCATAAGACGTGAACGCGTTGTCGTTGCCGCCATTCGCTGCAACGGTGGCCGAGAATTCACCCGGTGCCAGCGTGTCGGTTCCTTTGAACAAGAGATGTTCAAGGAAATGCGCCACACCCGAGGATCCCACGGGCTCATCCGCGGATCCCGCGCGATACCAGACCATGTGCTGCACGACCGGCGCGCGATGATCCTCGATCACGACGACATCCATGCCGTTATCCAGCGTAAAGGTTGTCACCGCTTCATGCCCCTCGCTTGCAGCGAGAGGGGTCGCGGCCATCAGGGCAGCCGACAGGGCAAGGGCCCGAACCATGGGGCGTCCTCCGTTTGATCTATTGTGTTCAAACTACGGTGACGCCGCGCGGGTTCAAGCCTGATGACGAAAAGTTAAAGATTATTCATTAACCGGCGGCGACGACGGAGTTTCGATCCCGGCGCGACGGGCCGCTTCGTTTTGGGCGTCCGGATTAAGGGTCTCGCGGCGGTAAACCTGCGAATAGCGGTCCACATTGAACAGGCGCAGACGCGTCAGGCGAGATTGCTTTCTGCGGAACTCTGCATCTTCGGCGTTGACCACCTGCCGTGCGTTGGCTGGAACGCCATAGCGGCTGGTCGCGGTCACAAGCGCTGCATCGGTCGACGGAATGGCTGTGTTCGGATTCAACGCAGCCGCGTTACCACCAAGGGCTGCGACCGCTTCGGCCTTTGGATTAGGATCAGTCAGGTTGCCGCCACCGGGGGTCGGCGCAGGTAGGAACGCGTAATCCTTTGGCTGGGTCAGCGGCTTGACCGGTAGAACAGAGAACTCGTCCGGCCCCGGCCCCGGTGCCTGAAGATGGCGCAGACCAATATCGGAACAGCCCGCAGCAGCAAAGGCCAATGTCACAGCAAAAATGGAACGCGGCAGCCGCATCAGAGTCTCCAGCCTGTTTGAGGCGCTTTTATCGCATTTCAAATGGCGCGTCACGAGGCCTTTTTGCCCTCGAACAAAACCAGACCGATCGCTCCGGCGAAAATAAACACATCGGCCAGATTGAACACGAAAGGATTGTTAATGCCGCAACAGGACATATTCAGGAAATCCAGAACATAGCCGTACAGCACGCGATCCACCACGTTGCCAAGTGCGCCCCCGATCAGCAGCCCACCGCATACCAGCATCAGCTTCGACGGGACCGTACGCATCAGCCAGACCAGCACGCCGATTGAGATTGCCAGCGACACACCGATCAGAACCCAGCGCGCAGCATCGGAGTCACCTTGGAACAGGCCGAAATTGATGCCCCGATTCTCGCCGTACTTGAACACTAGCAGCGGCGGCAGGACGTCGATGTGTCCCTCGGCCACGCGCATCACGTGAACGACCAGATACTTGCTGATCTGGTCGATCAAAAACGCGGCCACCGCAGCCCAGAGCAGAAGGCGCATGCGCATCAGTGACGGAAGTGGCGCATGCCAGTGAAGACCATCGCCAAGCCAGCCTCGTCCGCCGCCGCGATCACTTCGTCATCCCGCATCGAGCCACCGGGCTGGATCACGCAAGTGGCGCCGGCCTCAGCGGCCTCCATCAGGCCGTCAGGGAACGGGAAGAACGCATCCGAGGCCACGGCCGAGCCGATTGTCAGCGGTTGGGCCAAGCCCAGCGCATCCGCCATGCGTTCGGCTTTTTTGGCCGCGATCAGGGCCGAGTCCACGCGGCTCATCTGACCTGCACCTACGCCCACGGTCGCGCCGTCTTTGACATAGACAATGGCGTTGGATTTAACGTGCTTGGCCACTTTCCATGCAAACAGCAGGTCGCGCATCTGCTCGTCGGTTGGGGCCTTTTTGGTGACCACTTTCAGATCATCCATGCCGACAAAGCCGTTATCTTTGTCCTGCACCAGCAGACCACCGGCCACCTGACGCACGGTCTTGCCGCCAGCGGTCACATCCGGAAGGCCCTCTGTGGTCAGCAGGCGCAGGTTCTTTTTGGCGGCAAAGATCGCCTTGGCCTCGTCGGACGCGCCCGGAGCAATCACGACCTCGGTGAAGATGCCGGTAATCTCTTGAGCGGTTTCGGCATCCAGCGGTTGGTTCAGTGCCACGATCCCGCCAAAGGCCGAGGTCCGGTCGCAGTCGAAAGCCGACTTATACGCGTCCAGCAAGGTCGCGCCTGTGGCAACACCGCAAGGGTTGGCGTGCTTGATGATCGCACAGGCCGCGCCCTTTGCAGGATCGAACTCAGCCACCAATTCAAAGGCGGCATCCGTGTCGTTGATGTTGTTGTAGCTCAGTTCCTTGCCCTGATGCTGAACGGCGGTCGCCACGCCCGGACGGTTCGTGCCGTCCGTATAAAACGCCGCCTGCTGATGGCTGTTCTCGCCATAGCGCAGAGTCTGTTTCAACTCACCCGCAAAGGCACGGCGCTTGGGGGCCTCAAGCTGCAGCGCCTCCGCCATCCAGTTGGACACAGCGGTGTCATAAACAGCGGTCCGGGCATACGCCTTTTGCGCCAGCCACTGGCGGAAGCCGTAAGAGGTTTTGCCGTAATTCTCTTCCAGTTGATCCAGCAGCGAAGAGTAGTCCTCGACATCCACAACCACATTTACGAAGGCATGGTTCTTGGACGCGGCGCGGATCATCGCGGGACCGCCGATATCGATATTCTCGATGCATTCGTCGTATCCCGCGCCTTTTGCCACGGTCGCCTCGAACGGATAGAGGTTCACCACCAGCAGGTCGATTGCTCCGATGCCGTGTTCGTCCATCGCGGCGATGTGGGTGTCGTTGTCGCGCAGAGCCAGCAGACCGCCATGCACCATCGGGTGCAGGGTCTTGACCCGACCGTCCATCATCTCGGGGAAGCCAGTGACCTCGCTGACGTCTTTCACCTCAAGCCCCGCATCGCGCAGCGCCTTTGCGGTACCGCCCGTCGACAGCAGCTCGACCCCGCGCTCGGCCAGCGCCTTGCCCAGCTCGATCAGCCCGGTCTTGTCGGAAACGGAAAGCAACGCGCGGCGCACGGGGTGAAGATCGGTCATGGGTCCAAAGGTCCTTTTGGCGTCAGTCAAACTCGGGCTCGTCCCGGTGCAGATCGCGTACAGCATAGGCTGTATCCTGTGCCTTGCTCAGCGTCCACCGGATGCGGGTCGCATACTCCATTGCGCGCCCGGATAGAACGATCTGTTTTGTCGCGCGTGGCTTTAATCGGCCTTTTTCAAGATAAACGCTTGGCTCAACTGACAATTTTCCTACGCCATCATGGCGGAAAACCCAAATCTCGCCGCTTTTGAGCGCCATCGACACCGCCGCCCCACCCAAATCCAGCGCTGCATCCACGTCCGGATGCAGGTGAAACCGGACATTAAACCCGATGCCCTTGAGGCCAGAGGCGTCCAGCGCCTTGTCAAACTGCCTCTTCGCCTTGTCCGTGGCGGTCAGCAGAATGTCCTCACACGCCAGTTCACGCCCGTCAAAGCGCAGCTCGAACGTGCGGGCGTGGGTCAACCCAAAGACCTTGGTATATCCGTCATGCCCGGCCATGAACCGTGTGCCTTCGATAGCGTCCTCAAAGTCGACCGGGACCTCTTGTGGCGCATCCACCAGCGCCTCACGTTCGCTGCCGGGAGTGGGATCGGCCAACCGAGCACTCGAATACCCATCCAGGCACAACGTCGAGTGAGACGGTGTAGCCCTGCCCGCGCGTCGCCATTCCATCCCAAAGCTTTCGCCCGAGCCACAATTCACGATCAGCGGCCTGCGGCCCGAAGTCAGCTCGAACGCGAGGGTCGAGGCATGAGCATTGAAGGACGCCGCCCCCTTGGGCGGCGGGCTGGCGTCCACGATGACACTGGTCCGCGCTGCGTAAAGGCGGGCAAACCCCATGGAAAGCCCAGAGGCGTGCTGCGGTCTCACCCCGCTTTGAGCAAGGGCCTGATCCAGACGCCCCTCGACCCCGCGCCCGCCGCCATGAAACCGGGCCAGCGCCCCGTCCGAATGGCGCAGACTACGCAAGGTGGGGGCCATGCGTTTGATGGCATTCGCCTGCGCCCCGGGCGTGCCGCGCCCCAACTCACTGAGCGCCGCAGAGGTCCAGGCCAACAGCGTAAAGACCTCAAGCAGTTCTTCCGGGTTTCGGGTCGGGATACCGCCCTGAGCATCAATCTGGCTGTCGCATTCGCGTGCCAGGGCCCGCAGGGCCGGATCGGCCAGTTGTTCCAACCCCTCCAACGCTAGCCCAGCCTGCACCAGACCGGCCAACGCCTCGAAACGGGGCAGCCCCGGTGTTGCCGCCTTCCAGCGTTTGGACAGAAACCATGTCTGCTGCGCCAAGGCGCGGAAGAAGATCTTGCGCTGCGTGTCGTCCATGCCGCGCAGCAGGAATGCCGCGTGATTGATCCAGCGGATCACGCGCCGTCCGGTCAGATCCGGGGCCCAGCCCGGCCCCTGGCCGCGACCATGCGCCTTGATCCATCCCCACACCCACCGCTGCGCTTTTTCGCGGGCGCGCATGTCACCCACAGCGGCAAGATCGTCCAACCAGGCAAAGCCGTGACGTTCATTATCGAAACCGGTGCTGGGGGCGAGAACATCCCACAGCTCGGTGTCTTGCGCCTCGACCAGATAGCCTGCGAACAGCAAATTCCCGGCAACCAGCTGACGTCCGCGGGCAAATGACCCAACTGTGCGTGGTTCGGGCTCGCCAACAAACCCCGAGACCGCTTTGCGCCGCTGGCTGAGCCGCGCGTAGAGACGGTTCTGAAACCGTGTCCACCTATTGGTCATGGAATCCGTCTTTGACATGACGCTCGTTACTCTGCCCCTTGCGCTCTGCTGGCGCCTGAGACCCAACGATAGACCGCCACGATCGTCAAGTCATCGAAAAGCGTGTCATTACGTCGATTTGTTCAGGCAGGCGATATAGAACCCGTCCATTCCGCCGCGATCCGGCCAGTAATCAGGACGCAGACGCAAGCCGCCTTCTTCGGTAATCCAACCTGGTTCGACCCCGGCAATGCTCAGGGCGTCGCGGTCCACGGCCATTTCGGGATATTGATCCAAAGCCTCTTCAACCTGCACCTCGCCCTCATCCGGCAGCAAAGAGCAGGTGCAATAGACCAGCCGGCCTCCGGGTTTCAGCAAGGTCCAGGCGTGGGCCAGCATTTGGGCCTGCAACTCGATCAACCCGCCGAATTCCGAGCCGTCTTTGGCAAAGGGCAGATCTGGGTGGCGGCGGATCGTTCCTGTGGCCGAACAGGGCGCGTCCAGCAGGATAGCATCGTACTGACCCTGATGTTCCAACGCGTCACCGGCAATGACAGTCGCCTTCAATCCGGTGCGCTGAAGGTTTTCGCGCACCCGTTCCAACCGGTTCTCGGACACATCCAGCGCGGTGACTTCAGCCCCGGCAGCGGCCAGTTGCAACGTCTTGCCCCCCGGCGCGGCGCAAAGGTCGAGTATCTTTTCACCGGGCTTTGGGCCCAGCACACGGACCGGCAACGCAGCGGCGGCGTCCTGTACCCACCAGCCGCCTGTGTCATAGCCCGGCAGCGCCGAAACCTGCCCGGCATCTTGCACACGCATCGACCCGGTCGGCAGCGCCTCACCCGGACCGCTTGCGCCTGGCTTTACAGTGATGTCCAGTGGTGCGCCGTTGAAATGCGCCTGTTCCATTCCGGCAATTGCGTCATCGCCCCATGCCATGATCAGCGGATCGCGCAACCATTCCGGCAATCGCGGAACCCGCATTTTGGGCCAGGCCCCGGGGCCTTCGGCGGCCACTTTGCGCAGAACCGCGTTGACCAACCCTTTGAGCCGCCCATGTTTGCGCGACCGGCCCACAATCTCGACCATCGAATTGACCACCCCATGCGCAGCTTCGCCGTGGCACAGCTCAACAGCGCCCAGACGCAGGGCATTGTGCACGGTCAGGGCCGGTGTCCGGTTCAGGTGATTGTCCAGCAGGCGGTCTGCGCGTTCGAGCCCGCGAAGGGTCTCTAACGTCAGGCGTTGCGCCCGCGCGCGATCTTCAGGCCCCAGCCGATCCAGCGCGCCGGCAGCCAGACACTCGGACAACAGCCGCCCCTCTCCCAGAATCTGATCCAGCAGATAGATCGCGCTGCGTCGCGCCGCTGTTGCGTTGTCGGACATGGAACCGCCTTTGATGAAACCCTCATCCACATTGCCAAATGCGGACGGGGGCGTATATCAAGCCCGTGCACGGAAAGGAACCCGATGTCATGAGTGACGACCGCAAAGACCTGCCCCCCGCAGCCCAGCGTGCGCTGGCCGAAGCAGAAGAGCGCCGCAAAAAGGCCGAGGCTGAGGCCAAAGAGTTGCCCAAGGAACTGGGCGGGCGTGACGGTCCCGACCCGGCCCGTTACGGAGATTGGGAGAAAAAGGGCATCGCAATCGACTTCTGATTGCTCATCCCCGCAACGCGTCCAGAAAATCCGAAATCAGGGCACGCTGTTTTTTGGACTTTGCCCTATCTTCGGGCCAGGTCAGCCAATAACCATCTTTCGTTTTTAACTCGGGCAGGTTCAACCTGCGCAACCGGCCTGCTTGCAAATCTCCCTTTGCCAAAGCGACTGACCCTAGCGCCACGCCCATACCTTGCCGCGCCGCTGACAACGCATGTTCCATTGAATCAAAGCTGATATTCGACGTCGTAACTTCGCCCTGATCCGTTTTTCGCGCCCAGTCCCGCCATCCGGGCCGCTCCCCTCGCAGATCGATCAAAGGCGCGCCCCATTCCACGCCCGGTGCTGCCATCGGCACCAGCACTTCAGGAGCGATGAGTTCGGAATCCCGCCCCGGCCATGCACCGCGGCCGTAGCGGATTTGCAGCCATGTCCGCTCCTCATCCAAGGAAGAGCGGCGCGCAACGGAATCCGTCATCACACGCACTTTCGGCCGCACCTCCTGAAACCGGGCGAGGCTGGGCACCACCAGCGCGTGGATGTTGGACGACAACCCCGCCACGCGCAGTTCACGCGGGGACTTTCCAAACAAATCCTCGGTGTTCCGTTCAAGCGCCTGAAGGCTGTCTTGCACCAAGGGCAGATAGCTTTCGCCTTCAACGGTCAGCGACACGCCTCGTGCCTCACGCACAAACAATGTCCGTCCCAACCAGGCCTCAAGATTACCGATCCGCTGACTGACCGCCGCCTGAGTCAGGCCGAATTCCCGTGCGGCTGCTGAAAAACCGCCCAGACGCCCCGCCGCTTCGAACACGCGCAACCAATCCAATGGCGGCAACCCGATCTTTTTCTTAGCCATTAGTTTTTCCAAGTCTCAGCAGAAAGAAGGATTAATTGTGGTAATGCCATAAGGCGCGTATCTGCTCAAGCAAAGCCGCGCTGAACAGGAGACCCCCATGCTGCGCATCGCCACTCACGACGCCACGGTCATAACCATTGAATTTGACACCGGCACCACCGCCCGTTTCCACGCCATCTGGCTGCGCGACAATGCGCTGGACCCAGAAACCCGCGCCCCCGGCAACGGTCAGCGTCTGATCACCATCGGTGATATCCCCTCAGACATTTCTGTCAGTGCCGCCGAGGTTCGAAACGGAGATCTGACCGTTACTTTCCAACCGGAAGATAAGACCGTCACCTTCCCCGCCGATTGGCTGGCCACGCACAGCTATGACCACGACCATGACCTCGCAACCGGGCGGACCGCCCCCGGCATCACTACGTGGGAACGCGGCATCGACGCGCCCAGCGCAGATTGGGACGAGGTTCATGCCAACCCGGCGGCCAAACGTGGCTGGCTGGCGGCAGTGGCCGAGTACGGCTTTGCCAAGCTGACCGGCGGGCCGACCGAACCGGAGTCGCTGCTGAAGGTGGCCGATCTGTTCGGTTATGTCCGCCAAACCAACTATGGCCCCTATTTCGAGGTTCGGACTGAGGTGAACCCCACCAACCTCGCTTATACCGGCCTTGGCCTGCAGGCGCATACCGACAATCCCTATCGCGATCCGGTTCCGACGCTGCAAATTCTGTACTGCCTTGAGAACAGCGCCGAGGGCGGCGACTCAATCGTGGTCGATGGCTTCCGCGCCGCCGAGAAGCTGCGCGAACAGAACCCCGATGGGTTTGCCTTGCTGGCAGGCTATCCCGCGCGGTTCGAATACAAAGGCTCGGACGGTGTCTGCCTGCGTTCCCGCCGCCCGATGATCGAACTATCGCCGGATGGCGAGCTTGTTGGTATCCGTTTCAACAACCGCTCGACCGCACCGCTGGTCGATATCCCGTTCGACCAGATGGAGGCCTACTACGCCGCTTATCGCCAATTGGGTGAAATCATCGACGACCCGGCCATGGGCGTGTCGTTCAAATTGGAACCGGGCGAGAGCTTTATCGTCGACAACACCCGCGTCCTTCACGCGCGTCTGGGCTATTCCGGAGCGGGCTCGCGGTGGTTGCAGGGATGTTACGCCGACAAGGACGGTCTGCTGTCAACGCTGGCGGCAATGGAAATGGACCAGCCGGAGGCGGCGGAATGAAACCCGATTTCTCGACCTTGAACCGGGACAATATCGTGGCCTTCATCGGGGATATCTTCGACCGCCGGGGCGGCGAAGAGTACCTCGGCGAGCCCGTCACCATGGCCGAACATATGCTGCAAGGCGCGACCATCGCCGAACAGAACGGTCAGCCTGAGGAAATCATCGTCGGCGCGCTGCTGCACGATATCGGTCATTTCACATCCGAGTTCGGAACGTACCACCCGGATGATACCGAAGACCGCCATCATGAGGACGCGGGCGCGGAAGTGCTGGAACAGTTCTTCCCCTCGGTCATCACCGATTGCTGCCGCTATCACGTCGCGGCCAAACGCTATCTCTGCGCCACCAAACCCGAATATTTCAATCGGCTCTCTGCTGCTTCGGTTCATACGCTGGAATTGCAAGGTGGTCCGATGAATGCAGAAGAGGTCGCAGAATTCGAAGCCAACCCGAACCTGAAAGAAATCATTCAGGTCCGGTATCTGGATGAGGCAGGCAAGCGCGCCGATATGGAAACACCGGATTTCGCCCATTTCGCACCCATGGTGCAGCGCATGGTCGACAAGCATCTGGGCGCATCATGACCGCGCCGGAATACATTTTCGAGGCCAGTTCCAAACCGTCCCTGCCCTGGCACGAAGTCCCTCTGATCCGGGCCACGGACGAGACAGTCAAAGGCTATGGTTGTCTGGTCGACGATCCCGACACGTTTGAGATCGAGATCGTGCGCTGGCCCCAACAGGGCTGGCGCCCGATCGACGAAGGAACCGGCGACGAGGGCGGTTGGGTCGAAGGCACGTTCAAATGTAACTGGCAGGGCGATGTTCTCTACGGCGAAAACGAAGCAGTGAAAGGGCATTATGTGCTCGGCTGGTCTGCGGACCCGCAACAGGCGCAGACGACGCGGCAAACCGCGCCGCGCGATCAGGTTCTGCTGTGGCACATGAATTATCATCCGGATGGAGGTCAGATGTTCTGGCCGTTGGACAACAAGCCCTTCATCGTCCCCGTCGCCCTGCCCGGAGACAACCTGACGCCGGACAAAGTGGTGGCCTTCTGGTGCGATGGGTCACGCGGCCTCTACATCCATCCCGGCATCTGGCATGAGGGGATTTTCCCGGTCGAAGACAATCAGCGGTTCCTCGACCGGCAAGGTAAAGTCCACGCCCGTGTCAGCGCGGATATCGGTAAGGAATTCGGAGTTTACCTCGCCTGCCCGCTCCGGGTCGACAGAATCAAGGACCTCTGAAGGACCGGGCAAAACGCTGGTATCGCGCATGTTCACAATCCCTTAACCATTGGCGGCCACATCTGTGATACGCTCGACAATGTCCACCTCAAAGGGAGGCCTCTGATGGGATTGAATAGGCGTCGCGTGGTTCAGCTTGGAACCGCAGCAACGGTCGGAACCCTGCTTCCGCGTGTCGGGGCTGCGGCCACTAACCAGAATGAGACGTTCGAACAGGAGTTCGCGAACACGCTCAATCAACTGAGAACCGCGTTCACCGAGCTTGGTTTTAGTGAGGCTGAGCCCCTCTCGCTGGCCTCGGGTGTCGATGACTATAACGGCGGGTTTCGGCACGATTTCGATCAGTCCGTGCTGCCTTGGGGAGAATACGTGATTCAGCCGCTGGCGCGCGTTGCGGATGTTGACGAAAAGTCACGAGCCGATGTGTTGCCCCTTTTTCACGAGGTGGGCTGTCATCCTGCTGATGCCGATGGGCAGACCACGACCCGGCTGATGATGCAAATTCTGACCCAGAGCTTTGACCTCGACCCGTCCCGCATCGCCTTTGTCAGCGTGCCGCAAGCCGACGACATGCGCCCGGTGCTGGACGCGTTGGGCCTGCCTTTCAGCGAAAAGGTACTGTTGCGCGATGAGGCCGAGGCACTGGCCGCGCGCGATGCCTCGGGCTTTTTCTTCCCCGACCCGTTTGGTGATGAGTACCTTGTGACCATGGGCGTCTACTATCGGCTGGGTGGTGCGGACGAAACGGCCCCTAAAGCTTACCCACCGTCCGACAACTGGACCGAAATCGGCGAGGTCGTGATCGGCGGACAGGCCGCACCCCTTGGCATATCCATAGGGGCCGAACGCCTGACTTACGCGCGTACAGGCCAATACCCGACCTGGGACCAGCGACTAGGCGCGCTGTTTTCCCGGATTGAGGGTGAAGGCGCTGAACCGCCCGGACTTTCCGCGTTCCGCTAGAGGCGATTAAAGCCCCAGCACGTCCACCATGTCGTATTGGCCCGGATCTTTCCCCTGACCCCACAGCGCCGCCTTCAGTGCGCCACGGGCAAAGATGGCACGGTCGGTGGCCAGATGGCGCAGAACGATACGCTCGCCGGGGGCAGCGAACAGGACGTCATGCTCGCCGACAATGTCTCCACCACGAATGGCATGAAATCCGATGTCGCCGCGCTTGCGCGCGCCTGTAATGCCGTCGCGGCCCCGATCTGCCACATCCGCTAGCTTGACACCGCGCCCTTCGGCGGCGGCCTCGCCCAGCATCAGCGCGGTGCCCGAAGGTGCATCGACCTTATGGTGGTGGTGGCCTTCGATCACTTCGATATCGAAATCCTCATCCAGCGCGGCCGCGACTTTCTTGGTCAATTGCACCAGCAGGTTCACCCCGAGGCTCATATTCCCGGCCCGCACGATCACCGCATGGCGAGACGCAGGCTCAAGCGCCGCGATCTGCTCATCCGTCATGCCTGTGGTGCCGATCACATGGACACAACGCGCCTGCGCAGCCAGCGCAGCAAACTCCAGCGTTGCCTCGGGCGCGGTAAAGTCGATCACCGCCTGCGCCTGCGCGAACGCCTCAAGCGGGTCGTCGGTCACAGTGACGCCCAGCGGCTGGCCGCCCATTGCCGTGCCAACATCCTGTCCGATCCAGTCATGACCTTTACGCTCGACCACCCCAACAAGACGCGCCTGATCGCTGTCAGTGACAGTCTTGATCAGCATCTGCCCCATACGGCCCGAAGCCCCTGTGATGACGATCCCCGGAATATGGGTCATTGCGCTGGTCCTTTCGCGTTAGTCGGCTCAAAGCCTCCTACCCGGTTCGCGCCCGCTTGGCAAAGCCCAGCTTTGGGCTTAGATCGGAGTTATGGCAAAGAACAAATTCCACGATGGCCCCGGCCCGTCCCAACGACAGCTGCGTGTCGGCGAACTAATCCGTCGCACCCTGTCCGAAGTTCTGGCGCGCGGAGATGTCCACGACCCCGACTTGAACCGTATGTCGATCACCGTGGGTGAGGTGCGCACCTCGCCCGATCTGAAGATCGCCACCGCCTATGTGCTGCCGTTGGGCGGCAAAGGGCAGGAAGACGTTATCGAACTGCTCGCCCGCAACAAGGGTGAGCTGCGGCGCATGGTCGGCAAAAAAGTTGGCCTGAAATTCTCGCCCGATCTGCGGTTCCGTCTGGATGACACGTTCGATCGACTGGACGACACCCGCCGCATGTTCGAACAGGACGCGGTGCGCCGCGATCTGGACGAGTGATCCGCGCAATTGTCACTCTGGGCGCGGTCCTGTGGGCGGCGCAGGCCTCTGCGGTCACTTGCGAGAAACTGACCCATGAGGACAAGCGGTACACCATCTGCGAGGTGGATGCCGCCAACGAAGATCTGCGTCTGTTCCTGAATGACAAAAACGGAGACCTGCTCGGGCACTTCTCATCGGTGAATGATGCTCTGGGCCCTGATGATAAACGTCTGGCCTTTGCGATGAACGCAGGCATGTATCACGACGACCGCTCGCCGGTTGGACACTACGTCGAAGACGGGCAAGAGCAGATGCGCGTCATCCCGAACGCCGGGCCGGGCAATTTCGGATTGCTGCCGAACGGGGTGTTCTGCATCCGGGACGGTCGGGCCGACGTGTTTGAAACGTTGGATTACGTTAATCAGGCTCCACAGTGCCGTTTTGCCACCCAATCCGGCCCGATGTTGGTCATTGACGGCGAATTGCACCCGCGCTTTCTGGTGGATTCAACTTCGCGCTATGTGCGCAACGGGGTGGGCACTAGCGAAAATGGCACCCGTGCCGTATTCGCGATCTCAGATGATTACGTGACGTTTCACGAATTCGGCAGCCTGTTCCGGGACGTGCTGAACACGCCGAATGCGCTGTTCTTCGATGGCAATATCTCGCGCATGTATGACCGGGCGAACAACCGCTCGGATGTCGGGTTCTCGCTGGGGCCGATCGTCGGCGTGGTCGAAGACGCACCCTGAAATTGACAGGGGCAGAGCTATCCGCTAACTCGCGCGCCTCAGCAAGATTCAAGGTGTAGAATGGGACGCAAACGCAAGGGTCGCGACATTTCCGGTTGGCTGGTGGTGGACAAGCCTGCGGGCATGACCTCGACGTCGGTCGTCAACAAGGTGCGTTGGGCGATGGACGCCAAGAAAGCGGGCCATGCAGGTACGCTGGACCCCGAGGCGACGGGCGTACTGGCCGTGGCTTTGGGTGAGGCGACGAAGACCGTTCCCTATATCACCGATGCTTTGAAAGCCTACACTTTCACCGTGCGTTTGGGGCAGGCCACCAATACCGACGATGCAGAGGGCGAAGTGATTGCGACCAGCGATGCGCGCCCTTCGGATGAGGACATCAAACAGGCCCTAGCCCCCTTTCTGGGTGACATCATGCAGGTCCCCCCGAAATTCTCGGCCGTCAAGATCGACGGTCAGCGTGCCTATAAGTTGGCCCGCGATGGTGAGGAAGTCGAACTGTCTGCCCGCCCGTTGTGGGTAGAGGAATTGATCCTGGTCGACCGTCCCGACGCGGATCACGTGGTGTTGGAGATGACCTGCGGCAAAGGCGGGTACGTCCGCTCGATCGCCCGCGATCTGGGCGCGGCGTTGGGGTGCCTTGGCCACGTCAAGGAGTTACGCCGCATCTGGTCCGGCCCGTTCGAGGTCGACGACGGGCTGTCTATCGAACAGATCGACGAGATGGCCAAGACAACCGCCCTGGACGACTACCTGCATCCGCTGGAAATCGGCCTCGCCGAACTGCCCGAGCTGAAATGCACACCCGAAGGTGCCACCCGCCTGCGCAATGGTAACCCGGGTATGGTTCTGGCCTCGGATGTCGAATACGGAGACGAGGCCTGGGCCTCGCTGGACGGCAAGGCCGTGGCGGTTGGGATCTACAAATCCGGCGAATTGCACCCCAGCCGGGTGTTCGTCGCCTGAACGCCGTGCTAGGCGGGTGTCATGATCACCCGTTCGCACACCAAGGGCGACGCGCCCTCGACCGCCATCTATTCCGATTGCGAGAAGTATCGCTATAGCCTGACCCGTGTCTGGGATACGGGCGGGCGCAAGGCGCTGTTCGTGATGCTGAACCCCTCTACCGCGACCGAAGTGCAGAACGACCCGACAGTCGAACGTTGCGAACGCCGCGCGCGAGCTTTGGGGTTCGGAGCGTTTCAGGTGACCAACATCTTTGCCTGGCGCGACACCGACCCGCGCAAGATGCGCGCCGCCGCCGATCCGGTTGGCCCAGAAAACGACGCAGCAATTCTGGACGGCGTCGGATGGGCCGACCAGGTCATCGCAGCATGGGGCACGCACGGCGCACATCTGGAACGCGGCCCAGCGGTGGAGGCCCTGTTGCGCGGCACCGGCCAGCCCCTGTTTCATCTGGGCCTGACCAAGGACGGCCACCCCAAACACCCACTTTACATCGCATATACACAACAGCCCGAACCGTGGTGACCAAAGGTTAACCACAAGTCCAGCTTGGCTTTGACCAACTGACTGATCACATGGGATATTTCACCTTCGGAGAAGTCCGTTCTCGGAGGGTTACCATGTTTCTAGTAGGACTAATTGGCTTGGCAGCAATGGGTGGTGCAGCTTTTGCGGTGGGTGATCTGTTCGACTCTGACGAAGAAGAGGAGGAGGATGACATCATCGAGGATGAACCGCCCGAGGTGTCAGAGGGGAACTTTCTGGACGTGGGTGAAAACGTCGACGACCCGGAGCCTTCGACCGGCACCGTCATCTCAGAGTTTGAGGGGGATTTGATCATCGCGGGGGACGACGGCGCGGATGTTCTGACCGGGCAGGACGGCGACGATCAGATCAACGGCTACGGCGGCGATGACACGGTGATCGGCGGCCCTGGCGATGACACTCTGCATGGCGGAGAGGGCACCGATACTATCGCGGGTGGCGGCGGTGACGACGTTCTTCATGGCGAAGACGGCGACGATACCCTGTCTGGCGATGAAGGCGATGACAGGCTTTATGGCCATTTCGGCGCGGATAGATTGGATGGCGGCGAGGGCGACGACGAACTCTATGGTGGTCAGGATAACGATACCCTGACCGGCGGTGAAGGTGAGGACGCCCTACACGGTGGGTACGGCGATGACGTGCTGGAAGGTGGTTCCGGTGAAGATGTGCTGTTCGGCGGTGATGGAGACGACGTTCTGTCAGGCGATGACGGCGAAACCGAAGAGTCGGTCGACTTTCTGAACGGCGGCGCCGGGCATGACACGATCATGGCGCATAGCGGCGATGTGGTGACCGGCGGCGACGGCGCAGACAGCATCCAGTTGGCACCCGAGGACGGCGACGCACCGGTCAAAGTGATGGATTTCGAACCCGGCCAAGACAAGCTGTTGATCTCCTGGGAGGGGGAAGAAGAGCCAGACATCCAGCTTGAAACCGACACTGAGAACGAAAACCTGACCCGTGTACTGGTCGACGGGCAGAACGTCGCCCAACTGCTGGGGGCGGAGGGGCTGACGGTGGATGACATCCAACTGATCAACGGGCAGGATTTGTCACAGCTTGGCGCGCTTGGCTGACGCCGCAGATTCCCTTTGCCATTTGCCTCAAATCCGCTTATACGCGCCCATCCGTATCGGAATCGGTGCGGATTTCTCCATGGGCCTGTGCTGGACGACATCCCGGCCTGTGCCATTCACTCTAACCTTTAAAGGAGACCCCGATGTCGATTACTGCCGCTGAAAAAGCACGCGTCATGAAAGAATTCGCAACCAAAGACGGCGACACCGGTTCGCCAGAAGTCCAGGTTGCCATCCTGACCTCGCGCATCACCACCCTGACCGAGCACTTCAAGACCCACAAAAAAGACAACCACGGTCGTCGCGGCCTGCTGAAGATGGTCGCCCAGCGTCGTAAGCTGCTGGACTACCTGAAGGGCAAAGAAGAAGCGCGCTATCAGGACCTGATCAAAAAGCTGGGCATCCGCCGCTAAGCGCTTTTTGGACAAGATCTGAAACCGGTTTTTCGGTTTTGCGCCCGCCTATTTGGCGGGCGTTTTTTTTGTTGCTCGGCGGTGGTATCGGTGTGTTTGTCAGTCCGATATGCGGACGCAGATGACCTCAGTCCGTATGCGCGCGCTCATATTCCATGCGCGCAGATTTCACTTCATCCATTTGCTCATGAGACCAGTAGACAAGCGGCTTGAGCAGTTCCAACAGGCTGCGACCCAAAGGCGTTAGCGCATAGGACACCGCAACAGGCGGGCCGGGGTCGACCGTCCGCGTCAGGTAACCATCGCGCTGCAGCCCGCGCAAGTTTTCCGTCAGCACCCGTTGTGTTACGTCACCGATACAGCGCTTCAGCTCTCCAAACCGCTTCGGCTCGTCTTCCAGCGCAAGAATAATGATCATGCGCCACTTTCCGGTCACGTTAGAGAGAACCGAACGTATCGAACAGTTTGATGCTTCGGCCTTGCTGTTGACGCCGATGGGGAGCATGTGATCCTCCGGTGCGAATTTGATACTTGCAGCGATCATAATACCATTAGGTTACAATTCAACCTACTGTTTTTTAACGTAGTATCCTCGAAGTAACCATGTGATTTTAAAGTGCGTAATTGATATGTGGTGCGTTTTGGATACCTACTATTACCACAACTCGAATCAACAGGAACTTATCCATGACCCCGAAAGAGCTTGTCCTTGCGCTGTTCTCGGCCGCCTTTATCGAACACGACCCCGACGCTGCGCGCCAGCTGGTGAGGCCCGACTATATACAACACAACCCTCAGGTCCCGACCGGGGCAGACGGGTTGTTGGGGTTGATCCCTCTGGTCGCACAATCCGGCATGACCGCAAAAACCCATCGCGTGATCGTCGAGGGTGACATGGTTGTGCTGCACAATACCTATGACAATGCCGATGCGTTCGGCGCGTCCTCACTTGCGGCTTTTGACATTTTCCGCGTGGAAGACGGAAAGGTTGTTGAGCATTGGGACAATCTGCAACCCATTCCCGAAACGACAGCGTCCGGGCGCGGCATGACGGATGGGCCGACCGAGATCACTGACCTCGATAAGACGCAAGAGAACAAGGAATTGGTCCTGGGCTTTGTACGCGACGTATTGGGGGGTGCCGCGCCCGAGAACGTCGCACATTACATGGACCCCGAGGTTTATATGCAGCACAACCCCTCGATCGACGACGGTTTGACAGGGCTGATGGCCGCGATCAAGGCCTTTGCCGCGCAGGGTATGGTTATCACCAAGTTCGAACCGCAATTCGCTGTCGCTGAGGGAAACTTCGTGTTTGTGGCAACCGATGCCACCATGGGCGGCGAGCCCTGGGCGTTCTTCGACCTGTGGCGGGTTGAAGACGGGAAAATCGTTGAACATTGGGATGTTGTCTCGCCCATTCCCGCTGAAATGGCGCATGACAACGGCAAATTTTAGAACCTAAAAGTCGAACCAAAGACCGTAATACACAAACTCAAAAAACCGCCCGCCATTTGGCGGGCGTTTGCTTTTCCTGGCGAGCGTTAGATCTTTGCCTTCTCCGACTTCAGCGCCAGCCATAGGCAATAGCACATCATCAGAACCACCAGCGTGAACGGAATACCGGTCGAGACCGCAGCGCCTTGCAGTGCCGCCAGGCCGCCTCCGAGCAGCAGGGCGATGGCGACGAGACCTTCCAACGTGCACCAGAACACACGCTGAACGACAGGGGCGTCCATCTTGCCGCCCGCTGTAATCGTGTCGATCACCAGCGAGCCGGAATCCGATGAGGTGACAAAGAAGATCACGATCAGGACCAGAGCGATCGGTGCCACGATGCCGTAGAGCGGAAGTTCTTTCAGGAACCCGAACAGAGCGCCTTCGGGGGCATAGCTTGCAATCACCGTCGCATGCACACCTTCGGCTCCGCCTTCATTCAGCATGTCGATCGCAGCGCCTCCGAATGTCGACATCCACAAGGCGCAGACAGCCGTGGGGGCCAGCAGCGCGCAGATCATGAACTCGCGCACTGTACGCCCACGCGAAATCCGCGCGATGAACATACCCACAAAGGGCGACCAAGCGATCCACCAAGCCCAGTAGAAGGTCGTCCAGCCATGGAAGTAACTGGTATCCTCACGCCCGAACGGATTGGACAGGGCGGGCAAATGCAGAACGTAATCCTTCATCACGTTGAAATACCGCGCCATGGCCGTTCCAAAGCCCGTCACAGCGATCACGAAGACGAACAGCCCGACGGCCATGATCATGTTGATCTCACTCAGCCGTTTGACGCCCGCATCCATCCCCATCAGAACCGAGCCCATGGCGATCAACGTAATGCCGATGATCAGCAGGACTACAACGGTTGAACTGGGTTCGATCCCAAACACCTCATTCAAACCGGCCGCGACCTGTTGCGCGCCCAGCCCCAGAGAGGTCGTCAGCCCGAACAACGTCGCAAACACCGCCAGCGTGTCAATGATATGGCCCCACCAACCCCAGACACGCTCGCCCAGAATGGGATAGAACGCGGATCGCAGGGTCAAAGGCAGGTTCAGGTTGTATGCGAAGATGGCAAGGCTAAGCCCCACCGCCGCATAGACGGCCCAGGCCTCAAGACCCCAATGGTGAATGGTGCCCATCACGCCCGCGTATTCGTTGCCGGGCACCGCGATATCGATACCCAAGGGCCGTGCGTTTCCGTCTTCGGCAAAGTTGTAATAGACCGGCTCCATCACACCGAAAAACAGAAGCCCGATGCCGATACCGGCGGCGAACATCATCGCGATCCACCCGGGATAGGAATAGTCGGGTTTGGCGTCCTTGCCGCCAATGCGCACTTTGCCCACAGGCAGGATGATCAAGGCCAGGCAGAACAGTGTGATTGCGTTCACCGACAACACCAGAAACCAGTCGAATGTGCTGGTTAGCCAGGGCCTGAGCCATCCAAAGAACGAGGCCGCCGCTTCCTGATTGGCCAATGCGATCAGAACGAACGCAAAGATCAGGATACTGGATATCAGGAAGACCGGATTGTGAATATCCAGACCGAACGGGCGGACGTTGTCCTGCCCCAGTTCGTACTCGGTTTCGAAATCATAGATCCGTGGATCCGGATCCAGCATTTTCTTGGTCTGAGCCATACTATGCCCCTCTGTTCGCTGGGTGCAAACGCCAAGGTATTCTGCCGGATGACGGTCATGAATTATCCAATCCCTTGGCGCGCTCCCGTCATGTCGACCTTGGGGGAAGTGTTAAGATGTTACATCCAAAGCAATATTTCTCAAAACGCATTCTTTTTGCAGAATGTTTTGCGCTCAGCCGGCATCAATACACGACCCTGCCGTGCGTGCTCGGACGCGTTCGGTTTCCCTTTCCTTTGGGTCCAATCTCATGTATGCGCCTGACATCTGAGACGTTGTGCCCTGACCCCGGCACTCGAATGGAAGATAAAGTGGGGTCGGCGGCAATGGGGCCGCCATGCAAAACCGGAGACCCGCAGGGGCGGGAGTGCTCCGTTCTAGGATACGCATATGTTTGATGTAACGAAGAAATCGATGCAGTGGGGCGAAGAGAGGCTGACACTGGAAACCGGCAAGGTTGCCCGTCAGGCGGACGGCACCGTGATTGCCACGCTGGGCGAAACCAGCGTCATGGCCAACGTGACCTTTGCCAAGCAACAAAAGCCCGGTCAGGACTTTTTCCCGCTGACCGTGCACTACCAAGAAAAGTACTATGCCGCCGGTAAGGTTCCGGGTGGCTTCTTCAAGCGCGAGGCGCGCCCGACCGAGAAAGAGACGCTGACCGCGCGTCTGATCGACCGTCCGATCCGCCCGCTGTTCGTTGACGGCTTCAAAAACGAAGTTCTGGTCATGTGCACCGTGCTGAGCCACGATCTGGTCAACGATCCCGACATCGTTGCGATGATCGCTGCCTCGGCTGCTCTGACCATTTCCGGCGCGCCGTTCATGGGCCCGATCGCCGGTGCCCGTGTTGGTTTCGTGGATGGCGAATACGTGCTGAACCCGACCGTGGACGACATGCAGGACCTGCGCCTAAACCCCGAACAGCGTCTGGATCTGGTTGTTGCCGGTACCAAGAACGCCGTGATGATGGTGGAGTCGGAAGCGTACGAACTGTCCGAGGCCGAAATGCTGGGTGCCGTGAACTTTGCGCATGAGCAAATCCAGCCGGTTCTGGACCTGATCATCGATCTGGCCGAAGAGACCGCAAAAGAGCCGTTTGAATTCGTCGCCCCCGATTACTCGGAGCTGTACGCCGCTGTGTCCGCAGCTGGTGAAGAGCAGATGCGCGCCGCCTTCGCGATCACCGACAAGCAAGAGCGCACCGCTGCTGTTGCCGCTGCACGCGAAGCAATCAAGGAAGCGTTGACCGAGGAACAGCTGGAAGACGCGAACCTGGGTTCCGCGATGAAAAAGCTGGAAGCAGGCATCCTGCGCGGCGACGTTGTCAAAGGCGGCAAGCGCATCGACGGTCGCTCGACCACCGATGTCCGTGCCATCGATGCTGAAACCTCGCTGCTGCCGCGTACGCACGGTTCTGCCCTGTTCACCCGTGGTGAAACACAGGCACTGGCCGTGACCACGCTGGGCACCGGCGACGACGAACAGTTCATCGACGCACTGCACGGCAACTTCAAATCGAACTTCCTGCTGCACTATAACTTCCCTCCGTATTCGGTTGGTGAAGTTGGCCGCGTTGGTTCGCCCGGTCGCCGCGAAATCGGCCACGGCAAGCTGGCATGGCGCGCACTGCAGGCTGTTCTGCCCGCACCGACCGACTTCCCCTACACCATCCGCGTGGTGTCGGAGATCACTGAATCCAACGGCTCGTCCTCGATGGCTTCTGTCTGCGGCGGCTCGCTGTCGATGATGGATGCGGGTGTACCGCTGAAAGCACCGGTTGCCGGTGTGGCCATGGGTCTGATCCTGGAAGATGACGGTGATTATGCTGTTCTGACCGACATTCTGGGTGACGAAGACCACCTGGGCGACATGGACTTCAAAGTGGCGGGTACCGAGAACGGCATCACCTCGCTGCAGATGGACATCAAGGTCGCAGGCATCACGCCGCAGATCATGGAAACCGCTCTGGCACAGGCCAAAGAAGGCCGGATGCATATTCTGGGCGAGATGGGCAAAGCGCTGTCCGAGACCAACGAATTCTCGGTCCACGCTCCGCGCATCGAGACTATGAACATCCCGACCGACAAGATCCGTGAAGTGATCGGCTCGGGCGGTAAGGTCATCCGCGAGATCGTGGAAACCTCGGGTGCCAAGGTCGACATCAACGACGACGGCGTCATCAAGATCGCCTCGCCTGACGGTGAATCGATCAAGAAGGCCTATGACATGATCTATTCGATCGTGGCCGAGCCAGAAGAAGGTCAGGTTTACACCGGCAAAGTCGTGAAGATCGTCGATTTCGGCGCCTTCGTGAACTTCTTTGGCAAGCGCGACGGTCTGGTCCACGTGTCCCAGATCGAGAACCGCCGCCTGAACCATCCGTCGGATGTTCTGAAGGAAGGTCAGGAAGTAAAGGTCAAGCTTCTGGGCTTTGACGACCGCGGCAAGGTGCGCCTGTCGATGAAAGTTGTCGATCAGGAGACCGGCGAAGAGATCGTTCCCGAGAAGAAAGAAAAGAAAGAAGACGCAGAGTAATCTGCCCTACTTTTCAATAGCAAAGGCTCCGGTGGAAACACCGGGGCCTTTGTCTTTTGTGCCTCAGCGTTTCTGAACGCGCCTTAATGAACTTTAGGAAATCTTAATTCAAAACACCCCGGAATTAACGTGAAGCTGCTCATCCATCAGGTGTAAATTTCGCACATAGTTATCATGTTAAAGGGTGAAAAAATGGCCAAGCAGATTGCAGTTGATGTCGGCGACGGAGCCGCAAAAACAAACAGCGTCACATTGGTGGAAGGCGACAAGTACTATTTTGGGAATGTCAGCACAGCCAGCGACGATTTCGACGGCATCATGAGCACCAATTCGACTTATGACGATATGGTCGAGTTGTTCTATCAAGCGCTCGGCGGGAATGTTGAAGGTGTGAAAGTCACCGGGCTGGATTGCGACGGATACACGTTGGAAATCACCAACGACGCTGGTGTTACGGATACGTTGCGGGTGAATGCGGATATGTCTTTGCTAGACCAGAACAGCGGTTTTGGCGGCAACGTTGGCGACAATCGCGAGTCCTTCAATGTGGTCTCGGCGACCGACAATACCAAAAACAGCAAGATCATCGGCACTAGCAAAAACTATGTGGACGATGAACTGGGCGCAGTCGGAGGAATCGGCGATCTGGTCGGTGGATCCGCCAAAGGCGAAAGCGACTATCAGGCGCTCTTGCAAGCAGCTCTGGACGGCGATCCCCGGGTGACATTGCTGGATATCGACGGCAGCAGCTTTACGATCCAGATCAACAGGAACGATGTCACCGATACGTTTTTGGTCAAAGACGCAGGTGGGATCATTGCAAATGTGTTCGGCCCGGATTCGTTGATCAACCCAAAGAACAAAGTTGACCAGTTTGTTTTCGTGTCCGCGGATGACGCGCCCGGCAAGAAAATCGGTATCGGTACCGACGCGGTCGCTGCCCCAGACGAACCCGACCCCCTGGGCGGTTCCCTCAAGGTTCAGGATCTGGCCGGAGTGGTCGCGCAGGCAGATCAGATTGAAAATGTCACCGTTACGGAAATCGGCGGGCTGACTCAGATTGAAATCGCGGGCAGCGACGGTTCGACAGATGTTGTAACGTTCGAAACGGATTGGCTGGTCTAATCACCGCAAACACGCATGCAAAGCGGGCGCTGCCTTACAGCGCCCGCTTGTTCTGACCGTTAGTGCGCCACCCCGGACGGCCCATGTTTCATCACATGCCACTGGCCATAGCTGTCATTCAGATCAAGCTTGATCGCCGCATCCGCCTTGGTCGAAGCGCTTCCGATCTCGGCCAAAGTGAATTCGATCCCACCGGGGATATCAATCCGCACGCGATGCGCACCGCCGCCGTGGGGCGCCTGGATTGGTTGGCCTTTAGATCGCAGAACATCGCCAATTTCGACCCGGGCTTTGCGTCCGTCCATATCCATTTCGAAATCAATCGGCACATAAAGAGTGTCGTGGACCGTGTCACACATGGCCCGGAACACGAACCAGTGGGTGGCCATTTCCTCGGTCTCCTCGCCATGAAAGACCTTCTCAAGCGCCGCGCGCTGCGCGTCTGATGCACTGGGATCAATGATCACCTGCATCTCTCCACCGCCTTCGAAAATCGGGCCGGGCCAGGCGTAGATCAGCGCCGCCTTGGTGCCAGACAGATCTAGATCGCCAAAGTGGCCCTTGGAGACGTCCAGCACTTCGAAGCCGCGGCAGTTGCCGTGGGTTGGCAATTCTTCGAATTGACAGGGGCAGGCATAGCTGCAGTTGCAATTCCCAAACGCGTCCCCTTCAAGGTACCAATCTGTAAAGGCCATCGTCTTCTCCTGTTCTGAACAGTTCAAAGCCCGACGTCTGAGGTAACTTGCCCGTTTCAACGAGTATAACATGTTTTGAGGCAATCGCACTGACGTCAACGCGCCCCGCGCCAAACCATCGGTTAGATCACGGGACGGTGTTTCTTTCGAGTTCCTCTTTCCCCCAAGGCCACCGTGTTCTATGCACGACGCCATGAAGTCTTTTGTCATCCACATGACCTCAAGCGCAGCGCGACGGCCCAACGCCGAACGTCTGTGCGCCGCTCTGCCGAATGCAGAATTGTTCGAGGCCGTGAATGGCAAAGACCCCGAACAAATCGCCGATGTTCAGCTGTTTCCCGGCGATCTGTACCGGCCCAGATACCCTTTTCCGCTGCGCGCAGCCGAGATCGGCGTTTTTGAAAGCCACCGCCGTATCTGGCGCAAGCTGGTGGATGAAAAGATAGATCGCGCGATCATCACCGAAGACGATCTGCGCATTGATCCGAGCCGCATGTCCGAAGCGTTAGAGATGTTGGACCCGATCGCGACCGAGGATCACTATATCCGTATTCCCGTGAAGCAACGCGAAAACGCGGCGCTGACTCTGGCCAGGCATAACGGGCTACGCCTGATCCTGCCCAAGGTCATAGGCCTGCAATGTGTTTGTCAAATGGTGGGTCGGCGCGCGGCTGAACGTTTGCTGGCAGTAACGAACAAGATCGATCGCCCAGTGGATACGTTCCTGCAGATGCACTGGATAACCGGCCAGCCGATTCTGTCGCTACAGGGCAGCGGCAATCAGGAAGTCGCTCAGGAGATCGGCGGATCGACCATTCAGACCAGCCCGCCGCTGGCTGACAAGCTAACGCGGGAGTTCAAGCGCGCCGCTTATCGTCGAAGGCTATATCAGTTCCCGCAGCACAATGCCGCCTGAACGCCTTTTGTATCGGGCGGGACAATAGCCCCGCCCGTGCTGATTTAGCTGGGCGCCTTTGTCTTGCGCAGATACGGGAAAATGGTCTCGAACTCGCCGAACTTCTCTTTCGCCTCTTCATTCGAGACGGCAGGAGGGATGATAACGTCTTCGCCCGGCACCCAGTTTGCAGGGGTCGCAACGCCTTTCGAGCTCATTTGCAGCCCATCCAACGCACGCAGGATTTCTGCAAAGTTGCGACCGACGGTCATCGGGTAGGTCATCGACAGTTTCAGCTGTTTGTCGGGGCCAATGATAAAGACTGAACGCACGGTCGCGCTGTCTGCGGGGGTGCGCCCATCGGGCAGATAAGCCTCGGCCGGCAGCATGTCGAACGCCTTGGAAACGGCCAAACCATCGTCAGCGATAATCGGGAAGCCGGGGTTGGCCTTGCCATAGGCCTCGATGTCCTTCTTCCACTTTCGGTGATCTTCGGCGCTGTCGACGGATACACCGATGACCTTGGTGTTGCGCGCGGCCCATTCGTCATTCAGCTGCGCCACGGCAGAAAACTCGGTGGTGCAGACCGGAGTGAAATCCTTGGGGTGCGAGAACAGGATTGCCCAGCTGTCGCCGATCCAGTCATGAAACTGAATGGTGCCCTGATCCGTTTCTGCGGTGAAATTCGGAACGGTGTCGTTGATGCGCAAACCCATGGGGCATCTCCTTTCGATGTAAAATATCCGAGTCGGTCGTCAAAGACCTAATAACTCTGGGCCATTGTTAAACCATCCGCAGACCAAAAGGGTACGGATTTCTGAGGAAATAATTTGATCAAATTCCTCCTTGCCACGCTGACCGGGCAGTGCCAGAGTAGCGCAAATTCCCGTTATCCGGGCCATAGGATCAGGAGGAAACGCGATGATCGAAAAGCGCAATTTCTACATCAACGGCGCATGGGTCGCCCCATCCGAGCCGCATGATTTCGAGGTGATCAACCCCTCGACCGAAGAACCTTGCGCCGTTATTTCGCTGGGCGCGCAGGCCGACACGGACGCCGCCGTTGCAGCTGCCAAAGCCGCCCTGCCCGGTTGGATGGCAACACCTGTGGAAGAGCGCATCGCCCTGGTCGAAAAGCTGATCGGGATTTACCAGTCCAGGTCCGAGGATTTGGCACAAGCCATGTCACTTGAGATGGGCGCGCCTATCGATATGGCTCGCACGCAGCAGGCTGGTGCGGGAATCTGGCACCTCAGCAACTTTGTCAAAGCGGCCAAGGCGTTTCAATTTGATCGCCCTCTGGGTGATCATGCTCCGAATGATCGGATCATTTATGAGGCCGTTGGCGTCGCGGCTCTGATCACGCCATGGAATTGGCCGATGAATCAGGTCACGCTCAAGGTCGGTGCGGCAGCAATTGCAGGCTGCACCATGGTTCTGAAACCATCCGAACAAAGCCCCCTGAACGCGATGATCTTTGCCGAGATGATGGACGAGGCCGGTTTCCCTGCCGGTGTGTTCAACCTAGTCAATGGCGACGGCGTCGGCGTTGGGTCGCAACTGTCGGCGCATCCGGATGTCGATATGGTCAGCTTTACCGGCTCAACCCGCGCCGGGACAGCGATCTCAAAAAACGCAGCCGATACTTTGAAGAAAGTGCATCTAGAGCTGGGCGGCAAAGGCGCGAACGTTGTCTTCGCAGACGCCGATGAAAAAGCTGTGAAGCGTGGCGTTCTGCACATGATGAACAACACGGGCCAAAGCTGTAACGCCCCCAGCCGTATGTTGGTGCAGCGCCCGATCTATGATCAGGCGGTCGAGACTGCGGCCGAAGTGGCCAACATGGTCTCGGTCGGCAGCGCGCAGGACGAAGGCCGCCATATCGGCCCCGTCGTGAACGAGGTGCAGTGGAACAAGATCCAGGACCTGATTCAGAAAGGCATCGATGAAGGCGCACGTCTGGTTGCGGGCGGCACTGGGCGGCCAGAGGGTCTGAACAAGGGTTACTATGTGCGCCCCACGGTTTTTGCCGATGCCAATAACCAGATGACAATCGCACGCGAGGAAATCTTTGGCCCGGTTCTGACGATGATCCCGTTTGACACCGAAGAAGAGGCCGTCGAGATCGCCAACGACACGCCTTATGGCCTGACCAACTATGTCCAGACACAGGACGGCGACCGCGCCAACCGTTTGGCGCGCGTGCTGCGCTCCGGCATGGTCGAGATGAACGGCCAGTCGCGCAGCGCAGGGTCGCCCTTTGGCGGCATGAAGCAATCCGGCAACGGACGCGAAGGCGGGCTGTGGGGGCTTGAGGATTTCCTTGAGGTCAAGGCCGTCTCAGGCTGGACGGCCTGATAGTCGCCACCCTTGACCACATAGCGAGGCGCAGATTGCGCTTCGCTGCTATGCCGGTTTTGCTTTCGACTGATGCAGTTCCGTGTCCGGCTCTAGGTGGATAACAAACACCGAACCGGGATACTTTTGGACCAAGGCTTCTTCAATGTCGTCGCAGATGACATGCGCGTCTGCGACCGACATCGCTCCGTCCACCACAAGGTGAAATTCCACAAAAATCATGTTGGCTGACCGGCGTCCCCGCAGGTCATGATATTCAAGCGCAGGTCCCAGATTAGCCTCGATCGTTTCGCGCACGGCACCCAACTCTCTGTCGGTCAAAGAAGCGTCCATTAGACCGTCGACCGAGCTTCGGATGACCTTCCAGCCTTCCCACAGGATGTTGATGGCCACCAGGATCGCGATGATCGGATCCAGGATGAACCACCCCGTCGCCATCGCCACCAGCAGGCCGACAACAACACCGACCGAAGTCATCAGGTCGGTCAGGATGTGCTTACCGCTGGCGACCAATGCAGGTGAGTTTTCGCGCCGACCGAACCGCAACAGCAGAAATGCCCAGATACCGTTCAGGCATGTTGCACCTATGTTGATGGCAATGCCCAGTATCGGCGCACCCGCCAGATGCGGCTCAAACAGCGCCGACGTGGCTTCGCGCAGGATCAACAGGGCCGCGAGGACAATCAGTGTACCTTCGACCACAGCCGAGAGGTATTCGGCTTTCTTATGCCCGAACGGGTGCTTTTTGTCCGGCGGCATTCCCGAGATTCGCACTGCAAAAAACGCCAGTAGCGCCGCTGCAACGTTTACAACCGATTCCAGAGCATCCGACAGCAGCGCAACAGACCCGGTGACCCACCACGCCAGCAGCTTGAGCAGCAGTACCGCAAGGGATACCGGAATGGCCCATGCCGCAATGGTTTGCGTGATGTTTCTGCTTGGCTGCCTCATAGGCCCTGACTATCACAGGTCACTTGGGCAGGCAGGTTCTTTTTGGTGTGACTAAGCGTCGGCCTGCGCGGCCTCATAAGCCAGCATGGCACGCTTGACTGGAAGGCCCCAATGATAACCGCCCAATCCGCCGGATTTTCGCAACGCCCGGTGACAGGGAATCAGCCAGCTGACCGGGTTGCGCCCCACCGCCGTTCCGACGGCACGCACCGCCTGAGGCGATCCCACGCGTTGGGCAATCTCGGAATAGGTCGTGACCTGACCGGACGGAATGTGCATCAGTGCCTCCCACACCTTTATTTGCAAAGGTGATCCGATCAGGTAGAGCGGCGTGGGCTCCAATCGGTCGCTGGCCGCACCAAAGGCGCTAAGGACCCAAGGGCGCAGTCGCATCGGGTCTTCGACGAACTCTGCGTTTGGCCAACGCGAGATCATGTCCTCCATCGCCTCCTCTTCGCCGGTCTCGGCCCCGAAGGCCATGCCACAGATGCCCTTATCGGTGCCCATAACCAGCGCAGGACCAAAGGGGCATTCGAACCAGCCCCAATAGATCGTCAACCCCGCGCCTTTGCGGGCGTATTCACCGGGGCTCATAGATTCCCATTTCAGGAACAGATCGTGCAGACGACCACTGCCAGACAAGCCCACATTGTGCGCCGTCTCCAGCGTGGTGAACCGTTCGTGCAACAGCGCCTTGGCATGGCCAAGGGTCAGATACTGCTGGTACCGCTTTGGCGACACACCGGTCCAGCGTGAAAACAGCCGTTGGAAATGCGCGGGGCTCATATCCATCTCGCGGGCCAGTTCTTCAAGGCTTAGGCCCTCGCCGCCCTGATCGATCAGGTCGATGGCACGGCGCATGACGTTGTAGTGGTATCCGCTTTCCGGGGTCTGGACGTTCATGACTCTCACCTCGTTGTCTTGTCTCAAGCATAGCCTGCGCGCCACGCCCTCGCGACCCGGAACATGCGCATTGGCTTTGCACTTGTATCGCCGCGTCCTGAACGGCATTAAGGCCCGGATGGCAAAGCAGCTTGGATACCACACGATCCGCGAGATCTTTACGCGTTTTCACGACGCCGACCCCGCACCCAAGGGGGAGCTGGATCACGTGAACGTCTATACTCTGGTCATCGCCGTAGCCCTGTCAGCGCAGGCGACCGATGCAGGCGTCAACAAAGCGACCAAAGAGCTGTTCAAGATCGCCGACACACCGCAGAAGATGCTGGATATGGGCGAAGAGGGCCTGATCGAGCACATCAAGACCATCGGCCTGTTCCGGCAGAAGGCCAAAAACGTCATTAAGCTCAGCCGAATTCTGGTCGACGACTATGGCGGCGAAGTACCCAATTCCCGTGCCGCACTGCAATCTCTGCCCGGTGTCGGACGCAAGACCGCCAATGTGGTGTTGAACATGTGGTGGCAATACCCGGCGCAGGCGGTGGATACGCATATCTTTCGGGTCGGCAACCGCTCTGGCATCTGCCCCGGCAAGAATGTCGACGCCGTCGAGCGCGCCATCGAGGACAACATTCCAACCGATTTCCAGCTGCATGCGCATCACTGGCTGATCTTGCATGGCCGCTATCACTGCAAGGCGCGCAAACCCATGTGCGGCACCTGTATCATCCGCGATCTGTGCGAATTTGAGGACAAAAACCTATGAAAACCTACCAACTCGCCGGCATCGGAAATGCCATTGTCGACGTGATTTCTCAGGCCGATGACAGTTTTCTGGAACTGATGGGCATTGAAAAAGGTATCATGCAGTTGGTCGAACAGGAGCGAGGCGAGTTGCTGTAC
Source organism: Ruegeria sp. BC3 (assembly GCF_056539265.1). Classification (NCBI taxonomy): domain Bacteria; kingdom Pseudomonadati; phylum Pseudomonadota; class Alphaproteobacteria; order Rhodobacterales; family Roseobacteraceae; genus Ruegeria; species Ruegeria sp. BC3. Next base: position 377,542 of record NZ_JBQFUP010000004.1, read on the forward strand.
GCCGCGATGGAAGGCCGGGTACAGACGCCGGGTGGATCGGTCGCCAACACGATCGCGGGCGCGGGCGCATTGGGGCTGGATTCGGCGTTTATCGGGCGCGTCCACGACGACGCTCTGGGCCGGTTCTATGCGGACGCGATGAACGAAGACGGCGTCGACTTCGTGAACCCTCCGGTCCCGGGTGGAGAACTGCCGACCTCGCGCTCAATGATCTTTGTCTCTCCCGATGGCGAACGGTCGATGAACACCTATCTTGGGATTTCTTCGGAACTGTCGTCTCAGGACGTTTCGGAAGAGGTTGCGGGCAACAGCCAGATCATGTTCCTTGAGGGCTACTTGTTCGACAAGGAAAAGGGTAAGGCGGCGTTTCTTGAAGCCGCGCGCAACTGTCACAAAGGCGGCGGCAAGGCAGGCATCGCCATTTCCGACCCGTTCTGCGTAGAACGCCACCGGGTCGATTTCCTGCTGCTGATCGAAAACGAACTGGATTTCGTGATCGGCAACGAGGCCGAGATCAAATCCTTGTTCGAAACCGACGATCTGGAGGAAGCGCTGGCCAAGACCGCCGCTATCTGCCCTCTGGTCGTGTGCACACGTTCCGGCGATGGTGTGACTGTCCTGCATGACGGTCAGCGCGTTGACGTAGCGGTCGAAAAAGTTGTGCCGGTGGACGCAACCGGCGCAGGCGATCAATTCGCCGCCGGGTTCCTGTTCGGTATGGCCACAGGCCGGGACTATGAGACCTGCGCAAAGATCGGCAATGTCTGCGCCCGCGAAGTCATCAGCCATATCGGCCCCCGCCCCGAGGCCAACATGCAGGAATTGCTGCGCGCCGAAGGGTTGCTGTGACGAACTAAGTTCCAGCCGTCGCGTCGTTCAGCGCCCAGTCGTACTGATAAGCTCTGACACGCGGCGTTTGTTGCATACGGGCGCGTAGCTCGGGTTCCGCCACCGTTTCGAGATAGGTCAGAACGGCCTTTTCATTCGGCCCAAAATCCTCGCGGAACCAAATATAAATTTTCGACAGGATAAGACCGCCACGGTCGTCAAACCGAACTCCGCGCGGGTCGTTGACATAGGCGCGCTCGGCAGCGGCGAAGTCGCGTTCCAGCGTTTCAGCGCGCCATGCGCGGTCCATCAGGTTGGGGCACCCCACAGCAGCGCAGTTCAGCGCATAGTGAATCCGGGGCTCGTTGAAAGTCGGGCGGATGATGCGATGCTCAATATCGTTCAGGGTCAGGGTTTGCCCACCCACCCGCGCAATTGGACGGTTCCACGGCCCGATCGAGAGCGGACCGTCCTTGATGTCACGGATCGACGCGACGGGATAATTCTCAAGAACAACCTCGACGGTCAGCGCGTTGTAGAGGTTGATCCAATAGGCCAGTTGCTGATCACGGGTCAGCTGCGCCGGATCGATGGCCTGCAACGCGGTAAGGTAGCTCTGCACTTGCGCCAAGTCCTGCGGCGACACTTGCCCATAGGCCACCCGGTTCACCCCTAGCGCGTCCGTGGCAACATAGCGGCCCAGAAACCTATCCCAGATACGATGATCGACCGCTTCACCGGGCGGCTGGGCAAACCGGGTAAGGGTCTGCCCCGGCAGGGCCTCGGGCGCAGGCAGAGCCAGACGTTCGACGCTTGCACAGGCAGCCAGCACCGGCAGCAATAGCAGGATCAGAAGATTTCTCATGACGCATCCTTTTGGGTTCGCCGCAGGGCTCGCATCTGCCCTTTGAGCCGTTTGAGAGGGGCCAGCGCAGGGTCGTTCAGATCCGGCAGGTCGGGACCACCGGACAGGCGCGGAACCGCCGCGTTCCACCAGCTTGGGCCGGTTGGACCGTCGATACGCTCGGGTGTGGCCAAATGCTGGTCGCGTTGCGCGTTGTGAACGCACATGGACAACGGACCGTTGGCTGTGGCGACCATGAAAACGCAAGAAGCGCAGCGATCCTCTTCCAGCGCATCCGCAGCCATAAAGTTATGGATGAACACGGATTGCCTTCGGACCGGTCCACGCAAAAGGCCACTGCGCAGACGCAATACACGGCCCAGAAGATGCACCCCAGCCCGAAGGGCAAGCAGTGGATTGCGCCGCACCAGACGCCGGGCGCTGTCGCGGATGTCGATATGACCGTCTGCCGACTCATCGGCCTGCTCAAGCGCGGCCATTACTTTATGTGTCAGTTGCTTTGCGGACAGAACCGACACCGCACGCCCACCGGCCGTGACGACGCTTGCATAACGGTTGCACTTGGAATGGCCCACGGAAGCCGTGTCAAAATGCAGTGGCGTTTCGTACCCGGCCTCAATCGCGCGTATCACACTGTCCTGGGTCATCGCATCGGGTCGTTCGCGCAGCAACCCTCGGCCGGTATCGGCCTGCATCTGGAACGAGACAAAGGCGACCTCTGGTCGATCCCGCAGGAACCGCGCCAACGATGGCAGCTCGTCGAAATTGTCGCCGAACACAGTCGTGTTGAACAAAACCCGCAGACCCAGACCGCGCGTGCGGCGGATATAGGCGCGGCGCACGGTGTTCAGCTCGGCCTCGCTGGCAAAGCCTTTGCGTTCTTGAGTCATGTCGACGTGAAAGGCCACATCATCCAAACCCGCCGCCGCCAATCGGATCAGAAAGGCACGGCTGGCGCGGATACCGTTGGTCATCAGGCAGGACCGCATGCCCAGACGTTTGATCTCGCGGCACAGGGCCTCAAGGTCCTCGACCTTGCGCAAAGTTGGATCGCCGCCGGTAAGCTGGACCGAGACACCGGGGCCGTAATGGCTGTGGATCGTAGCAAGGCGCGCGAACAAAACCGAAAGCGGCGGATCATAGGTCATCTCGGCCCGGTCCGAGAGATAACAGAGCGTGCAATCCAGATTGCAGCGCTGGGTGACTTCCAGCGCGACGCAAGCGATGGGATAGAACCGGCCCGCAGTCTGACCGGCACCATATTCGCCGCATCCTTGCAAACCGCCGCGCAATGGAGCGCGACGGTCAGTACCCTTGAACTTGCGTCCGGCGGGTTTTACGGAAGTGAGAGATGGGGCCGTGTCCTTCATACCCGTCAAGCTAGACAGGTCGATCAGATGCGGCCACGCCCCCTCACGCCAACGTGCGGCTAGGTGAGTGAATCACCCGCAGCATCCGCCGGATTGTTTCAACGGAGCGGTTGTTGGCGCTTCGTTCAGGTTCGCACCCCGCCCCAGCCATGTCCGTTCGGCCAGATAGAAATCGGTGAACCGGGTAACAAAGTCCTCGGACACAGTTTTCTGCGGGATGCCGGTCGCCAGCAAGGCCTGTTGCCAAGCCTTCACCTTGGGGTAGTCCGCGAGCATGTCGTGCCCGCTGTGATCGGACACGATAGCAGCGCGATGGAGCAACGGCAGCCAGGCCATATCGACATTGCCCAGCGCCTCACCCGCAAAGAACTGCCCATCACCAAGCTGCTTTTCCGCCTTTGCGAAAGCGGCATTCAGCTTGTTCGTGCGCTCAGCGAAGATCACCTGATCCGCGCTCTGCATCGCGCTGCACTGGACCAGGTAATGTTTGCTAGCCTGATAGCTCCACGCGCGGTTAAGGGCGCGCCGTTCAGGCGTCAGGTCGGGCTGCAGCGGTGCTGTCACCTCGTCCAGGTATTCGGCAATCGCGTCAGATTCGAAAAGCGCGGTACCTCCTTCGGTCACTAGAACCGGCACCTGGCCTGTCGGCGACAGCTCCAAAAACCAATCCGGCTTGTCGCTGAGGCTGATGTAGTCGATCTGATAATGCACCTGCTTCGCTTCAAGCAGCGCTGTGACGCGCTGAACGAAGGGGCAGATTTTGAAACTGATGATACGGATCATGTGTCTTTCCTTTTGCTGGTTTCATCTGTCAGACGAAGCCCGCGGCAAAAAGACGACGATGAGATCAACATTTTTTGCAGGATTGCGGGTTTTCCTGAACCTCCGAGATATTGCCCCGCACATCCATCGAGATGTTGCAGCACTCCTCGAACGCTTTTCGCAGTTCCGCCCGGCCCTTCTGAACGCGGGACTTGAGCGTTGAATAGGCCAGCCCCTTCGCCTGTGCATACTCCTGCTGGGACACGCCATTGATGTCGATCGCCATCAGCATATCCGCAGTTTCCTGCGGCAAACCGCGAATGAAGGGTTCGACGCACCCCTCAAGGTCCTGGCGCGTTTCCGGATCGTCGCGATGATACCAAAGGTCATCCGGGTGCGCCTCGGCCCGGCCCGATTTACGGTAGTAATCAATGATCGTGCGGTCGGCTGTCTGAAACAACCATGACTGCAGTTTTGCAGGATCTTTCAAGTTCGGCAGACCGGTGAACACTTTGACCGAGATCTCTTGCAGCAGATCGTCCACATCCGCAGCATTTGACACACGCGAATGCAGAAAAGCCTTCAAGCGTGCGCGGTACTTGGGCCAGATGTCCTCGATCTGCATGCCGTCTTATGACAGGTGATCGGCAAAGGCGGCAACCACCTGTTCATAAACCTCACGTTTAAACGGTACGATCTCGTCGATCAGATTTCCGGGGTCCTGCCATTTCCATTGGGTGAACTCCGGGTGATCGGTTTGAATGTCGATCTGATCGTCACGACCTGTGAACCGCAGCAGATACCATTTCTGTTCCTGCCCGCGATAGCGACCTTTCCAGATCTTGGGCACGATGTCATGCGGCAGATCATAGGGAAGCCAGCCGTCTGTTTCGGCCACAACCTCGACCAGATCAGCTGTTACCCCGGTTTCCTCCCACAGCTCCCGCAAGGCAGCATCGCGGGGGTCTTCGCCCTTGTCCACTCCACCTTGCGGCATCTGCCATGCCTCTTTGTGGCGGTCATTGCGCTGGCCGACAAAAATCTTGCCCTCATCATTCATCAGCATAAGTCCCACGCAGGGGCGATACGGCAGTTTGGCGATTTCTTCGGGGGTCATGCGCGGCCTCATGAATTTTGTTGGAAACTCTGTAACAAGCGTTTCAGAAACAGCAAAGGGTTTGACGTTAGGTTTCGCGTGACAACGTTGACGCGAACGTCAATCTAACGTCGAGAAATCGGGAGGGAGAGTTCGCCATGACTGCGTACCCAAACATGCTGGCCCCGCTGGACCTGGGCTTTACCACTTTGAAGAACCGCGTCCTGATGGGATCGATGCATACGGGCCTTGAGGAAACCGGCGACTGGAACCGCGTGGCCGAGTTCTACGCTGATCGCGCCCGTGGTGGCGTCGCCCTGATGGTGACAGGCGGGATTGGTCCGAACCTTGAAGGCTCAGTGCTGCCGGGTGCGTCGATGATGACAAACGACAAAGAGGTGGCGAACCATTCCATCGTAACCCAGCGCGTGCATGAGGCCGGCGGCAAGATCGCGATGCAGATCCTGCATGCAGGGCGTTACGCTTATGGTCCGAAATGCGTGGCCCCTAGCCCGGTGAAATCCCCGATCTCGCCCTTCCCGCCGAACGAGCTGGACGAGGAGGGTATCGAAAAGCAAATCGCCGACATCGTGAACGCCGCAGTTCTGGCGCAGAAGGCGGGCTATGATGGTGTCGAGATCATGGGCTCCGAGGGGTATTTCCTGAACCAGTTCCTGGTAACCCACACCAACAAGCGTGAGGATCGCTGGGGCGGGTCATATGAGAACCGTATGCGCCTGCCGATTGAGGTCGTGCGCCGCACGCGCGAGGCCGTGGGCACCGATTTCATCATCATCTACCGCCTGTCGATGATCGACCTGATCCCCAATGGCTCAACTCATGAAGAGGTCGTTGAACTGGCCCGGCGCATCGAGGAAGCCGGTGCCACGATCATCAACACCGGCATCGGCTGGCATGAAGCGCGTATCCCGACCATTGCCACCAGCGTTCCCCGCGCGGCCTTTGCCTGGGTGACAAAAAAGCTGATGGGCAAGGTGTCAATTCCGGTTATCACCTCGAACCGGATCAACACGCCCGAAGTCGCAGAAGAGGTCCTGTCGACCGGCTGCGCCGACATGGTGTCCCTGGCCCGTCCGATGCTGGCCGATGCGGATTTCGTCAACAAGGCCATTGCGGGTGAGGCCGCCAAGATCGCGCCGTGCATCGCATGTAACCAGGCCTGTCTGGACCACACTTTCAGCGGCAAGCTGACCTCGTGCCTGGTGAACCCGCGCGCCTGCCATGAGACCGAATTGGAAATTGGCACCGCTGAATCGCCAAAGACGGTTGCGATCGTCGGCGCTGGCCCGGCTGGTCTGTCGACCGCTATGACCGCCGCTCAGCGTGGGCATGACGTTACCCTGTTCGACCGCGCCGCAGAGATTGGAGGCCAGCTGAATATGGCCAAACAAGTTCCGGGCAAAGAAGAGTTCTGGGGCCTGGTCGATTGGTACCGTACCATGATGGACGATCTGGGTGTGAAGGTAGAGCTGAACCGAGAAGTCAACGCCGACGACCTGACCGGCTTTGATGAGGTGGTCATCGCCACCGGTGTCACACCCCGCGACCCTCAGATTCCGGGTCAGGACCGCGACAACGTTCTGAACTATATCGACGTCCTGCGTGACAAGGCCGAGGTTGGCAAATCCGTCGCTGTAATCGGCGCGGGGGGCATCGGGTTCGACGTGTCGGAGTTCTTGCTGGAAGACGGCCACAGCGTCACCACCGACCTGCCCGCGTGGATGATGGAATGGGGCGTGACCGATCCGGCTGAACACCGCTCGGGTCTGGCCCCAGAAGGTCCGCAACCCGCGGCACCGGCGCGTGACGTGACCCTGCTACAACGCAAGAAACAGGCGCATGGCAAAGGTCTGGGCAAGACCACTGGTTGGATTCACCGCGCCACGCTGAAAATGAAGGATGTCAACTTTGTTGGTGGCGTGAACTACGAGCACATCGACGAAGATGGCCTGCATGTCAGCTTTGGCGAGGATCGCGCCGACCCAACGCTGATCGCAGCAGATTCAATCGTTTTGTGTTCCGGTCAGGTGTCCGAGCGCAGCCTGGCCGATGCGCTGATCGAACGGGGCATTACTCCGCATGTGATCGGCGGCGCGGATGTGGCCGCCGAACTGGACGCCAAGCGCGCGATCAATCAGGGCACACGTCTGGCCGCTACGTTCTAAAACACATCACATTTGCGCCGAAGAAAGCCGTCTCGAAAGAGGCGGCTTTTTTGTATCACTTGACTTAGCAGGTATCAATATACATATGTACATCATGACTCGGAAAATAGAACGCACGCAAACGGGAATTCGAATCGAAAAGCGCCTGCTGAAAGTCCTCAAAGGACTGGCAGAGTCGCTGGACATGACACTTGGCGATCTGATCGAAGGCATCGCCCTGCACAGTTTTGAAAACAAACCGGCGTTTTCCGAGGAAACGCTGGAGAAGATCAAGCAGCTCAAAAGTGTCTACGACTTCGACTGGACAGCCGAGGACAGTCACCGCTTCAAGGAGGACGGAGAATGAGCGCCGATATCACCAGCGCGTTTGAGGCACATGCCATCGGCAATACGACCTTCGGGCATGCCGAACACGTGCGGGTCGCCTACGATTTGCTGCGCAAATATGATTTCATCGACGCGGCCGCGATCTACGCCAAAGGCATTCGTGCTCTCGCGGCCAAGGCGGGTGCTCCAGACAAGTTCAACCTGACAATCACCTATGCGTTCATGAGCCTAATCGCCGAGCGTCTTGCCATGACTCAAGCTAAGAATTTCGACGATTTCACACAGGAAAACCCCGATCTGATGACTAAGACCGTACTTGATCAATGGTATTCAAAGGATCGACTGAATTCGGCGCTGGCGCGTGGTGTTTTCTTGTTGCCTGCCGCCGCATAGAGAACACGACGGCATCGCCGCGCATACTATTCCACGTTGATCGTGATCACCTCGGACACGATTGGGGGCGAATGCGGCACGTGGCCAGCGTCACCCAGCACCAGTTGCAGCGTGTGTTGGCCCGCAGGCAATTCAAGCGTCGTTTCAGTTTGCCCCCCACCAAAGTGCACATGGTTATCATCTGCCGGAAGACCATAGGCCAATTCATCCAAGCCATCTTCGCCTTCGCCAATCGGGGGGCGGTCGATCAGAAGATGGTGGTGCCCGGTATTCTCTGCCTCAGTGCCGGCGGGTGCCACGCCCATGCCGCTCAGTCCAAAGACCACGGTGACCGGGGACGAGACCGTGTCACCATCCGCGAGGTTCACAAAATAAACCCGTGCATCCGGGTTCGAGGGCGTCTCGCCGCCGGCCCAGGCAAGGGTTGCGGATAGACACAGGGCTGCGGTGATAAAAATGGCTTTCATGATCTCCTCCGTCGACACAAATTTGCCATTGTCATGTTAACACAATCGCCCTCAGACGCCTAAAAACCTTGGCTTACTGGCTTTGTGCCCATCTGGGAAACCACCGTTTCCGCGTTTCCCATATGCAAACGATCCGATTTGAATCCCTGATATTATCCAATGTCTGCCCTGTTTCCGCCCAGATTGGGCGTCAGTTTTGGAAAAAAGGACTAAGACCTGGGGAACGAGAATGGACAGACTGACCGAAATGGAAGCCTTTGCCAATGTGGTAGACCAGGGTGGCTTTACCGACGCGGCAAAGAAAATGGGCATCTCCAAATCGGCCGTGTCAAAGCATGTATCAAGCCTCGAGGCCCGATTGGGTGCGCGGCTGCTGAACCGCACGACACGGCGCGTATCGCCCACTGAAATTGGCCTTGCCTACTATGACCGCGCGCGGCGCGTGTTGAATGATGCCGGTGAAGCCGACGCTCTGGTGACCTCGATGCAGTCCGCCCCCTCGGGTCTGCTTCGGATCAGTGTGGCGACGGATTTCGGCGTGAATCACCTGTCTCCGGTCCTGTCGGATTTTCTAGCTGCCTACCCCGACATCACTGTGAACATGGTTCTCAACAATCGCTATGTCGAACTGATCTCGGAAGGGTTTGACGTGGCCGTGCGCATTGGCGAGTTGGAAGACAGCACCCTGCGCGCCCGCAAGCTGACCGAAACGGTCAAGCGGATGGTTGCGGCCCCAAGCTATATCGAGAAATTCGGCCGACCGCAGAAGATTGACGATCTGAACGAACACAAGCTGCTGCACTATTCCAGCCAGTCTTCCGGCAATGTCTGGAAACTGACGGCGCCTTCGGGTGAAAAGCGGCAAGTGCGCACCGCCGGATGGCTAAGCGTCAATGACGGCCAGTCACTGCTGAACGCGGCCATTTCCGGACTGGGGATCGCATATCTGCCCAGCTATCTTTACGCAGACGCGCTTAAGTCTGGTGCAGTTCTGGACGCCATGCCGTCGCTGCCGGATGAGGTTCAGGGCGTGTATGCCGTTTACCCGCCCGGCCGCTTTACGCAGCCCAAAGTGCGGGCTTTCATAGATTTTCTTGTCGATGCTTTTCACGAGAAAGGCCCGATGGACTGGTGAATTAACCTCGGTGAAACTGAATGGCCCGCGTCTTGTGCGCGGGTCTTTTTTATTGAGCCGAACAGGCCTGAAGCGATGACGCCTAGTTGACCAACAACACGGCCTCGACCCGGCGATTCAGCTCACGGCCTTCGGGCGTGGCGTTCGATGTAAGCGGGGCCAGATAGCCGATACCGCGCGCCTCAAGCCGGTCGGCGGCTACCCCATGCGCTTCGATCAGACGGGCGCGCACAGCTTGTGCCCGACCCGTGCTGACCGAGATATTGGCGTCCAGTGCCCCGGTGTCATCGGTATGCCCCACAAGCGCCAGACGGGTTTCCGGGTTTTTCGCCAAAAACTCAGCGATCAATTCCAGCGAGGAAAATGGCCCTTCGCCCAGCGTCATCTCTCCGGTACGGAAATGCAGATCGTCCAAAATTACGTGACCATTCTGTTCAAGCCCCGCAAGCAGATCTGCGGGTGGCGTCACCGTGTCTTCGATTACCAAGGGCGGCGGGGCCTCGGCCCCAACGGGCGTGACCCGGATCAACTGCACATAGCCATCCGGTGGATTGCGGCTGACCAGCAGACTGACCACATCGCCCCCACGAAGAGCGGACAGAAAGCGATAATCCTGAATGGCCACATACATGTCCGGCGTCGGCACGACCTCGGTACCAAAGCGAAAATCGAACCCGCCGCAAACGCGCGCCTCGCAATCCAGCAGGATCTCGTACCCTTGCGCTTCGATCTGGTCGCGCAGCGGTGCCAGCAACTGAAGCGTCGTGCTGGAGCCTGACTGCAGTCGCCATGTCAGCCTTTCAACCTTACCTTCGACTTCACGCACAGGAACCGCACCGTCGGCGAAGGGACCGATGGGCAACTCATAGCTGTCCAGCTCGCTGGTGCGATCACTCACAAGCCGCGCGCCGGCTGGCAGGGTCAGGTTTTGGGCCGCCACCTGACCAGCCATCAACAAAAGACAGATTGCGGCCGCTCGGATCATCGGGCCTGCGCGTGATATTCGTCGTTCGGGGCCATAGCCGTCGCACTGGCGACCCGGTTCGACATATTGAAAAAGCCGGTCACATTGGCGATGTCCCAGATGTCCCGGTCGCTGAAGCCTGCATCCCGCAGTCGCTGGCGGTCAGGTTCTTCGATCTCGGTGCTGGCAGTGGTCATCTTGGAGGCAAAATCCAGCATGGCGCGTTGGCGTTCGTCCAGTGGGGCCACGCGGTAGTTCATCACCAGCATCTCGCCCAATTGCGGGTCACCGGACAATTGCCGGACGGCCGCACCGTGAGCCACCAAACAGTAAAAGCACTTGTTGATCGCAGATACGACCACCGCAATCATCTCGCGTTCCAGTTTCGACAACGCGCTGTCGCCTAGCATCAAGTCGTTATACATGGCCGTAAACGCGTTCAGCTTGTCGATGTCGAAGGCATAGGCCCTGAGGACATTGGGCACAAACCCCAGTTTTTCTACACAAATATCGAAATACTTCTGCGTTTCTGGCGGCAGCGGGTCCACCATTGGCAGATCCAGCGCGGTAGGCATTGCTTGGTCGGTCACTTCGGTCACTCTCCTTGGGCAAGGTGACGGTAATGGTATTCTCCGCTGATCTCCATCCCAAGTGCACGGTACAGCCCGTTTGCCCCGTCATTGGCCTTGGTGCAGATCACACTCAGCGTATGTGCGCCTTTTTCTTTGGCCCAAAACGCCGCCTTTCGCATGGCCCATTGACCCAGGCCTTGGCGTCGATGCTCTGGTAGGATTTCCAGCGCATGCACCATGGCGATACCGTCATGGATGGCGACAAACCCCGTTCCAGCAGGTTTGTCAGAGTGGCGCAGCAACAGACCGGTTTTTGGCCCCTTAGCGCGGTCCATGACGGCCAGCCGTTCGGGCCCGATCCCTGCTTGCGCCCAAATTTCAACCATGATCGCCAAAGGGCTCCAAATGGTGAAGGCTGTGACTTTCGGGATCGGTTGATCTGTCAACTGATCGACGGGACATTCGTAAATATTGACCGGGTCAAGAATGTCATAGCTGCGGTCCGCAAGCTGTTGGTCCAACACTTCATCATCCGGGCGCAGGCAGAAAATTGGCCGTTGTCCCATCGCACGCATTGCCTCTTCAGCGGCTGTGATCTCGTCCTCTGACGCGGGCCCCATCGCGCTGGCGGCTGACACGCGCGAGCCGCCACCCAGTCCCTGCCGCAGTTGGAACGGCCCAAGTGTCTCGTATCGGGCTGCGGGCCATGTGCCGTCGACGACGGTCGCCCAGTTCGGGCTCAAAGCTCCAGCTCTTTCGCCAACCTTGTGGTGGCCGCGTCAACTTTTGACCCATCTGTGCCGCGAACCACCACGTTAGAGCCGAATACGCCGTTCACCTGGAACGGATAGCTGCCGATGGCAAGGTCGGGGAAATCGTCTGCCAAGGTGGACAAGATCGACGCGATATCCCCCTCGCCCCGATTGACGCGCAGCGTTTGCGACAACAGTGGGTCACCGCCCGTCAGTTTGGGCAGAACACTGGCAACCATAGCCTGAAAGATCGTCGGAATCCCCGCCATCACATGCACATTGCCCAACGTGAACCCCGGCGCCGTCGATACCGGATTGTCGATCAACGTTGCTCCATCGGGGATACGTGCCATGCGCAGACGCGCTTCGTTCAGTTCCAGCCCCGAATTCTCATAGTGCCGTTCCAACAGCGCCCGCGCATCGTCCCGCACGTCGATCAAGGCACCAAAGGCCCGCGCAATGCAGTCGGCGGTGATATCATCATGCGTCGGGCCAATACCGCCACTTGTAAACACGTGATCGAAACCTTCGGACAGGGTGCGCACGGCTTCTTCAATGGCCGCCGCTTCATCACTGACCATACGGACTTCTTTGAGGTCGATGCCCTGTTTCGTCAGTTCCTGCGCAAGGTAATGCATGTTTGCATCCCGTGTGCGCCCCGACAGGATTTCATCCCCGATCACAAGCATTGCTGCGGTTGGGTTCGCCATGTCCTGTCCTTTCCTACTGACACTTTGGGCGCAAGATATCGTTCCTACCGGGTCGAGCAAGGGCCGTGTGTCAATCCCGCAGCACTTCGGCCGGCAAATCCGCTGTAATGCGCTCGAACAGATCCATATCGTGCATTGACCGCGCAAGGATCATTGCACCTTCCATCCGGGCAATCATATCTGCGGCACGAGTCTCCGGATTCGGCGTTCCCGCTGCGCGAAACACCGTTTCAAGCCACACGAGATTGCGCTCAAAGAACTCGCGCGTGCGATTGGCGACCGGATCTGGCAGTCTGGCGATTTCGGCACCGAACATTCCGCACAAGCACATAAGGTCCTGTTCGATCAACGCTTGCCGATAGGCGGCCACATACTGCACCAACAGCTCGGACGGCGTGGACTCGTCCAAGCGGCCCAACGCACCCAGAAATTGATCAGTGTAGCGACCGACCAGCGCCTCGCCCAAGTCCTCTTTGGTCGGAAAATGATAGTGGATACTGGCCGATTTGATCCCGATTTCCGCCGCGATATCGCGGAAACTAAAGGCATAATACCCGCCTTGCCGCGCCATTTTCTCGGCCACGTCCAGAATGCGGTTGGCTGTATCGGACAGGGTTTTTTCGGTCTTGGGCATCTGCAGTCGAACCTAGTTTTTTACCTATCAATAGATAGGGCTTGTATTTGGTTTTGCCAGTCCAATATATCTACCTATCAATAGATAGGGAATCTGATCATGACACAATCAACAACTCTTATCATCGGCGGAACCAGCGGAATGGGCTTGGCCACCGCACGGAAAATTGTAGCTCAGGGGGGCCACGTTACACTGGTCGGATCGTCCGCCAGCAAGCTGGACGCCGTGAAGGCAGAATTCGGTGACGCCGCAGAGACACACCAGGTAAACCTGCGAAACTCGACAGAGGTCGACGTGCTAGTCGCACGGATCAAAGCCGAGACACGCAGCATCCAGGGTCTTGTGAACGCAGCCGGAACGTTCGCGCCAAAACCGTTTTTGGAACACTCTGGCGAGGACTTCGACAGCTACATGGACCTGAACCGCGCCACCTTCTTCATTACGCAGGCTGTCGCTGAAAACATGAAGATGCACGGGGGTGGTAGCATCGTGAACATAGGCTCTATGTGGGCAAAACAAGCCGTCCGGGCCACCCCATCTTCGGCCTACTCGATGGCCAAAGCCGCGCTTCATTCGCTGACACAACACCTTGCGATGGAACTGGCGGAGCATGGCATCCGTGTGAATGCCGTCTCGCCCGCCGTCGTCGTAACCCCCATCTACGGTGCCTTCATCGCGCCGGACCAGATCGAGTCGACCCTGACCGACGCTTTCGACGCGTTTCACCCGATCGGCCGCGTCGGGCGGCCCGAGGATGTGGCAAGCACGGTCACGCATCTTCTGTCCGATGACACCGCGTGGGTAACCGGCGCCATTTGGGATGTCGACGGCGGTGTTATGGCAGGTCTCGTCTGACACTTCCCTTGCGGGCGGGGGCACGCTAAGCCGGATGGCATGAAATTTGCCACCCCGTTGATCCCCGCCCGCCTGATCCGCCGTTACAAACGCTTTCTCGCCGATTGCCAGTTGGAAGATGGCCGTGAGGTTACCGCCCACTGCGCCAATCCGGGATCAATGATGGGACTGGCCGAACCGGGGGAAAGGATCTGGTTGGAGCCGAATGACGACCCCAAGAAAAAACTCAAATACGGGTGGCGACTGGTCGATCATGAAAACGGGCATTTCACCGGCGTCGACACCTCAGTCCCGAACAAAGCATTGCGCGCGGCGCTTGAGGCGGGCGAAATCCCCGAACTGGCCGCCTATCAAACCGTCCGCCCCGAGGTGAAATACGGTGAAAACAGCCGTATCGACTTTTTGCTGACCCAACCCGGCCTGCCCGATGCTTATGTCGAGGTCAAAAGCGTTACTCTCTCTCGCGAACCCGGTCTGGCCGAATTCCCCGACAGCGTCACCGCACGCGGCACCAAACATCTGGGTGAGTTGGCCGCCATGGCGGAACATGGCCATCGAGCAATCATGTTGTATTTGGTACAACGCACCGACTGCGACCGCTTTGCCTTGGCTGCCGATATCGACCCAAACTACGCCGCCGCATTCGAGGTTGCGCAGGAAAAGGGTGTCGAACGGTTAATTTACGCCACCCAGATCTCACCGGATGGGATTACACTGGATGTCGACAGACCACCATTTGGCTGCAGGTAACGCGAAAGAGCTGAACGTGACGAAAACTCCAACAGACCTTGTCCAAAGCTTTTATGCCGATGTCTGGAACAAGCGCGATTATCGCGTGGCGCATGAGATCATTGATGCTGATTTTAGATTCCGAGGCTCTCTGGGGCCGGAAAAACGCGGCATTAAGGGATTTCTGGAATATGTCGACGCGGTACATGCCGCATTGGGAAACTACACGTGCACCATTGAAGACATGGTTCAGACAAAGAACCGGGTCGCCGCGCGCATGACATTCCGCGGCAAGCACAGGGCAGAGTTTTTTGGCGTTGCCCCGACCGGCAGAGATATCGAATGGGCCGGTGCTGCGTTTTTTACGGTCGCGGAAGGAAAGCTGTCCGAGCTCTGGGTGCTTGGGGACGTGGATTCGGTCAAACAGCAGCTGGGCGCGGCCATAAGTGGCCATTTTTAGGTTTCTGCGGCCGCAGCACCGGCGCTTCTTGTATCCGCTCGAGGGCGCACTGGGGCTATCACAAGCGGTCAAACTCGCGTCCGTTGCTACTTGAATTTTCAGATTTACGCGCCATCTGACAGCCTCAAATGCGCGCCCTCTGGAACTTTCTGCACAAGCAGCGTAAAAGGAGCGCTGCGCGCAATATTTGGAGCTTAGCGTCGATGAAAGAACATCGTGGCCGCCTGACCAAGGATGGCATCCGCATTTACGAACAGGGTGACTTTGCCGACATGCATGCGGCAGGGGCCTTGGCCGCGCGGATACTCGACGACATTGCTGAACATGTCTTTCCGGGCCAGACCACTGGCGCGATCGACGGGCTGATCACACAAATGGTTGAGGACGCGGGCGCAACATCGGCGACGATTGGTTACAAAGGGTACCAGCACGCAAGCTGTATCAGCGTGAATCACGTGGTTTGCCACGGCATTCCCGGCGACAAGCGGTTGAAGGATGGCGACATCCTGAACATCGACGTCACCGTGATCGTCGACGGCTGGTTCGGCGATACTTCGCGCATGTATGTGGCAGGCAAACTGCCCCGCAAGGCCGAGCGTCTGATTCAGGTCACACATGACGCGCTGTTCAAGGGTATCGAAGCGGTAAAGCCGGGCAACACCTTCGGCGATATTGGCCACGCGATTCAGGCCTATGTCGAAGCGCACCGGATGAGCGTTGTGCGCGATTTCTGCGGCCACGGTCTGGGTCGGGTGTTCCACGCGCCCCCAAACGTCCTGCACTATGGCCGTCCGGGCACGGGTGCTGTGCTGGAAGAGGGCATGTTCTTCACCATTGAGCCGATGGTGAATCTGGGCCGCCCCGAAACCAAAACGCTGGCTGATGACTGGACCGCAGTAACGCGCGACAAGTCGCTGTCGGCACAGTTCGAACACTCGGTGGGTGTGACGGCAGATGGGGTCGAGATCTTCACCCTGTCACCGGGCGACAAGTTCCACCCGACCTATTCGTCTTGACCTTCGGCCTGATCCCGTAGCAGTTTCAGCAGCAGTGTCTCTGACCCCCACGGCGTAACCGCGTCGTGGATGAAAACGGGTGCGCGCATCGGTTTGGGCTCTGGCCCAGTGGCAGAGTCGGTATCCTTGGAAACAGCCCAGAGAGGCGGGGTCACAGCGCGATCCATGACCCGAGCGTAACACGGTCGCGTCAGATTCCCAAAAGTGATGGGACATCGGCCATATCAGTGAATACCTCTGCCCCCAGGTCGACCAGCGTCTCGGCATTTCCCTGCGGCGCGTAGGCCAGACAACGCATGTCTGCGCGTATCGCCGCCGTCACACCGTTCTGACTGTCTTCGATCACCACGGGTGCATTGGCATTGAACCGTTTGGCCGCGGTCAGAAACATGGTCGGGTCCGGTTTTGCGGTGCCCAGCACATGGGCAGAAAACGCCACCTTACTCAGGCGGTCCCACAATCCGTTCTGTCCCAGCGTGATCTGCATCTTGTCCGGACTGCCGTTGGATGCGACGCAATAGGCTATGCCCTTTTCATCCAGCGTGCTCAGCAGATCCGCGACGCCCGGCATCAGGTCAACACCGCCCCGCAGACGCTCGTAGGTTTCGGCATAGACCTCATCCACCCAGTCATCCGGCAGATTTGCCCCCAGCGCGCGCGCCTTGTCGCGCACCCCAACCATGGTGCCCCCAAGAAAGAACCCGACGCTGTCTTCAAGCGTCAGGTCCAATCCGTAGCGGCCCAGGTTGTCGACCAGCACCTGATTAGACAGCGGCTCGCTGTCGACCAGAACGCCATCGCAATCGAAAATCACCAGATCGTGCATAGGAACCTCTCGGATATGCTTTCGACCGGGCGTAACCGACGCGGGTGATGACTGCAATCAGGCATAGTGAGCCGTGCACGGAGAGGCCGTAACCGCCTGATCAGCGGCCACGGCGACCCCGTTACGCCAACGCCGCAGCGACGGCGTCTTTCATTGAGGTGGGCGCTCGACCGATCAGGGTCTCCAAGGCGTTGCTTTCATCCTGCAACCAACCTTGGGCTGCGCCCGCTTCAGCATCAGCGATAAAGGCGGCTACGAATTCCGGAAGATCGACCGAGGTGAGAATTTCGGAACAGGTCGCTTTAGGCACTGAAGTATAGGGGATGTCCCTGCCGATTTGTGTGGATACTTCAGCAGCCATTTCCGACAGGGTGAACGCCTCCCCACCCAGTTCATAAGTTTTGCCCTCGTGCCCCTGCTGGGCCATAACAACAGCCAACGCCTCCGCCTAATATTTGCGGGTGGTCGAAGTGGTTCAGGCGCCTGCGTCAGCTTAAACGACGATCTTTCGCATCAACGAGATATGCGTGTCGCCATACTTCCGGCTGTCTTCCAATGTGAAACCGTCCGGCGCTGCCATCGGGGTATTTTCTTCCCACACGATGAGCGCATCATCCGCGATCCAGCCGCCTTCGACTGCTTTGGTCAGGGCCTTTTGACCCATGGATTTTCCATATGGTGGATCGAGGAAAACTAGCTCAAAAGGATCGCCGCCATTCTCGCCCAGCCGCATGGCATCACGGCGGATCAGGTTTGTGCGGTCGGCGCTGCGGGTCAGGTCGATGTTTTTGCGGATCAAGCCCTGCGCCACGCGCCCGTCATCGACAAAAGTGACCTGCTCCGCGCCGCGTGACAGCGCTTCGAGCCCCAAAGCACCAGTGCCGGCAAACAAATCCAAGACACGTAGACCTTCAAAGTCGATCTGATGGTTCAGGACGTTGAACAGGCTTTCGCGCACCCGGTCCGTGGTGGGGCGCAAATGCGCCCCGGCATCGCCTTTGCCGACCGAGGCCAAAGCCCGGCCCCGGAACTCACCGGCGATGATCCTCACGCTTTGAGCAGCGGTTTAAGATCCGCATCAGGGTTCGCCACAACCGCCGGATCAGCAGTTTTACCCGCGTCGATCAAGCGCTTGCCGACCATGTAAGCGCGCGGATCGTTCATCGCGTCGACGGCGATCAATTGATCCCCTTTGTAGTACCAAAAGGACACCGTCTGGCCTTCACCCTTGCGGGTTACCACGCGGTCATAACCGGTGTTCAGACCCGCAATCTGCAGTTTGACGTCATACTGGTCCGACCAGAACCACGGCGTTGCCACATAGTCTTTGGCAGCACCCAGCATGTTCTGTGCCACGATCTCGGCCTGATCGATGGCGTTCGGAACACTCTCCAGCCGGATACGGCCGCCATTATGCGGAAAAGAGGCGCAATCGCCCGCCGCCCAGATCGAAGGGTCAGACGTGCGACCATGGGCGTCGGTTTTGATACCATTCTCCAACTCAAGCCCGGCCATTTCCGCCAGTTGGGTCGAGGGGGCAATGCCCACGCCAACGACGACAAAATCGACCTCAAGCTCCGTTCCATCTGTCAGAACCGCACCGGTGACCTTGCCGTTCTCACCGACCAGACGATCCAGGCCGACCCCTTCGCGAATATCGGCACCGTATTCGGTGTGCAAAGCACGGAAGTAGTCGCTGGTCTCGGGCGCGGCGACACGCTGCAGGATGCGGTCAGCCATCTCGACGAGGGTCACTTTTACACCGCGCTTGGCGCAGACCGCCGCAGCCTCAAGCCCGATATAGCCGCCACCCACGATCAGAGCGCGGGCGCCGTCTTTCACGCGGGGCTCCATCTCGTCGATATGGGTCAGGTCGCGCACGACATGGACACCTTCGAGGTCACCACCAATCGCCGCAGGCAGGTACCGTGGATCGGACCCGGTGGTCAGAGCCAGCTCATCATAAGAAACCACCTCATCGCCCACGGTCACAGTCTTGGCCTTGGGGTCGATCGCAGTTACGCGCTGTCCCAGACGCAGGGTGATGTTGTTCTCGGCGTAAAAGCTTTCAGGGCGCAGGAACAGGCGTTCAAGCTCCATCTCGCCCAGCAGGTAAGCCTTAGACAGCGGTGGGCGCTGATAGGGCAAATGAGACTCGGCCCCAATCAGCGTGATGTCGCCTTCGAACCCGTCTTTACGCAGTCGCGCAACAAGGGATGATCCCGCTTGCCCAGCTCCGATCACAACAATATGGCTCATCTTCGTCCCGCCCTGTGAATTTCCCATGGTTTCATTTTTCGGCTCACCTATATTGCGGCTGAGGCCGACTCTGCAAATCCAATCGACAGGAGGATCAAGATGATTTCAACCGGTGATATGCTTCCCGACGCAACGTTGACCCAAATGGGGGCAGAAGGACCCGAAGAGGTTCGGATTTCAGACAAGACCAAAGGCCGCAAGGTCGTGATCTTCGCCGTACCCGGCGCGTTCACGCCCACTTGCCATTCCGCGCATGTGCCCAGCTTTATGCGCACCAAGGACCAGTTCACAGCCAAGGGCGTCGATGAGATCATCTGCGTTTCGGTCAACGACCCCTTTGTGATGGGCGCATGGGGCGAAGCCACCGGCGCGAAAGAGGCTGGCCTGACCATGCTGGCCGACGCCGCATCCGAGTTCACCAAAGCCATCGGTATGGACTTTGACGCCCCCCCTGTCGGGCTGATCGCGCGGTCCAAGCGCTATGCGATGTTGGTTGAGGACGGCAAGGTCGTAGCGCTGAACCTGGAAGAAAACCCAGGTGCCTGCGAAATTTCTGCGGGCGAAGGTCTGCTGGAAAGCATCTGATCTGACCGGGCCCCGGTACGCCGGGGCCACGTTAACCCTATTTCACTTGATGCAACTCTCTGATGGGTCGATACTTCCCCCATTCAATCAGGGAGTTTTTTGATGAAACTCAAAGTCATCTCCATCCTTTTGGGCACTTCTGGCGCAATTGCGGCCTGCGGCCCGGCCCCGACACCTCAGCAACAGGCTGCACGACAGCACGAGATTGCCTGCCTCAGCGGCACGTTGGGCGGAGCGTTGATCGGCGGCGTGATCGGCAACCAATTCGGTGGTGGGTCCGGCCGGGACATCCTGACCGCTGGCGGGGCCGTGGCGGGCGGTGCCGCAGGCCAGCGTTACGCGTGCTGAAGGAGAGCGACCATGAAATCAGGAATTTTGACGGCCGCATTCGTATTGCTGGCCAGCGCTGTATTGGCAGAATCCGTGGCGGAATTGCATGAACGGGAACTCAACGCGATAGACGCTAACAATGACGGCTTTCTGTCCAAGGATGAATTCAACGCCTTTTCGGACTATGCCTTTCAGGCCATGGACGAAGACAAGAACGGCACCCTAGGCATGGCAGAAGCCAAGCCGTTTTTGGACATAAAGCAATTTCAGAACGTTGACCGAAACAACGACAGCGTTATCTCTCGCGCAGAGTATGACGCGCAAATGAATGATGATTTTTCAGCCGCTGATCAGGACGGGAACGGTCTTTTGGATTGATCGCACCGCCGGGCGGATCGATAGGAGCATTGAATGAATAAGTGGATTACCATTGGCATTCTGGGAGTCCTTGCCGCCTGCGACGCGCCGCAATCTCCTGTAGTCACCGGACCGGACGGTCAGACGCGAATTCAGATCAATACATCGGGTCTGACCTGCTACGATACCCGCTGCCTGGACATCAACCCGACCGCCCGCAGCGTGCGCTCGGTCGGGAACCGCACAACCGGCATTCCGGGCAACATAAACGTCAGCGACGGCACCGTCACACCGGCCGAGTTCCGGCGTCTGGGCGAAGTTGCTTCCCTGGCAGGCGGAATGGGTTCAAGAGGAGACCGCTAAACGAGGCTGTCCATCTTGCGGGCCAGTTTCGCGTCCAATGAAGACAAACCGCCCACGTCATGGGTGGAAAGAACTACTTCGACCGTGCGGTAGACGTTCGACCATTCGGGGTGGTGGTTCCATTTCTCGGCAAAAATTGCCACTTGGGTCATCCAGCCGAAAGCGTGGACAAAGTCCTCGAATATAAAGGTTTTAGTGATCGCGTCCCGGTCCTTGACCATGGTCCAGCCGTTTTCGAACAGCGGGTCCAGAAGAGGGCCGCGTGTCTCGGTCGACAATAATTCCGTCATTGCT
Organism: Ruegeria sp. BC3; assembly: GCF_056539265.1. Classification (NCBI taxonomy): domain Bacteria; kingdom Pseudomonadati; phylum Pseudomonadota; class Alphaproteobacteria; order Rhodobacterales; family Roseobacteraceae; genus Ruegeria; species Ruegeria sp. BC3. The sequence continues at coordinate 398,677 of NZ_JBQFUP010000004.1, forward strand.
GTTCCTCCGGGTTCGACTTTCTGAACGGGCCATAATCCGTCAGAATCTCGATCTCTTCTCCCACTGCGCGGGCCTCGGCGTCCAGATATTTTCTGATCGCATCAGCAAAGCCCGGATCGTTGACCCAATGCAGACTGTGCGTGCGCGTGGGCAGATAACCGCGCGCCAGCTTGTGTTCGCCCTGCGCTCCGGCTTCGACCCGCGCCAGACCCTCGGCAATGGCAAAGTCTATTGCCCTATAATAGCACAGTTCGAAATGCAGACAGGCGTGATGCTCGGTGCAGCCCCAATAGCGCCCAAAAAGCGTCTCGCGACCAATAAAGTTCAGCGCCCCGGCAATCGGGCGCCCGTCCCGTTCCGCCAAAACCAACGCCATGTCATCCGCCATGGTTTCATGTGCAATATCAAAGAACTGGCGGGTCAAATAGGGCATGCCCCACTTGCGCGACCCGGTTTCCTGATAGAATTGCCAGAAAGCATCCCAGTGTTCCGGGCGCAGATCATCGCCGGTCAATGTCCGGATCTCGCCGCCAAAGCCGCAGGCCTGCGCGCGCTCTTTGCGGATATTCTTGCGCTTACGAGAAGACAGCGCCGCAAGAAACCCGTCAAAGCCAGCGTAGTCATCGTTCAGCCAGTGAAACTGCTGCGAGTGGCGCGTCATCAGGCCCATCTGCTCACCTGCCAGCGCTTCGTCCTCGGTGCAGAAGGTCGCGTGAATGGATGAGACCTGATTGTCCGCCGCCAGTTGCACCGCGCCTTGCACCAGTGCCGACATCCCTATCGCCTCGTATCCCGGGCGCACCAAAAAACGCCTGCCCGTCGCAGGCGTGAAAGGCACAGCAATCTGCAGTTTGGGATAATAGCGCCCACCCGCATTCTCATAGGCATGCGCCCAATTGTGATCAAAGATGTACTCACCCTGGCTATGAGACTTGGCGTACATCGGCGCTGCGGCGATAAGCATTCCGTCAAGATAGGCCGTCAGGTATTGCGGCTGCCACCCGGTTCCACGTCCTACCGAGCCACTGTGTTCCAGCGCGATCAGAAACCGATGGGTGGTAAATGGATCAAGCGGGCGGCCACCATCAGCGGCCTCTGGACAGGCGCAACTGTCCCACTCTGCCGCAGATATCTGAGACAGCGAGCCCAGTACCTGAACCTCAATCTGTGCCTGATCCATGTGCCCTCCGCGTCTGGTCTTTATCTGTGACGACGTGGGCCGGGTTCAACCCGGATGTGCGGCCAGATACCCTTCGAAGGTCACATTGTCGGCAACTTCGCGGGCCTTTGCCTCTTGTTCAGGCGATCGCACCGTCCAGCACAGGATCGGTACACCGCGCGCCTTCAGCTCGGCCACGCGAGGACGGTCCAGATCGGCCACTTCATGGCTGATGAAACTGGCACCAACCCGGTCGAAATCGGGAATCCCGCGCAGGTGGTCACAGACGGCGTGCGGCAACAGTTCTTCCTTGGGCTGGTACGACCCCGTCACGATGCCACGCGGCAGATGCGGGGCCAACCGCGCCAGTTCAGCGACCGAGTTGGGGTTGAACGACATCAACGCCACCGGCCCGTCATAACCTTGCAACGCCCGCACCGCGTCGCGCTCCAATGCGCCAACCGAGGCGCCCATGGCCCCGTCCTGATCCTTGAACTCGATCAGCAGAGGCACCTTGCCGGATACAATCTCCAGCACCTCGTCAAAGGTCGGGATGCCGTCGTCTGCGTGCAGCAACTTGGTGCCCGAGGCCTGATCCGCAGTGATCTGCTGGATTGGACCAGACTGCCCCGTCAGGCGGGCCATGTCATAGTCATGAAACACCATCGCCCGATTGTCGGCGGTCAGCTGCAAATCAATCTCGATCGCGTAGCCTGCCTGAACAGCGGCACGTATGGCCGCCCGGCTGTTTTCCGGGCGGTTGTCCTGTTTGTCATGCAGCGCACGATGCGCCACAGGCACAGTCAGGAAGGCTTCGGGCAGTTTTGGGGTCATTGAACTTCGAAGATGCCTTCGATTTCAACCGCTACGCCCAGTGGCAGCGCAGCAGCGCTCACCGCCGAACGCGAATGGCGACCCGCATCGCCCAGCGCTTCGACCAGGAAATCCGAGGCCCCGTTGATCACTTGTGGCTGGTTGGTGAAATCGGCGGTCGAGTTCACAAAACCGGTCAGTTTGACAACGCGCACCAGCTTTTCGATGTCACCACCACAGGCGGCTTTGACCTGCGCCAACAGGTTGATCGCACAGACCTTGGCTGCGGCGGCACCTGCGTCGACATCCATGTCGTCGCCCAGCTTGCCGGTGATCAGCTCATCCGCTTTCGAGATCTGGCCCGAGACGTACACGATGTTTCCCACACGCACGAACGGCACATAGTTTGCGGCCGGTGCAGGTGCATCCGGCAGCGTGACGCCCAGGCTTTCCAGTTTCGCGGCGATGCTCATGAGGTTTCCTCCCAAATTCGAGTCGGGGCGAAGCTAACCGGGAAGTCGGCAATGGAAAAGTGACAAAACGGACAGGCGGCTCGCGCCGCTTGTGGGCGTAACTTTTCTTATTCCGAACTGTTGAACTTGTGTCACTTTACCTTCGACCATCGGGCGGGTTAAACGCTATTTGTTTCCTTATGGCTGTGAAACAACTATGTGACATTGAATTGCGCTGCGTGCAGCGGCGACAGGCAGTATTGATTAAGTGTTTGGGTTTAAATGGCCTAAATGGTTTGGAGTAGCAGAACCCGTGTTGAGCAGAATCAGCCTTATTCCCCTGGTCGCCCTGTCCCTGATGACGGTTCTGAGCGCCTGCGCCACGCGCCCACCCGAAGGCGCACCGCAGAGTCAGGTCTTTGACCCCTACGAACGGAACAACCGCGGTGTTCACAAGTTCAATCTGGGCGTCGACCGCTTTCTGTTCCGCCCGGCCTCGAAAGGGTACGTAAAGATCGTGCCTGATCCGATGGTAACCAGCTTTAACAACTTTGCTGAAAACCTGACGATGCCCGGCCAGGCGCTGGATTATCTGCTGCAGGGCAATATCAAGCAATCGGGCAATGCGTTGTTGCGGTTCGTAATCAATTCGACCGTTGGCGGCTTGGGGCTATCGGCCCCCGCAGACGAACTGGACCTGCCGCCTGTCGACACGGATTTCGGTGAAACCCTGCATGTCTGGGGCGTCGGCGAAGGCGCTTATGTCGAGCTGCCCTTTTACGGTCCCTCAACTCAGCGCGATGCGATTGGGGTTGTGGTCAACCTGTTCTCGAACCCGATCAACTTTACGCCGGTCCGCCCGGTCGACAATATCGGCGTCTATGCCGAAGTCGTCCGCCGCATGGGAGACCGCGGGCGGTTCTCGGACACCGTTGACTCGATCCTTTATGAAAGTGCCGACAGTTACGCCCAAGCGCGCACCATTTACATACAAAATCGCCGCTTTGAACTGGCGAGAGACGATGAAGAAGCCTATCTGGGTTTATATGACGACCCATATGCAGACACGGGGACCGACCCTGTCAGGGACCCCTACCTAGACCCATACGAGGACCCCTATGAGGACCCCTATGCCGAGTAACCTTATGAACCGTCGCAGTTTTATGGCCACCGGCCTGACCGGTCTGGCGCTGACTGCCCTTCCCCTTTCCGCCTTTGCCCAGACCGAAGCCAGCGCCAAGGCTCTGGTTGTCAGCGTCGTGGATGACATCAACCGTGTGATCGCATCGGGCAAATCCGAAAAAGCGATGATCCGCGATTTCGAGAAGATTTTTGTCCAATATGCCGATGTGCCGATCATGGCACGTTATGTGCTGGGGGCGGATGCCCGTTCGGCCAGCCCGTCACAGCTAAAGCAATTCACCCGGGCATTTCAGGGTTATATCTCGAACAAATATGGCCGCCGCTTCCGTGAATTCATCGGTGGACAGGTTACCGTCCGCAACGCCCGCAAGATCAAGGCAGGATACGAGGTGCGCACCTCGGTCAAGCTGCAGGGCTCGTCCCCGTTTGAGGTCACATTCCTGGTGTCGGACAAGTCGGGCCGCGACAAGTTCTTCAACATGTTTATCGAAGGGGTGAACATGCTGCTGACCGAACGGACCGAAGTCGGAGCGATGTTGGACGCCCGTGGCGGTGATCTGAACCGCCTGATCAAGGACATGAACCAGAACAAGGTCAGCTGATCTGATTCATATGAAAAAGCGCCGCGCGATTGGCTTCGCGCGGCGCTTTTGCGTTTAGTTCAGGCGTTCACCTGTTTCCTTTGCAAAGTACGACACTTTGCTCATGTCGAAAGCAAGGTTGAGCATCTTGCCTGCCTGCGCGCTGGTTTCCGCATGCAAGCGCGCGGTGACCTGTTTGCCGCCCAGTTCCGAGACCACATAGGTGTCTGCGCCGGCAGGCTCGACCATGTCGACCATGCATGCCGCTTCCTGCACACCGTCGCCAGCGCGGAACCCGGCCTCGGCAATATCTTCGGGACGCAGGCCCAGAATGACATCCTGCGGCAGCGACAGATCGCGTGCATCGTTCAACACCAGCGTTTCGCCTTTATCGCGCGCGATGGCGATCTGGGTCCCAGAGCCGTTCCTGGTCGCTTGCGCCGGGATCAGGTTCATCGCGGGCGAGCCCATGAAATCGGCCACAAACAGGTTAGCCGGGTTGTTGTAGATCTCGGCCGGGGTGCCGATCTGCTGCACCACACCGCCCTTGAGAACCACGATCTTGGTGGCCAAGGTCATCGCTTCGATCTGGTCATGGGTCACATAGACGATCGAGGCATCCAGCGTCTGGTGCAGCTTTTTGATCTCGGTGCGCATCTCAACCCGCAGCTTGGCGTCGAGGTTCGAAAGCGGCTCATCGAACAGGAACAGCTTGGGATCGCGCACCAGCGCCCTGCCCATCGCCACACGTTGACGCTGACCGCCCGACAATTGGCTGGGGCGGCGGTTCAGCAGAGGTTCGATCTGCAGCAGCGAGGCGACCTCTTTCAGCTTGGCATCCTGTGTCGCCTGATCCACCCCGCGCACCTTCATGCCAAAGGTGATGTTCTTGGCCACGGTCATGGTCGGGTACAGAGCATAAGACTGGAACACCATCGCGATGTCGCGGTCCTTGGGGCTGACATGGGTCATGTCGTTGCCGCCGATGGACAGCGTCCCGCCGGTGATTTCCTCAAGCCCCGCGATGCAGTTGAGCAAGGTGGACTTACCGCAGCCCGAGGGGCCGACCAGCACCAGGAAATCGCCCGGTTCGATCGAGATGTTGATGTCCTTCAGAATCTCGGTCGCGCCGTAATTCTTGTACAGATTGTTGATATCTAAGATGGGAGCCATGGGTTATCCCTTCACGGAACCGGCGGTCAGGCCGCGGATGAAATACTTACCGGCAACGACATAGACGAGCAGCGTCGGCAGCCCCGCGATGATCGCGGCAGCCATGTCGACGTTGTACTCTTTGACGCCGGTGGTGGAGTTTACGATGTTGTTGAGCGCCACGGTCACGGGCTGTGTGCCCGCCTGGCTGAACGACACGCCGAACAGGAAGTCATTCCAGATCTGCGTGAACTGCCAGATCACGGTCACCACAACGATGGGCAGCGACAGCGGCAGGAAGATCGACCAGAAAATCCGCAAGAACCCGGCCCCATCGACGCGCGCAGCCTTGGTCAGCTCGGACGGGATAGTGACATAGTAGTTGCGGAAGAACAGCGTGGTGAAGCCCAGCCCGTAGATCACATGAACGAAGATCAGGCCCGGTATGGTTCCGGCGATCCCCATCATGCCCAGCAGCCGCGCCATCGGCAGCAAGACGACTTGGAACGGGATAAAGCAGCCAAACAGCATCAGCGAGAAGATGATATTCGCGCCTTTAAACCGCCACTGCGCCACGACATAGCCATTCAGCGCGCCCAGCAGAGTTGAAATCGCCACCGCAGGCACTGCGATCAGGACCGAGTTCCAGAAATAGGGCCTCAGGCCTTCACACTGGATACCGGTGCACGCCCCGGACCATGCAGTTTTCCACGCATCGAAGCTGACTTCGCGTGGCAGCGAGATCAGGGATCCGGTGCGAATCTCCTCAAGGCTTTTCAGCGATGTAGTGACCATCACAAACAGCGGCATCAGGTAATACAGCGCGAACAGGCCCAACAGGACATACAGCAGCCAACGCAGGGCAATCTTACCAGTGCCACTTTGGGCGCGGGTTTGGGTTTGAGGCATCGAAATATCAGTCATTTTTCGCCCTCAGTTCTGAGTAAAGGTAAGGAACCACGATGGCAAAGACGACCAGCATCATGATCATCGCGGACGACGCCGCCTGACCAATATCGCCGCGCGAAAACGCCATGGCGTACATATACGTGGCGGGCAGATCGGTTGCGTAACCCGGACCACCACCTGTCAGGGCAATGACAAGGTCAAAGCTCTTGATTGCAAGGTGGGCCAGCACGATGAAGGCGGACAGGAAGATCGGGGCCATCGACGGGATGATGATCGCCGTGTAAATGCGCCATGTGGGGATACCATCGACCTGCGCGGCCTTGATGATCTCTCCGTCCACGGACCGCAAACCGGCGAGGAACAACGCCATGACGAAGCCCGAGCTCTGCCAGATCGCAGCCATCACGATGGTGTAGATGGCGTAGTCGGGGTTCACCAGCCAGTCGAACTCGAAATTCGGAAAGCCCCAGCCCTGCACCATGGACTCGATCCCCAGACCGGGGTTCAAAATCCACTTCCACGCGGTGCCCGTGACGATCATCGACAGCGCCATAGGGTACAGGTAGATGGTGCGGATCGCGCCTTCGGCACGGATCTTCTGATCCAGCAGGATGGCCAGCAAAAGGCCCAGCACCATCGCGATCACGATGAACAGCGCGCCAAAGATATACAGGTTGTTGATTGCCGTGTCCCAGCGGGGTGAGTCGAACAGGCGTTCATACTGGATGAAGCCCTTGATCTCGTATTTCGGCAGTAATTTCGATCGGGTCAGCGACACCCATGCAGTCCATCCGATAAAGCCGTAGACAAAGATCAATACGGCGATGAACGACGGTGCCAGTACCACCTTGGGCAGGTGGTTTTCCAGCCATTCGGACATTTTAGCCTCCGGGGAAAGGTGCTCTGCCCCGCATTATAGGGGGCAGAGCGTGTTGGATCAGTAGCTGTTTGCTACCGCGTCCGCCAATTGCTGAACCGCGTCAGCCGAGGACATATCCGAGTTGAAATGCGCAGTCACAACGTCTGTGATCGCACCGGACTGCGACCCGCGCAGCGCCATGCCATGGGCATAGGACGGCAGCAGCGAACCTGCATCCGAAGTCGCGCCCATGTCTTCGGCCGACAGGTTGGCACAGATGTCGAAGTCATCCAGCGCCACGTCGGTCCGCGCGGGGATCGAGCCTTTGTTCAGGTTGAACACCTTCTGGAAGTTCGGCGCGACGATCAGCTTGGCCAGCAGGTCCTGACCGGCTTTCTTGTCGTCACCTTCCACGTCGAACATGGCAAAGCTGTCGACGTTGTACAGGTAACCGTCACCGGGCGTTGAGGCGCACAGGAAATCTTCGCCGGGCTTCTTGCCAGCCGCCAGGAATTCACCCTTGGCCCAGTCGCCCATGATCTGGAACGCCGCTTCGCCGTTCATGACCATCGCAGTCGCCAGGTTCCAGTCACGGCCCGAGAAGTTCTCATCCACATAACCACGCAGGGTGCGCATCTGGTCGAACACCTGAACCATCGTGTCCGAAGTCAACGCTTCGGGGTCCAGATCAACCAGCGCTTTCTGGAAGAACTCGGGCCCGCCAATGCCCAGAACCACGGTTTCAAAAACGGTCGCGTCCTGCCATGCCTGACCCCCATGGGCCAGCGGGATCACACCAGCGGCTTGCAGTTTATCCGCTGCGGCGTTGAACTCGTCCCAAGTGGTCGGCATTTCGATACCATTAGCCGCCAGAACGTCTGCGTTGGCCCAGATCCAGTCCACACGGTGTACGTTCACCGGCGCGGCGCACCACGTGCCTTCGCACTTCATGTGATCTGCGATCGAAGCAGGCAGCACCTCAGCCCAACCTTCGGCATCGGCAACGGATGAGATGTCGGCCAGAACGCCTTCCTCGTACCATTCCTGAATGGCGGGGCCTTTCAGCTGAACAGCAGTCGGCGCGTTGCCGGCCAGAACGCGAGCCCGCAGCGCGGTCATCGCCGCGTCACCACCGCCGCCTGCAACCGGCATATCGGTCCATGTGCCACCGTTCGAAGCGAACTCTTCCTGCAGAACAGCGACCGACTTGGCCTCACCGCCTGAGGTCCACCAGTGCAGAACCTCGGCCTGAGGCTCGGCCACAACGGACGATGCGGCCGCAACGGCCAGCGTCGATACAGTGGCAAATGCAAAACGATTCATGTCTTGTCTCCTCCCTGAGAACTCAATGGCTGCCGAAGCAGCGATTGCGCTATTACTGGGGGCCAAACGCCATCTGACAACGCGTAATCCGCGCCAAGATGCAGACGAAGCCCAATTTTTCACCACTTTTGTTACAGCGTGTTACGTTGACATTGAATCCGTTTCCGTTCGTTACAATTGACGACGTCGGAGGAATATTATCGGGAGGACAGACAGAGTGAGCATTCCGCGGCTTCTGGTGGTGGATGACGACCCGGACATGCGGTCGATGATGACTCAACTGATGCAAAAGAACGGGTTCATCGCCCTGCCCGCCAGCACTGAGCGAGAAATCCGCGCGCATCTGTCCAACGGTCGGATCGACCTGATCCTGTTGGACGTCATGCTGGGGGATGAAAACGGCATCGACATTTGCGCCCGTTTGCGGCGGGAACAGGATGTGCCGATCATACTTGTCTCAGCCCTGTCCGCAGACCATCAGCGCATGGCCGGATACGAGGTGGGTGCCGACGACTACATCGCCAAGCCGTTCAACCCGCAACTGATGCTGGCCCGTATTCGCGCGGTCATGCAGCGCGCGCGGCGGTCGTCGTCGCTGGCCTATCGCCGCCGAACCCGAACCTTCCGTTTTGACGGTTGGATCTATGACGGCAAGCGCGACGACCTGCATTCTCCCGAAGGCTATCTGGTGTCGCTGTCCCAAAGGGAAACCGCCCTGCTCAAGGTGTTACTGGCCAACCCGCATATCCCGCTGACCCGGGATGAGATCGTCGCGGCGCTGGATGTGACCGGCGACAGCGACAAGTCCGAAGCTCAGGGGCGCGCCATCGACATGCTGGTCGGCCGCCTGCGGTCCAAGATCGAGGCCAACCCAAAAGATCCGCAAATGCTGCGCACGGAACGTGGGGTCGGCTACATCTTTGCTGCCGACATCTCGGTCGAAGAATGACCCTGCGACTGCGCAATCTGGGATGGCTGTGGGCGCTGTCGGCTTTTGCCGCAGGGCTTGTTTCGGCTGGGCTGTGGTTCGCATCCGCGCGTGCTTGGAATGATTACCTGCTGCAATCCTTCGTTGCCGGTTTCACGGTGTACGAAGAACTGCGCACTGGCATGGCCCCGTCCGAGGGGCTTTCAATTACCCCCTTGTCACCGCAGGACGCAGCGCTGGCCGAAAATGGCGAGTTTCAGCGCTTGCCCGGCTTCTCTGACCGCCGATTTGTTACAAACCTGTCGATCCTGACGGACAGTTCCTCGCCGCTTAGCGGGCGCGAACTGACCGTCGCGATCCTGTCCGACCGTTTGATTTATCCGGTATCGGACATCGTCTCCGGTATTGATCAAACCGGCCCCGAGAAGATGGGTAACCTGACCCGATTGCTGGCAACCTATTGCAGCGAGCCGATCCTGATTGCGAAATTTGGTCGGGAGGCCTGGTATCAGGTTGATGGAACGCGAATTTGGGGCTGTCAGTCCGCACCTATGGACCTACGCCTGCCCGCCATTCTGTTGGGGATCGTTGCGCTTGCGGTCATTCTGTCCTCGGTCAGCAATGTGTCGGACACCTTCACCCGGTTCGCGCATGCCCTACGCCAGCGGCAGCGTTTGGGCGGACCAGAAAGCTATGAGGCTGATGGCCCGGATGAATTGCGCGATATCGTATCGGCAGTAAATGCTCATCTCGAGGCCGAGCGCGCTCAGTTGGAAAAGCGGGCAACCGTCTTGTCTGGCGTCAGCCACGATCTGGGCACACCCGCCACCCGCGTGCGCCTGCGGGCCGCACTGATAGCTGATGACGAACTGCGCGAAAAGCTTGAGGCCGACGTGGATCAGATGACCGGCATGATCGAAGGCGTCCTGACCTACACGCGGTCTGAACTGAATGTCGAGGAACCACAACAGATTTCCCTGACCTCTCTCGTCGAGTCTCTGGTCGCCGACTATCAGGACATGGACCTACCCGTCACCCTGAAGCAGACCGATCCGGTCGCGGTCGAAGGGGCAACCTCGGTTTTCATGTCCAAACGCGGCGTTGGGCAATTGACCGAAACCCGCCGTGTGCTGGTCATGGGACGGCCGATCTCTCTCCGGCGTGCTCTGACGAACCTGATCGACAATGCCTTGAAATATGGGCGGCACGCTGAGGTCCAGTTGGAAACCGATGCGACCACAGCCACCATCACTGTCGAGGACAAGGGCACCGACCTCTCCGTCTCGGATATTGAGAACCTGATGGCCCCATTTCGGCGGGGATCCAACACCGGATCATCGGACGGCTTTGGCCTGGGTCTGACCATCGCCGCAACTGTGGCCGAACAACATGGCGGCGCCATGCGGTTCGAAGCAGGCGAGCGCGGCCTGCGCGCCCGCCTACAGATCGCCCGGCAATAAAACCTAGGTCGTGTAGCTGCGAACCAAAGCGCTGGCGATCAAAGACCAACCATCGGCAATGACGAAAAATGCCAGCTTGAACGGCAGAGAGACTGTGGCAGGCGGCACCATCATCATACCCATCGACATCAAGACCGCGGCGACCACAAGGTCGATGATCAGAAAGGGCAAGAACACTAAAAATCCGATCTGAAAGGCGCGGGCAATTTCCGACAGCATGAAGGACGGCATCAAGATTGACAGCGGCGCATTCGGCGACAGAGGAATAGCACCCCCTTCGGGACGCAAGGCGGCCATGGTGTGAAACGTATCTGCGTCCAGTCGCGCCGCCATAAAGGCTCTGAATGGCTGCAAGGCGCGTTCCAGCGCGGGCTCAACCTCCATCGTTTCATTGACCATTGGTCGAATGCCGGCTGTCCAGGCCTCGGTAAAGACCGGGTCCATGATGAAATAGGTCAGGAACAAAGCCAAGCTGACGATAAGCATGTTTGGCGGAGACTGCTGCAAGCCAATCCCCTGCCGCAGGATCGCCAAAACGGTGATCAAAAACGGAAAGCAGGTGATCATGATCGCGAGCCCCGGCGCGAGGCTCAGCACCGTAATCAACAGGATCAGCTGAATGGTACGCGCCGAGATCGAACCGCCCTCGCCCAGCGAGACCGATAACTCTTGTGCCGTGGCCAGCGACGGAGTCAACGCCACAAGCGCGACCACCAGCAACAGTAGCCGGAGCATCAGCCGATCCCGTTTTGAAGGTCCGCGATTTCGGTCAGGCGCACAGCCAGTTGACCCGCCTGCTCGCCCTCCATCTCTTCCAGCAGGCCGCGCGCAACCAGCTGGTCGCCGACATACAGGTCAACCGGGTCTTCGATCCGTTTATCCAGCGTCAGAACCGCGTTTTCGCCCATGTTCAGCAGATCGCGGATCAGCGGGCGCGCACGGCCCACCGACACGGTGACTTCGATCGGAACGGCCTCAAACGGGTTGGATTTTTCGGTTTTCGGGGTCTGCGGGTCACTCATGGCTTACTGCCTCTTTTGCTTGAAATACATACGCCTGAAAGGCTTGATCGACCGCAGCCAGCAACCCGCTGCAATCCACTTCGCGCTGGGAAATCCCCACCTTCAGTCGCGCTTGCCCAGGGTCGAGCGAGGGGTCTTCGACAACCTGTACCGGCGCAGAGATCGCCTCGGGGATCATCCCCTCCACCTCAGCCGCGCACCCTTCGGGTACGAAAACCTGCATCGGCTGCCCGATCTGAGTGCGAGCCATGTCAGTAAGCTGTTCAGTCAACCGGGCTGCGAACCCTCGATCCAGCGTTTCGGGCAAAACCACTTTTGTTAGGCTCTGAAACATGGGTTCAAGGGACTGGGCCATCCGGTGAACAGCCTCGTGATATGTGAAAGAAAAATCCTCAAGCGACTTGGCCAGATCGGCCGAGATCTGCCCCCTGCTGCTCTCTTGGGCTTGGGTCGCATCCTCCCAGCCTGCGCTATAGCCCTGTTCGAAGGAAGCCAGCCGCTGTTCTTCCAGAGCATCTTCGTCCAGAACATGCAACTGACCACCATTGGCCTGCAGGGTGAAATCCTCAAGAAGATGGGCAATCGACATCACACACGCTCCTCACCTTCTTCCAACCAGCTGCGCAGAATCTCGACCGTTTCCTCCTGCTTGTCGCCTATCATCGCGCGCAGCCGATCCACCGGGTCCGCCCCAGCGTCCGTCGCCAAGGCAGGTACGTTCCCGGCGGGTGCCTTTCCGGGTAAGGCAGCAAACTGCCCGCTATCTTCGGTTGCGATCTCTCCGGTCAGGATGGCGTCTGGTTCGGTGGTTCCACCCGCTGCCAACAGGGCCGGGGCCGTCGCCGATTGGGTCAGTATGGGGCGAATGACAAACAGGCCAAGCACCAGAGATACAAGCGCCAGAACCGCCATCTGGATCAGCGACATCGCATGGAAATGCATCTTCTGCCACTGCGACGTCGTCGCCAGAGTCCCCTGAGGCTCGACCGCTGGCAGGTCCAACGATTTCAGCGTGATCACGTCGCCGCGCTCTGCATCGAATCCAACGGCAGAAGCGACCAGTTCTTGCAAAGCATCCAGTTCCGCCTGGGGCATCGGGGCAAAGGTTTCCACTCCATCCGCCCCGACCGACCGGGTTCCGTTCACCAACACTGCAACGGTCAGTCGTTTGATCGCACCAGGGACATTATGAACTTCAAGTTCAGTTTCCGAGACCTCATAGTTGATCCGCTCGCGCGTCTGCGTCGCATTCGAATTGGACTCGTCTCCGCCAGCGCCATCGCCGTCCGGCAGGTTCGACGCGACGGTGACATCCCCCGACTGGTTTCGCGCGCTGTCAGAACGCTCTTCAACGTCGGTGCTGATGGCAACGCGGCTATTGGGATCAAAGCGCCGTTCGCGGATCGATTCGGTCTTTGTGACCGTATCGACGCTCACTTCGACCACTGCATTTCCGGTGCCCACACGTGCTTCGACCAAACGTAGAACCCGTTCCCGCAATTGGCGGGATTTATCATCTGCGGCATCTGCGGCCACTGGATTGTCCTGCGCCCCGATCACCGCGCCATTCGAATCGATTACGGTGACGTTTTCGGGCGACAGGCCGCTGACAGCCGATGAAACCAGGAACCGGATCGCCTTGGCCTGATCTGACGTGACGTCCGCGCCGGACGCGACCAGATAAACCGAGGCGGTTGGAGCCACGCTGCGTTGGAACGGATTCGACGATCCGTTGGCAATATGCACACGGGCCTGGCTGACATGAGGGCTGCCGACAATGGTCCGGGCCAGCTCACCTTCTTTGGCCCGCCAATACGCGGCGTCGAACATCTGTGACGTGGTACCGAAACCGCTAAGTGAGTCCAGCAGTTCATACCCTCTGTTTCCATTGGCGGGCAGGCCTTCGCTGGCCAGAGTCATACGCAGCTCATCCCGCTGCGCGCCGGGTACATAGATCGAGCCGCCGCGAATCTCGTACTGCACGCCGCGCTGATCCAGCGAGCGAACGATGTCACCCGCCGCACCGCTTTCCAGCCCAGCATAAAGCAGGGTCATAGACGGCGCGGTCACCAGCCGTGACATCGCGAGTATCCCCAGGAAAACCAGCACTCCTGCACCGGCGACGATGATTTGTTTACGCCTGTCCAAATTTGCCCAGACAGTTCCGATCTGCTGCACGCTCACCTCCGACTCGCCGACATTCTGCCCGGCGCATCCCTTGTTTGGACGATTGCCCTTAACAATCGGTTAGTTCCTGTCGGGTTATGACGAATGCAGATTGTAGGAATGAGGACGTCATGACCGACGCGACTGCAGAACAGGCAGAAGTCCCGGAAGAATCCGGGAAAAAGGGATTGATCATAGGGGTGATTCTGGCGATTGCCGGTGCGGCGGGCGGGTATTTCCTGACCACGTCAGGCCTGTTGCCGATTGGCGGCAAACCCACCGCGCAAGAGGCCGAAGACAAGGGCAGTGACAAACCCGCCAAAGCGCTCCCAAAGGTCGGCTTTGTCGATCTCGCCCCTGTGATTGTTTCTGTCGACACGGGGGATTCGCGGCATCTGAAGTTCCACGCCCAACTCGAAGTGAACGCGCAATACCAGGCGGACGTGGAAAAGATGAAACCGCGAATCATGGATGTGCTGAACGGCTATTTGCGCGCGATCGAGGTATCGGATCTTGAGGATTCTCTCGCGCTTGTCCGCATCCGCGGGCACCTGCTGCGGCGTATCGAAATCGTCGTCGGCGAAGGACGCGTGCGCGACATTCTCGTCATGGAATTCGTGCTGAATTAGGAGGCTAAATTGGAGCTGATTGCAGATATTTTTCTGGTCGCCGGTGCCTTGGGTGCGGGTCTTTATTGTTTCGTTCTGTCGCGGCGGTTGAAACGCTTTACCGACCTTGAAAAAGGCGTGGGCGGCGCGGTGGCGGTTCTGTCTTCTCAGGCCGAGGAGTTGAAGAAGTCGCTTGATGCCGCTCGGGACGCCTCGGACCAGTCCGGCGCAACGCTGGATGCGCTGACGGAACGCGCTGAATCCGTGGCTCAGCGGCTTGAGCTCATGATGGCTTCCATGCACGACGTCGTGCCGCAAGACGAAGCAGTCGCCGAGGTTTCGGCAGAACCAGAGCCGACACCCGAGGTTGCAGAAGATCTCCCCCAGACCAGCGCCGAGCCCAAGGTGGAAGATGAACCTGCAGCCGAACCGCAGTCAAAGAAACCCGGTGGTTTGATGTTCCTGCGCCACAACCGCAGCGAGGCCTCGGCATGACGCGAAAGTCAGCGGACAATCGCCCCAAAAGCGGCGTTCTTGCGGTGATCGCGATGCTGATGATCGGTTCAGCGGCGATCCGAGTCGGGTTCGAGGCCGGACCGGCTTTGGCCAAAACCGCAGAACCCGCCAGTAGCCAACCCCAGCTGCCCGGTGCACAGGAACTGCTTACAGAGTTGCTGCGCCGCGAAGACGCCCTCAAAAAGCGAGAAGCAGCTTTGGTGGACAAGGAAAAGGCGCTGGATATTGCGGATCAGGCCATCGAAACACGATTGGCCGCGCTGCAAGAGGCGGAAGAGTCCTTACGGCAAACACTAGCCTTTGCAGAAAAGGCCGCTGAAACCGATCTGACGCGCCTGACCGACGTGTATCAGAGCATGAAGCCAAAAGACGCTGCTGCCCTTTTTGAAACCATGGACCCCGGATTTGCGGCCGGCTTTCTGTCCCGCATGCCGCCCGATGCAGCTGCTGGTGTCCTGGCCGGGCTCAGCCCCGAAGCTGCCTATACCATCAGCGTCATCATGGCAGGCCGCAACGCTGCGGCTCCCCAAGAATGACACGCATGTTTTTCATCCCCGCATCTGACATTGCAGGAGACCGCTCATGATCGGAATTATCGGAATCGTCGTCATTTTTGCCATGGTGTTTGGCGGCTATCTGGCCGCTGGCGGCAAGATGACGATCATTTTGAAATCGCTCCCGTTCGAGATGATGATGATTGGCGGGGCCGCTGTTGGTGCGTTTCTGATCAGCAATGACATGAGCGCGGTCAAACACACGCTCAAGGATATGGGCAAGGTCTTCAAAGGCCCGAAATGGAAACCGGAAGACTACCGCGACCTTCTATGCCTGCTGTTTTCGCTTATTCGCATCGCCAAGGCCAATCCGGTTGAGGTGGAACAGCATATCGAGGACCCCCAGAACTCGTCCCTATTCGCAGCCTACCCAAAGATTCAGGCCGATAAAGAAGCGGTCGATCTGATTTGCGACACGATGCGGTCCGCGTCGATGAATTACGACGACCCGCATCAGGTGGAAGAAGTTCTGGAAAAGCGGATGGAGGCCAACTTTCATCACGCGATGCATTCCAGTCACGCGCTGCAAACCGTAGCAGACGGTCTGCCTGCGCTTGGCATCGTGGCCGCAGTTCTGGGTGTCATCAAGACGATGGGGTCTATTGACCAGCCGCCGGAAGTGCTGGGCAAACTGATCGGCGGTGCTTTGGTCGGGACGTTCCTAGGCGTTTTCCTGGCCTACGGTCTGGTTGGTCCCTTCGCGGGCAAGCTGAAAGTTGTGGTTGAGGAAGACAACCATTTCTACCAATTGATCAAAGAGGTCCTGGTCGCCAATTTGCACAACCACAACGCCGCCATGTGTATCGAAGTTGGCCGCCAGAACACGCCAACACATAACCGACCCGGTTTCTCCGAGCTTGAAGAGGCGCTGAAAGAACTCAAGCAGGCGGCCGCATGATACGCGCCATCTTACTTGCAGGAGCGCTCAGCGTGGCGGCGTCGCTTGCGCAGGCGCGGGATGTGACAGTGCGCTCGGGTGAACATGACGGCTACACCCGGCTGGTCTTTCAAATCCCGTCAGGCACAGAATGGGTTCTTTCGCGCAAAAAGAACGGTGCACGCCTTAGCGTTGAACTGGATGAGGTCAGTTTTGATACTGCATCCGTGTTTCAACGTTTGACGCAGGCTCGGCTGGCGACGATTTCGCAATCGGAACCCGGCGCCACTCTTGAGATGCAGTTCGGGTGCGACTGCGTTGCCTCAGCCTTTTTGTACAAAGAGACGATGATCGTGGTGGATATTGCGCCCGGCAAAGCGCTCCCTCCGCTCAGCGCAGATATTCCGCCGCCCGCCTTGCCGAAAGTCCAGAAGGAGAAAAACCCGCTGCTGGTGAAAAATTTGCAACAGCTGGAGTTGCCATTGCTGAACCTCAGTACACGGCGCTATGAGGATCAGCTGTCCAACCTTCTGTTGCGGGGTGCGGATCGGGAAATAGTGGATTTGCATCTAGCACCGGTCGGACCAAGGTCAAGCACGCCTCGCAGTGGGCCAGTCATCCCGTCAGACCTGAATGCCAACATCAATGTGACTTCTGTGCTGGACGGCCTGAACGAACTTTTGGGTCCCTCTCTACCGCAGCTTGAAAAGCGACCGCCCTGCATCTCAACCGCCGATCTTGGGTTTGCGACTTGGGCCGGAGCCGCCCCATTCCCGGAACAAGTTGCGTCACTGCGCAGTTCTCTATTTCAGGAATTTGATCGCATCGACACAAAGCAAGTTCTCAAACTGGCGAAATTGTATGCCTATTCCGGTTTTGGAGCAGAGGCGCTGCAGGCGCTGGACCTGCTGGAGAAACAGACCCCGGATGCGGATCGGATCGCCGCCATCTCGCGCTATCTGGACGGTACTTCTATGTCAGGACCGAACCCGTTCGCGGGCCTTCAACGCTGCGAAAGCGATGCGGCGATATGGGCGGTGTTGATCGAAGGCATGTTGGCGGAAGACGCCAAGTTGCAAGCGATCGAGCAGTCTTTTGTGCGGCTGCCGGATCATTTGCGTCGCCATATTGGGCCAACTCTGGCCGAGATTTTGGCGGATGCGGGTAAGCTGGAGGCCGCGCGGCGCGTGCTACGTTCGGTCGATCGTGTTGAAACCGACGCCAGCGCTGGCACGACCCAAGCCGAGGCCAAGGTCGCAGCCGCCGAAGGCGATGGCCCCAAGTCCGAAGCATTGTTGAGTAAGGTTATCGAAACCTCGGGCGCCGAGCTCAAAGCGCCATTGGCACTGGCCCGGCTTATCGAGAAGCGCTGGCTCGACCGTGGATCCGTTTCGCCAAAGGAGCTTGACCTTGCAGCGTCCTATGTCGTCGAATTTCGCCGAACTGACATCGGTGCCCAAATGTTGCAAACACAGATTGTCGCCCTGAGCCTGAGCAATGAGTTTGACCAGGCAATGGATCTGTTACAGGCGCAGGACGCCGCAGGATTTGGAGCACTGGACCGTGTCGCCCTAATTCTGACCGAGCGGGCCGACGACGCGACGTTCCTGCGTCGTGTTGTGACCCTGACGCCAAGGCAGCAACAAGCGCTATCAACGGATACCGCGCTGGCCGTAGCCGAAAGACTTGTCGCGCTCGGCTTTGCCAATGCCGCGTTGGAACTGGCCAGCCGACCGCAGGACAAGGCGCGGCGCTCCGGTCGGGCAAGAGTTAGAGCGCAGGCCGCCCTGCTGCAGCGTCGACCGCATCAGGCAATTCTGGAACTTTCAGATGACCCTTCAGACGCCGCGCAATCGCTAAGGGGACAAGCGATGCAGATGACAGAAGACTACGGAGCAACAGCCGATTTGTTCCGCGAGATTGGACAAGTCGAAGAAGCCGACCGGTATGTTTGGCTGGCAGATCGCCCAGACAGGTTGGATGAGGAGAGTGGATCAAAGTTCTCCGCCATTCACCAAACGACGCAGGTCCTTTCCGCGCCACCCAATCGCATACCCGAAAAGCCACTGGCCGACGCGCAGAGCTTGTTGGAGGACAGCGCACAAACGCGGGAACGAATTTTGGATCTACTGGCGAAGGTCACCCCATGACTGGCCCGATAGTCCCTGCGCCCTTGCTCGGCGTTTACGGATCGAACACCAAAGGCAACGCGTCAGAGATCTTGGAACCGGGTTTGGTCCAACCCAAGATGGCATCCCGGATCGCATCCGCACGCTCCTGTCCGATAACAGGCACAGCAAAGTCGGTATATTTTGCAATCACGTCCTCTTTGCTGAACGGGCCTTCGGGTCCGCCGCGCGCGTGAATGTCGCCGGAGGTCAAGTTGCGCCCATCGGTCGTTTCCAATGTGACCTCGGCCCATCGCCCCTTAGGGAAACGGGTACTGTGACGCGCATCTTCGCGAACGTGAATGCGAGGCAGCATAGCTGCCACAGTTGGATCCGACAGCCCGACGCCCGAGATATGTTCAACTCCGATCCGGCCGTAGATCGCTTGAACCGCCACCGCAAAAGGCAGCGAATACTGTGCCTGAGATGTCGTTTCAGGCATCCCGCCGTAAAGACAGGCGGCTTCGTGAAAGCTGTTGATATGTAGGGATTTGATCTGTTCATGGGTCAGGTCATGCTCGATCATCACCGCACGCACACCGTCGATTGCCGCATGCGCCCAACGGCATATTGGGTAGGGTTTCACATATTGATGCTCGACCTGCCAGAATTGGCCAAGATCGGCCCAGAACACGGCGACATCGTCAGCTTCAATGGTGATTGCTGGTGCTCCGGTGAACCCACGTTCGGCCAAAATCGCCGAGGAGATACCGACCATAGCGCCCCAGCCTGATCCGTCATGCAACATGGTCGGGTTCGCGATTTCGCGCATCATTTGGCTGCGTGGGCCGTGATATTCGGCGATCCCCAACGCTTGGCGAAATTGCTCCGCCGAATGCCCACGCAAACGCGCGGCCAAGGCCACCACGCCCAGTGCATTCCACGCTCCGGACGTGTGATAATCGCTGACCGACGCATGCAGCGACATGCCCGCGCGTCCCGCGACCTCATAACCGGTAATCACGGCCGCCAGAGCCTCAGGGCCAGATACCTCTGGGCAGTGCGCGCCCAGCGCGATCAGTGCCGGCAGCACAACAACGCCGATATGACCCTTGGTGGGGTTGTAACCGTCATGTCCATCCAGATTGTCGGTCTGGGTCGCGGCCGCATAGGCCGCCCCTGCCATACTGACAGGCCGGCCATCGAACATCATCGGAACGCTGTGACCTGCGTCAGAACTGGCGTAAAGCAGGGCCGCCGTATCGCGAGCAATCACGCCGGCTTCCATCGGGCCGGAGGCGATGAGGATGCCCATTGTGTCCAGCATCATCAGGGCTGCAGCTTCTTTGGCGCTGTCTGGCATCATGTCCGCAGGACAGTTCAGAGCGAACTCAGCGACGCGCTCGAAAGTTCCGCTCATTTTGCTGGTTCCATTACCTTCGGCTGAACATCGCGCAGCCGATGTCCTGATGGGTCAAAAGGTGGCTCGAACAAAATTTGGGCTTTGTGCGGTCTGCCGAGGATGAAAATTTCGACTGTATCCCCGGGCCGAGCAACAGCCGGGTTGGCATAGCCGATAGCAAGCGACTTGCCGACCGAATAGCCATAGGCGCCTGACGTCACGCGACCCACCGGCGTGCCATCGGGGGTAAAGATCGGTTCGCCTCCCGTTGCGTCGGCATCCGTCACCTCGACCTCAAAGATCGACAAAACCTCGCGCGTGGGGTTGTCCTTGACCTTCAGATAAGCGTCCTTGTGCAGGAAATCCTTGTCCAGCTTGATCAGCCCCGCCAGTCCGACTTCCTGTGGCCAATATTCCTGCGAATACTCGCGGCCCCATGAACCATACCCTTTTTCGATGCGCAGAGAACCAAGGGCGCGACCACCCACCGGGCCGCCGTCCAATGCGCCCGCGGCGTCCAAAAGTGCTGTATAGAGTCTGATTTGATCCTCTTCAGCGCAGTGCAGTTCCCAACCCAGATCGCCGGTAAAGCTGACGCGGATGGCCAGGCAGGTCACACCTGCGACTTCAATTGTCTGAGAGCGCATAAAGCGGAACGCTTCGTTCGACAGATCCGAATTGGTCAGGCGCTGCAACAGATCGCGCGCCTTGGGGCCAGCCACGTTGAATCCGGCGATGCGGTCTGTTGCCACTTCGAACGTCGTGTTTTCGGGCAGATCGATCATGTTGAAGAACCGCTGATGATAGCGCTCGGCCATGCCAGAGCCGATCATCATGTATTCGTCTTCGGCCACCTTGGTGATGGTGAAATCGCCAGCGACACCGCCACGAACCGAAATCAGCGGGGTCAGGCAGGACCGTCCGACCTCGGTCGGTACGCGGTTGGCGACCAACTGGTCCAGCCAATCATGTGCACCCAGCCCCTTGATGACGTAGTTGGCAAAGTTCGAGATATCGATCACGCCTACGCTTTCGCGCAGCATCTTCACCTCACGGCCCACGGGCTCCCACCAGTTCTGGCGAGTGAAGCCGATTGTCTCTTCCGTACCCGGCTGATCAGCAAACCACAGCGGGTGTTCCCAACCGCAGTTCAAGCCGAAGACGCAGCCCATGTCCTTTTGCATCTGGTACGCGGGGCGCACGCGGGCCGGACGGCCTGCGCTGCGTTCTTCGTTGGGGAAATGGATGGCAAATCGGTGGGTATACTGATCCTCGACCCGCGCCTTGGTGAACGCCTTGTCCGCCCAGTCGCCAAACCGGGCCAGATCCCAGGCGAACATGTCGTATTGCGGCTCGCCCTCGATCATCCATTGCGCCGCCAGCAGACCAAGACCACCCGATTGCGAGAAGCCGGGAATCAGGCCCCCACAGAGAAAATAGTTCTTCAGCTCGGGCACCGGACCCCAAAGCGCGCTGGAATCGGGCGACCAGATCATCGGCCCGTTGATCACCCGTTTGACCCCAGCGGTGGCTGCAACCGGCACACGTTCGGTGGCGCGGATTACGTTTTCCATGATCCGGTCCAGATCGTCGGGGAACAGATCATGAGCAAAATCCAGCGGCGTGCCGTCTTCGGCCCAGAACTTCATATCCTTCTCATAGGCCCCGATCAGCAACCCGTTGCCTTCCTGTCGGAAGTAGTATTCGCCATCCCGATCCGCGATTGAGGGCAGACGGCGGCCCAGATTGGCAACTTCATCTATGGATTCGGTGACGAAGTACTGATGCTCGGTAGGCTGCAGGGGCAGTGTCAGACCCGCCAACGCCGCCACTTCGCGGCCCCAAAGCCCAGCGGCGTTCACGACCCACTGTGTATGGATGTCGCCCTTTTCAGTGCGCACGATCCACGACCCGTCCGGCTGCTGATCAGTCCCTAATACGGGGCAAAACCGCTCAATCGTCGCGCCCATGGCCCGCGCCCCCGCGGCGTAGGCATGCGGCACGCCTGAGGGATCGACGTTGCCGCCGTCGGGTTCGTACATGATGCAGCGGATATCGTCGAACTGCGCCAGAGGGTGCAGCTCTTTTGCTTGCTCGCGGCTGACTTCGTGGAAGTTCAGCCCATAAAACCGCGCCTTGGCTTCCTGAAGACGCAGCTGATGCTCGCGCTCTTCGGTTTGGGCCAGATACAGCGAACCGGGCTGAAATACGCCACAGCTTTGGCCGGTTTCCTGCTCCAACTCTTTATACAGGTTCATCGTATAATGCTGGATGCGGGTGATGTTGTTGTTGTCGTGAAGGCCGTGAATATTGGCTGCTGCGTGCCAAGTCGAACCTGACGTCAGCTCATCCCGTTCCAGCAGGACAACATCCCGCCAGCCCAGCTTGGCCAGATGGTAAAGTATCGAACAACCTGCCAAGCCTCCGCCAATCACTACGGCCTGTGCGTGCGTTTTCATGAGCGTGATCTCCTGCCGACGGCACCGCAATCGGCACCCTTTGACAGGAGTCAGCCACAGGTCGCGGGCAGCTTATGCTCTGTTCCCGACGCGAAATGTCGGGAACAGAACCAAGATAGCCGGTTTTGATCAGTAGGGCGCCTCGACATCGTTCATCGAGACGTAGACCGTCTTCATTTCACTGAAGTGATTGATTGCCAGTTTCGAGTTCTCGCGCCCGACGCCCGACATCTTGGATCCACCAAACGGCGCTTCGACCGGGGCCAGGTTGTAGGTGTTGATGTAGCAAGTACCCGCCTCGAATCCGGCGACAATGCGGTGGGCGCGGGTCAGGTCGTTGGTAAAGACACCAGCAGCCAACCCGAACTCGGTATCGTTGGCACGGGCCAAAACCTCTTGTTCAGTGTCGAAATCGAGGACAGACATGACCGGACCAAAGATCTCTTCGCGGGCGATGGACATATCGTCGGTCACATCTGCAAAGACCGTGGGCTGCATGTAAAAGCCGTCGGCTTCGATCCGATTGCCACCATAGACCAGTCGCGCACCTTCCTCCTTGCCCTTTTCGACGTAGCTCAGCGCAATATCCAGCTGATTTTCACTGACCATCGGTCCAAAATTGACGTTTTCGTCCAAAGGGTCACCAATTATTGCGTTTCCCAGCCGTTCGGAAAGACGCTTGAGGAAGGCCTCTTTGATCCCTTTTTGCACAAAAACGCGGGTTCCGTTCGAACAGACCTGACCCGAGGAATAGAAATTGCCCAGAATCGCGCCCGATACGGCGTTTTCGATGTCTGCGTCATCAAAGACGATCATCGGGGATTTTCCGCCCAACTCCATTGTCACGTGCTTCATGCCATCGGCGGCGGCGGCATAGACCTTGCGGCCGGTCGGCACCGATCCGGTCAAGGACACCTTGTCCACGCGAGGATCGGTCACAAGCGATGCTCCGACATCGCCATAGCCTTGGACCACGTTATAAACGCCCTTGGGCGCACCCGCCTCGATCAGGATCTCAGCCACCTGCAAGGCCGACAGCGGCGTGGTTTCGGACGGTTTAAAGACCATCGTATTGCCGCAAGCCAAGGCGGGAGCGCCTTTCCAGCACGCGATCTGGGTCGGATAGTTCCATGCGCCGATGCCCACACAGACACCCAGCGCCTCGCGGATGGTATATACAAAGTCTCCACCACCCAGCGGGATGTGTTCCCCCGTCAGCGATGCGGCCAGCCCACCGAAATACTCCAGCGCATCCGCACCCGAAGTGGCGTCCGCCACAAGAGTTTCCTGCAAGGGTTTACCGGTGTCATGTGTTTCCAGGATCGACAACTCGCGGTTACGTTCGCGCATGATGTCTGCGGCCCTGCGGAGGATACGGCCACGCTCGGTCCCTGTCAGCGCAGCCCACTCTGTCTGTGCCATTTTGGTGCTAGTTAGAGCCTGATTCACGATGTCGGACGTGGCGGAATGCAACCGCGCGATAACTTCACCCGTGGCGGGATAGATCACGTCTATGGGGGCACCATTGGTGTCTTCGACATATGCACCATTGATGAAATGGCTGGCCTTGGGCTGGAACTTCATGCCGGTTTCCTTCTCAGAAGTCTTTTCCCATCCGCTTATCTTTTATTGATTGACCAGTCAATAAAACCGCATCACGGCGGACTCCCGCTGATGTGAGGAGGCCTCCACTTGAAAAAAATAGTTAATGTTCCATCTATGTTCTTCATAGTCAGAGGAGCATTCCGATGTCTTACCAAGCCCGAGATGCGGCGCTGAATGGCCCGTCGAACGACTATCACCTGCTGCCCGTCACTGACCGGCAAATGCGTTATGCCCGCGCCATTGCGCAGCAGTCAGCCTTGGAAATACCGGTTGAGGCCCAGCGCGATCGCCGTTCAATGTCTGCCTGGATTTCCGCGCACAAGCCGGTCGATCCGTCCCCCTTCGCAAATTATCCAACGGGCAAGCAAGTCGCATTTGCCGAGCGGATATCCCGCACCAAGCGCCGCCCGATCCCGTCCGAGTGTTTTCGGGACAAGCAGGCGATGTCGCTGTGGATCGACCACAACAAATAGCCCTTTACCAGAGCCTATTTCTCGTGGTTGCGCGCATATAAGGCGACGGCCGCAGCCACGAACAAACCCAATAAGATATAGCCGGTCACAGCTTCGGATACCGCAAGACCGCGGCACAACCCTGTTGGGGACATGTCGCCATATCCAACCGTGGTGAACGTGACATATGAGAAGTACAGGATGTCGCCCGGTCCATTGGCCCCGATGACGCAGTTGTCGTGATAGCCGAACGCTCCATAAACGGCCGCAAACAGGAACGGCACGACCTGAATGAATGACACCCCCATCAGGAGCAGCAATCTGCGCGGAGAGGTGACCTGGGTCATATAGAACCAGGATTGCGACACGATCCAGATGAACAGAACAACTGACGCGAAGGTACCGATTGTGTCACCAGCTGTGGCCTCACTCAGCCGTGACAGGCCAAACCAAGCCAGAAAGCTGGCCAGCACCATTCCGGCGGCAGACAGAATGGTCGATTTCCATTCCGCCAGAGTTGTGGGTTTGCGGGACATTGCGCCTCCGATCCGCTGAATTGCTCCGGATCATCCGGCTTTCCGCGCGGTCTCGCAACCGGAATTGCGCGCCTGGTCAGTCGGCGCCCAAATGCTCTTCGCCACGTTTGCGCGACAGCAGGATCTGCTTATGACGCTCGCGGAAGCGCATCTTGTCCGCCTCAGAGGTTTCGTTGATGCAGTGATGGCAGCACACGCCATACTCGTATTCCGGGCGCTTCATATCCTCGGGCAGGATCGGGCGGCGGCACCCGTGGCACAGGTTATGCGGCCCCTCGACCAGCCCGTGCCCGACTGAAACACGGTTGTCGAACACAAAGCACTCGCCCTGCCATGTGCTTTCTTCGGCGGGCATTTCCTCAAGGTACCGCAGGATGCCGCCTTTCAGGTGGTACACATCCTCTACCCCCTGCCCCAGCAGGAAGTTCGTCGATTTCTCGCATCGGATGCCGCCGGTGCAGAACATGGCGACCCGCTTGTTGTGAAAACGGTCCTTGTTCTCTTCCCACCAGGCCGGGAATTCGCGGAAACTGGCCGTTTCAGGGTCTACTGCGCCCTCAAACGTACCAATCGCCACCTCATAGTCATTGCGTGTGTCGATCACCACAACATCGTCCGAGCGGATCAGATCATTCCAGTCCTCAGGCTCGACATAATTGCCCACGCGGGCGCGCGGGTCGATGTCGGGCTGACCCATGGTCACGATCTCTTTTTTCAGGCGCACCTTCATCTTGCCAAAAGGCGGATGATCCGCAGTCGCCTCTTTCCACTCAAGATCGGCACAGCCGGGCAGTGCCTTGATATGCGCCAGAACCGCGTCGATCCCGGCACGAGGGCCAGCGATGGTGCCATTGATACCTTCTTGCGCCAGTAGCAACGTGCCTTTGACCGATTGCGCACGGCAAAGATTCAACAGCGGGTCGCGCAAGGCAGCGTGATCCGGAAAACGGGTGAAGTGATAGAGAGCAGCGATCGTATACATGCGCGCGGTCTAAACCTGCTGGGACAGAGTCGCAAGGGACCGGATTGACGCCCCCCCCTTCAGCCGCCTACCGATAGGGTACTTTGAGGAGGCCCGCGATGACCCATGCCCTGATTGTAGTCGATGTTCAGAACGATTTCTGCCCCGGAGGTGCCCTGGCCGTGCCCGGAGGCAACGAAATCGTAGCCCCGATCAACGCCATGATGGAGGACTATGACGCGGTGATCCTGACCCAGGATTGGCACCCGGCAGGTCATTCCTCGTTTGCAAGCGAACATGACGGTAAAAACCCATACGACATGACCGATATGCATTATGGACCGCAGGTCTTGTGGCCTGATCATTGTGTACAAGGCACCGAGGGCGCGAGCTTTCACCCGGATTTGAAAACGCACGCTGATCTGGTCATTCGCAAAGGGTTCAGGCCCGGTATCGACAGCTACTCGGCGTTTTTTGAGAACGACCAAAAGACACCAACGGGCTTGGAAGGCTACCTGAAGTCCCGCGGCATCAACAAGCTGACCCTTGTGGGATTGGCCACGGATTTCTGCGTTCATTTCTCGGCTGTGGATGCGGCGCGTCTGGGATTTGATGTGACCGTTCGCATGGACGCGTGTCGGGCCATCGACCTGGACGGGTCACTGGCCGCGGCCGAAGAGGCGATGCGGTCTGCCGGTGTGAAACTGGTTTAAGGCGTACTGCCGGTTTCAGCGAGGTATCTGAGAACAGCAAACAAGATTACCGCCAATCCCAGCGCCACGCCAATACGTCCCGGCAAGGTGCGGCGTTCCGGTGTCGCAGGCGATTTGTATCGCGGGTTCGGTGTCCAATCGACCACCTTGCGCGGCTGACCATTGCGTGGCCTTGCGGTTTTGACCTCTGCCAGAAAACGGTGGAAATCAAACTCGCCGCAGTATTCGCCTTTGATGCCCATCTTACGGATGTTGTCGAACAGGGCGCGCAGGATACGCTCGCGTTCGGGTTCATCCCGAGGCGGATAAAAGCCATGCACCAGCTCGCTTTCGGTTGCGTCCAGATCGAATCCGGCATCCTGGAAAATCTTGCGGATTTTTGGAGAAGTCGCCCTGAGTGCATCGGCAGTTTTGACGTCGCGAAACTGAGCGCGCACAGTTTCTGCGCTCGCCGCATCTGCCTGCGCCGCATCAGGATCATCTTTCACTTGCTCAACAAAAACGATGTCAAAATCGTACTCAAGAACCATTCACTAAGTTAACCTCGTTCAACCATCCCTTTCTTTTCACTAAACGGTGAAAAGATCACACAATATGCTCGCAATGTGACCTGACCTTGTCATTGTTATCATTCTAGCGACTCTTGCCATTCCACGCACCGATTGATCTAACAACGGAAATCGCAGGAGTTCCCCATGGTCGATATTGCGACGCGTGTGTACAATCATAAATGGAAGATCGACCCGATTGTACGGTCTTTGATCGACACAGATTTCTACAAACTGCTGATGTGCCAGTCAGTGTTTCGAAATAAGCCCCAAACGGATGTCACTTTTTCCCTGATCAACCGGTCGAATCACATCCCTTTGGCCAAACTTATCGACGAAGGTGAGCTGCGCGAGCAGTTGGATCATATCCGATCGCTCAGCCTGAGCCGAGGGGAAAGTACGTGGCTGCGGGGCAATACGTTCTATGGCAAACGCCAGATGTTCCGCTCGGATTTCATGGAATGGTTCGAAAACCTGCGCTTGCCGCCGTATCACCTTGAACGCAAGGGCGATCAGTACGAACTGACGTTCGAAGGCAAATGGCATGAGGTCATGCTGTGGGAAATTCCTGCTCTGGCGGTCCTGATGGAACTACGCTCGCGTGCTGTCCTGAACGATATGCGCCGGTTCGAGCTGCAGGTTCTGTATGCCCGCGCCATGACCCGTGTCTGGGAGAAAATCGAACAACTGCGCAAAATCGACGGGTTGGGGATCGCGGATTTCGGCACCCGGCGACGGCATTCATTCCTGTGGCAGGATTGGTGCGTGCAAGCCATGATCGAAGGACTTGGCCCCGCGTTCAGCGGCACCTCGAACTGCCTGATCGCGATGCGACGCGAGGTCGAGGCAATTGGCACCAACGCGCATGAATTACCCATGGTCTATAGCGCCCTGGCCAAGGACGACGTGGAACTGGCGCAGGCCCCCTATGACGTGCTCAGCGACTGGCACGAGGAACATGACGGTAACTTGCGCATCATCCTGCCCGACACCTATGGCACGCAGGGCTTTCTGGATCGTGCGCCCGACTGGTTGGCCGGGTGGACCGGTATCCGCATCGACAGCGGCGATCCGGCGGCGGGTGCGGAAACCGCAATCAAATGGTGGCAGTCACGTGGCGAAGACCCGATGGAAAAGCGCGTGATTTTCTCGGATGGGCTGGACGTCGACAAGATCCGCGAACTACACACACAGTTTGCCCACCGGACCAAGGTTTCATTTGGCTGGGGAACACTACTGACCAACGATTTCCGCGGACTTGTGCCGAATGACGCGCTGGCACCCTTCTCGCTGGTCTGCAAAGCAGTATCCGCCAACGGACATCCGACTGTGAAACTGTCGGACAACCCGGAAAAGGCGATGGGCCCCAAAGATGAGATCGAGCGTTACAAACGCGTCTTTGGTGTCGGCGCGCAAGAAGCCATCGAGGTCATCGTTTAGACCCTAACCATGGAAAGCTGCGACGGTTTTGAGTTGTGAAAAGCCGTAAAGCGCCTCGAATCCCTTCTCGCGGCCGTGGCCGGACTTACCGACGCCGCCAAAGGGCAGTTCAACTCCGCCACCAGCGCCGTAATTGTTGATGAACACCTGCCCTGAGCGGAGTCGCTTTGCTAGTCGCATCTGTCGTGCCCCATCGCCGGTCCAGATGCTGGCGACCAGACCATAATCGGTGCTGTTGGCGATCTTCACTGCGTCTTCTTCGGTATCGAATGGGATCAGAACCTGAACTGGCCCAAAGATTTCATCCCTGGCCAGAACGTGATCTGGAGGGACATCTGCAAACAACGTCGGCAGAACGTAAGCCCCCTCAGACGGGGCGCCGTCCACGATGTGCCCTTGCCCGGCGACCGTTAAATCGCCACCCTTGGACAGAAAACCTGAGACGATGTCCTTTTGCCGGGCTGAAATCAAAGGACCGACGCGGAGGTCATCCTGCGCCGGACCAACAGTCAGCTCGTCATAGGCTGCAGCCATGCGCTGTTTGACCTGATCATACAGACCGCGTTGCACCAGAATGCGGGATGAGGCGGAACACGTCTGCCCGGCATTCTGAATCCCAGCGTTCACCAGAAACGGCAGGGCTGCGTCCAGATCGGCATCGTCAAAAACCAGCTGCGGTGACTTTCCCCCCAGCTCCAGCGTCACAGGCACTACGTTCCGCCCGGCCGCCTGTTGTACCAAGGCTCCGGTCGCGACTGACCCGGTGAACGAGATATGGTGCACGCCCGAATGATCCGACAACGCGGCTCCGGCCTCGGCCCCCAATCCGGGTACCACGTTCAGCGCCCCTGCGGGCAATCCGGCCTTTTGCGCCAAATGGGCAAAGGCGAGCGCTGTAAGACAGGCCTCTTCCGCGGGTTTCAGAACGCAGGCATTGCCCATCGCCAATGCAGCGCCAACCGAACGGCCAATGATCTGCATGGGATAGTTCCACGGCACGATATGGCCCGTGACACCATGCGGCTCGCGCAGCGTGTAAACAGTGTAGCCGTCCAGATACGGGATCGTCTCACCCATAACCTTGTCCGCTGCACCGCCGTAAAACTCACAATACCGCGCCAGAGCCACAGCATCCGCCCGCGCTTGCGTCAGGGGTTTGCCCACGTCCATTGCCTCAAGCTGGGCAAGGTCATCAACGCGTTCCAGAACCAGGTGCCCCAACCGGGTAAGGACTCGCCCGCGCTCCAACGCAGTTTTACGGCCCCAATCTCCGTCCAGCGCGGCTTGAGCCGCATGAACTGCGGCGTCCACATCCTGCGCATCGCCGCGGGCAATCTGGCAAATCTCGGACCCGTCCGAGGGGTTGATCAAAGGCAATGTCTTTTTTTGAGCAGGCGCAACCCAGCTGCCGCCAATCAGACAAAGGTTGGGATCAAACCATAGGGGGCTGGGCATATGACACTCCTGTTTTGGCTCTAACAAAGGGCATTATGCGACAACTTTACCGATATCCGGCAATGTCGGCGCAGCGTTGATCAGGTCTTTGGTGTATTGATGTTGCGGGGCGGAGAAGACGGCATCCGTGCGCCCCTCTTCCACGATCCGCCCGGCCCGCATTACCATAACGCGGTCGGTGATGGTGCGCACGACACTCAGGTCGTGACTGATGAACAGATAGGTCAGGTCATAGGCCGCGCACAGCTCGACCAGCAGATCCAGAATCTGCGCCCGGACCGAGACGTCGAGGGCCGAGACCGCTTCGTCAAACAGGATCAACTCGGGCCGGATGATCAAGGCGCGCGCAATGGCAATGCGCTGTCTTTGCCCGCCCGAAAACTCGTGGATGTATTTCCCCATGTCATCGGGGCTGAGACCCACGGCTGTCAGCATCTCGGCAATCCTGTCCTGCCGTTCCGAACCGGTGGGAGGCGTTTCCAGCAGGTGAAAGGGCTCGCTGATCAGGCGTGCAACGCGGTGACGTGGATTGAAACTGCCATAGGGGTCCTGAAACACCACCTGCATCTTGCGCCGCACGGCAAGATTAGCTTTGTGGCCCGAGAATACAGGTTGACCATCCAGGCGAATATCGCCGCCCTGCACCTCTTCGAGGCCCAAAATTGCCCGTGTTAGGGTCGATTTTCCACAACCAGACTCACCAACCAACCCCAACCGTTCCCCGCGATTGAGCGTAAAGCTCACGTCATCGACTGCACGATGATGGCCCGGTGTGTCAAACAGGCCCTTGCGCGGCAATCGATAGTCGCGAACCACATTTGTCACCTCGAGCAAAGGTTTCGGTTGCCCGGGGACGGGCAGCGTTACCTGATGGCCCGAGGCTTCGAACAGCATGCGGGTATAGGGGTGCTGCATGTGGCGCAAAAGGTGGTTGGTTGCCCCGGATTCAACCACTTCGCCGTGACGCATGACGACGATCCGGTCGGCCATATCCGCCACCACGGCAAGGTCGTGGGTGATCATCAGCAGCCCCATGCCAGATTCGGTGACCAGCCCTTTCAGAAGATCAAGAATCTGCGCCTGCGTGGTGACATCCAGCGCCGTGGTCGGTTCATCCGCGATCAGCAGTTTGGGACGCAAGGCAATCGCCATAGCGATCACAACGCGCTGGCGCTGCCCCCCTGACAGTTCATGCGGAAAGCGGGACAATGGGAACCGGTCCGGTGGAAGACCGACACGGGTCAGAACCTCTTCGGCGCGCGTACGGGCCTGCGGGCGCGGCATTGCCTTGTGGATCAGAATGGTCTCCATCACCTGATCGCCTATGGTCTTAACCGGGTTCAGTGCGGTCATCGGTTCCTGGAACACCATCCCGATCGCGGCCCCGCGCATGGCGCACATCTGATCCTCGGTTTGGCCCAACAGGTCCGTTTCGTTCAGCCGAATAGCACCATCTGTCTGCACGCCGTTCGGCAGCAACTGCATCACCGCCAGAGCGGTCATCGACTTGCCCGATCCGCTCTCACCGGTCACGGCCACAATCTCACCGGGCGCGATGGACAGGTTGACCTGTTTCAGAATATCCGAGCCGTGAATGGACAATGACAGGTTTTCGATCTGCAACAAGCTCATGCGCGGGCCACCCTGATCCTTGGGTCCAACCAGTCGCGCAATCCGTCGCCCAGAAGGTTCAAGCCCAGCACCGTGACAATGATGGCCAGACCTGGAATCAGAGCCAAATGCGGGGCAAAACTGACCATTGTTTGCGCGTCGGCCAGCATCCGGCCCCAGCTGGGCGTGGGTGGTTGCGCGCCAAGGCCGACATAGGACAGGCCCGCTTCGGCCAAAATGCCCAGGCTGAACTGGATGGTGCCCTGCACGATCAACAGGTTCGCAACGTTGGGCAGGATGTGCTCGACCGAAATCCGAGCGGCCCCTTTGCCTGAAACACGGGCGGCAAGGATGAACTCCCTCTCCCACAGCGACAGCGCCGCGCCGCGCGTGATGCGGGCGAAGACGGGGATGTTGAAAATCCCGATGGCAATGATGGCGTTAATTGCGCCTGCACCGAATACGGCGGTGATCAGGATGGCGATGACAAGCGAGGGGAAGGCAAAGACCAGATCATTGCCGCGCATGATCACCTCGTCCAGCCAGGAGCCTTTGCGCGCGGCCGCTGCCAGACCCAATGGCACGCCCAGCGCCATGCCGATGCCAACGGCCACCAGTGCCACCGCGATGGAGGTTCGTGCGCCAACCATGATCATCGAGAACATGTCGCGCCCGAAATGGTCCGTGCCGAACCAATGCTTGGCATTTGGCGGCTGGAGCTTGTCAGGAATGTTCAGCGCCGCGTAATCGTATGGCGTCCAGACAAAGGACACCACAGCCGCCAAAAGAACCAGCGAGGACAGGCACGCGCCAAGGATCAGGTTGCGGCTCATGTGCGGCTCCTCAGACGCGGATCCACTGCGGCATAAGCCAGATCGACCAGAAAATTCACGGTGATGACTGCGAACACCAGCAACATCACAACCGATTCAACAACGATCAGATCGCGCGCAGAAATGGCCTGAAACACCAACCGCCCAAGGCCCGGCAGGTAGAAAACCTGCTCGATGATGATCGATCCGGCCAGCAGGAATGAAAACTGCAGCCCGATGATGGTCAACACCGGGATCAGAGCATTGCGCACCCCGTGCCGCCACAACGCCTGACGTCGTGACAGGCCTTTGGCGCGGGCGGTGCGCATGAAATCCTCGCCGAGGATATCCAACAAGGATGACCGCATAACCCGCGCCAGAATGGCCGCTTGTGGCAAGGCTAATGCGATGGCGGGCAGTGTCAGAGAGTGAATCCCTGTCCAAAAGCCATTGTCCCAGCCCGCGAACCCTCCGGCATTGAACCAGCGCAGGTTGATCGCAAAGATCAGGACCAGCATCATGGCGAACCAGAAATTGGGCACCGCGATGCCCAGCTGCGTCGCCCCCATGACCGTCAGATCACCCGGCTTGCCCCGGCGCGCGGCAGCGTAGATGCCGACCGGAAATGCGATCACCGTCGAAAGGGTCAGCGCATACAGCGCCAGCGGCAGTGAGACCCACAGCCGATCTGCAATCATCTGCGAAACGGGTGTGCGATAAGTGTAGGACGTGCCGAAATCCCCCACCAACATACCGCCAACCCAGTTGAAGTATCGCCGCAGTTTTGAGCCATCCAAACCCAACTCAGCCCGCAAGGCAGCCAGCGTATCTTCTTGCGCGTTGACGCCCAACATAAAGGACGCCGGATCACCCGGCGCGACCTCGATCACCGCGAAGATGACAACCGAGGCAACAGCCAGGCTGATCATCAGCGATATCAGACGTTTGAGAGCATAGCGAAGCATTGGGGCCACGTTAGGGTCACCTATGCCGCGGGTCCAGCACCTATGGGGTCAGAAGATAAGCAAATATCGCGT
The DNA here is from genome assembly GCF_056539265.1 of Ruegeria sp. BC3. Lineage (NCBI taxonomy): Bacteria > Pseudomonadati > Pseudomonadota > Alphaproteobacteria > Rhodobacterales > Roseobacteraceae > Ruegeria > Ruegeria sp. BC3. Next base: position 432,338 of record NZ_JBQFUP010000004.1, read on the forward strand.
AACCCACGATTGCAGCGTAACCTAAAGGATAGATCCACTTGATCGCGTAGTTATCCAGCATGCGGGCCCCATCCTCGCGACCTGAGACCTTAAGCTTGCGTAGCGCGACGTTGAAAACAATCAGTGCTCCGGTCATCAGGAACATGCACTGCAGCACGAAATCCAGAAAGGTCAGGTAACCAAGCTTTGGCAGATCGGCAGAGATGGCCCAGTTAAAGGCGACGAAGACCAGCAGGTTGCCGCCCGCAATCTCGATCCGCCTCCGATACTCGTCGAGGAAAAACAGCGCCCAACCCACCGTGATCAGCACCAGCATCGGAAGGAACACGCGGATGACGTAATAGGTCAGGTGCCTGTGACCTTCGAAGATCAGCGAAACCTGATCGCTTTGCTGACCGGACAACCCGATGACCCGCGATCTTTCCAGTCGCGGGTTATCGAGAATCCACTCTTCCTCGCCCAGCATATCCCCAAGGCCCGAGGATTCCTCCAATGGATAATAGGACACAAAGTCCGACGGAAAAACCGAGACAACCTCGAAATGGAACTCCTGCGTGTCGAACGGGTATTTTCGGAAATCGAAATGAGGGGCCTGCAAAGTCAGCGACGATTTCTCGACATAGCGAACACGCCCATCGTGGCGCAACGCAGCCGCGGACTCATGAATCCATTTGTTGGTCTGCTGGTTGTGGATGACAAAGGCCGGGACAATCGTTCCTATTTTGGCTGCATGATCCGCCAGATCAGGGGGATAAAAGACCCTAAAGTCACGCCCCAGGTCCTGAGGATCAAAGGCCAGTGCCGGGTCGGTCCACTCAACACGCAGAACAACTACGGCGCCGTAGTTTTCAGCCTTCTGGTCAACGCTGGTGATCTGATCAATCTGGATTCCGATGCCAACATCCAGCGGGTTTTCCGGAGTACCAACCAGCGCGTCCAACCGGCCATCCAACGTGTTTTGCGCCCCAACACCTGTCACCGTCGCTATGGTCGAAACAACGGTTACACTGATTAGGATTAGGGCGCGAAACAACGACATCACAAAACACATTCACAAACACTTGGAAACAGGGGCCCAAACCAGCGGACCCCTGCCCCGGATCATTCAGACCAGCTGATCTGGGTCAGGTCGATGGCCGCCGTAGGTGCATTTGTCCAAAGACCCTGAACACCGGCCTTGGCGACACCCAGTTTGGCAAGCTGGAACAGGTACCCATTAACGAAATCGCTTGAGATCAGGCGCTGTGCCTCACCCAACAGACGCGTGCGCTCTTCCGGGTCGGTGGTCGAATTCAACGTATCCATCAGCGCCTGAAAGTCGGTGCTGTCATACTGGAAATAGTAGTCGGGCCGCGCATAGATGCCGATATCCATCGGTTCGGTATGGCTAACGATGGTCAGACCGAAATCCTTGCCCTTGAACACCGACTCAAGCCACTGGGCCCATTCCACATTGATAATTTCTGCGTTGATCCCGACCTCGGCCAGCTGGGCGGCGACAATCTCTCCGCCGCGCCGTGCATAGGATGGCGGCGGCAAGTGCAGCGTAGTGTCAAACCCGTCCGCATAACCCGCATCCGCCAGCAACTGGGCCGCCTTCTTCGGGTCATAGGTCGAGTTTCCGGTCAAATCGACATAGGCCGGATGGTGTGGCGCAAAATGCGTCCCGATTGGCGTACCATAGCCGAACATCGCGCCATCAATGATCGCCTGGCGGTCGATGGCATGGGCCAGTGCCTCGCGCACCTGAATGTCATCGAAGGGGGGCTGTTTGTTGTTGGTCGACAAAATGGTCTCACCTTCCGTCGAACCTACCAGAACCTGAAAGCGGGGATCCGCCTCGAACTGGGGCAGGTTTTCGGGCGCCGGGAAGTTGTCAAACACGTCGATATCCTCGGCCATCATGGCAGCAAACGCGGCCGTCGGGTCCGAGATGAATTTGAACGTTGCAGTCTCTAACGCAGGCTGATCGCCCCAATAGTCCTGGTTGCGGTTCAGCGTGATGCTGTCGCCCTGCACCCACTCGCCAAAGGTGAAAGCCCCTGTCCCGACAGGGTTGGTTTTGATGTTCTCGATGCTTTCCGGCGCAACAATCACCGAGTCGCCCCAAGCGAGGTTGAACAGGAAATTACCGTTTGGTTCAGACAGCGTCACTTTGACGGTCAGTGGATCGACCACATCGACAGTTTCGATCCCGGCAAACAGAGCCTTCTGCGCATTTGCGCTGTCATCGGATCGCGCGCGGTCCAGGCTGAATTTGACGTCCTCGGCATCCATCGTTGTGCCGTCGTGGAAAGTCACACCATCGTGCAGCTTGAAGGTATAGACGGTTCCGTCATCCGAGATTTCCCAACTTTCGGCCAAACCGGGCACAACCGAACCATCACCCATAAACCGGGTCAGTCCTTCGAAGATATTGGTATAGACCACCGAATCGATAGCCTGCGCTGCGGCGCTGGTCGGATCCAGATGCGGCGGCTCAAGCTGCATCGCGATGGTGATGTCAGATTTGGCCAAAGCCTGCGTTGCAAACAGGCTGGCACTGACCGCCAGCACCGAAGCAAAGGATCGAAATACCTGCTTTGTCATCAAAATATCTCCCCACTGAATTAAGGAACCCGGTGATTTTTTGGGTCTTTCTGCGCCTAGCTTCCCTTTAAACCTTAGGTCATTCAAGGAAATGTTCGCGCAATCGGGGTTTCTATGGCCCGTGGCGATCTGCTATGCCGCGCTGCAACATGACAACCGGAGGAGCGAGAATGAGCGCCACCGCCCGCAAAAAAGCCCCGAACGCCCAGGATATTCGCGCCCGAAAAGGCGGCGCGCCTCTGGTCAGCCTGACCGCCTATACAACGCCTATGGCGCGGTTGATGGATGACCATTGCGATTTCGTTCTGGTGGGTGACAGCGTCGGGATGGTGCTGCACGGCTTGGAATCGACGCTGGGCGTGACGATGGAGATGATGGTGATGCATGGTCAGGCCGTCGCCCGCGGTCTGAGCAAAGCGATGATGGTCATCGACATGCCCTTTGCCAGCTATGAGCATTCGCCGTCTGAGGCCTTCCGCAATGCCGCTCGGCTGATGTCGGAAACCGGTGCCGGCGCGGTCAAGCTTGAGGGCGGCGTGGAAATGGCCGAAACCATCCGCTTTCTGGTCAAGCGCGGCATTCCGGTAATGGCGCATATCGGTCTGACCCCTCAGTCGATCAACACGTTGGGCGGATACAAGGTTCAGGGCCGCGACGAACAGGCCGAGGTCGTTCTTACCGATGCCCGCGCGGTGGCTGAGGCCGGCGCATTCTCGGTCGTGCTGGAAAAAGTCCCGCAAGGGCTGGCCGATCAGATTACGGCTGAGGTTGCCATACCCACCATCGGGATCGGGGCTTCGGCAGGATGCGACGGTCAAATTCTGGTCGTGGACGACATGGTCGGCTTTTTTACCGCCTTCAAACCCAAATTCGTCAAACGCTATGCCGAGCTTGGCCCATTGGCCGAAGCCGCCATCGCCGAATACGCCGCCGAAGTGCGCGCAAGAACCTTTCCGGCGGACGAACACGTCTTTGCCGATCAGGCCCCGGCCAAAGGACCCAAGACATGACCGCCCCAATCCTGCGCCGTCTGGCCGACCTGCGTGCCCTGACCTCGGACTGGAAGCGGAATGGCGAGGTGATTGGCGTTGTCCCCACTATGGGTGCATTGCATCAGGGGCACCTGTCTTTGGTCGAGGCTGCGAAGGCGGGTTGCGACCGCGTGATCGTGACGATCTTCGTGAACCCCAAACAGTTCAATAATCCCGAAGATCTGGCCAAGTACCCGCGCACCGAAAACGAAGATTCCCAGAAGTTGGTCCCCTATGGCGTCAACGCGATCTACGTGCCGGAACCCGAAGAGATTTACCCGCAGGGTTTTGCCACCACCGTTTCCGTCGCTGGCCTGACCGACGTGATGGAGGGTGAATTCCGTCCCGGCCATTTCGACGGCGTCGCTACAGTCGTGGCCAAGCTGTTCCTTCAAACGCAGGCGGATCGAGCCTATTTCGGGGAAAAAGACTATCAGCAACTGATGATCGTGACCCGCATGGCCCGCGATCTGGACATTCCGACCGAAGTTATTGGATGCCCCACGGTGCGCGAGTCCTCGGGTCTGGCCATGTCATCCCGCAACCTGCGTCTGACGCCCGAGGGGCTTGAGGTGGCTGCCAACAAGAATCGGATCATGAACGACCTGGCCAGCGCCCTGCAGAACGGCGCAGAATTCGGCCCCTTGGTGAAACAGGCAGAAACCGATCTGCTCGCCGCAGGCTTCACGCAGGTCGAATACATCCAACTGCGCAGCGCCGATACGCTGGAACCTTTGACCCATGCCAGCCGTCCCGCCCGCCTGTTTGCTGCAGCCTGGGCAGATGGTGTTCGGTTGATCGACAATATTCCTGTCTGAACGCTCTGGCACGTTTGTCAGTGTTTGCGCTAAAGTCCCGCAAAACATAAAGGGAGGGGCACGAGGCGTGACCTATATTCTTGCCATTGATCAGGGCACCACTTCATCGCGGGCCATTCTTTTTGACGCCAACATGCAGCGCGTTGGCACCGCGCAGCACGAATTCACGCAGCATTTCCCACAGGAAGGCTGGGTGGAACACGATGCTGAGGAAATCTGGGACAGTGTTCTGCGCGTCTGCCGCGAGGTGATGGAGAGCACCGGCGTCACCCCCGATCAAATCGCGGGGATCGGCATCACCAACCAGCGCGAAACGACCGTGGTCTGGGACCGGAACACCGGCAAGCCAATCCATAACGCGATTGTCTGGCAGGATCGCCGCACCGCCGAGATCTGCGCCCGCTATAAACAAGCTGGGTGCGAAGATGATGTGATCGGCCAGACCGGGCTGCTGCTGGACCCGTATTTCTCAGGCACCAAGGTCAAATGGCTTCTGGATACGGTTTCCGGCGCACGTGAACACGCCGAGGCCGGCGAGCTGATGTTCGGAACTATCGATAGTTTCCTGATCTGGCGCCTGACCGAAGGGCGCAGCCACGCCACCGACGCCACCAACGCCGCACGCACCCTTCTGTTCGACATCCACAAGGGTGAATGGAGCGCCGAGATCTGCGATCTTCTGGATGTACCAACGAACATGTTGTCCGAGGTCCATGATTGCGCCTCGGACTTCGGAGAAACGACCCTATTAGGGGGAAACATCCCAATTCTGGGCGTCGCCGGGGACCAGCAGGCCGCCACCATTGGCCAGGCCTGTTTCCAACCCGGCATGATGAAATCCACCTATGGCACCGGTTGCTTTGCGCTGCTGAACACAGGCGACGCGCCTGTCGCATCAAAAAACCGCCTGCTGACGACCATTGCCTATCAGTTGGACGGCAAGCGAACCTATGCGCTGGAAGGATCGATCTTTGTGGCCGGTGCCGCAGTGCAATGGCTACGTGATGCCCTGCAAATCATCGAAACTGCCCCCGAAAGCGGTGAGTTGGCCCAGCAGGCCGATCCAAACCAACACGTGGTTCTGGTGCCCGCGTTCACCGGCCTCGGCGCGCCGTATTGGAAGCCTGACTGCCGGGGCGCGGTGTTCGGGCTGACCCGAAATTCTGGGCGAGCCGAGTTCGCCAAGGCCACTCTGGAAAGTATCGCCTATCAGACTCGCGACCTGTGGCACGCAATGCAGGGTGACTGGGGTGCGGATACCGACGTTACCTTGCGCGTTGATGGCGGTGCCAGCGCGTCGGATTGGGCGATGCAAGGCTTGTCAGACTATCTGGGGGCCGAGGTCGACCGCCCAGTGATGCAAGAGACGACGGCCTTGGGCGCGGCTTGGTTGGCCGGGATGCGGGCCGGGATTTACCCTGACCAGCAGGGATTTTCAGAAACCTGGGCGCTGGATCGCCGCTTCGTACCGGAATTGTCCGCTGAGGAGCGCGACGCCGCCTATGACCGCTGGAAACGCGCCGTTTCGGCAGCAATGGCGTTCTAAGAGCAATGAAGGATCAGCTGTGATCCTTCATCAACCGCTGCTTTTGGCGTGACCAGTCCCGCTTGGCCTGGGTTTCGCGCTTGTCGTGCAGCTTTTTACCCTTCGCGATGCCGATCTTCAGTTTCGCCCGGCCCTTGTGGTTGAAATACAAAACCAGCGGCACCAGCGTCATGCCCTTGCGCTGGGTCGCGTTCCAAAGGTTCGACAGTTCCTTTCGCGACACCAGCAACTTACGGCGGCGGCGCTCTTCGTGTTTGAAGACCTTCGCCTGCTCGTAGGGCGCGATGTAGCTGTTGATCAGCCACAGTTCTCCGTCATCGACCGAGGCATAGCTTTCTGCGATGTTCGATCCACCTGCACGCAGGGATTTGACCTCGGACCCTTCCAGCACGATGCCGCACTCGATATCCTCTTCGATCGCGTAATCGAAGCGCGCACGCCGGTTTTCGGCGATGACTTTGTAATTCGGGTCTGTTTTCTGCTTTTGCTTGGCCATGACGCGTTGATTTAGGCGGCTTGGGCGGCCCTTGCAAGGCCAGCCGTCAGGACGTAGCCGAGATAATCAAATCGGGGCCGAAAATCGTGTCGGCATGATTGTGCAGATAAATCTTGAGCCAAGGTGTAAACCGTTCGGGGTATCGCTGAACTTCGGCCAGAAGATCGTGATAGTCGGTCCAGCGAATATCCATGACTTCTTCCGGGTTAGGCTCGATCTTTAGCGGCCCACGGACATGGGCGAGAAAGATGTCGACCACCTCATGCTCGATCATGTTGTTGCCGACATCGGCGTGATATTCCAGCCGGTGGCGGTATTCCGGGTAGAGGCCAGTGATGCCCAGCTCTTCCTGCAGACGGCGCACGGCGCATTCCGAAGGCGTTTCCCCCCAGTCGGGATGCGTGCAACAGGTGTTCGCCCAAAGACCGGGGGTATGATATTTGCCCAAGGCCCGACGCTGCAGCAAAATCTCGGTGCCGCGCACGACAAAGACCGACACCGCCTTGTGCCGTAGGCCCTTTTCATGCGCTTCCAGCTTGTCCACGGGGGTCAATTCGCCATCAACCCAGGCCGGGATCATGATTCCCATCTGTTGTCTCCTGCTGCCGATCTAGCTCTAGGGCCGAAGGTTCAAAACTGGCTGAGGCCGGGTCGGCTTGGCTGTGCGAAGCCCTGCATGCAATACAAGCAAAACAACGCGCCTCCAAGGTGGCGCTGATCTGTTTGGTTATCAATCGCACGAAAGGCCGCAGGGGCTGCGGCCTTTTTCATCCTCAAATCAAACAGTGTTTGCGGTTTTACTCGCCCGACACGCTAACGATATAGGCATAGACGTCTTCGGCGCCCTTCTTCAGCTTGAAGGTCATCTTGGACTTGGCCGAGGTCTCACCCAGATAGTCTTTCAGGAACGCTTTTGGATCCTGTGCGTAGGAGACGAAGGTTTCTTCGTCCCAGACCAGACCGTTCTCGCCCGCGGCGACGATGCTGTCACCGTATTTGAAGCCTTCGACGGTGCCTGCGGTGCGGCCAGCGATTCCATACAGGTTCGGGCCGGTCTTGCCGCCCTTGACGATCACTTCGCCCTCGGGGTCGGCGATCATGTGGCACGACTTGCACTTGTTGAAGGTCTTTTTCCCGGCTTCGGCGTCACCTTCAGCATGTGCGGGAAGGGCCAGAAGGCCGACGATGGCAGTCGCGAGGATGCGATTCATAGCTTTGCTCCGATACGAATTGGCTGCACCGAATGGACCGTCGGCGCACAAAAGAGTCAACGCGCAGATTGCCGCGCGGTGGCAATCTGCCACTGATCCAGAAAAGCGTCCTTAACGAAAGTCATGTCCATCGGACCAACAAGGCAAAAGATCACCCGGTGCCGGGGTGGCCAGGTAGATCGCCCGCGCAATGGCCCGCGCTAGGCACAGAGAGGCCGCGTGGCCCAGCAGGCCCAGATCGGCCTCGGTCTTAAGCGGTCGATTTCCTGCGCTGACACCAAACACAAGATCGCCATCCCCCGGTGTGTGCGCAGGCACGATGGCGCGCGCGATCCCGTCATGGGCCGCCACCGCAAGCCGCTGGCATTGCGGCTTGGACAGCGCCGCGTCAGTGGCTACGATTGCGATTGTTGTATTGGCCTTGTCGGGCTGAGCCGGGCGCATTGCGCTGGCCTTGCGGCTGACCACGCTACGCCCGAGGCCTGAGCTGGAATCAGGCCCTAAACCGCCAAATTCGCCCTCGATTTCAAAGGGCGCAGCCCAGAAATGCCGGTCTCCGGGGGTGGTGACGCTGCCCATCGGGTTTGCAGCGACCAGTGCGCCGACGGTGATACCGCTGTCCAACACCAGCGACGCCGATCCCAGCCCACCCTTGTGCATCGCGGCCAGCGCGCCAGTACCAGCCCCGGCGGTACCCAGATCAAACTGGTTCGAGACATTCTGGAACGCGAGTTGCCCCAACGCACGATAGGGGTTTTGATCCCAGTCTTTCGCGCCGCCATTGAGCAAATCAAACAGGATCGCGCCGGGAACAATCGGGACCACGGCACTGCCGACCTGAAACCCGCGCCTATCCGCGCGCAAAGCGTCGGACACACCGGAACAGGCGTCCAGCCCAAAGGCCGAACCACCAGAAAGCACGATCGCATCAACACGCGACACCGACTTATCGGGGGCCAGCAGGTCCGTTTCGCGCGTTCCGGGGGCCCCGCCCATCACGTGGACCGAAGCTGTGAACGGGTTAGCCGCCGTCAACACCGTGGTGCCGGATTTCAGAGTTTCATCCTGTGCGTTCCCGACCAGCAGGCCGGGGATATCGGTGATCAGATTTCGAGGTCCTGGGGTCATCGCAGTCTTTGACGTTGGGGCCGCAAAGCGCGCAGGCGCGCTGCCTCCGGCGGAGGTATTTTTGGCCAGATGAAGAGCGGATCAGATACAGCGGCCACCGTCGACCTCCAACGCGGCACCGGTGATCATGCTGGCCTCTTCCGAGCACAAGAAGCAGGCGGCGTTTGCCATGTCTTCCGGGGTGGAGAAGCGACCCAGTGGAATGGTCGAGAGGAACTTGGCGCGAACCTCTGGTGTGTCTTCGCCCATGAAGGATTCGAGCAGCGGCGTTTCGCCCGCCACAGGGCAAATGGCGTTCACCCGGATGCCCGATGGGGCCAGTTCGACCGCCATGGTCTTGGTTGCCGTGATCATCCAACCCTTGGAGGCATTGTACCAGTTCAGGTTCGGACGAGGCGACAATCCGGCCGTCGATGCGACATTCAGGATTGCGCCGGTGCCACGCGATTTCATGTGCGGTACGAAAGCGCGCGCCGTCAGGTAGACAGATTTCATGTTCACGTTGTAGACGCGGTCAAAATCCTCTTCGCTGACATCCTCAAGCGGGGTTGGCAGATGCGTGACGCCTGCGTTGTTGACCAGGATATCAAGCTGGTCAAAACGGTCGAACGCGGTATCCGCCATCGCCTGCACAGATGCGCCGTCAGCCAGATCGACTTGTTGGGCAAAGGCGTTGGGGCCCAACTGATTGGCCTGAACCTCGGCCGCATCCCCGTTGATATCGGCAATCATCACGCGGGCGCCTTCGGACAGGAACTTGCGTGCGATTCCGGCACCAAAGCCCGAAGCGCCGCCCGTCACGATTGCGGTTTTTCCCTCTAACCTCATGGCTTTGTCCTTTTGCAGCTGTGCAAAATCAGAGTAGCGATGCGCCGCGAAGATGCCAGATCAATCTTCGGACACTTTACCACGCAACGCTTTGACATCCGCCCTGGCCTTTTTGGCCGCCAACCGCCGCTTGACCGAACCATAGGTGGGTTTGGTGGCGATACGGCGCTTGGGTTTGACCAGGGCGCGCCGGATCAGCTCGGCCAGACGGTCACGGGCAATATCACGGTTGCGGGCCTGACTGCGGGTTTCATCGCACTGGATGATGATCGCGCCCTCTTTGGTCCAGCGCCGCCCGGCCAACCGCTTCAGGCGCGCTTTGACCGGATCGGGCAAGGAGGGAGAGCGCGCAGCCTCGAACCGAAGCTCGACCGCGGTCGAGACCTTGTTCACGTTCTGCCCGCCCGGACCGGATGACCGCACGAAGCTTTCTGTCATTTCCCAGTCCTGCAGGATGATATCGTCGGTGATACGCAACATGGCGCGACCTTACAGGCCTGATCCGCAAACAAAAAGGGCCGCCCCGGTGGGACAGCCCTTCGAAAGTACAGGAGGTTGGGTCGGTTAGATCAATCGACCAGCCGGAGCGACCGCTCCGCCAAGGGCTGCCTTAGCAGGCTTTCCCCCCGGTTGTTCCAACACCTCTCTCCAATCTCTTTCTCGACACTGGATCACCTCCTTTTCTATCTGTTGCGGTTAACTTTGAGCCTGACACAAGATGCGCCATTCTCAAAGCACTTTTTTACACAGGCTGAGCGGTCAACCGCGCAACGATAACCTTGAACGGGATCAGCGCGATCAGGGCCAGCGACAGTTTCACCAGCCAATCGGCAAAGGCGAGGCTCACCCACAAAGGGGTTTCGGGGCCGGATAGCATGAAGGGCACAGGCTCCCACGCCCAGCTTATGGCTGCGTCTGCGTCCGCGCCGAAGATGGTAATCGACGCCGAAAAGGCGATGGTGAAGAACAGCGTGGTGTCCAGGGCCGATCCGACCAGCGTCGAAACCAGAGGCGCGCGCCACCAACGGCCACCGCGCATTGCATTGAACACTGTGACATCGGTCAGCTGCGCAATCAGAAACGCGGTGCCCGAGGCAACCGCGACCCGCAGCGGAACAGCGGCATAGGTAAAGCCGTCGCCCTGCAGCATAATCTGTGTGCCGATCAGCGAACAGATGATACCGGTGATAAATCCGGCGAACACGACCTTGCGGGCCGGACCAACGCCATAGACGCGGTTCATGATGTCGGTGACCAGGAAGGCCAGCGGATAGGTGAATGCACCCCAGGTCAGGAGCCCGTCAAAGACCAGGAACTGAACCAGAATGTTTGAGGCCACAACAATGGCGGCCATGGCAAGGATGCCGGGAATAAAGCTGCGTTGCATTTTCAGATGCCCGTTTTGACAAGGTAGCGGCGACTTGGCCAAGGGGTCATCCCAAGGCAAGCCGTGCGTTTAGACCTTTGGCTGACCGCTGTCAATCGGGCAGCAGATATTCGACCAACTCGGTCCGTTGAAGGGCCAGAAAGTTGTCATCGGACACCATGGTCGCGCGCAACCTGCCCTGATCGTCGCGCCAGACGGACAAACCTTCGAGATTGTCATGCGCACCTGTGCCAGTCTGGAACAGGGTCTCTTCTTCCTGCGGAACATCATCAATGATCTGCCACCGCCGCAGGCGAGAGCGGAACCCGGTCCAACCCACGTCACGTTCCAGAACGTACAACCTGCCATCGGGCCCGAAATCTGCGCTGACCGGCAGAAACTCGCCCTGTTGCGGCAAGACGAAAGGCGTAGACCATTTCTGGCCGTCCCAGCGATAGACGGGGATGTCGCCCTGCGCGGTCCGGTTTTCCTCGGGCATCGTGTATAGGCGACCTTGTCGGTCAATCGCAAGCGCCTCGAGCGATCCGTTGTCTTCAAAGCCATCAAACGCCTTGGGCCGCGGCAGAACCCGCGCCCTCGCACCGGGAGAGGCATAGAACGCCACCCGATGGACGCCCTCGAACGACACAAACAAACCACCATCCGGCGCCATGGCGAGGCCTTCGGAATCTCCGGCGGGGCCGGTCAATGGTCGGCCTGTGCTGGACAGCAAAGGCCAGTGCGCGGTGATCTGCACACCCGAAAGCTGATCCCCGTCGCGCTGAATCCGCGCGGTGACCACGGTTGCCCGATCGCTCATGGCGGTTACTTTGCTGCCGTCATCCGAGACATGAATGGCCGAGAACCCGCCAAACCAATCGGCCTGATGGCTCCAGGTGAGGCGCGAAAGATGGGCGGCCGATTTGTGATCGACCGCCCAGACCGCTCCAGCCACCAAAAGGGCGGCGATCAGTTGGATTGCAGAACTTGTGCGCATTGCTGAGGAAGGTCGGCCAATCGGTATTCCCGTCGTGGCTTGGGTGCAGGGGCGTTCGGGTCGGGCGGGGGCGGGTTTAGAATGTTGTTCACCCATTGCTGCGCCTCGGCGCAACCATCGCCTTTTGGCGGAGGATCCTGATTAACGCAACCACCAGAGCCCCGCGGGCACTTCAGCCGTACGTGAAAATGGTAGTGATGCCCCCACCACGGCCTGATCTTGCGCAGATAGGCACGATTGCCTTTTTCGTTTTTACACATTTCGACCTTGGCACCGGGAAAGACAAAAATCCGCGCAACGCGTTTGTCCTTGGCCGCCTGACGCAGCACGGCATGGTGCTGTTTGGTCCAGTTCTGGTTTACGAAAGCCCCGTTGGACCGGCGCAGCGAAATCGACGAGATATTCTCGCGCGCCTTACGGCTGAGACGCATGTTGTCGCCGGGCAGCATCCAGATATCAATATCCAGCCCCAGTTGGTGCGATCGATGGCCCGAGGTCATCGGCCCACCCCGGGGTTGGCTGATATCCCCAATATAGAGACCGTTCCATCCCGGTTGTTTGGCTGCAAACTTACTCAGGTCCTGCACATAGTCGATCGCAACCGGATGCCCCCAGTTACGGTTTCGCGACAAACGCATCGCCTGCCATGTGGGCCCTGTCTCGGGCAGTTGCACCGACCCGGCAGCACATCCGCGCGAATAACTGCCGAAAGCCGCTGGTTTTTGCTGTGAACTTGCTTTCTGTGCCCCAAATAACTGCTTGGCAAGCGGTTGCGCCGTCGCTGTATTCGCCAGGGACATGACGGCCAGTATTGCTAAAAAACGTAATAAAATCATCTGCTCTGATCCCCTTCCGGTTTCACCCAGCGCATCAGGATTAATCCCAGAATAAACAACAGAACGATGGGTGACACCCCCAGTCTGGCGCTGCCGGTCACCGTTGTGGCAATTCCGATCAGCAAAGGGGCCGCGAATGCAGTGGCACGGCCGGACAGGCCATAGAGGCCAAAGCTTTCAACAGGGGCCTCGGGATCGGTATGGCGTACCATCATCGAACGGCTGGCAGATTGCAAAATACCACCCATCCCGCCGATCAACACGCCGCAGCCAAAGAACACCAGATCCGGCAGGCCGGACCCGTCGGGCAGTGAGATTCCAAAGATCTGCGTCCGATCCATCGACACTATGGTGGTGCAGACGAAGATCAGCACCCAGATGGCCACCAAAATTACTGGTTTAGGGCCGTATTTCTTGTCCAGCTTGCCGCCAACCCAGGAAAACGCGGCGGCGGCCAGAACGCTGACGATACCAAAAACACCGATCTTGATCAGGTCCCACTCCAGCACCAGCCGCGCATACACGCCGCCAAAGGTGTAAAGCCCGTTCAGCGCATCGCGATAGAACATCGACGACCCTAGGTAGCTGGCCAAACTGACCCTGTGGCGAAGATTGGAAATCGAATTGACCAACAGGCTCAGGGCTTCGCTTACACTTCCCTTCTTGTCGGTCGAGGCCTCATCCCGGACCCACAGGAAATAGGGGATCATAAACAGGATGAACCACCCCGCCGTGAACGGTCCCACAAAACGCGTGCCCTGCTGGGTCGAGGCATCCAGCCCGAACATCGGGTCCATTCCGATCAACGTCTTGCCGTTGCCCTGCTCGACGAACAACGCCAGCATGATCGCAAGTGAGATCAGACCGCCAAAATAGCCAAAGGCAAAGCCCGAGCCCGAAATCTCTCCGACCTCGTTGTCATCGCCCAGATCGGGAAGCTGCGAGTTGATAAAGATCAGCGCGTATTCCGCGCCCACAAAGCCCAGGCCAAAGGCCGACAACATCAGCCACATGTTCGACCCGTCCGGCATCGTGTACCACAGCGCAGCCGAACCCACGGCGTACATCACCGAAAACGTAAAAATCCACGGCATTCGACGGCCCGAGACATCGGCCATCGCGCCCATCAACGGCGCACCAAAGGCGATGATCAGCCCGATAATGGTCATGCAATTCGCCCAGACGGTCTGCGCCCGCGCATCGGCCGCATCGGCATCCAGACCGGACGTCAGATAGTACTCTGCCGCCACACCTGCGAAATAGGGGCCAAACACAAAGGTCACCAGCAATGTGTGATACGGCTGGCTGGCCCAGTCAAAAAACCACCAGCCCCAGATGCGCTTGCGCTTGGAAATCTCTGCCATGACCGCCCCAATTTATTGTTAGGTCAATAAGACGGTTGTTTCAGTTATTTCGCAAGCGTTCTGTTGGCCTGCACTTGCTCTTTGCCGCGCAGGCGCTTACGTCTCAGCAAACGTGCAAACGGAGTGCCCATGCTGTCGCTGATCCAAATCCTTCTGCTGATCCTGGACATTGTCTGGTTCATCATCCTGGCCCATGTGATCATGAGTTGGCTGATCAACTTTCAGGTGCTCAACCTGCACCAACAGCTGGTCGCGCAAATCTGGTACGGGCTGAATCGCTTGTTAGAGCCGATCTACGGCCCCATCCGCCGCATCCTGCCCAATATGGGCGGGCTTGATCTGACCCCTCTGGTGGTGCTGATCGGCGTGTACGCCCTGCGGATCATCCTGATCAACAATGTGGCCTATTTCGTCTGAGGCCTTGTTCACCGAATCTTAGTATGTGATTGTCCTGTCTTAAGAGCAGATAAACCTTAAAGCAAGGCAACCCCGCACATGTTCGACGCCGCACCGATGCTGCGAGATGTCTTTGGATTCGACGACTTCCGCCCCGGGCAGGAGGAGATTGTCGATGCCGTCACGCTGGGCGAAAATGTGCTGGCGATCATGCCGACGGGTGGCGGTAAATCTTTGTGTTATCAACTGCCTGCCCTGATGCGGGACGGCGTGACAGTGGTGATCTCACCGCTGATTGCCCTGATGCGCGATCAGGTACGCGGGCTGCAGGAAGCAGGCGTTGAGGCTGGCGCGCTGACCTCGGGCAACACCCAAGAAGAAACCGACGCGGTGTGGGAAGCGTTGGAGGCCGGGCGGCTAAAGCTGCTCTATATGGCACCAGAACGCCTGGCCGCCGGGTCCGCATTGGGAATGCTGCGGCGGATCAATGTCAGCCTGATCGCTGTTGATGAGGCCCATTGCGTCAGCCAATGGGGCCACGATTTTCGCCCCGACTATTTGCGCATCGGGGAGCTGCGCCGCGCTCTGAACGTACCGCTGGCCGCTTTCACCGCGACTGCGGATGCCGAAACTCAGGACGAGATTGTCGAGAAACTGTTCGACGGCACAGCCCCCAACAAGTTCCTGCGCGGCTTCGACCGACCCAATATCCACCTGGCCTTTGCCGCCAAGGACGGCCCGCGTAAGCAAATCCTCGACTTCGCCGAAGCGCGTAAAGGGCAATCCGGCATCGTCTATTGCGGCACCCGCAACAAGACCGAAGTTCTGGCGCAGGCCCTGCGGGCCGAGGGGCACTCGGCCTGCCACTACCACGGTGGGATGGAGGCGGAGGATCGCCGGATCGTCGAAACCCGCTTTGCCCGCGAAGACGGCCTTATCGTCGTCGCTACCGTCGCTTTCGGAATGGGGATCGACAAACCCGATATCCGTTGGGTTGCCCATTCGGACCTGCCAAAGTCGATCGAAGCCTACTATCAGGAAATCGGTCGCGCTGGTCGTGACGGCGGTCCCGCCGAAACGCTGACCCTGTTCGGCCCCGACGATATCCGCCTGCGCCGCTCGCAAATCGACGAAGGGCTGGCCCCACCTGAACGACGTATGGCAGATCACGCACGCCTGAACGCTCTGCTCGGGTTGGCCGAGGCGCTGGTATGCCGCCGTCAGACCCTACTTGGCTACTTTGGCGAACTGATCGAGCCCTGCGGAAAATGCGATCTGTGCGACACCCCGCCCGAGGTGTTCGATGGCACCACCCCAGTCCGCATGGCCCTGTCCGCGATCCTGCGGACCGAGGAATGGTTCGGCGCGGGTCATCTGATCGACATCCTGTTGGGTAACGAGACCGACAAAATCCGCGCGCGGCGTCACGATGAGCTGTCGACCTATGGCATCGGCAAGGACTGGTCGCGGCCACAATGGCAGGCGATTTTCCGACAGATGATGGGCCATGATCTGGTCCGACCTGACCCCGAACGCCACGGCGCGCTGCAAATGACCGAAGCCGCCAAGCCCATCCTGAAGGGCGAGGCGCAGATTAACCTGCGAAAGGATACGCTGCGTAAAGCTGGTCGCCGACCTGCCGTCAAAATGATGGTGTCCGAGGAAGACGCCCCACTGCTGTCTGCGCTGAAAGCCAAGCGGCGTGCCCTTGCAGAATCCGCTCGGGTTCCGGCCTATGTCATTTTCCCAGACCGCACGCTGATCGAAATGGCCGAGAAACGCCCCGCCACGCTGGATGACATGGCCCGGATTGGGGGCGTAGGCGCGAAGAAACTGGAACGGTATGGCGATACCTTCCTTGAGGTGATTGCGGGCGAGGTCGAAGTTTTGCATCCCGCACGTCGCAAGCTGGCCGGTCGGGATCAGGGCGAAATCTACGACCGTTTGCTCGAAGTACAGTCGCAACTGTCACGTGGCCCGGACGGGATCGACAAGCCGCTGACCTGCTCGGCATCGCAGCTGGCCAAGGTTGCGCAGCTGCGATCAGACGACCCTCGGTCCATGGAAAACGTGCTGGGTGATCGCCGTCACGAAAGGTTTGGGGCCGCCTTTCTGGACGTGCTGCGGCAGACGGACTAAGTATCCCGGATCAGGCAAGGAACGAGGGCGGATATGCTGGTAGTTATTTCCCCGGCCAAGCGGCTGGACTGGGCAGAACGGGATGTTGACGTCACACAGCCCGACTTTCAGGACGATGCCATCCGCCTGTCGAAAACCGCCCGCAATCTGACGTTGGGCGATCTGAAAAAGCTGATGGACCTGAGCGATGATCTGGCCCGTTTGAACCGCGACCGGTACCGCGCGTTCTCAGACACACCCGAGGGTGAGATGACTCGCCCGGCCGCTTTGGCCTTTGCGGGCGACACCTATCAGGGGCTCGAGGCTGCCTCGCTGGATTCCGATGAAATGACTTGGGCGCAGGATCATCTGCGCATTCTATCGGGTCTTTATGGCGTGCTGCGCCCTTTGGATGCAATTCAGCCCTATCGTCTGGAAATGGGCAGCAAGTTGAAAACCCGCCGCGGCAAGAACCTTTACGAATACTGGCGGGATCAGCTCAGCAAGGCATTGAATGCGCAAGGAGCCGAGATCGGGTCAGACGTTCTGGTGAACTGCGCCAGTCAGGAATACTTCGGCGCAGTTGACCCCAAAGCGTTGAAGCTGCGCGTGATCACCCCCGTTTTCATGGAGGACAAAGCCGGTGCGCCCAAGATCGTGAGCTTTTTCGCCAAGAAAGCACGCGGTGCGATGGCGCGGTTTGTCATCCAGCATCGTCTGACCGACCCCAAAGGATTGTTGGATTTCGACAGTGGCGGCTATGAATACCGTCCCGAGCTGTCGGAAGACGACAAACCGGTTTTCGTACGCCCCTATCAGGCCTGATCCAGCATGGACGGGTCGTAGGCGACCAGTTCGACGGTATTTCCCTCGGGGTCTTCGGTGAAAATTCCCCGCCAACCAATCCAGCCAAACTGCTCAACCCGGTAGGGTTGGCCGAGGCGATCATACCATTTCATAACCGCGTCTTGCTCTTCAAAAGGCAGCGACAAGGCGATGTGATGCAGGGACGATCCGCCACCCGTCACCGGTTTCTGCGGCCCTGTCGGATGCAGCCCGGGCCGTGGCGCTGCCGAATGGTGAAACAGAGCCAGAACTTGCGTGTGACCACCAAAACTGGGCGCGATCTGGAAAAAGGTGATCGCGCTGTTGTGGTCGCCGCTCAGGCGCGTCAAGCCAATAACGTCTTCATAGAACGTAACCATCGCGCCCATATCGGCGCAGCGGATAGCAATCTCACCCAGGGCGCGGGGCCGAAATCCACGATTTTCATTCATGACCCGACCCTATTCAAGGGAAGCATCCGGGGCAATAAGCGGCGCGCAATCCGATGGCTTATGAGACTGAACCATCTGATAAATCTTCTGCTTTTGGAGCGGTTTGGTCAGGTAGTGGTCCAACCCGGCTGAAAGAATTCCCTGATCGTCGCCCGCCATCGCATGGGCTGTCAGAGCAACGATGGGCACATGCCGCCCGGTTTCGATCTCATGACGCCGGATTTCGCCAGTTGCCTGTTTGCCATCCATTTGGGGCATCGAAATATCCATGAAGATCAGATCGGGCTCGAATTCCAGATGCGCCTGCACCGCTTCAAGCCCGTTTCCGGCAAAGCGCAGATCGATGTTCAGATCCTTGACCATTTTCCTGAGGATCAACTGGTTGGTCCGGTTATCCTCGGCCGCAAGAACGCGCATGACGCGTTGCTCTACGTCGGATGCAGTGGGTTCGGCTCGCTCGTTGGACGGGGCAGCGGCCGACTGCTTCTCGGTCGGCTTCGACTGACCCAGCGCCATCAAGCGCGCATACAGCTCGGCCCGCGGGATTGGCTTTTGCAGAACCCCGTCGATCAGGTTGCGGGCAGGATGTGCGTGGATAACACCGGGATTGGCCGACATCACAACCACCGGCAGATCACTCCACCCTCGCTCTTTCAAGGTGACGGCCAGTTCCAGCCCGTCCATGTCCGGCAGATCATGATCACACAGTATCAGATCAACACTGTCGTCCAATGCGGCCAAAGCCTCACCCCCCGATGCGCAAACGGTAACCTGCGAGCCCAATCGCCCAAGCTGCTTGGACAGGATTGCGCGATTAGCTGCCAGATCCTCGACAACCATCACGTGCCGCAGGCGGCCATCCAGATCCGGCGGCTCGGGCTGTGGGCCTTCGGCGGTGGGCAACGAGATACGAAAACCGAAACATGACCCCTGCCCCGGTTCGCTGTCCACCCAAATGGTCCCGCCCATCAGCGTTATCAGACGCTTGGTGATCGCAAGCCCAAGCCCTGTCCCCTCAAAAGCGCGGTTCCGCTCGTCTTCTACCTGATTGAACTCACCGAAAATGTGCCCGATCTTGTCCTTGTCGATGCCGATGCCCGTGTCTTCGATGGCGACGTGTACGTCGCAGGAATTCGCATCGTGATTGGGCACTCCGGTGACACGGATCAGAACATGCCCGTCGGACGTAAACTTGACTGCGTTGCCGACAAGGTTGGTCAGAACCTGCCGCACCCGTCCGGGGTCGCCCACAAACAACGTCGGCAGGAACAGATCATAATCCACCAACAGTGTCAGACCCTTATCGCGCACACTGGGCTGCAGCAGCATCGCGACCTCAAGAATGCAGCGTTCGAAATCAAACTGTTCGGGATGCAGAGTCAACTTGTCAGCTTCGATCTTCGAGTAATCCAGAACGTCGTTGATGATCACCAGCAGCGCTTCACCCGAGTTTCGGATGGTGTTGAGATACAAACGCTGTTCTTCGTCCAGGGGCGTTTCGGACAGCAATTCGGTCATCCCAACGATGCCATTCATAGGCGTGCGGATTTCGTGGCTCATGTTGGCGAGAAAGGCGGATTTGGCTCGGTTTGCCGCCTCGGCCCTTTCGCGCGCGGCGGTCAACTCGGCCTCATGCCGGACAGAGGCGGTGATGTTCAGCGCCAGGCTGACAACGTCACCACCGTTACCGCGCTGATCGATGAGCTTGATATAGTGTCCATTCCACAAGCGAATAACCTCGGGCTGTGGGTGCGGTATGACCCAGCGCTTCAACAGCCTTTGCTGCCAATCATCGGGGGCTTCTGAGCCGATGTCGACCAGACCTTCTGTGATCATGATTTCCAGAATTCGCGGATATGTTACGCCCGGCGCAACCTCTTCCAGCCCTTCGAACACGCTCAGATATGCAGCGTTGGCCCCGATCAGGCAGCTGCTTTCATCAAAGAACGCGAACCCGTCCTGAATGGTCTGGATCGAGTGCCACAGCCGGCGCTCGGCCACTTCGATCTTGGCATTTGCCACCGTCAGATCAGATTTGACCTTTGCATTCTCATCGCGAACCGTCTCCACCTCGGCCTGGGTTTCGCCGATGCGTTTGGTCAGAGCCATCGCGTGCAAGCCCAACTTGCGGTTCGCAGCCGACAGTTCGGCCTGTTTCATTTCAAGCAGCCGCTCAGCCGCAAGCCGCGCGCGCCGTTCCTGTGCCAGTTTTCCTGCAAGACTCATCTTTGCTGATCCCGGGGTCCTTTGCACACAGCATCCGGGCAGAGCGTGAAGAACTGCTTAAGCCATTGACCAGAGATAAGGGCAATCGAACGGACCGCGCTAGCGCCGCCCTTCGCGCAGCCACCCTGCCAGAAGGAAGCCACCCGCCAGCAGCAAGACAAGCCAAGGCGGCAACAAGCCAGCCTGCGTTACATCGCGCGTTTCATACGCGTCGCGCGGGGTCAGGCCGATCCAGCCGCGACCTGACGCCGGGCGCCCGGGGCGCACGTTCCGGATCGAGGGCAGCCCCTCCTCCAGACGCACAGCACCACCGCGTAGTTCTGCCATGACAGGGTCCAGAATGTCAGAGGTCGCGATCGTGCGCTCAAACTCTTTGGGCGCGGCGGGGCCTAACCCTATGACCGTAGACTGATCCCCCTCTTCAAGGCGATACAGCCCGATTTCAGGCCCGAAATACATTGCCTCGAACCGACCCGGCGAGACCTCTTCCAGCGTAACCTCGACCGTTTCACCATTCGGACGGGTCACGGTTACGGGTCCAACCTCATCACCAAGCGTCTGGCGAATGATGCGCATCACCTGACCATTGGCTTCGGCCCACAGGGCCTCTTCCTCAAGCTCAGGTTCTTTCATCATCCAGTGCGCCAGCCTGCGCAGCAGCTCCAATTGCGGGCCGCCGCCTTCAAAGCCGCGGCTCCAGAGCCAGGCATGATCCGAGGCCAGCAACGCGACGCGGCCTTCGCCTACGCGGTTCAGCACCAGAAGCGGCCGGTCATCAACGCCGGTCATCAACACCTCACCCGTGCGATGGTTGACGTCGATCTGGCGCAGCCATGCGCCCCAATCCTCGGAGTCGCCCAGATCCGTCGTGACCGGATGGCGGTGCCCAAGATCGGTAACCATGGGAACAAAGCGTTCTTCAATTACGCGGGCGGTGGGTTGGGCAGGCAGAATGGGCGCAAGTGGCGAACGGAAAATGCTGTCAGCACTGGCAAAGTCAGGTCCGGCAGCGACCAAAACAGCACCACCGTCGTTGATATAGTTGGTGACGTTGTCCAGATAGATCGCAGGAAGAATGCCGCGACGCTTGTAACGGTCGAAGATAATCAGATCAAAGTCGTTGATCTTTTCCAGAAACAGCTCGCGCGTTGGGAAGGCAATCAGGGATAGCTCGTCCACCGGTACACCGTCCTGCTTTTCCGGCGGTCGCAGAATGGTGAAATGCACCAGATCAACCGAGCTGTCAGATTTCAGTAGGTTCCGCCATGTCCGACCGCCCGGATGCGGCTCGCCCGAGACCAGCAGGACCCGCAGCCGGTCGCGCACGCCGTTCATCTGGATCAAAGCGGTGTTGTTGCGGTCGGTCAGCTCGCCCTCGGCTTGCGGAACCGTGAACTGAAGCACGTTGCGCCCGCCATGGGGCAGCGTGACGGGCAGTTCGACGTCCACGCCGATCGGAATCGTGAATTCCTGAGCCTCGCCCCCATCGACCGAAATTTCCAGCGGCGCAGACGTGGCACCGGCAGGGGCGGCACCGCTGTCTTCGACCCTCAACGTCAGTGTGACCGGCTCTCCGATAATCGCGAATGCGGGCGCATTACGGACGATCAGGCGACGATCCCAGTCAGCGTCGCGCCCGGTTTGCAACAGATGCATGGGCGCAGGCAGGTCCGGTGCCTGATCAACGTCGTGCACAATGCCATCCGAGACAACCAGAATACCCGCGATCCGGGCGCGCGGCTCTTCGGCCAGTGCCTCGTTCAGCGCTGCCATGACCTGCGTGCCTTCGTCACCGTCGCCATCGCCGACGCGGATGCGACGCAATTCCGTATTGTCGCGGGATTCTATTTCAGCGGCCAGTTCCTCTGCCGCTTGCGCCGTTTGCTCTGCCCTGTCCGAAAGGGTTTGGCTGGCGCTTTCATCCTCGATCATCAGGACTATATCGGTCAGCGGGGCGCGATCCTCAATCTGATAGACAGGACCAGCCAACGCCGCGATCACGACCAGAGCCGCCAATCCACGCAATGCCCAGCCGGACAACCCGCGCCAGAGCGCCAGAATAACACCGGCCACCGCAATCGCAGCAACCACGGCCAGAACGGGCCAGGGGATCAGCGGATCAAATATGACGGTTCCAGTCATTGCCCCAACCTGTCCAAAAGCGCAGGCACGTGCACCTGATCGGATTTGTAGTTCCCGGTCAGCACATGCATCACCAGATTCACACCAAAACGATTGGCCAGTTCGCGCTGCCGCTCACCTGCATATCCACGGCCCACGGGCAGCAGCGCCTGACCGTTGCGATCAACGGCCCAGGCCGCACCCCAGTCATTTCCGCCGATCACCACGGGCGTCACGTTGTCGTTGAGGTTGCGGAAAGGCATGCCTTCGATCTGTTCTGCATCCATTGGCGCAGCCTCAACCCAGACTTCGGTGCCCGCGTATCGGCCCGGGAAGTCCTGCAGCAGATAGAAGGCGCGGGTCAGAACATGGTCACCGGGAATAGGCTCTAACGCGGGGATATTCAGCGGTGCTGCGATCTGTTGCAGCTTGCGCCCATTCGGGCTGGCCGCCCCGAACCGCGCGACATCCGCATCACGGGTGTCGAACAGGATCATGCCGCCCGAGCGCAGATAGGCGTTGAGCTTGGCATACGCCTCGTCGGACGGTTGCGGCTGGTTGGGCGAGATCGGCCAATAGAGCAGAGGAAAGAACGCAAGCTCATCCCGCTCCAAATCAACGCCGATAGGTTCTGCCGGTTCAACCGAGGTTCGATAGAACAGCGTCTGCGCCAACCCGCGCATACCAGCGGCGGCTATGTCGTCAACTTGCGCGTCACCTGTCAGCACATGGGCCAGAACCAATTCCTTGGTCGCGTTTAGCGCAAAATCCGTATCTTCAGGCGTCTGCGCCTGCGCCTCGGGGACCAGCAGCACCGCGCCCAGCGCCACCGCAGCGGCCTTGGCCAACCCAAGTCGTCCCGACAACGCAAGCGAGGCGATCACGTCCACGGTCAACAACAACAACGCAAGGCTCAGCAGAATACCCCCGATTGGAGTTTCAGTGCTGACCTCTTGCCCCTTGATCGGCACGTCCGAGGGCCAGACCGCAGGGGTCAGCACCGCCTCATCGCTCAGGACGTTGCGGGCCAGTTTCTGTTTGCCGCTTTCGTACAATCCCGGTCGCAGTTCGGGGCCAATGTCACCCGATACCAGCTCGACCCCGTCGACACCCGCCAAGGTGCCCGCGTCAGACAAGGTACCGAACCCGTCCATGACCTGAATCGGCTCCCAAGTGGTGCCCTGCAGCTGCGATTCCTGTCGGGATTTTGCCGCCGAAGCCACCGCGAGCCGGTCCAGCATTTCGACAAACAGACCTGACAGCGGCAAAGTAGACCACTCGGCATCTGCCGTCACATGGAACAGCACCACCTGCCCCAAACCCAACGCTTTGCGGGTCACCAAAGGCGTACCGTCCGACAGTGAAGCAATCACCCGATCCGCCAGATTAGGGTCTGGTTGAGCCATGACTTGAGTTGCGACCGTCACGTCTTCAGGAACCTGCAAACCATAGAAGGGCGAGTTCTCGGGGAATGGTGCAAGACCCTTGGCCTCACCCCAGCTCATCGCGCCGCCGACCGAACGTCCGCCGCTGCGCAGGCGTACCGGCAGCAGCGCGTCCTCGGCATCACGACCCAGATCGCTGGCGGCCATGCGCGGCCCGGCAAAGCGCAGCAGCAGGCCACCCTGTTCGACCCATTCGACCACCGCCGCCTGTTCTGTCCCGGACAGCTTTGCCACATCGGCCAGCACAATCACATCGGGGTTGGCCGGGAGAACCTCTAACAAGCCGCCTTCAACAAAATCTGCCGTGGGGATCAGAACCTGCGTCAGGTAGTGCAGTGGCGACAGCAGTTCGAGGCCCTCGCGATTCAGCGTTCCAGCAATCAGGGCAACCTCGCGCCGACGCAGGCTGTCATCGGTCAGCGTCACTGCCCCGGCCGAGCGCTGGCCCTGAATTTCGAACCGCGTGATGCGCGCCCTCAGCTCTGACGGCAGGGCCAGTTCCACCTGTGCTTGGGTCTCGCCACCGGTGAACTCCATGTCGACGGATTGCAGAATGCGCATCGCTCCGGCCGGGTCGCGGCCCTGAGCCAGAATTGTGATGCGTTCCGCAGGGCCGGGCTCTGCCCGCTGTGCGGCCAATTGAATGACCCCGTCCTGGTATGTGGCGGGCAGGATCGCCACGGCGGGTGTCGGGGCTTGATACACCGTCACCTCGCCGCGCCCACGCAAGGCAGACAGGACGGTCTCATGCCCGTCATAGCTGAGGCGGTCGCTGAACCAATGGGTGTCAAAACCGCCCTCGACTTGATTCAGGGCTGCAATCGTTTGGTCTATCTGCGCGCCGGTGGGTTGCCACGGCATCGGAGCCAGTCCGGGCAGGCGACCGCGCCATGCCTCGGCCGCTTGGAACACTGGCGGTTCGGGCTCGGTCAGACTGAGAATGGCGACCGTGCGCCCCGCGCGGCCAGCCTCGGTAAGTTGTGCGTCGATCTGATCAAGCGTGGCGGACCAGCGCGTCGCCCCAGCCCAACTCGCATCCAAAACCAACAACAAGGGTCCCGATCCGGCTTGATCCCGTGAAGGATTCAATACGGGGCCAGCCAGCCCGATTATGATAGCGGCGGCAGCCAGCATCCGTAGCAGCAGCAGCCACCATGGGGTGCGGTCAGAAACGCTTTCGTCGTCTTTCAGCCCCAACAACAGCGTCACTGCAGGGAACAACCGGCGGATTGGTGCAGGCGGCACGGCACGCAGAATCAACCACAGGATCGGCAGGGTCAGAAGACCCAGCAACACCCATGGCGCGGTAAAGCCGATGCCAGCCAGAACCGTCATGCCGTTCCCCCATCAAGCGCACGATAGAGCCACAACAGAGCCGCTTGAGCGCTTTCGCCGGTGTGATGAAGCCCCAGTTGCCACCCCGTTGCACGACACAATTGCGTCATTGCATCCTTGCGTTCGGCAAGCCGCTCCAGATAGCGGTCCCGCAGGTCCCCAGCCTTGAGGGTTTCGTGACGGACGGACCCGCCGACGCTTTCAAAGATCGTGCGTCCGCGATAGGGAAATGTTTCTTCGCCGGGGTCCAGAACCTGCAACACCAGCCCGCGCACGCCCCGGTCAGCGGCTTTGGTCAGGGCCAGCCGGACCTCTTCCATCGGCCCCAGAAAATCAGAGATGAACACCGCCCGCGCATGCGGGATCATGGCACGGTGTTCGGGTGGCGCGTAATCAGTCTCGGCATCCTCGGACCAGGCCTGCGCAAGGCGAATGATCTGTGCGTTTCCTCGTCGCGGCGGCAGCGTTGTGCCGGTCAGACCCACACGCTCTCCTCCGCGCACGAGAAGGATCGCGGTCGCCAAGCCAAGCAGACGGGCCCTGTCAGCCTTGGAGGGCAGATTTTTGTCGGACGCAAAGCGCATCGAGGCGCCCTGATCCACCCACAGCATCACCGATTGCGCGATCTGCCATTCGCGTTCGCGAACGAACTGCTGATCGCCCCGCGCCGAGCGGCGGTGATCGATCATCCTGCGGCTGTCCCCGATCTGCGCGGGGCGGTATTGCCAGAAATCATCGCCCAACCCTGCGCGACGGCGACCGTGGTCGCCCAGCAGAACCGTTCCTGCCAGATGTTCGGCCCGCGCCAAGAGCGGCGGCAGCCGAGACGCCTCGGCTTCGGATCTTTCGCGAAGGGTCAGCGCGGCATTCACGCCGCAGCCTCGGTGCGGACAAGGCCGGCGGCTGTGGATTCGATCAGATCAGACAAGCTGTCACCCCGCGCGCGCGCTGCGAAGTTCAACGCCATCCGGTGGCTGAGAACGGGGCGCGCCATGTCCAGCACATCCTCGGCATTTGGGGCCAGCCGCCCTTGCAACATCGCCCGCGCCCGCACCGTCATCATCAACGCCTGCGCCGCACGAGGGCCGGGGCCCCAGGCCACGGTTTCGGCGACGCGTTCAGATACGCCCGCCTCTTCGGGGCGGAAGGCGCGCACCAGATCAAGGATCAGCTCTACAACCGAATCCCCCACCGGCATCCGGCGCAACAGCACCTGTGCGGCAAGCAGCTCTTCTTTGGTGAAAATCCCGTGCGCTTCTTCTTCTTCAACACCGGTTGTAGCCAGCAGAATATCACGCTCGGTCTGGCGATCCGGGTACTCTACGTCGATCTGTACAAGGAATCGATCCAACTGGGCTTCAGGCAGCGGATAGGTGCCTTCCTGTTCAATCGGGTTCTGCGTCGCGAGCACGTGGAATGGCTCTCCCAGAGACCGGTCCTCACCAGCCACAGTCACGGTGCGTTCCTGCATCGCCTGCAGCAAAGCCGATTGAGTACGCGGGCTGGCGCGGTTGATCTCGTCCGCCATCAGCAACTGGCAGAAGATCGGGCCGGAAATAAAGCGGAAATGGCGGCTGCCATCCTCGGCGGTGTCCAGAACCTCGGACCCCAGAATGTCGGCGGGCATCAGGTCTGGCGTGAACTGGATGCGATTGCCATGAAGGCCCATCACCGTCGACAGCGTTTCGACCAATCGGGTCTTGCCCAGACCGGGCAAACCGATCAGCAGGGCGTGCCCACCACATAGCAGCGCGGTCAGTGTCAGGTCCACGACCCTTTCCTGTCCGATAAAGCGACGGGTGATCGAGGCCTTGGCCTCTTGCAGTTTGGCTTCCAGCGCTTCGATCTCGGACACGAGGTCGGCAGGTTCGGTCATGACTTTCCCTTCCGTGGACTAATATGATTGAAGTGTATCGCGCGAAAAGGAAATGGCAAAAGTAATGAGCGGACAAAAACCTGTGACACCTTCCCCTGATGGCATTGCAGCATCAGTCAAAGCAGCCAAAACAAAGGGTTTGCCGCCTGTTCACCTGTGGAATCCTCCGTTTTGCGGCGATCTGGACATTCGAATAGCAAAAAATGGGTCTTGGTCTTATCTAGGCTCACCCATCAACCGGTTCGAGCTTGTGAAGCTTTTTTCCTCAATTCTTAAGAAAGAAGGCGAGAAATATTACCTCGTGACCCCGGTCGAAAAAGTGGGAATCACCGTCGAGGATGCGCCATTTGTCGCCGTGGATTTTGATGCTGCGGGCGAAGATGAGGCGCAAAGCCTGACCTTCACGACCCATGTCGGCGACACCGCGACAGCCGGGCCGGACCATCCGATCCGTATTGTCATTGATTCAACGACAGAAGAACCGTCACCCTACGTATTGGTTCGCGCAAACCTTGAGGCCCGCATCGACCGCAAGAGCTTTTATCGGCTTGTGGACATCGCCACCCACAAAGATGGATGGTTCGGGGTCTGGTCTGACGGACAGTTTTTTCCTCTGATCCGTTCCGAGGATTTACCGGACTAGGCGGCTTTTGGGGACCTGCGGTCCTGCGCCAGTACAACTGCCACCGCTACGATTGCGGCCCCCAGTGCACGGGTCCAGTTCCATTCGTCCCCCAACACCAGCATGATCAGCATCACGTAAAAGGGTGCGATGTTGATATGGAAGGACGCCAGCGCGACGCCCAGCTTTCCGACAGAGGCGATGAAGAACACCTGGCTCAACCCCATCGCGATCAGAGCATAGATCACCAGCATACCGGCCTGTTGCGCATCAAACGCGGCGGTCGGCATCACGTCCATCCCCATCTGCGCCGCGACGCCGAACAAAACAAGCGCCATCACAAGTCCGCCCGCAAAGGTGATAGTGCTACGCCCGGTCTGGCTGAGCTCGGGAAAGTCCCGCGCTGTCGCCATGCTGGCCCAGCAGAACAAGCCCGTAGACACGATGGCGCAGACCGCACCCAGCCCCAGCTGGGCCGGAGCCACAGCGCTGGTGGCGATCAGGCCGCCAATGATCGACACAAGAACGCCGACGGCAAAGTTCCACCGCAGCCGTCGCGTCCCAGTGGCCAGTTCAATGAGAGTGGCAAAAAGCGGCGCGCAGGATGCGATGATGGCCACGGTCACAGGATCAGTCAGCTTTTGCGCCAGAATAATCAGGAACATCCCCGCCCCAAGAACCCCACCTACCAGCAGGGCGTGCCTCCATCGCGCCCGCAAAACTCTTTGCCGTCCGTCGATCAGAAACCAGATCGGCACCATCACCGCCACCGCCAGCGCCAGCCGTGCCACAAACAACGCGACTGGTGGCCATGTCTGCAACAGAACCTCGGCCGCCGGAAAACCAGCCGCCCAGGTCAGCATGGAGGCTACGGCCAAACCATTGCCGGGCAACGCAGAATTCTGCCCTGCGGACACAGAGATGGTGTTCCCGCGCACGGGGTTCGGGCTCATCGCCATCGTGTTCAAACCTTCTGTTGGCACGGCGCCTAAGAAATGATTCGCCGCGATACTGGCAACGTCTCTGATTCAACCGATGCGATCTGGTCGAATTTCGACAAACTGTCGTTTTCAGCCGCTTTCCCTGAAATCTTCGCGCAGATAAGGTTCACCCGTCAGCTATGCAAAGGCCCCACATGCCAAAATTCGCAGCGAATATTTCCCTGCTTTTCTCAGAGCTTCCATATCTCGAGCGGTTTCAGGCTGCGGCAGAAGCCGGGTTTCAGGCCGTCGAAATTCTGTTTCCTTACGACGTGGCCGCCAAGGAAACCCGCCGCGCCCTGCTGGCCAATGGGCTCGAGTTGGTTCTGATCAACGCTCCGCCACCCAATTACACCGGCGGTTCGCCCGGTTACGCCGCCATTCCCGGTGGCGAGGCCCGGTTTCAGTCCGATATTCGCCGCGTCCTGCGCTATTCTGAGGTGTTGCGCCCGGGGCTGATCCATATCATGTCCGGCTATGCCTCGGGCCCGGATGCGTTTGACAGCATGGTGCGAAACCTACAATGGGCTGCCGATGTCGCGCCGGGGCAGCAGTTCACGATCGAGCCGCTGAACCCCGTTTCGCAACCCGACTACTTCCTGAACGATTACGATCTGGCCGTTCAGGTTCTGGATCGCGTGAACCGCCCGAATGTCGGCCTGCAATTCGACAGCTTCCACGCCCACATGATCCATGGCGACGCATTGGCGGTCTGGGAAGAGTATCATCCAAAAGTGGTGCACGCCCAGATCGGTGCCGCCCCTGACCGATCCGAACCCGGCCGAGGACCAACGGACTTCAAGCAGCTTTTCGCAGCATTTGACGCCTCCGGCTATTCCGGTTGGGTCAGTGCCGAGTACACGCCGTCCACGCGCAGAACCGAACACTCCCTTGGCTGGATGTAGCGCCCGCGCGCCTATTCGATCTGGCAATCGAGGCGAAAATCCCTAAAACCGGGTCATCGCGACCCGAAGGATGCCCGATATGATCCCTGCCCGTTTTGCCCATGCCGTGTTTGGCCTGATCATGTCTGGTCTGATGTCCTGTATCGTCACCGGCATCGCCACGGTCAAAGCGGTAGGCTTTGGCCCTGGCACACTAGGTGACTGGATGGCGTCCTGGGCGTTTTGCTGGCCCATCGCTTTCGCCGTCATCCTGACCCTTGGACCAACAGTAAAACGTATGGTCGAGGGGTGGGTCAGACCGCAGGACTGACCCGCTGCGAAGAGGGCCCGCCGGGCCTGATGAGCAGCGCCTTGCTTAGTGTGCCTCCGCCCAATTGGCCCCTTGCCCGGCATCAACGCTCAGCTTCACATCCAGTTTCACCGCAGGATCGGATGCCCCTTCCATGACATCGCGCGCGACGTCGATCACCTGATCCACTGCATCTTCGGCCACTTCGAACAGCAATTCGTCATGCACCTGCAGCAGCATCTTGGCCGGCAACCCGTTGATCGCATCCGGCATCCGAACCATGGCACGCCGGATCACATCCGCAGCTGTCCCTTGAATCGGTGCGTTGATCGCCGCACGGCGCGAGAAGCCCGCATGCGGCCCCTTGGCATTGATCTCGGGCGTGTGAATTTTTCGCCCGAATAGGGTCTGTACATAACCGTGTTCTTTGGCAAAGGCGACCGTGTCATCCATGTATTTCCGGATGCCCGGAAAGCGTTCGAAGTACCGATCAATGAACCCCTGCGCCTCGGCCCGCGGAATGCGCAGGTTGCGCGCGAGGCCAAAGCCCGAGATACCATAGATCACACCAAAGTTGATCGCCTTGGCCTGACGACGAATATCCGGCGTCATCTCGTCCAGTGGCACGTCGAACATCTCGGACGCGGTCATGGCGTGAATGTCCAGACCGTCGGCAAAGGCCTGTTTCAGGGCGGGGATTTCTGCAATATGCGCCAGAATGCGCAGCTCGATCTGGCTGTAGTCGAGGCTGACCATGACGTTCCCCGGCTCGGCGATGAACGCTTCACGAATGCGCCGCCCTTCTTCGGTCCGCACGGGGATGTTCTGCAGGTTCGGATCGGTCGAAGCCAAGCGGCCAGTGTTCGCGCCGGTGATCGAATAAGACGTATGCACTCGGCCTGTATCCGGGTTGATATGGGTCTGTAGCGCGTCGGTATAGGTCGATTTCAGCTTACTAAGCTGCCGCCAGTCCAGCACCCGGCGGGGCAGCTCATGTTCGGTCGCCAGATCCTCGAGGATATCAGCCCCGGTCGAGTATTTCCCGGTCTTGCCCTTCTTGCCGCCTTCCAGCCCCATCTTGTCGAATAGGATTTCCCCCAGTTGCGCAGGGGAGCCGACATTGAAGTTCTCACCGGCCAATTCATGGATTTCAGCCTCTAATCCGGCCATTTTCTGGGCAAAAGCATTGGACATACGGCTCAACACATCGCGGTCGACCTTTATGCCGTGCATCTCCATTTCCTTGAGAACCGGCACCAGCGGACGTTCGAGCGTTTCATAAACCGTCGTCACCTGCACCTGATGCAGTTGCGGCTTGAACAGCTTCCACAGGCGCAGGGTAATATCCGCATCCTCGGCGGCATAAGCGGTGGCCTCATCAATCGGCACCTTATCAAAGGTGATCGCCGATTTGCCCGAGCCCAGCAGCGGTTTGATCGGGATCGGCGTGTGGCTCAGGTAGCGTTCCGACAGCGTATCCATACCATGCCCGTGCTCACCACCATGCATCGCGTAGGACATCAGCATCGTGTCATCGATCGGTGCAACGTTCACGCCATAGCGCGCGAAAATCTTGGCATCGTATTTCATGTTCTGCCCGATCTTGAGGATCGACGGGTCCTCAAACATCGGTTTCAGCAGGGTCAGAGCCTCTTCCA
Source organism: Ruegeria sp. BC3 (assembly GCF_056539265.1). Lineage (NCBI taxonomy): Bacteria > Pseudomonadati > Pseudomonadota > Alphaproteobacteria > Rhodobacterales > Roseobacteraceae > Ruegeria > Ruegeria sp. BC3. Next base: position 463,796 of record NZ_JBQFUP010000004.1, read on the forward strand.
ATGGCATCTGCCCCTCGGCAAGTGCGTCCGACCCGAACAGATCATCCGCCGCCCCATCCCTGTGGGTCAGCGGGATGTAACAGGCCTCTCCGGCCTCCACACACAGAGAAATCCCGACCAGATCGGCAATCATTTCGTTCAGACCGGTGGTCTCGGTATCGACGGCGACCCAACCACGCTCATAGGTCTGATCGATCCACTTCTGCAGTGCACCTGCGTCGCGCACGCATTCATATTTGGACGCATCAAACGGAATTGCGGCCGCCTCTTCAACCTCGGCCACCGGCGCGGGCGCGTCGGCAATCACCGGAGCTTCGGCCCCCAGCTTGTCCGCGATGCGTTTGGTGAGGGTGCGGAACTCCATCTCAGCCAGGAAGCTCAGCAGGGTGTCCGGGTCGGGGTCTTTGACCTCAAGATCATCCAGGCCGAAATCCAGCGGTGTGTTTTCGTCAAGTTGCACCAGCTTTTTCGACAGCTCGATCTGATCGCGTTTTTCGATCAAGGTCTGACGACGCTTGGGCTGCTTGATTTCTTCGGCCCGATCCAACAGCGTTTCCAGATCGCCATATTCGTTGATCAACAAGGCTGCCGTTTTGACCCCGATGCCCGGAGCGCCCGGCACGTTATCCACGCTGTCCCCGGCCAATGCCTGCACATCGACCACACGTTCCGGGCCAACGCCAAACTTCTCAACCACGCCATCCCGGTCGATGCGCTTGTTCTTCATCGCATCCAGCATTTCAACGCCGCCGCCGACAAGTTGCATCAGGTCCTTGTCGGAACTCACAATAGTCACACGCCCACCGGCTTCGCGCGCCTGCACAGAGAGGGTCGCGATGATGTCGTCGGCCTCGTAACCCTCAAGCTCTTTACAAGCGATGTTGAAGGCCTTTGTCGCCTCACGAGTCAGCGGCATCTGCGGGCGCAGGTCTTCGGGCATTGCCTCGCGGTTGGCCTTGTACAGGTCATACAGATCATTGCGGAACGTGTGCGAGCCTTTGTCAAAGATCACCGCCACATGGGTCGGCGCATCGGGACCGGCATTCCCCTCGACATACTTCTGCAGCATGTTGCAAAAACCGGATACGGCCCCAATCGGCAGTCCATCAGATTTGCGCGTCAGCGGGGGCAAAGCGTGATAGGCCCTGAAAATAAAGGCCGATCCGTCGATCAGATGCAGGTGACAGCCTTTTCCGAAATTGCTCATGCGCGCGCTCCCTATCGGTCAGGGATGGTTCTGCCACAGGGTCGCGCAGGAGACCAGTCAGGAACGTGCCTTAAGCACTAAACAGCGCCGCGAAGAAATCTGACGGCTGGCCATTCGAGCAGGCACTCAGCCCTGCTCTGCGCCCTTCAGGACATACTTGCAATCGCAGTAAGGGCATTCGACCCAACCGGTATCTTCGGGGATCTGCAGCCAGACGCGCGGATGGCCCAATGCACCTTCACCGCCGTCACAGGCGACGCGGGTGGTCTCGACGATCTTGGTTTCCGGCGCTTCGATTGTCACGGCTGGCGATCCTTCACTGGTTGTCGGCCTCGCGGGCATGCATTAGGTGCGTTTATGAGCGATGAGCAAACCGGGGGCAAGGGTCTCATGACCGATGCGGCAATCAGGATCAGTGGACTGCGAAAAACCTATCGGGGCGGCAAAGGCCAACCCGAGAAACAGGCGCTGAAGGGCATCGATCTGACCATTCCACGCGGGTCGGTGTTTGGCCTGCTGGGACCGAATGGTGCCGGAAAATCGACACTGATCAACATCCTTGCCGGCCTGGTCGTGAAATCGGCGGGGTCCGTCTCGATCTGGGGCTTCGATCAGGATCGCAACCCGCGCCAATCCCGATCCGCAATTGGCGTGATGCCGCAAGAGCTGAATCTGGACCCTTTCTTCACCCCCCGAGGTGCCTTGGAGGTTCAGGCCGGGCTGTACGGTGTCCCCAAGGCTCAGCGACGCAGCGATGAGATACTGGAACTGGTCGGCCTCAGCGACAAGGCCGAGGCCTATGCCCGTACCCTGTCGGGCGGCATGCGCCGGCGCTTGTTGCTGGCCAAAGCACTGGTGCACCATCCCAAGATTCTGGTGTTGGACGAACCCACTGCAGGGGTGGATATCGAGCTGCGACAAATGCTGTGGACCAATGTGCGCAAGCTGAACGAACAGGGCATGACCATTATCCTGACCACCCATTACCTGGAAGAAGCGCAGGAAATGTGTGACGAGATCGCAATCATCAACCACGGTGAAAAGATCGCGCAGGACAGCACGGCAAACCTGCTGGGCCGCATGGACAGCCGTACGATGGTCATCGTTCCGGACAGCCCGGTCACCGATCTGCCCGCAACAGACGGTGTCGAGGCTGCCTTGCGCGACGATGGCAGTCTGGTACTGCAATACCGCAGCGCCCAGACCAGTGCTGAACAAGTGCTGGAATCCGTTCGCGCCGCCAATATCCGCATCCGCGACGTGCGCACCGAAGAGGCTGACCTAGAGGATGTGTTCCTCGCCCTGACATCCTCGCGCAACGAAGAACCGGCCGAGGATCTGGACCAGCCGCGCAGAGGCATGCACCGGATCAAACTTTAGATCCGGTCGATCCGCGCCTGATAGCAATTGTTCCGTGCGGACCGGACGTGGATATAGACCACATCTGGGCGGGCAAAGATGTCCTGAACCTTCGCACTGATCTGATCTGTGGGCGTGATGGCCCCGGTTCCGTAGACGATGCGATCATCCTCTCCGTACCCCTTAATCAGGTAGTCGGGTGATGAGGTCAAAATCTCGGGCATCGTGTCCCCGCTATACCGATTGCAGGGGGCCGCACACAGAAAGATCGGGCCGGTTTCGGCATATGGATGAGACTCTAAAAAGGGTCTGTGGGCCAATATCAGCATCTCTTCGCCTTCGGGGATGTTTTGCAAGCAATGGCGGCAAGGATTGCCTGCGCCGGTCGAAACAGCGCGTTCTGGCACGGCGCCATAGGCATCCGGCCCGCCTGCCTGCAGGGCGCGAACCTCCTCGGTTGATAGTGCAGTGATCTTGAACATCTCGGATCTCCTTTTTCCCGACCATGCCCAGCGCTGCAAACTCAATCGACCCGTTTCCTGCGCAAAGGACTCGAAAAAGAACAAAACGTGAATATAATATGGAATCGTCATGTATGCCGAGCTGTCGATCACGTCGAACTTCACCTTCCTCACCGGGGCGTCCCACCCCGAGGAGTACATGGAGCGTGCCGTAACCCTCGGCCTGCCTGCCATCGCGATTGCCGATGACAACTCGGTCGCCGGGATCGTCCGCGCCCACACCCAAGGGCGCGAGATCGCCCGCAAGGTGCGCGAACGGCTCGAGTGGGAGGGGCAGAACACCTCCATCGGCCCACCCTGCCCCAACCACATCCCGAAACCGCCGTCCTATCCGATCCACGCAGTGCCCCGCCTGATCCCAGCCGCGCGGCTGATTTTCACCGACGCGCCCACCGTCACCGCCCTGCCGTTGAACCGGCAGGGCTGGGGCAACCTGTGCCGCATCCTGTCAGCGGGCCGCCTGCGTGCCGAGAAAGGCCACTGCATCCTGCACCTGTCCGACCTGATGGAGTTTTCCGACGGCCTCCACCTGCTCCTCTGGCCACAAGCGGACCGGTCCCAGGGCGGCGCGAGCGCGTGGCGGACACAGGCGCAACAGATGACGCGCCGCTTTGCCGGGCGAATGCACCTGTTGATGCATCCCCGCTATGACGGTGCGGATAGCAACTATTTCTCTTTATTAGAGACTGAATCAAAACAACTCGGCATCCCCACCCTCGCCAGCGCCACGCCGATGATGCACCACGGGGCCCGTCGCAAACTGGCCGATGTGGTGACCGCCATTCGCCTGCGCCGTAAGGTCGACGATCTGGGCCGTGACGCGCTGACCAATGGAGAACAGCGCCTGCGGTCCGAGACCGAGATGCTGCGTATCTTCAAAGGACACGAGGGCGCTGTTGCCCGCGCCCATGCGCTCAGCGAAGAACTCTCCTTTTCGCTCGACGAGTTACGCTATGAATATCCCAGCGAGGGTAGCGAGCAGGAAACCCCGTCTCAACGCCTGCACCGACTGGCGCATGAAGGGCTGAAATGGCGTTACCCCGCAGGCGCGTCGGAAAAGGCCAAGAAGATGCTGGCGCATGAGCTCACCCTGATCGGCAAGCTCAAATACGAACCCTATTTCCTGACGGTCCGCGACATCGTCAAATTCGCCCGGTCCCGCGATATCCTGTGCCAGGGGCGCGGGTCAGCGGCGAATTCAGTCGTCTGTTTTTGTCTCGGCATCACCGAGGTCAGCCCCGAGCTGGGCACAATGGTCTTCGAACGTTTCGTCTCGGAAGCCCGCGATGAGCCGCCCGATATCGATGTCGACTTCGAACATGAACGCCGCGAAGAGGTGATCCAGCACATCTACGACCGCTATGGCCGCGAACGCGCGGGCCTCTGCGCCACGGTCGTGCACTATCGCGGCAAGCGTGCCATCCGCGAGGTCGGGCGCGCGATGGGTCTGACCGAGGACACAATCTCGGCGCTCTCATCGCAGCTTTGGGGCTTCTTCTCGACAGTCGGGCTCGAGGCGCACCGGATGCGCGAGATTGGCCTCGACCCCGAGGATCGCCGCCTGAAACAGACTCTATCATTGGTCTATGAGATCGACGGTTTCCCCCGCCACCTCTCACAGCATGTGGGCGGCTTCATCATCACCGAGGGGCGTTTGGACGAGCTTGTCCCCATCGAAAACGCCACGATGGAGGATCGCACGGTCATCTGCTGGGACAAGGATGACATCGACTCGCTTGGTATCCTCAAGGTCGATGTCCTCAGCCTCGGCATGCTCACCTGCATCCGCAAGGCGTTCGACCTGATCAGCCAGCACCACCAAACCGGCTATACGCTGGCCACCCTGCCGCCCGAGGACCCGGCGGTCTATGACATGCTGTGCAAAGCGGACTCGGTCGGCGTGTTTCAGGTGGAATCGCGTGCACAGATGAACTTTTTGCCCCGGATGCGGCCGCGCAATTTCTACGATCTGGTGATCGAGGTCGCTATCATCCGCCCCGGCCCCATTCAGGGCGACATGGTCCACCCCTATATCCGCCGACGGAACGGAGAGGAGGAGGTCAGCTTCCCCTCGGACGAACTGGGCGAGGTGCTGGGCAAAACGCTGGGCGTGCCGCTGTTTCAGGAACAGGCGATGCAGATCGCTATCGTCGGCGCGGGGTTTACTCCGGAACAGGCCGACCGGCTGCGGCGGTCTCTGGCGACCTTCAAGAAACACGGGTCCGTCAGCGAGTTTCGCGCCCTGTTCCTGCGCGGCATGAAGCGCAACGGCTATGAGGACGATTTTGCCGAGCGCTGTTTCTCGCAAATCGAAGGGTTCGGTTCCTATGGCTTCCCCGAAAGCCACGCGGCCAGCTTTGCGCTGCTGGTCTATGCCTCGGCCTGGATCAAATGCCACCATCCCGGCATCTTCGCCTGCGCCCTGCTGAACTCACAGCCGATGGGCTTCTATGCACCCGCCCAGATCGTGCGCGATGCACGGGAACACGGCGTTCAGGTGCGCCCGGTCTGCATCAATGCCAGTTTCTGGGACAACGTGATGGAGCCTGACGGCCATGGCGGTTTGGCCCTGCGGCTGGGGTTCCGCCAAATCAAAGGCCTCAGCGAGGAAGACGCCAGCTGGCTCACCGCCGCGCGGGGTAACGGCTACCATCAGGTCGACGATGTCTGGCGCCGGGCAGGGCTTGGCCCCTCGGTGATCGAGCGGCTGGCTGAGGCTGACGCCTTTGCCGCCTGCGACCTGACCCGGCGCGAGGCGTTGTGGCAGGCCAAGGCGATTGCCACCGCAAAACCTCTGCCCCTGTTCTCGCAGGATCTGGAGGGCGAGGCGCTGGATGAACCCGAGGCCTATCTGCCCCAGATGACATTGGGTGAACAGGTGGTCGAGGATTACGTCTCCACCCGCCTCAGCCTGCGGGCACACCCCGTGGCCCTGCTGCGGCATATCCTGACGCCCGAGCCGCGCGACAAAACCACGCCTGTTGCCTGACGCCCGAAACGGCTATCCGCCCAATACAGAGTCGAAATCGGACCCAAAATGACCAGACCCACATTGCCGCCACGCTTTCCTGCAACGCCAGATCAGATCAACGCGCAGGTCCGAGCGTTTTACGCGCGTGTGCGCGAGGACACGGTACTAGGACCTGTGTTCAACAAACACGTCACCGACTGGCCCGCGCATGAGGAAAAGATCGCCGCCTTCTGGCGCAATGCGATCCTGTTCGAACGCAGCTATGACGGAAATCCACAGCGGACCCATATCGAACGGCCCGACGTACAGCCCGAGATGTTCGCCCATTGGCTGGACCTGTTTGAGGAGGTCGCGGCCCAAACGCTGCCCCAAGACACCGCGACCCCATGGGTCGCTCTGGCACGGCGCATTGGCGTAGCCATGAAGGCCGGCGTGCAATCGGCGCGCCAACCCAAGGACGCGCCCCCGATCCTGCGATGACAAGCGGTCATAGCAGCCATGCGATGTTAGCGGTAAATTAGGGGCTATGCGCGCCGCCAAAATGGGTTTACTCAAGGGCAAGCCAGCCGCAGCACCCGCGATGTGGTGGCACATCACAACACCGATACATCACCCGAGGCCGCACCGATGAGCACTCAGAACTCCACCCTCCGGGGACTTGGCTATGCATTTGTGGGCTTTGCTGTCTTTGCAAGCCATGATGCGCTGATCAAGGCGCTGGGTGCCACCTATTCGGTGATGCAGATCATTTTCTTTGCCACGCTGTTTTCCTTTGTGCCCATGGCCGTGTCCATGCTGGCCGACAGGACGCCCAGCAATTTCCGCCCGCATCATCCGTGGCTGGTAATGTTACGCTCAGCCCTCGTGGTGACGGCCATGTCCTGTGCCTTCTACGCCTTTTCGGTCCTGCCCCTTGCCGAGGTCTATTCGCTGCTGTTCTCGTTCCCCCTGATCGTCACCGTCCTGTCGATCCCGATTCTCGGAGAGGTCGTCCGCGCCCAGCGTTGGGCCGCTGTCGGCGTTGGCCTGATCGGCGTCCTGATCGTTCTGCGCCCCGGCGCGACCGAGATCACGCTGGGCCATCTGGCCGCGCTGACGGCCGCATTCTGCAGCGCCTTCGGATCGGTTCTGGTGCGTAAAATCGGGAACGAGGAGCGCTCCGCCGTCCTGATCCTTTATCCGATGCTTCTGGCCATCGTCGTCATGAGCGCCGCTCAACCCGCCGTGTACCAAGCCCCGTCCCTGCTGCATTTGGCGATGATGGCGCTGGTCGGTCTGTTTTCCGTGATCGCGCAGCACCTGATCATTCTGGCCTATCGCGCCGCGCCTGCCGGAGTTGTTGCCCCCAGCCAGTACAGCCAGATCATCTGGGCCACGATCTTTGGCATGGTCTTCTTTGGCGAGCGCCCGGACATCTGGGTCGCGGTGGGTGCCAGTATCATCATCGCGTCCGGCGTGTTCGTCGTCTGGCGGGAAAGCCGGACAGATGTTTCATCGAATAAACCGGTTCTCAAAGTACGGTCTCCGCGCGCAGACACGGGTGCTTCGGCACGACCCACGCGAAACCTATCAGAATAACCGACGTCTATTTGGTGTCCTTACATCGGATTTTAAGGCCGCCATTTTCACCGTTTTCGTCAAACCGGTCGATGGCTCGAACCAGATCGCTGAGCCGCTTCTGACCATATGTACGCGCGTCAAAATCTGGGTAAATTTTCCCAAGTTGGCTGCCGACATAACCTAGAGGCACCCAACCATCTGGCTCGCTCGTGTCCAACACAACGTTGCGAATAAGTTGATACGCGTGATTGAGCCTCTGCCTGTGACCGGCCGACTCTGAGTTAGGTGACTTTTGCGCCTTATTGGCCTCTTTTTGAATATTTTCTATGTAAATAAAACGGTTACAGGCTGCGACAAAGGCCTTTGGGGCTTTACGTTCTCCGATCCCGATCACTTCCAACCCATGCTCACGAATACGGCTGGCCAAACGGGTGAAATCACTGTCCGACGAAACCAACACAAAGCCATCGCACCGTCCGGAATGCAGGATGTCCATCGCATCGATAACCAATGCGATGTCACTGGCGTTTTTACCTTTGGTGTTGGCGAATTGCTGCTGCGGAACGATGGCGTAAGCCGCCAGGTCATCCGCACTCCAGTTTTGTGACGCGTCGCCTGAGAAATCTCCGTAAACGCGCCGCAAGCTGGCTTCTCCGAGCTTGGCTATTTCTTCAAAAATTTCGGCTACGTGCTTCGCAGATACATTGTCCGCGTCTATCAAAACCGCCAATCGACCTGTTGTTTTCGAAGACAAAACCATCCCTCAATACAAAAAAAAGAGCCTTTTTCTTGAATATAGACTCAAAAAGGCGAGCAGAAGCCCGCCCTTTCAAGCTGAAATGCGTGGGTCAGTAAACAACCACAGACCGGATGCTCTCACCCTTATGCATCAGGTCGAACCCGTGGTTGATGTCGTCCAGGCCCATAGTGTGGGTAATCATCGGGTCGATCTCGATCTTTCCTTCCATGTACCAGTCGACGATCTTGGGCACATCGGTCCGGCCACGCGCGCCGCCGAAGGCGGTGCCGCGCCATGACCGGCCGGTGACCAATTGGAACGGACGGGTCGAGATTTCGGCCCCCGCAGGTGCCACGCCAATGATGATCGATTCACCCCAGCCCTTATGTGCCGATTCCAGCGCATCGCGCATCACGCCGACATTGCCCGTGGCGTCAAAAGTATAGTCCGCGCCACCCTTGGTCAGATTGACCAGGTAAGGAACCAGATCGCCTTCGACCTCTTTGGGGTTCACAAAGTCGGTCATGCCAAACTTGGTGGCCATTTCCACTTTGGCGGGGTTCAGATCGACGCCGACGATCTGGTCCGCTCCGGCCAGACGCAGGCCTTGAATGACGTTCAGACCAATACCGCCCAGACCAAAGACGATGGCCCGGCTGCCGATTTCCACCTTGGCAGTGTTGATCACCGCGCCAATGCCGGTGGTCACACCACAGCCGATATAGCAGATCTTGTCGAACGGCGCGTCCTCGCGCACTTTTGCCAGCGCGATTTCAGGCAGAACCGTGTGGTTCGAGAAGGTCGAGCAGCCCATGTAGTGCAGGATCGGGTCGCCATCCAGCGTCGAGAACCGGGATGTCCCGTCGGGCATCAGACCCTTACCCTGCGTCTCGCGGATCGCCTGACACAGGTTGGTCTTGGGGTGCAGACAGTATTCACACTCGCGACATTCCGGAGTGTAAAGCGGGATCACGTGGTCGCCGGGCTTCAGGCTGGTCACGCCGGGGCCAACCTCGACCACGACACCTGCGCCTTCATGGCCCAGAATCGCCGGGAAAAGACCTTCGGGGTCGGCACCTGACAGGGTGAATTCATCGGTGTGGCAGATGCCGGTTGCCTTGATTTCGACCAGAACCTCGCCCGCCTTGGGGCCTTCGAGGTTCACATCCATCACTTCCAAAGGTTTGCCCGCCTGAACGGCGACGGCGGCACGGGTACGCATGATCGTTGTCTCCCTGTCCTGTTTGCCCGACCCTGCGTCAATTACAGGGCGTTTTCAACTGCGCTTTGGTGACAGGTTGGCTAATTATTTGATATTGCAGTAACGACGTTGTCAGAAGGAGAAACGCCAATGTTCCGATTTATTCCCGCCCTGGCCCTGCTGGCAGCCTGCGCCGAGACAACCGCGCCGGTCGAGACGCTGGCATCGACGGACGCCGCCCCGGTTGATCTGGCCTTTTGTCAGGGCGAAGCTTTTGCCGACTCCATTGGTCAGCCCGTTTCGACCATCCAGGCCCAGCTGCCCGAACGGTCGCGTGTTCTGGGCCCCGATGACATCGCCACACAGGATTACCGCATCGACCGCCTGAACGTTTATGTAACCGGGTCGGGGATCATTCAGCGCCTGACCTGCGGGTAAGCGTGGACTCGGGGCGTGATTCTCTGGTAAGAACAAAATGGGAACATTTTGATGTCTGCCGATGCCAAAACGCCGAATACTCTCATTGTGGTTTCCCCGTCTGGGGGCTGAACGGCTGATCCGCGCTGCGCGGGGGCTGCATACTGGCCCTTTGGCCGTCGTGGCCGAACAGTCGAACATGCAAGTGATCACTTCGCTGAACACCGAGGCACAGGCCGCCGGGCTGCGTGTGGGTCAGCCTGTACGCGATGCCCATGCCATGTGCGCGGCCCTGATCACCCGCCACCGCAACGCCCCGGCCGAGGCCGCGTTTCTGACCGCGCTGCGCCGCTGGGCAGGCAAGTTCAGCCCCTGGGTCGCCGAAGAGGCCCCGGATGGGCTGGTCGTCGACCTGTCGGGCTGTGCGCACCTGTTCGGTGGGGAAGAAGCGCTGCTGAGCGTGATCGAGACCGACTGCGCCGATATGGGTCTCAGCGTGCAGATGGGCATTGCCGATACGCTGGGCGCGGCCTGGGCGCTGGCGCGCTATGCGGGGCAAGAGGCAACGTCTGACCGCAACGGCGACGCCATCAGCCAAGAGGCGCGCGCCACCCGCGCCCGGGCAACCAAGCGGCGGCACTGGACCAAAGGGGGGGCTGCGCCACAAGTGATGGCTTTGGGCGGTGGCGCGCGTATCGCGGCACCGGGGCAGTCCTATGGCGCGCTCAGCCCCCTGCCCATCGCGGCGCTGCGGCTTGAGGATCAGGTCGTCGCGCAGTTGAACCGTCTGGGCCTGCGCCGGATCGGGGATTTGCTGGGGCAACCGCGTGCGTCACTGGCCCGCCGTTTCGGACGTGGGCTGGTGCTGCGGCTGGATCAGGCGATGGGCAGCGCGCCCGAGCCGGTCTCACCCGCCCGTCCGCCGCACAACTTTGCAGTACGGATGACCCTGCCCAACCCGATTGGGCTGACCGAAGATGTGATGGCCGCCATCGACCGGGTACTGCCAACACTCTGCGCCAAGCTGGAAGAGAAAGGGCGCGGGGTGCGAACTTTGCGGCTCGAGGCGCATCGCGCCGATCAAGCAGCCGAGGTCATCGAGGTCGGCCTGGCTCGTCCAACCTATGACAAATACCGCATTCGGCCTTTGTTAGAGATGAAAATTGACAAAATCGATGCGGGCTATGGCATCGACATGATACGGCTTGAAGCCGTGCAGACCGAACCCATCCACGCCCGCACCTTAGCCGGTCATGCCGAGGCCCGCCGCGTCGCCCGCGAGCGGTTAGAGGGCAATACCGCCGTCGAAGACCTGATCGGCAAGCTGGGCGCGCGGGTCGGACTGGACGTCATCACGCGTCGCCACCCGGCGGCCTCGCATATCCCCGAGAAAACGGCGCAGACGCTGGCAGCGGCGTGGTCGGAACCGGCCCGCGACTGGCCCGCTCCGCCGCGCCCGCGCCCTTTGCAGATGTGGCAGCCCGAACCTGTGATGGCCCCCGAAACCCCGGATGTACCCGCCGCCTTTCGCTGGCGTGGGCGCGACTGGCAACTGGCGCAGGCCACCGGCCCGGAACGTATCGCCCCGGAATGGTGGCTGGACGACCCCAACTGGCGCAGCGGCGTGCGCGATTACTGGGTGGTGGTGACGGAACAGGGCGAGCGGCTATGGCTGTTCTACGGCCACGGCGGCACCATGTCGGCTGGTTGGTTCTGTCAGGGACAGTTCGGATAAAGAGCCTGATTAGACTCTATTTTCCACGATACACCAACCAATCCGGCAAGTAATCGATCAATCGAACGACCCAGGAAAACGGGGCCGGGAAATCGGTACGGAACCGACGGCGCGACATGGCTTTGAGCACCCGATCCGCCGCATCCTCGGGCGTCATCAGCATGGGCATCTTGAAGTTGTTCTTTTCGGTCAGCCGGGTCTTGATGAAGCCGGGATTGACGATACGCACCGTTACACCCGTTCCCGCCAGATCAAAGCGCATCGTCTCAGCCAACGAGACCAGCGCCGCCTTGCTGGCCGCATAGCCCACCGCAGCAGGCAGACCACGATAGCCGGACAATGACCCGATCAACGTGATATCCCCGCGACCGACGCTGACAAGACCGGGCACGATCTCACCCAGAACCCGCAGCGCACCCAGATAATTCACGTCGGTCATCGACAAGACAGTCTCGGTATCCCAATCGGCCGTTTTCATTGGCTCATAGGCACCCGCGTTATAGACCAGCCCGTCCACCGCCCCGACCTCTGCCACCGCACGGCGCACAGCGTCCAGATCGGTGACGTCAAAGGGGACAGCACGCGTGTTCGGCAATGCTTCGCAGATCTCGGCCAAACGCGCCGCATTGCGCGCCGAGAGCACCAGATTGGCCCCCTGACGGCTGAGCGCCTCGGCCAGACACCGGCCCAGGCCTTCGCTGGCACCGATGATCCAATAGGTTCTTCCGTCAAAACTGCTCATGCGCGGGGTATCCGGGACGCCGGGTATAGCAAGCCGGCTTTGGTTTCGATTTCCATTAAAGGTTCTGGAGGTTTTACGGACCGGGTGCTCAGCTGGATCATGTCAGCGCAACATTAAACTCGGGTCAGCCTAAACCAGCTAGAGCAATGAAAAAAATAATCAAACGTGATTGATCCGCATTCGGCCTTGCTGCGTAATCCTTGTAAAATGTCGCACTAAGAGGATCACATGTTCGACGAACCGCGGGGCGTACGCAAGAAAATCGCAATTGTAGGTGCAGGCATTTCAGGTCTATCCGCAGCTTACTACCTATCCGAAGACAACGATGTCACGGTCTATGAGGCTGAACCACGGCTGGGCGGTCATGCCCGGACGGTGATGGCGGGCAAGAATGGCGATCAACCGGTCGATACCGGGTTTATCGTGTTCAACTATGCCACCTATCCAAACCTGACCAAGCTGTTCGACGAACTGAACGTTCCCGTCATCAAAAGCGAAATGAGCTTTGGTGCCACGATCGACGATGGTCGCCTTGAATACGGCCTGAACAATCTGCGCACCCTGACAGCGCAGAAACGCAATCTGATGCGTCCGGCCTATTACAAAATGATTTCGGACATCCTGCGCTTTGGCAAAGAGGCCCCGCAGGCCGCCAAAGACGACGAAACCACAATCGGTGAACTGATCGACCAGCTTCGTCTGGGCCATTGGTTCCGCCACAACTATCTGATGCCGATGTGCGGCGCGATCTGGTCAACACCGGTCGAATTCATCGACCGTTTCCCGGCCCGATCACTGGTGCAGTTTTTCCAGAACCACGCTTTGCTGGCCGGAGATCGATCAAAGCAACATCAATGGTGGACGGTCAAAGGCGGCAGCATCGAATATGTCCGCCGGATCGAAGCTGCATTGCGCGCCCGCGGGTGTGAAATTCGCGTGGCCTCTCCGGTTCAACACATTCACCGGGACAATCTGGGCGTCACCGTCCACAGCGAGGGTCAGGCGGATCTGTATGACGAGATCATTCTGGCGACCCACTCAGACCAGACGCTGGCCATTCTGGGCAACAGCGCCACGGACGAGGAAAAAGCCGCCCTTGCTGCCATCAAATACCAACCCAACAAAGCCGTTCTGCATTGCGATCCAGGTCAGATGCCGAAACGACGGGCCTGCTGGTCCAGCTGGACCTATCGTTCGCAGGCCGGAAACGTTGGTGTGACCTACTGGATGAACCGCCTGCAGAACATTCCGGACAGTGATCCGATGTTTGTGACGCTGAACACTCAGGCCCAGATTCCGGAAGACAAAATCTACGACGAGGTCGAATTCGCGCATCCGGTATTCGATCACGCTGCCCTTAAAGCACAGGGACAAATCCGCGGGATGCAGGGACAGAACAACACCTGGTTTGCCGGTGCGTACAACCGGCATGGTTTTCACGAAGACGGGATTGCCAGCGCGATGCATGTTGTCGAGCGGTTGAAGGGCACCCCGCAAACCATCGGAGCTGACAATGGCAATCTTGCAAAAGACCCGGCCATCCCTGTCCCGGCCGAATAACCCCTTCTGGCGCGCAGCGGTGTTCGCCGTGATGCTGCTGGCCCCCGGCGGGCTGGCTGCATCCACGGTGGCGGCGCAACTGCCGAACGCCGAACTGCGCGGAACCGCAACGTTCCGCTATCTGGGACTGCCGGTCTATGACGCCAAGCTTTACACGCCCGGCGGCGCGCCATTCAGCTGGGGCGAAGACTTTGGCCTGCAGCTGACCTACCGGCGCAACATCAAACAGAAAGCACTGGTTGAATCGACGCTGGATGAGATGACACGACAGGGCAACAGCGGAATGACGCAGGCGCAGCTGGAGACGTGCTTTCAGACCGTGAACAAAGGCGACAGCTATCTTGCGGTGTCCGAAGGGCCGAACAAGGTCGGATTCTGGCGTAATGGGCGCAAGACCTGCACCCTGTCGAGCCCCGGGGTCAAAAAGACGTTCATGTCGATCTTTCTTGGCGACAATACCAGATCCGCAAGCTTTACCCGGCAGTTAAAGGGCCAGTGATGCTGTATCCACGGGTCAGCCTCTATGCGCTGATGCTCGCGGCCGCGGGTATTCCACTGTACATCCACCTTCCGCGTTTTGCGGCGGTGAACCTTGGCATCAGCCTTGGAGTGATCGGCACCGTTTTGCTGGTGATCCGGCTGGTGGATCTGGTGCAAGACCCACTAATTGGTTGGGCGATTGACCGCTGGCCAGGGGGCCAACTGCTGTTTGCTGCTCTGGCCGCAGTTGGCCTGGCAGTGGGATTCCCGCTGCTTTTCGCCTTGCCCGAGGGTGCAAGCGTGACCTCTCTGATTCTCATCCTGATCTTGCTATTCTCGGCCTACAGCCTCGGGACCATCCTGCTATACGGCCGCAGCGCCACCCTGGCCAAGAAAGCTGACGCAAAAGAGCTGATGACGTTGGCGGCTTTCCGGGAAGGAGGCCAATTGGCGGGCGTTATCATCGCAGCCAGCGCGCCCGCCTTGTTCGTTGCCTTGGGCGCAGGCGCGCAAGGATATCCCGCTTTTGGTTTGTTCCTAGGCGTCCTTTCCATCGTGACCATTGTGATAACCTTCCCAATGTGGCGGCGCACGCCGATCACGGGTGAGGGTTTGTCCTTTACCGGGTTAGGACAGGCCGGGGCGCTGCGTCTTCTGGCGCTGGCGCTGGTGAACAGCCTGCCGGTTGCCATCACGTCGACTCTGTTTCTGTTTTTCGTCGAAGATCGCCTGCAGTTGCCCGGAAAAGCCGGTCCGTTGCTGATCCTGTTCTTCCTCAGTGCGGGGGCCTCGGTGCCGCTTTGGGCGCGTCTCAGCAATCGAATTGGCCCGAAACAGACTCTGATCATCGCCATGCCCCTGTCGATCGCCAGCTTCATCGGCGCTGCGATGCTGCCCGCGGGCGAGCTGTTGGGCTTTGCCCTGATCTGCCTTGCATCCGGCGCGGCATTAGGGGCTGATATGGTGGTTTTGCCCGCCATGTTCTCGGTTGTTTTGACCCGCGCGGGCCTCAACGCCTCGGCCGCGTTCGGGTTCTGGTCTTTTGCCGGCAAGCTGGGCCTCGCGCTCGCTGCCTTTTTCACTCTACCCCTGCTGGAACGCAGCGGGTTTACACCCGGACAGACAAACTCTGCACAAGCCCTGGACACACTCAACCTGGCTTATGCGGTGCTGCCCTGCATCCTGAAACTCGGCGCGTTTGGCATGGTCCTGACGCTGCCAACGGAGGTCTCAGCCAAATGAAAACGCTTGTTGTAATACTGCTCGCTGTCCTTGCCGTATTTGTGGCCAAGAACAGGTTTCTGAGCTTTCGCTCGCAATCCCCGTCCGATTATACCGGCACCGGGCCCGCGTTTAAGATGAAAGAAGCCCTGAACGGAGAGATCCTGTCCGAGGGCTTGATCTATGGGCCAAACGGAAAGATGTCGAACAGCTTCGTCGCCCGTATGGTGGGCGAATGGGACGGCAACACCGGCACGCTGGCCGAATACTTCACCTACTCCAACGGCAAACAGATGACCCGTAAATGGTACCTGACACTGGGCGCCGGCAATACGTTCACCGCAACGGCGGACGACATCGTTGGCGAAGGCAAGGGCACAATATCGGGATCGACCGTCAAGCTGACCTACCGCATCATCCTGCCCGAAGACGCGGGTGGCCATACTTTGGACGTCACGGACTGGATGTATCTCACTGAAAACGGCGTGATCATGAACAGATCCGAAATGCGCAAATTCGGCATTAAGGTCGCCGAACTCATCGCCACCATGCGCCCCGCGCCCGAGGTACAAACCGCCCATGTCAGCGGCGCAAACGGGTACGATGCGGATGCCGACCAAAGGCCGATCCAATGATGCGGCGTCGGTTCCTTATCGCGGGGCTTGGGATCGCAGGCCTTGCCGTTTTGACCGCTTGCTCGGCCAAGCCGCGCGTGCCCAAAACGTTCCTGTCAGACCGGCAATTGAACCTAGAAGAGTTCTTCGAAGGTAAAACCGTCGCCTATGGTCAGTTCCAGGATGTGTTGGGCAATGTCCCCCGCCGCTTTACGGTGGATATCGACGGCACATGGGATGGCAAAACACTGACCCTGGTCGAAGATTTTGTCTACGATGACGGCGCCACGGAACAGCGTATATGGACCCTGACCAAAACTGGCGAGGACACCTGGACTGGCACTGCCCCCGGTGTACTGGGCACGGCAAATGGCGTCGAGCGCGGCGATACGTTCAACTGGAAGTACAAGATTGACCTACCGGTGAAAGAGGGGACCATGCGGGTCAACTTTGACGACTGGATGTGGCTGTTGGAAGACGACCGCCTGTTGAACCGCGCCTATGTCTCGCGTTTTGGAGTCCGGCTGGGCGAGGTCATTTTGTTCTTCGAAAAGAAGTAAAAAAGGGCGGACCTCATGGCCCGCCCTTTGAACACTCAGGTTCAGATCAACTTAGAAGTTGAACTGAGCACCAAAGTCAGCGCGGATGCGGCCGTCGGCATCACCCGTTTTGATTTCGCCAACACCGCCGCGCAGCGATGCACCGCCGCCCAGATCGTAGATGACGCCCACACCGATGTTGCGCTCATCTTCGTCAGCCGAACCGTCACCGTAAGCAAATTGCAGGGTGGTAGCAGCGCCAAGGTTGTAGGCCAGCGACAGACCGTAAGCCGTGCCGTTCTCGGCAGCGTTCACAACGTCATCGTCCGCGACGAACAGAGTACCCGAGAAGTCGCCGAATTCCGCACCCAGGGTCAGAACGGTCAGCGACTGCTTTTCGCTGTTGCTGTTCACAGTTGCTTTGGTTTCACCATAGGCCAATGCAGCGGTGATGTTGTTGAAGGTGTAGGTTGCGCTTACGTCCCAACGGTCGCCATCCTGCGGAACACCATCGACTGCGAAAGTCGCTTGGTCATACGATGCGCCAAAGGCGAAGTCGCCGACTGCGTACTGGAAGAACACAGCGTTGGCACCCGAACCGGTCGAGGTGTACTCGAGGAACTCGTAGTTCACGCCCGAATACTGACCCAGGAACTCTTCCAGACCGGGCTCATTACCGAAGTAGTTTGCCAGGTTGTCGAAGGAACCAGCAACGTTACCCGCGTCAACACGCAGACCACCGTAGATGACTGAGAAACGCGCACCGTTCAGACCGGCGCGTTCCTGCTCGCCGTTGCCGGAATTGTCATCAGCCTGCAGGCGGACACGCGCCTGGAACTCAACGCCGCCATCGGTTTCGGCGGTGCCGTCGATGTTCAGGCGGAAACGCGAGACCAGGATGGTGTTGTCGGTATCAACGGTCGCGGTACCAGTTGTACCAGTCGCGGTATCGATGTTTGTTACGGTGCCGGTACGGTCTTCTTGGTAACCAATACCAAAACGGCCGTAACCGCTGAAACGGACGTCAGCTGCTGCAACGCTTGCGGTTGCGACCAGTGCCGTCGATGCAATGAGAAGTTTTTTCATGGTAAACCCATAAGTTTTGAGAGGAGTGCAGCCACCGAAGCGGCTGCGGGCCTATTCGGATAATTTCCGTGCGCCTGCAATGGTTTCGCCGAATTTCATTGGGATCACACTGATACTTGTGGCATCTTTGCAAATGCGGGAAAACAGCCGAAACCCAAATTCTCAAGCAATTACGCGTAATTCGTAGTCAGCTGTATTTCATTACAAAGAATTGATCACAGAAATGCGACGACACCCCTTTAAATGCCAAATTTTTTACATGTCGGCAATTGCGGCTAAAGGCGGCCTCACTGCTTGATCGGATTCACCTGTAGATTCAGGCGGATTTCCGCTCAAAGGCCTTATTTTTAAGCGTGAAATGGCGTATCGGGTATCCCGATCAGTTGCTGGTATAGAAGAAGGACAGCTTGCGGCTGACACCCCCTGGCGGCAGCGGAAACGGCGATGCGGCCTGGACTTGCGCACGGGCGGCGCGGTCAACTTCAGCCGATCCGGAACTGTCCACGATATCGACCCAGGCCAATGTTCCATCCGGGTTTATTTCGAAAAACACCTTTGCGAACCCGCGGGCAGATACAAAGACCACGGGGGCCCGGTTCAGATGGACCAGAACCTCACCGGCATAGTTGGTCGTGTCCGAGTTACCGGGTCCACGCCCGCCCGAACGGCTGCCGCTATTGCCGGACGAAAACGCATCCAGCCCTTCACGTCTATAGGCATAGAGCGGCGACTCGACCTCTTCGGACGGGAATTGCAGCGCGCTGAAATCCCGTGCGCCGCCCTGCACGCCTCTGCGTTGAGGTGTCGGTTGGCGTTCGGGGCGTTGGGGCCGGATCGAAGAGGTTACTGCCAGTTCGGTCCCATCCGTCGCGGCTTCTGGCGCTGGTTCCGGCGACGCTTCGGGGCTCTCGGGGTCAATCGCCTCGGTTTCCAGCGGCACGACCGGAATTGCTGTTTCGGGCGAAGGTGCAACAGGCAGGGCCGCCAGCTCCTGCGGCTCGGGGGCCACCGGCTGAACCTCGGTTGCGACCTCGGGCTGGCTGACGTCCGCTTCAGGGGTTCCTTCGGGCAACTCCGTTACGGTTTCCGGCTCCACCTCGGGGGTTTCTTCTGCCTCATCACTGGCGACGGCAGCGCCTTCGGAGGTGTTTTCAGTCTCTAACACGTCCGGTTCGACCGGTTCGGTGACCACTGGATCGACAACCTCGGCCTCTCCAAGATCAGGCGCGGACACTTGCTCGGGGTTCTCAGAGGCCACAAGCGCTTCGCTGACCGGAATCTCGGGTTCTTCGGGTGGCGTTTCCAGCGGCGGTTCGGGCTCTTCGGCCGGTTCAGGCTCAACCGGATCGGCTATAACCTCGGCCAGATCTTCGAACGTCGTGCTCAGTTCGACGGACTCACTCCCCGGCGAACCTGACAGATCGCTGGAAGGTCGCGGGGCAGTAAAGCTCAACCCCATCAGGTGCAGGGCCAGCGACACCAGAATGGCGACCGCCGCAATGAAGGCCGACCGCCGGATCATTCCAGAGCCTTCTCGGTCACGACAAGGACCGATGTGGCCCCCAAACGGCGTAACGCTCCAGTCACCTCAATGAGCCGAGATCCTGGGGCATTCCGGTCGGGGACAATACGCACGGCTTCCGATCCACGGCCCTGCATATGGGTTTCGGGATCGGTTGGAGTGCCGCGAAAACTCAGCGTTCCATCCGCATGCAGGATCAGGGCGTCGGGCGGTTCTCGCCCCTCCAGCTCGACCGTATTGACCAATTCGAGATCTGGATCCAGCGGCGGTGCCAGCGTGCCGGTCAGCAGAAAAAAGATCAGCATCAGAAACACGACATTGATCAGCGCAATCGTCGAGTCGCGTCTGCGTTTGGGCCGCCTATACCTGATCATTCCAGCACCAATACGCTAAGCCCTTCGCGACCGCGCAGCCGGACAAGCACATCGATGACACGCTGAGCGGTCGTGTCCGGGTCCAGGCTGACCAGCACCTGACCGGTTTCTAGCTGCGTCTCAAGATCGCTCAGGGACACCGGTTGCCCGTTCAGCACCAGCCGCTCAGTTCCCAACTGCAAAAACAGCCGCTCGGTCGGCGTGTCCGAACTGGCGCTGCCGCCAACCGCGTTGCTCAGCTCAATCTCGCCGTACTTCGAAAAGGTCGAGGACAGCATGAAGAACAGCAACAGCAGAAAGATCACGTCGATGAGCGGCGTCATCGACATCGGACGTCTGACAAAGGGTGCAGCGTTACGCATGTCCAGGCGCAGTCGCCATCGCCCGGTTTTCATCGGCCTGCGGAACGGCCTGACCCGGCACCAGAATTGTACGCAGCGCCTTGTCTGCAAAGACCCGTTCGCGCGCGGTGCGGCTTTCAAACCAGGACAAGACCATCGAGGTCGGCATCGCTACGGCCAACCCCACAGCGGTTGTCATGAGCGCCACCCAGATCCCACCCGCCAGCAGCGAAGGATCAACGGACGATCCTGCTGATTGCAGGCTCTGAAACGCCTCGATCATCCCCAGAACAGTGCCGAACAGCCCGAGCAGAGGTGCAAGCTGGGCCACAGTGTCCAACAGACGGAATCCGCGTTCCAGACCGGCCAGCGCCAGACCGGCTTCGGCATCCAGCCGCTGATCCAATCCGGGTGTATCGGGTGCCTCCATCGCAACTTGGACCAGCGGGGCCAAATAGCTGCGGCTTTGGGCCAGACGCGCACGCGCAGTCGCGGCGTCGCCTGCGTCCCAGGCGGCCAACGCCTCGGACAAAACCCGGTGCCGTCCGACGCCGGATGCCGCAAACTGCCAGAACTTGTAGAGCGTGACCGACAAAGTCACCACCGACATTGCGATCAGGATGGCAACAACCGGCCCGCCCAGATCCAGAATTTCGCGCAAGGCGTCAAAGGGGCTCATCCGATCAACTCCACATCTGTACGACTTTGCAGTTTCAACCCGTCCTCGCAGATCGAACTGTCCTCACCGGCCACGGTGCAGGTGTTGGTGCCATTGATCAGCGCCCTGCCGACGGCGCTGCACGCCATGCCCGGCAAGTCGAATTGGCGCACCCGAAGCCGATCGGCGGGAAGATCACGGAAATTGAAAAGCGAAAAGCTGACAACACTGCCGGAGGCGTCAAAAATCACCGTCTCAAAGCTGGCTTCGTCAATGGCCGTCCCGGTTTGGTTTTCCACGACAAAGGTCAGTCGGCAAGACGAGCCGACATCCTGAACGGTATTCAATTCAACCTGCAACCCGCCCGCCGCCTCAGATTGCGCGACGGCTACGATCGGCACAGAGCAGAGTGACAGGGCAGCAGAAACTGAGCGGAGAAACAACATTGGCGCGCTCCCGTTTGTTCAACGCGGACATCAAGGGCCGGCGAAGCTCCGCTGGCGTTCCGTTAGACATAGTCAATGTGAGGGGTTGGCGAAAGAGGTGCCACCGGGTTTGTGAGCAACGAACACCCTTTAGTTCTTACGACGTCGCAACCGCACAGGCAATCAACCACTCCAGTGCATTCGATTTAATACCGTGTTCGGCGGAAATGACGACACTCCTGCTTTCAAAAATCTGAGCATAGATGGGCCAGTCTTCCTGGTTCGGCGGGTAAATCGAACCACCTATCTTTCTAAGTTCCCATTCGTGCATCTTGCCCCCGGTCACGCCAAAACTGATCTGACCTGGAATAGTCGCCGCCGCGTATCTTTCAGTCATCAGCGGATCTGCGAAATCCCGAGACCCGAGACCTTGAACGAATGAAACATTGGCAGGGTTACACCCCAGCCCGAACCACATCCCTTCGATTGCAGAATTTCGCAGTTCGGCCGGCAACTCACCGTTTGCGGCATAATACATCATCCACTGACTGGCGCGCCAGTTAGAACCGGGTCCGAACCGCATCCAAGCCCGGCTCCACGGGTAGGCCTCGGTCGTATGCAGCCCAAAATCGCGGCCCATGCGTTTCAACTGGAAAGCCCGGTACTTGATCCAACCTTTAATTGCCGCGACAATTTTTGGGTTCGACGGCCTACCTTCAAGAGACGCCCGCACATACTCAAGATAACTGTTGGGATACCTTTCAGGCACGATTGCTTTTATCGGATCGTCGGATTGTGGTGCAAAAGGGTTGTTGTTTTCGAACAGGACCCGGGCAGCCTCATCGCCGCTGGCGCGGAAAACGACCGCTGCAGACGCGACACGTGCTCTCAGCACGCTATCTCGGCTGTTGTCAGTGTATTGCTGAACTGGCACCTGCTGGCTCTCGGCCCAATGCCATGCTCGAACCGCTTCATCGACAATGTCATCCCCCAAAACGGCATCGCCGCAAACCGTCTTGATAACATGACCCAACTTGGCAGCACCAAAAGCGAAACGGTAAGCGGCCCAATCTTCCGCGCCGTAGGCATAGGTGGTTTGGACCGGGTTCCAAGAAACCGAGCCGACTATTCCGCTACTTGAATACTCAACTCCACCAATTATTGACCCGTCATCACCTTGGGTTCTTCGCCACAACGAAGCGCCCCAAAGCGCTTCGTGTATGAGATCAGGCAGAACCGTTTTCCCGTCGCCCAAATCCTGGTCGTTCTTGCGCGCAGCGACTGCAGGATCTGCGAACGGCTTCTTGCTCTCAGGTAGGTTAAGCGAGATTGAACGCGTGTGCTCAAAAGTCTCGATGATATCGGCCATATGAAAAACTACATCCATGTGCTGAATGCGCCGATCCCAATCTCCAGCGTCATGCCAGCCACCCCATGCTGCTGGGTTTGCAGTCATGCCCGACTGTTCAGTCGAACTGTTGACCGGATGAGTCGCTGCATATTCAGAGAGCAATTTGAAGGCATCAGCTTTGGCATATCCCTCAATCGTTTGACCTATGGTCACTTGAGTTTGCCAGACGGTCAACCCGTCGTCCGGATGTCCGTTACGTGGCCGTATCCTACCTTCACCATGCGGCTCAGCAATCTCGCAACCTGACCTTTGATGAAAATACCAACGCGCCGCCAGTCTCAGAGCGTTTTCATAGGGTTGGGCTGACACCTCGAAAGGAAATGATCGTCCCAAACCCTCGATCTGCAAATGATACCGACCAGCGAGCTCAACGTCTGAAAAATCTGCTTCATATATGTCGCAGCCGTTGAAATTTGCGTCATTCTGATGCGCTTCGGTTACCGGCTTAGCCAACGCCAGTAGCCCTGATTTTTTAACAGAGCCGTCCTCTGCTGAAACCAGCTGCCAACCCGTGTTTTCGGACAAAAGGAAATCAGTGTTAGCGCTTTGACCATTTTTGTCGTGCCCCCACCAATTGCCGACATACCCAATCTTAGAGCCAACCACTGGATAACCCGCCTGACACACATGGATTGCCTCGCTGAAAACCTGCGGATTGCGGCGATACTCGGACTTGGAAAACGCAGGCCCTTCAATTGTGATGGTCGCACCGTTGGGGATAGTTCGGTCTAAATTGAACGTTAAATAATGGCGCTTACTGCTTTCCCATCGCCTTACCCCTACGGCCCAGGTGCCAATCGGGCTAGATCTTCGATACAGTGCGACGATTTTTGCTGGTTCCCCACCGACGCTAATGGTCCAGTTATCCGGATGGTCGGCTAGCGCTTGTTTGCTTGAAGCATTTCTTTTCTGCCTAAATCCGCTGAGACGGCTATCTGGGACCACTTCCGGCCATGCCATAAACAGCTGCGGCTCAGTTAGATTTTTGTTCCCTGAGAAAAACCCCGACTGACCATTTAACTTTCCCGTAGATCCAAAAGCGTTCTCGGCGTCTGGAGACCATCTCACGCGATCAGCTGCAGAGACCGCAACAGGTTCGGCAAGCTTAAAAACAGTGTCTAAAACGGTTAAATGGACTGTGCTGTCGCCCGCAAATCCGACGATGTCATCTTTTGATTCACGATTGTCAGTTGAGGCAGCAAGACAAGGGACAAGCGGAACCAAAACCGCCAACGCGGTTCCGTGCTTTAACAATACGCGTCGTGATAGCGCCATTGCCTTCTATCCTCCGCACAGCCCACCCATGCATGCTTGCAATACTTAAGCTCTTCGATCCAGGCTGCGAACAAACCGCCAGATTAGTCTAGGGCGAAACAGGCTGTCCGGATACATAAGCATTCCGCACAGCCCTTCAAAGAGCGCTTTGGGTCTACGCCCATACTGGTATTGATTCCTAACACCAGTCCAGAATACGTCAATTTGTCTCGCGCGCAGTAGACGCCGCAAACGCGAACCGAATTCATTTTGCATTGCAGTGTTGTTAGCCACTTTATCTATGCACGGAACCCTACGCGAAAACACCGGACCTCGGGTCATATAGTTGGCACCGCTGGCGACCTGTCGATAGAACAACTGCGCTGGCCCATCGACCACCGCAAACGGGCCAATCAGTGCTACGCGGCACCAGAACTCCCAGTCCTCACCATTTTTGAGGTCTTCGTCAAATCCTCCGGATTGCCTCGCAACTTCAGTGCGAAGTGCGAGTGCGCCACCGTTCACGATGTAGTTCTTTCGCAGCAATGCTTCCAGTTGGTTATGCTGCGGGACAAGCAAACGATTGTCGACACCCAGTAGTTCTTCGCCGTCCACGTTAATTCGTTGCACACCACCGACGGCGCCTACCACGCTCGGATCAGCCATGGCCAAACTGAAACTTTCCAATGCCTCAGGATGCAGCACATCATCGGCATCTAGAAACAGAACCATCTTGCCCTGTGCCAGTTGCAATCCAAGGTTTCGGGCTGCACTTACTCCTGTTGCTGGCCCTGACTCTGCTGAAAACCGATGGTCTCTACTTGCAAATCCATCAAGAATTTCTCGAGTTCTATCTGTCGAACCGTCATCAATGCAAACAACCTCGAAATCAGACAGGCTTTGTTGGCCGACACTTTCCAAAGTTTCCTCGATAAACCGCTCCATGTTTCGAGCCGGGATAATTATCGAGAATTCCGGGGCAGGCTTCTGCTGCATCTCATCGGCCCCCAACCCGGTCGACCTGAACGGCCGAGGCACTGTACTCGGCGAATTCGAACCGCAGCAGTGCCGCTAGCATCCCTGTTCCGCGGAAAATCTCCAAAACGCCTCGGTGCCATCTTGCACTCGAACCAAATCCCAAACAGACAAAGTTCAGGAAACCCCAGCCGATAGCGCCAAATCCCTTGATGGCGCGCATTGTGACCCCCCTGCGATGCATCAATGCAATGCGACCTAATGTGTTTCCTTTTCGAAACCAACGGCGTGCGAGCCAGCGCATCGAGATACGGTTCTCTGGAACGTCATCCCATACTAAGGCATCGGACGATGCACGGATTGTGCCGCCTGCTTGACGGAGCCTGGTAAAGAACTCTTCGTCTTCGCCTCCAGTGATGTTGAAACGCGGATCAAACCGGAGTCCGAGATGTCGAACGACACTTGCCTTCACCATCGAGTTGTTAGTAGCAGCCGATGGCAGTCTGGCACCTTGAGTGTAAGGCCCCATGCGGAACAGGTTTAACGCCTCGATCCAATTCGGAGGGTCCTGTCGATACTTGGGCTCAACTGGCCCTTGCACAGCAACGGTATCGGGAAGCGAAAAGGTTTCTAGCATGTGCTTCAACCAAAGCTTGGATACCGTTTCGTCGTCATCTAAAAACGCGATGTAGTCTGCGTCTAGTGGAACTTCCGATAAAGCACGATTGCGCGCAGACACAATCCCACGCACATCCTCAATAACATAGATAACGTGCCATCGTGTTAAATTCTGAATATTCCCTAATGTTTCCCGCGCAGTAGTCTCCGGCGCGTTGTCTACAATCACCAGCGTAACGCGCGCACCCACGCCCTCGAGATTTTGGTCATTCAGACTCTCGATTAGTGAGCGAAGCCCCTTTGGCCTGAGATAGGTGGCGATGCAAATCGCGACATGGGGTTGGTAATGTTCTGTGATGTCAGCGCTCATATCCAGCCAACTCCAGTGCACTTCCGGCCAGCTTGTCAAATCGCGCCTTTCTGGCGTCTGACCAGGACGCCCAGCGCTTTACCGGGTTGAAATCCGATGTTTTGGCTTCAGGTTTCCAACGATCGTCATCTGACACTTTTGATTGCGACGACCCTCGGACGGGCATCTTGTCAATCTGATCCCATGGATAGCGGTCTTCGGCCAAACCGACATGGGTAAGCAGTTTACGAACGTTTTCATGAGTATTACCTACAACATCTTCGTATCTGATGATCATCGTGTCTTCGTTGGCATTTGCTCCAGCAACGCTATCAAAGGTCATGATCGCCTCTGTTCCAAGGCGCCATTCGTCAGCCAATTGGCGAAAATTCTTACTCGTAAGCGAGAAACGAGAGAACGTTTTAAGAGAGGACTCTACCACGTCCCTTCCGTCTCTTAGGCAAAGGACGATCTTTGCGTCGGGAAATATATGGCGAGCAAGGGACAGGTCCTGAACATGCGGGCATTTTAGCAGTATGTGTTTTGTCTCGTCTTGCGCTTGAAGTTCACGAAACCATGCCCCAGCCAGCATCGCTAGGATATCATGCTTCCCCATCACCTCTTGGTTCCTCGGAAAATACCTAAGAAAATCACGCGTAAAAGCTGCTGCATCTCCGGCTGCATGCAGCAAAGGGAACTCATAAAGCCTACCGGGATCTGCCGCCACGTCGAGATGCTTTGACATGAGGTCGCGGACGAAATTTGTACCTGACCTTGGCATAACACCCAAAACCACAATTGGAGTATTAATGTTGCCCCGTGCCCGCCGCGCTAGTTCAGCCAAGTGCTGACCCTGTTCCTGCGAAACAGGGGGCATGAAGTCTTTGTCGTTCAGAAACCGGGCGCCAAGCGCACGCTTTGTCATTCGGAAAATTTGATTGACGCGAAGATCCCCAGCCATCTTTACCGTATTTGAAGCGCTCATGTCTTACACACCTTTCGCGACAAAGGTGGAGCTGTAGGCAACTTGCACGGACCAATACTGATACTTGTGCCATTCACTCTCAAGTGAGACCGCATTTTTAGTGACTAGACGGTTCACCAACTTGGCTGATCGCAGCTCATGTACTGCGCGACGTTCTGGGTGAACACAAAAAATGTACGGTCGTTCTCCGAACCACCAGGCCTGAACGTCGATCAACACACGTCTAAATTGCTGAGCAACAGATTTTCCAAACAAACCGTTCAACGTCATGACGCGAAACACCTTTAAAGCCACATAAGGCACCGCCAATGTCAGCTAATTGCCTTTAGCGGCGCGAAAAAAACCTTGATACATCCTTCTTCAAAACGATGCTCAAAGCATGCGGCAGAGTTACCAAATATCTTGAGAAGAGATACCTTGGACCGGTTGCAATGCGATGAACCCATTCCAATCCGCAAGTTTGCATCCAAAGAGGAGCGCGCGGATAGTCCCCAACGATGTAATGGAAGCACCCACCACAGGTAACGACCCATGCGCAGTTTTCTAGTTTAGGCGCGACCCGGGCTGAAAAAAATTGTTCCTTTGGCTTGCCAAGGCCAACCCAAAGAATGTCGGCGCCGCTGGCATTAATATCAGCGACAACATCGTCTTCCTCTGCATCGCTGAAGTAACCGTTCCGCCGACCCGCAATTTTCAAACCAGGGTACATTTCGGTGAGCTTTTCAGCGCAGTCCCGGTTGATGTTTTCCACTCCCCCCAACAGATAGAAACTCAGCCCGTTTTCCTGAGCAACTTTTGCCGCAGTATGGATGAAATCAGTTGTTGCGGTTCGTTCCGGAATTCCCGGCCCATCGTGTGCAATCTTGGATGCCCAGACCACGATCTGGCCGTCTGCATGGACAATGTCTGCCGAGTTAATCACTTTCGCGAAGCTCTCATCACTCGCGTAAGAGGAGATCGCATGTGCGTTGGAGTCAAAAACAGTTACTGCGCGATGTAGGCTTCCGCATTTTCGACGCTCGACATCTTCAAGCATGGCCGCGTTGAGTTGTTCATCACTTGCAAGTGCAACAGGCATTCCTCCAACCAGTATGTGCGGCAATCGCATATCAACTGTCTTATTCATCCCTATTTTCCCACCAACCTCCCAGCGGCAAAGCTAGGCACCTACAAAAACAAAACGAAGCGATTCTCATTGTGAAGTTACGTCTAAAAACTCAAACGTGGGGCAAATTCACTCAGAAACAGGCGATACTGGCCACATAAAGCCTCACTTTTAAAACCAATCAGCTCAATCCTAGCACATTGTCGCGGCTTAGTGCAGTTTTCTCTGTTGAAAAAGACGGCGAGTGCCTATGTTTGCAATAGTCTTTTTTTCGAGTGTTTTTTGTTATGACTGATCAATACCGCAGAGGTTTGGATGTTGAACTCTCCGGGTTGGGCACATCACCAACCGGCGACCCGGAGCTTAGAGTGTTGTCAAACATTGCTTGGGCGATCAGGCGTTCATTTTTGTGGGTCGTGTTTTTTAGTTTTGCTGGTGCGGTGCTGGCATATCTCCTAACGTATGCTGCTGACAAAAAATACACCTCCAGTGCAAAGGTGATGATCGAGACTCGTGTACAAACACAAACCGAGTTCACTCCTCAAGTTTCAGGTCTTCCGCTATCATTGACATCTTTGGAGAGTGAACTCGAGCTGCTGCGCTCTACCGATTTGATCGAAAACGTCGTAGATCGTTTGGAATTGACGTCCGATCCGGAGTTTTCGGGAGAAGAACCCGGCTTTTCGCTGTCGCCAATTGCTTTGTTGCGAAGTCTTGTCAAAGGCACGGTAAGCTTGTTCACAGGAAGCGATAATCCCGAACCGACGGCAAGCGGCGCACAGTCTGAAGAAGATCTTTTGCGCGAAATGACTATTGAAAACCTTTTGAAATCGAGCAGCATCGAACAGATCGGTGAGACATCTGCCGTGTATCAAATCCAGGTGACATCCCAATCACCGTACAAAGCCGCAAATGTCGCGAACAGCCTGGCTTCCGAATACCTGTCGGTTCTTACGAAGATGAAGCGTGACGACCTTATCCAGTCTCAGGAATGGCTGGCGACTAGAATTGGTCAGATACGCGAAGACTTGAACCAATTAAGTTCGGATCTCGAAGCGCATTCAATCGAGACTCCCTATACTCCTGATGAGTATGCGACGATTAAGGCGCAACGGATCAAGGCTGAAAAGCGAGCGAAGTTGGTGGCGGATGATTTGGTAGTCATCGAAGATGATCTTGCCGCCGTCCGGAAGCTCAGAGAAATTGGAAAAGGTCAGGACGCTGTATTACTTGCACAGCAAGTGGGGATGATGCCCCAAGGTTCATCGGCGCAATCAGATTTGCAAAGCGAACTTGAAACACTTGATGCCGCACAGATGGCTGCCGAGCAAAAGATTGAGGTTCTAAAAGGGCAACTTAGCGCCTTAAACCTGACGATAAATACGCTGCGAGAACAACAGGTTCAACAAGTTCAGCACGACTCGGTTACTAAGAGAATCGAAAACGAAATCCTGGTTGCTGAAGAGATATACCGTGACTTTGTTTCACAGCTAGGCCGGCGAACAGAACAAGGAAACTACCTGGACGCGGGTGCCCACATCATCGAAACGGCCCGCGTTTCTGTTGATCCTTCCGAACCAAAGCGATCACAGACCGCTATCGTTGCTTTATTCCTGGTTTTCTTTTCAGGAATGGCTTGGTGCGTAATAAGAGAGCTCATCCAAAACCGTCTCAGAACTACGTTCGAGTACGAAAGCACAACTGGCACAAAGCTTACTGCGATAATACCTGAAATCAAAAACGACCAACCGTTCGAAACCTTCTTTACAAATGACGGGAAGTTCGACCACGAACTTTCCCATTTTGGCAGAAAGCTTCTGGCAAGCAGTGATATCGGCCTTCGCACACTCAGAAATGACGTCTCTCCGGCCGCCCCGCAAGCTGTAGAGTTTTTTTCAAAAAGCTTAGATGGGAAACCTGCACAACGCTTATCAGAAGAAGGTTGCATCATTTTTTCAGGCGCTTCTTCAGTGCCCGATGAGGGAAAAACACTGTCACTGTTATTGATCGGTTCCGGTTGCGCTCAGGCTGGATATCGAACACTTATCATTGACTGCGACACCGTTACTTCGACGTACCGGGATTTGTCGCAAATTACGTCCAAAGATCTCAAAGACGCGGAAAACCAACCCAAATTCATCCAGGACTTCATTGTCGGAACACCACAAGAGGGCTTGGACATTTTGCCTTTGATTGGATCTCAAGATGATGCGGCTCGTATCAAGGCAGTAGAAGACTTCTTTTGCTCTCCGGCATTTCTTAACCTTTTGTACGTCCTTTCAAACTCATACGAGGTTATTTTACTAGATACACCACCACTTCTCAGATCTGTGGAGTCGGCATACTTGTCGCAGATCTCGCAGCGGGTCATTCTGTTTGCAAGGTGGAACAGCACAGAAAAGAATTCGGTTCTGCAAGCGATGCGCGAACTGGAAAACGCGGGTGTAAAACCTTCAGCGCTTGTTGCCACGCGTGTCGACATGAATCATGTCAGACATTATTCGGATCCGATTCTGCGGTAGCACTGAGGCGCCACGGGTATGAACGCAGGCGTTTTTGTTAGCGAAGATCTCACTAAACGCAATCTGAACTGAGTCCCGGCCTTTGTCATCCAAGCTCACGACGCCTTTCATCTTTCAGCGCCGCTTTTTGGCAATCAAACTCGTACCTGTAAGCGTTGGGCAATGGAACACTTTCGAAACCGGCGCGCAGAGACGCGACTTCTTCATCGGTCAACTTGTTGCGCCATTTATCTATCTGATTTCGGCTGTTTCTATGAATATTGTACGGATCGTCCGTGTCTTTGACGGACGCGGAAGACAGTTCTTGTACCGATGCCCGAACACTTGGTCTCATTTCACGGCCACAGAACGCATAAATCTTCTCCAAAACCCCTTCTGTATTCAGGCACAAGTCCTCATACTTTACGTGCAGAAACTGGTCGTACTCGTCGGAATGCTCGATTGCGGCACGCCAAGATCTCGCGGTTCGCAGGCCAAATTCTTTCCAGCGTTGCAATTGGTCTCCGTCCGTTTCCCACCACCCCCGATCCCGAAAACTCAACGCTATGTCCGCCGGATGCCGGGTCAGGAAAATCAATACTGGGTCATATTCCCGTAGAAACCATCCACAAGCGTAGGGGTTCACTTCTTTTACAACCATCCTAGCTGGCCCACTTGAGTAAGGGGGCCATTGCGACACATGAGCCAGTACGCTGGGCCTGAACGCTGCAGAACCAGTCCGGATTCGCCTTTGAACATCAAGGTAGGTTTCTGGCGGCGCCGAAACATCGAATTCTACCAAGGAATCGCCTGAATTCCGCGTTACATATGTTCGTGTGAAAGGTTCTCTAAGGTACTGGATATCCGGGCCTAGCCCTAACAAGCTGCCGATCCAACTTGAACCACTGCGTGGCATTGAAACGACAAAAATAGGTTTGCCACTTCGGCGTCGGGATGATCCCATAAATGCTGCAAGGCGAATTAGAGTGTAAGGAATCAAATTTTGAATACGCTTCATGTCATGCGCCCGCCAAACTCAACTTTGCATCGCTAAAATGATTAGCTTCGGCAAACAACTTCCTCAAAGGGTACAGTTTAAGAACTACTCTGTAAGCGGTATCTCCGACAGAGTTTCCTGAACGGATACTTCCAAGCTATCACCGGGAAGCAGTTCTGTCAGTTTGTCAGCGGGTAGCGTTTGAAGCTGTCCGTCCACTACCCGAAAAATCGTTACGGAATAGTCGATATCGGAAATCAGAGACTCGGTGCCAATCTCGCTCGAAGCTCCGGCCAGATACTTTGAGATGGTGTCCATGCGAACGCTCGCATCCCGAATTTCAAGACTTGCAGCTAAGCGCTCTTGCAACAAACGGAGCGACCGCTCTTGCTCATATTGCTCTTGATCGCGGCTAAGGCGCGTTAGGATCAGACCCGTCGCGGCTAAGTCTTCTTCAACATCAAGTAAGCGGGTTGCCGAAAGAACAGTCGTGCGGCGCGTATCAGCAAGCCTTGAACCTGGCGCCAACCCCTTGTCTACAAGGCTTACAACCCGCGCTTCTTCTTCCTCATCAGCCGCCAGGGCCTTGGCAAGCTCAGACTTTTGCTCTTCCAGGATTCTGATCCGTTCTGCGGCCTGTTTTCTCGCATTTTCAAAGTATTCGCGTTCTCCGGCTTCGTTGTCCCGGTTGATTGTTCGGATCTTTATCTGCTCCGCCAACAGCTCCTGCAGAACTTTATGGGAAATAATAACGTCATCAGGCTTGGGCGGAGCAATATCCATATTATCCGCCAATTCCGTTGTGACACGCCAAACTTGAACCATGGCTTGAGCATGTTGAACAGCAGCCTGACCATATGCCGTCTGATAGCGTACCAACTGGATTGGATCGACCGTCACATCATCCGACAGCAGTTGACTTCTGACACCACCCGCCAGCGCAACTGCTTCCCGTGCCGTTATCGCCGGGCGATAGTCAATCACGCCTGTGCGCGCTACATCTCCACCGACTACGATTGGACGGTAGCCTGTCCGCGCAATTTCAATCTCATCACCATCGAGCTGGATAATGTAAATTTCGCCCTGAAGGTCGTACTGCTTAACGATCTTTCCGGCAGCGTCTTGCCGAACCAGCTGTTCTAGTTCTTCGGTCGACAGCCCTTGCGCTTTGAAGTGCCCTAACCAATTCAGGTTGAGGTCACCGTGCACATCGACCGTCGCTTCGAAGGACAGATCGTCCAGGCCCGTCAAGGATACGCGCACTTCGTCGCCCGGTTCCAAATTGAAATCCGCAACTGAAGGGCCAGCACTTAGGAACAATGCGGCCAAGAATATCCAAATTCCGAATACCTGTGGAATCAGTTTGTGCACAATCGATGCAGCCGTCACACCGCTATTTTGTCTGAGTTCCATTTGCCTACCATTTCAACGACCGGTTCCGTTGCAAACGGCCCCGATGGTGCGGTACAGAATTTTGAGATCGAACCAAAAGCCAATGTTTCGGGCATACTCGCTATCGTAGATTGCACGATGTGAGAACTCGACCTCATTCCTTTTGGACACTTGCCACAACCCTGTAATACCCGGCTTCATCAGATCATAGTCGCGGCCAGGATAGAGGTGTCTCTGCTCAGGCATCATTGGTCGCGGACCGACCAGACTCATGTCTCCGACGAGCACGTTCCAAAGCTGTGGCAACTCGTCCAGCGAGGTTGCTCGGATGAAACGACCTAATTTTGTGACACGTGGATCATTATCCAGTTTTTGCTTTGACTCCCATTCGGCAGCAGCAGCTGGGTTTTCACTTAAGTGTTTAGCCAGAAATCGGTCTGCATCGGGAATCATTGAACGAAATTTTAGAAAACCGAATTCGGAACCACCTAGTCCGACACGCGGTTGCCGAAAAATTACGGACCCGCCGTCCAATTTGATAAGAACCGCAATCGCTAACATCAGTGGCAGCACAAATGGCGCACCGATTAGAACCAAAGATACGTCCAAAAAGCGCTTGCCTTTAACAGCATAGCCACTACTCAGATTAAAATACTCGTCGCTATTCTTTCCAGAGCTTTGACTTGGTTGGTAAATATTAGTGTCTTCTAACTCAAAAGAACCTCGGATTTGGTTCATAACAACCCCCAAAAACTAACACAGCACACAACATAAACAGCGCCGGGGCACCAACCGCGCCCGTCGCTAACATTCCTAACTTGCCCGCCCCAATAGGCACATCGGGCAATGTTCATCTACTTTTAGCTCGATAGACTTGAGACTGGACGCTTATAATTGCGGTTACCCAAGAATTTTGGCACGACTCACGCAGAACAATACTCTGGGTGCTCATAACCTTTGAAAATATTGCACTTCTAGCGTTATGTGACAACATATTTGTTGGGAAATGGATTGGCAGCACTGGTCCCGCCTAAAAATTGACCGCTTTCTTGGCAGAAAGCCATCACTTCAACATTCAGCCCAGTGTTTGCTTGAAAACCGTCTCGTGGGCGGGTGTTCAGTTGCGGGACTTCACTGGCAGTTTGTCTATGATCCTTAGGCGAAGTTCGCTGTTCAACGCGACGTGTAAGCATGCGATCAAAAGAGGCGCTAGGCAACCTATGACTAGACTTGAGACAATAGCTTCGCCTACACCGGCGCCTCGCAGCAAAAAAGCCATGAAGCACAGCACGGAAATCAAGGGACCCGACAGTAAATAAACGACCAGCATTATTTGTTAGCTCTTGCTCTCGGTTCTTCTGTGACGGTTTTGTATCTGCCTACTCTAGTTTCAGAATGTGTACATTTTGGGGCAAGTCTTCAAGAGTATAAGGGCATTTGTGCACACCATCACATACCATCCCATTCAAAGTCTTATCAGTAGCCCTGATGTATGTCGCTGCGCCTCAGCCTATTGTGAACGCCGTGGCAGTTCGTTCTAAGTGAATCAGGTCGCTTTTTTTGGTCATGCCTTAAAGCTGTCAAAGGAACTTTGATCAGCTAGTTTAAAAGGACATTTCGTGTTTTTTTCGTTACTTAAACTGATCGGCCAAGGAACCCGTCTCAGCAATATCAGCCAAAACTTCGGATCTGGGAGAACCGATACAATCGGTCAATACGCACCTTGAGCTTGGCAACCTGTGCAGCAGAAATTGATTTCTTGACTTAAATTTGTGTTCGACATGCGATCGGCGGAGTGTTGCCAAGACACTTCTGGGCCAGACCACCTAACAGTGCCAAAACAAATCAAAGTCGATCCGCCATAGTTTTAAACTAAGAAGAAAATCCGCTTGAACCGAATCGAAGAGTCACTTTGCGAACCACTGACACGGCAGCCGTCTGTCGAATAGTCACCATGACTGCAAACATAACCACAGCACCAAGCGTCATAATTCCAAACTGCGCAAATACATCGTTCAAAGCGCCGGCCCACAAACAGAAAGGCGCGAACGCAGCCGCACCTACCAACGCCTTAACCACTTCGAAGACGGGAATGGTGATCGGGTCGATTTTGCGCCCAAAGTGATAATAAGCGATAAACCCAAGTACACCACTTACTAAAAAAGCCAGTGAGGCCCCCGTCGCTCCAATCAAATATATGAAAACAAAAGACAAAAACACGTGCGCGACCAATGAACAGATAGTGATGCCCAATTGCAGCCCGGTTTTTTTAGATCGAGAGAACGAAAAGCTCAAATAAGCACCTTGTAAACCGAAAACCAAGGAGGCCAACGCCAAAACCCGTAAGTATCCTTCTGTTTGTGACGCAAATGCGGGCTCAAACATTAAGTTGGCAAAAACGTCAGCAGCGCAGACCAGTGCAACTACGATCGGCACTGCAATCAGCATCAGAAATGAGAAGTAACGCTCAAGCATCGCATCCGAAGAGGCGGTTCCACGAACCTCTAGTTCCTCGAAAACTGATGGTCCCACAACGCGTGAGAGGGTATCCATTGGTAATCTAAGTGTTCGTGAGGCAAGCGACTGTGCTGCCGCAAAATATCCTGCGAACTCCATACCTGCAAAAATGGCCAACAACGACTGCGTGGACATTGCAAAAAAAGTTGCTGTCGAAGAAACCACGGCAACTGGAAACCCAAATAGCAGGTACGCTTTGAGAGCAGGAATGCTCGGAAGCTGGATGCCTGACCTGCGAAGCGCGATTATCAAAGCATACGCACCCGGTAGCGCCGCGCCCAGAGACATACCGATCAGAGCGCTTTGGTAGCCGCCTCCGTTCACTACGAATACGACGGCAAGCGCAACCCCAAGTAGATGCCGCAACAGAGTGACGCCAGCGTATTTTGGCCCCTCATTGTATTGTCGCAAACAGGCCGTTCCCAACTCATGCATCGCATGGCTGATGCAGTAGATTGACGCAAAAAACAGACTGTCGATCCAAGATCCGGGCAATATCAGTGGAACCAGACTGGCAACAATCAGCAGCAAGAATGCCAAGGCAACAGAAGTTCCAAGCACCGATGCAATGGTCCTGCCTTCGAATTCCTTCGAGTGATGAAACCTACCGATCGCAATAGCAAGCCAATGAAAAGTAAAGGAGAAAATTAGGTTTCCCAAAAGGAGCGTGAGGTTGTATCGCCCAAAATCTGCTGGTCCCAACACCCGGGTAAGTACTATTAAAATTGCGATTGCAATCACCGCAGACAGCATTCTGGGTGCAAAGTACCAAGTCATCGGAAATCATCTGCCGTTTTCGGCTCTATTAAACTCATACAACTCACCAAATCACCCAACGCGAGCGATTAAACCAACTAAAACCACAAGAGCGCAATGCGCTTAACAATAATTCAGCGCCTCTCGGCGTGCCATTGTTCTAACTTTTCTGGAACACAATCCAAGTTTGCTTGATGTCTTTTTAGGCATAGTACCCCGTTGTTGTCGATTCAGAGGGTTGCTCCTTAAGAGACAACGCTTCACAAAAGGCTTTCTGTTGTTATCATGAGACGGTGGCTCGAATAGGCTTGGCGCTTCAGACTCAGTCAGCCTTTCGCTCTTAAGTTAGTATTTCTATGTTCACCAGTTCGTGCCCTTGCTCTTAGTCAGAGCACTTGGCCACCCAATAACGTCATGACGCTTGCCAATGTAAACATTCCAGCTCAGCCGTCTTCGGGGCTTCTGTTTCACCACCTTGTTCTGGCGGTAGCACTTGTCGTCATGCTGATGATTGGTACC
Organism: Ruegeria sp. BC3; assembly: GCF_056539265.1. NCBI lineage: Bacteria > Pseudomonadati > Pseudomonadota > Alphaproteobacteria > Rhodobacterales > Roseobacteraceae > Ruegeria > Ruegeria sp. BC3. The sequence goes on from NZ_JBQFUP010000004.1 coordinate 500,447, forward strand.
GACTTCGTTTCTATCGTGTTATGGCAGCATCCGCTGGCCAAAAAAGTAGAGATCGTACTGCTCATCCCGCTGCTGGCAATTACGCTTTTGTATTTCAAACACTTCATTCGCGGGGTCTTTGCCTCACCTGAGATATCTCTTCTGGTACTATTTGCCATTTTATCAATCGTTTGGAGCGATTACCCAAGACATACGATACAGCGGTGCATCCCATTGGTCGTAACATCGGCTTTTGCCTTGGCGTTGGGCAGCATGATGTCCCTTCGGGGACTGCTATTGTTTGTTTCGATCTTTTTTGCCGCGACAATGGTCCTTTCCATGGGGGCTATTATTGCACTGCCACAGGCCCGCGGCATCCCTCCATGGGACGACGTTTGGAATGGCATCTACGTGCATAAAAACGGATTTGGCCTTGCTGCCGCTTTGGGCATGGTGTCGTGCTATTACGCGTCTTGGCAATTCACCGGCCGCATCAAAGCGCTCTTTATCGCGGGACTTTTACTTTCGCTGTTTCTCTTGGTGATGTCCCAATCTCGCACGTCACAGATTGTTGCAGTACTTTCGATGTCCGCCATGCTCGCCAGCCAAACACTGCCCAGAAGGGAAACAATATGGGCGATCAGCTACATATTGTCCTCAGCTTTCTTGGTCGGAGTAGTGACGTTCATTCTGGCATCACCCATAGCCGAGCCAATTTTTGGATTGATTGGCCGTAAGCCAACTCTGTCGGATCGAATCCCGACATGGGAGTTGGTCTGGCCCTTCGTGACCGACCGTTTCTGGATCGGTTACGGGTATGCGGCCCATTGGTACGAGGAAGGAACTTACGCCCTCTACTATGCAATGAAGTTGGAATACCCGCCCCACTATTCGCATAACGGTTTGTTAGAGACGTTTCTGAATACCGGTTTCATCGGCGTTGTACTTTTGTTTTGTGCGTTTTTTCGCCTGTTTTTCTCGTTGTTCTACTGCATGCGCTTCATTCCGCAGCGGGACGCTTTCGTATTTGTCTTCGTTTTGGCGATGCTCTATTTTTTCTCAAACATTACGGAAAGCTCTATCCTGAGTAGGCTAAGCGATAGTTGGATGTTCTTCGTTGCGTATGGAACAAAGATCAGCCTTGTCGCTAAAGCACTACGGCGCAGCGCAAGAACCAGAGATGGGCAAATGAGCTGAGCCTCAAACCGATACGCGGTTGCCCCATGTAACCCAAAAAGCCAAAAAAGCGCACATTGTTTCCAAAAATAACGCTTTTCTGCCGATGCTAAACCGGCTGGACAATTGACAGTCGTAGCCCCCGTGGTGTGCACTTTCAGCATCCATTCTTTGAGTCTTTTTCTGAACGTCCAATCCTTTGGGGAGGCACAATTGAAGACAGCAATATTCGCAGGCGGCAAGGGCTCACGCCTGATCGAGGAAACCCGTGTACGCCCCAAACCTCTGGTTGAAATCGCCAACCGCCCGATCCTGTGGCACATAATGCAGCACTATTCGACCTATGGTCACCATGAGTTCGTGCTGGCGCTGGGATACATGGGCGATCTGATCAAGCGGTACATTTCCGACCTGTGCCAGTATGATGGCAACCTGCGCATCGACTTTGCCAAGCGTGAATTGTTCGGCGAGCCGGACTATTCCAACGGCGTGAATGACGTCGAAACGCCGCCCTGGACCGTTGATCTGATCGACACCGGAATGGACACGATGACTGGCGGGCGCCTGGCCCGGCTCGAGCCTTATCTGGGTGGCGAGACCTTCATGCTGACCTACGGCGACGGGGTGTCGAATGTCGATTTGGATGCGCTGCTGGCCTTTCACCGGTCGCATGGCAAACTGGCGACCATCACCATGGTTCGACCGCTGACCACCTTTGGGCACTTGCAGGTGCGCGAGGACGGATTGGTCGAAGGGTTCATGGAAAAGCCGGAAACGGCCGCCGACTGGATCAATGGCGGCTTTTTCGTGCTGGAGCCCGAAGTGTTCGATGCCGTCGCCAGCGTCAATGGCGACGAGATCATGTGGGAAGAAGGCCCCCTGCCCAAACTGATGGAACTGGGGCAGCTGATGGCATACCGCCATCCCGGATTCTGGTATTGTATGGATCACCTGGCGGACAAACGCCGGCTTGAGGAGATGTGGAAAAATGGCAACCGTCCGTGGGCATCATGGGAACATTCAGAAGGTCCTGTTAACGGGTCATCTCGGCTACGTGGGGACGGTCACCGCCCCGGTCTTGGCCGCGGCGGGAATCCAGGTGACTGGGTGCGATATAAATCTCTTTGACCGGGCAGATTTCGCGCCCGGAGGGGACGTTCCCGACGTTCCGAACATCGGTAAAGACATCCGCGATCTGACAGTCGAAGACCTGAAAGGGTTCGATGCCGTCGTTCATCTGGCTGCGCTGTCAAACGACCCGTTGGGCCAGCTGCGACCGGGTCTGACGCAACAGATCAACCACGAAGGTACGATCCACGTGGCCAAACAGGCCAAGGCGGCTGGTGTGTCCCGGTTCGTATTTGCGTCGTCCTGTTCGAACTACGGCCGCGCGGGCGAGGATTTCGTCGACGAGAACGGAAAACTCAATCCCCAGACCGACTATGGTGTTTCGAAGGTGCTGGCAGAGCGGGATCTGAAGCCACTGGCGGATGAGACCTTCACGCCGACCTTCCTGCGCTTTGCCACGGCCTATGGCGCAAGCCCACGGATGCGGTTCGATATCGTGCTGAACAATCTGATCGCGCATGCCTACACGTCAGGCCGCATTCTGATGATGTCGGACGGCACCCCTTGGCGGCCGATCATCCATGTCGAGGATATGGCCCGCGCCTTCCTTGCGACGTTAGAGGCCGACCCAAAGGTGATCTCGGGCGAGGCATTCAACGTGTGCCGCACCGAGAACAACTATCAGATCCGCGATCTGGCGGAAATCGTCGCCGATACCGTACCCGGTGCGAAAATCGACTATGCCGCCGATGCGGGGCCAGACAACCGGTCCTATCGCGTGAGCTCTGCCAAGATCGAAAAGTGCATTCCCGGGTTTAAACCCCAATGGGACGCCGCCCGCGGTGCGCAGCAGCTGTACGAAGCGGTTAAAGCTTGCGACCTCAAAGTCGAAGATTTCGAGGGCCGCAAATACAAGCGTCTCGCCCAGTTGGAAGCCCTTTTGCAGGAAGACCAACTGGATCAGGATTTCCGCAGAACCGTGCCGGTCGCATCGTGATCGGCACGCACTGAGTTAAACGGCCTGGAGCGTTCCCGTAACGGTCCGGGCACCCCGTTCACCGGATTTGAACGCCTCATCTGTCCATTGGTAGCCCCATTCGCCAAACCGGCCGACATAGGTGATCCCAACTTCATCCAGCCATTTGTGAACGATCGGCAACGCGACTTCCCGGTCGAGGTCAAAGATAATGTTGGCATGGGTGATCAGACGGGCATCGGTGTGCAGGATCTTCTCGTCCTCTTTGATCAGGCCGATCTTGACCAGATCGTCGATCACCGGTTGGATCAAATCCTGCGGTGACACATCCAGCGGGCGGTACTTGTGCGAATAGTAGCATTCCGCCTGAATAGAGCCGCATCCCGGCGGGCAAGTTTTGGTCGACATCTTGTGCGGGAAGCTGAGGCGCGTGAACACGATGTCTTCGTCATAAATGTAGGTCCAGGTCGCGGGCGTGAAGTCATCACGCGCAAGCCCGAGGTTGACGGTGACACATGTCGTACAGGCCAGCTTGGCGGCTGCGTCCAGCACATGCTGCGGCGCACCTTTGACCATCGGGATCAGGTCCGGCAACGGAATGGATGAGATCAGCTGGCCGTATTGCTCGATCACGCCATTTTCAAACTGAACGGTCTTTGCGACAGGGTCGATCTCGACCACCTTGTGATCCAGATGCAGTTCGGACTTTTCCAGGAAGGGCTTCAGGTATGAGATAAAGCCGCCTTCCGTCGGATAGCGGAAATCGGTGATATAGTGGACATCCGGTGTTTCCGCGAAAATTGCACCGCGGATCACCTCGTCCATCGACGGGCGGTAGAGCCGCGGTCCCATCCAGACCGTGCTCATCTGATCGGCGTCAACGGTGTGATACTTTTTGCCATAAACCGCTGGGAAATGTGTGGCGAAGGTCTCTCCAAAAACCGAGATCAGCCATTCCAGATAGTTGGCCGGTTTCTCAACGACCTCTTTCTTCGACGCTTCGATAAAGTCGAGAATACACTGCGTTTTCAACTCGTCCGGCAGGTTATGCAGGTTGGCCTGTGCCGGATGTTTGACCCACGCCCCGTGATAGTAGTTGTTTACATAAGCCTGCAGCTTTTCGTATTCGCCCCCGACGTTCTCGGCAAACAGATCCTGAATACGCGGGTCCTTCGAGAATGAGATATGCGGGCCGTCGTCAAAGATAAAACCGCTGTCATGAACGAACGTGGCCGTGTGGCCGCCGGGGAAGGAATTCTTGTCATACATCCGCGACGGGATGCCCTGACCATGCAGCTGATGGGCCGCGCCCAATCCGGCCATACCGGACCCAAGAATGACTATGTTTTCGTTGCTCATATCAGTTTTCTTTCGCAATTTCGCGGCGCCACCAGGCGATGGTATCCGCAACTCCGGTTTCCAATGAATACTTCGGGGACCAGCCCAACATCTCATGCAGGCGCGTTGTGTCAGCCTCGACCAATGGCGGGTCACCTTCGCGCGCCTCGCGGGCGCCAAGGCGCACCAGATCTTCGGCCCCAATCTGACGGGAGATTTCGGTGATCAGGTCAGCCAAAGGAATGGCCGTGCCGCTGCCAATGTTGAACGGACCTTCCAGATCGCTGGTCAGCAAGGCGACCATGGCGCTGGCCACGTCATCGACATGCAGAAAATCGCGTTTCTGCCGTCCATGGGTGCACAGGGCCTCGCGCCCTTCAAGCAGCGAAACAATGACGTCCGCTGCAAGACGCCGGGGGTTTTCGCCCGGCCCGTACAAGAAAAAGGGACGCGCCCAAGCGCCTGACAAGCCCAGCGCGGCGCACATCCGGTCATAGGCCACCGACAGCCCCGCCTTTGCCGCACCATATTCGGTGGCCGGTGTCAGTGGGGTGACACCTTCACACAGCTTTTCCGGCTTGCTCCAGTCATACTCCATGCAAGACCCGCAAAACGTCACGCGCTGACCGCCGGCTTCAGAAAAGGCGAACAGCAAGTCGATCGAATGCTGCACCCATCGGAAGTTATCCAAAGCCTGCTGGTTGCCCGGCCCCATATACCAGGCCAGCGCCAAAAGATGGCTGGGCCGATGTTTTTGCATGATCGACGAAACCGCCTCTGCGTCGGTCATATCGACACGAACCCAGTGCATATCGCCCGCAACCTCAGGGTGCGGATCGTTTCGATAGGTGGCGATTACGGAGTGACCGGAGCGGGCCAACTGGTGAACGCAAGCGCGGCCGATAAAGCCTGCCGCCCCCGTTACCAGAACCTTTGTTTTATCCGTCTTCGTACCCGTCATTCAGAGGTCTACCGTTCTGAGAATCTGTTTCGCTGTCAGGCCTCCAGCAAAGGCCAGCTTGCATCTTTTTCGGAAACAATTGTTACAGGAATTGGCCATTGTATGCCCAAAGCAGGATCGTCATATCGAATCCCCTGTTCGACGCCCGGCGTGTAATACTCGCTCGCAGAATAAAACGCTTGTGCGCCATCAGACAGGGCCAGGTAGCCATGCGCAAACATTTCGGGCACGTACAACGCCCGTCGGTTTTGCGCCGAAAGCTCGATCCCGAAATGCTGCCGAAAGGTCGGGCTTTCAGGTCGCAGGTCCACGATCACATCATAAATCGCGCCGGTGATGCAGCGCATGAACTTGGCCTCAGCCGCCGGGGCCTGCTGATAATGCAGCCCGCGGATTGTTCCTTTTTTCTCGTTAAATGAGAGGTTTATCTGCGCGATGGCAGGCTTCAGCCCGTGTTCCTCAAACTCATTCGCGCAGAAAGCGCGCGCGAAAAAACCGCGGTCGTCCGAGATTTCCTTGAGATCAACGACAAATGCACCCTTCAAAGGGGTTTCGGTGAAAATCATTAAACTCCCGCCTTTTTCAACGGCACGCAAAAAACTACGCCAGTCGGCAGCCTTGAAATCGGGCAAAGACGTCCCGGCTGGTTCGCCGCTTTGCAAGGATCTTAAAGAATACGCCTGACCCAAAAACTAAAGCAGACACGGGGCGCGTTTTCCATAGTTTTCGACCCTGCCAACAGTTAGCCTTCGCCGCGTGCCAAAAACTTGCCCAAACCGGCAAACGGTTCGCACTCAAACTAGGTGCCCGGTCGGAAATTCTTTGAAACGTGACCGTTCGGAGTGTGTAATGTGTTCGAATTTGATTTTTCTTAAAGGATTATGCGTTTGACCAGCCCAGCCGTGTCCGTACCAGCGTCCCGAGAGCTGTTGATCTTTTCCCAGCGCAACCTAAACGACAATGTCTCGCGCTGTTCCGGGTTCGAGTTTGAGGATGTAATTGCCGAGATCGAAACCGCGCAGCTCATCGCGCCCCGACGCGCCAAAGAACACCGGTTGCCATATAATCCAAGGCGCTGGCTGTCCAAGCGAACGGAATTGTTTCGGCATTGGCCTTCGGGCGTGCGGAAAACGCGGCTGGATCGGGATTATGACCTTTTCTTTTGCGACGCACAGAAACCGCAAGAATTGCTGGCGCTGGATGCGATCCCCAATTGGCGGGAACGCTGCGGCCTTGCCATTTGCGTTCTCGAAGAGGTCTGGACCAGCGATCTGGAACGTCACATGCCGCTGGTTCGAACACTGGCAGATTTTGACCTGATCGGCTGCGCTTTCGCAGAAACCTGCGAGGCATTGCAGCGCATCACCGGCAAACCCGTCATTCACCTGCCCGGCGCAGCGGATATGGTGCGTTTTGCCCCGGAAAGCCTGACCGCGGACCGGCCAATTGACGTCTATTGCATGGGACGGCGGCGCCCGGAAATCCACGACCGTCTGCTCAAGGTCATAAAAGAGCGAGCCGGTTTCTACCTGTACGATTCAGCAACCAAGCCTCCGATCGCGGCGGATCACAAGGTTCACCGCGATCTGCTGGCCAATCTGGTTCAACATTCCAAGCTGTTCATGGTCGACATCGCCAAGATCGGTCACGCCGATCAAAAGCGCGGCAACGTGGCTTGGGGTCCAAGGCATGTCGAAGGCATTGCGGGCGGGGCGGCCCAGATCGGATACGCGCCGGAATCCGAGGATTATCGCCGCTATTTTGACTGGCCGGACTCTGTCGTTCGGCTGTCTGAAGACCCGGACGAGGCCATCACCCAGATCGTCGCGTTGCTGGACAACCCGACCGAGTTGGACAGGATGCGCCGGATCAACCTGGCCGGAGCCCTGGCAAAGCATGATTGGCTGCATCGCTGGGCTCAGCTGCTGGACCACCTGAATATTCCACATTCCGAAGGAATGGCGAAGCGTGCCGAAACCCTGTTGCAGATTTCTGCGCGTCTGTCGCTGGCCGACCAGCAGATACCTGCAGCAGAATAATTGGCGGCGTAGCAGGACTACCAACCAGCGCAAGATCGTACCTTGGACTCAGCTGGCAGACTTGGGTGCCCGCCGCGCCATCGTCCAACCTCGCATATTCCGCCGAGTCAGAAATCAGGTCTCTTCAATCGTACTGGCATCGCTCCTGGGTTCGGAGGGGGCAATACGAGCGCGCAGTATTGAACGGCAAGGATAGCTGGAAGCACTGCCATCTTCCTACGGGGCGCCCCATCCAGGTTCATTAACTTCGTGCGGCAGGTCTCCTGACTTTCGGGGCAAAGCTATCCGGGTCCTCTCCAGGCGCTTGGTCAAAGATCAAATACCCTGCGTCAGACAGGGTTCGACCCCCGATAGGCGCGGGGTGTCATCCCGACGACCTGTTTGAAACTGCGCGTAAAATGCGCCTGATCCGAAAAACCGCACGCAAGCGCGATATCACCAAGCGGCCGCTGCTCATTCTCCATCATTTTCATGGCCTGTTCGATCCGATAGGCCATCACGTATTGCATCGGCGTCGAGCCAAGCGTTTCCTTGAAGACACGGGCAAAATGTGAAGAGCTCATGCCTGCTTCCGCAGCCAGCTCATCCACGGTGATTGTCTGATCCAGACGGCTTTGGATATATGAAAGAACACGCTGGTAATGCCGCGAGGTGAAACGCGCAGACAGCTCAACATCTTCCGCGCGGCGTTTTCCAAACTTCTGCAGCATTTTGACCAGAAGCACCCGGCTCATGGCTTCGAACATTACCGCCGATGACATGTCATTTGACGCCAGCGCATCCCGCAGGATCACACCGGCGGCACACAGATCGGCGTCTGAAAATTGGGGCAAATCCTTGAACTGCTGTGGATCAAGCAGCATGCCAAGCTCGGCCTGCGCAAACCGCTCGACTTTCGCAGGGTCCAGGGTGATGACAATCACGTCGGATGGCCCATGCCACTGCCACCCCGAACGGACCCCGGCTGGTGTCACGATAACCTCATCCTTGCGAAAGATGAAATCCCGCAATTTGCCATCCCGCCAATTCTGAACGCGATGTTCTTCGGTCTGCAGGTTCAAGAGGACATGGTGTTCCTCGAACACCTCTTCAGGCATGCGATCCGGCTCGGCTTGAAAATACCGAACGGACATCAATCCGGCTGCCGACTGACGCTCCATCGCGTCGCTGTTCAGCAGCGGCGCAGAAGGATAGATATCGGCGTATTTCAGTGGCAATGTCCTGATCTCACGATTGGTCATTATCGGATGACTTGAAAAGTGACAGACCTGCCGGAAATCATCAAGAAACCGCTGAATGGCTAGCCAAACAAAGTATGTGCCGTCAGCGGGCCAAAAGTGAGCTGAAAACGAAGTCCTCCAGACAACCAATTATCCGGGTCATTGGCGTTTCGGACAACACGCTGCGATAAGCGCTGCCTTCCAGGACTTCTATCACCAATTGCGACGTCTGAAAGGTATCCGGAACCGCACGCAAATCACCGTCTTCAATGCCACGGCTTACCACTGCCTCAAGCGCGTAGGTCAGCTTTGCCCGGTTCTCGACAAACAACTGTGCAATGTCAGGCTGACGCAGCGCTTCGCTTGAGATTTCCAAGGTTAGAATGACGTTTTCCGCCGCTGCAAGGTACCTGGCATAGGCCCTCATGAACTTCTTCAGGACCGTGGGCGCGGGTGATTTTGAACCCAGAATGACAAGGAATTGGTCCAACTCGCTTCGCTCGAGCATCGCAATCTCGACAAGTACGTCATGCTTGCCGCGGAAGTGGTTGTAGAGGTTTCCAAGGCTCACGCCAGCCTTGTTGGCAATCTCCCGAACACCAGTCTGATGATAGCCCTGCTCAAGGAAACAAATGACTGCGGCTTCCAAAATCTGGTTGCGCCGCTTGGCCGTCGACCTTTCCCGGACTGAGCCCGGGCTTTTTGCATCTTTTGACATTTTATTTTTTCTCGTTGAACGAACGAACGATCGTTCATATTTTATGACATCTCGATACGCGCCACAAGGTGCAATTGATTCGACGACACAGGGAAAGACAGATTTATGGTCGATAAATCCTTAGAAGCGACGCAAAGACCGGGCCGCCGATGGCTTTGGATCGGGCTTTCGTTGGTGCTGTTCATCGCAATCGTCATGGTGCTGTTCGATACCGAAGACACAATCGATGTTCAGGCAACAAGCACCCCTCCCCCGCCACAGACAGTAACTGTTGTTACCGTCGCCCCGGAAACAGTTCAGGCGCAGGTGTCAGCGTTTGCCGAAGTTCGGCCCCGTTGGGATGCCGAACTGCGATCCGCTGTCACCGGTCGCATCACAGCTGTACATGATGCCGCTTTGGACGGGGCGCAGGTGGAACGGGGTGCACCTTTATTCTCAATCGAAAGCGCCCCTTACCAAAGCGCCGTAGCCGCGGCAGAGATGGAGCTTGAAGAGGCCGAACTGGTGCTGCTGCGCGCGCGAAACAACGTAACCGTTGCGCAGCGCCAGTTTGACCGGGATGACAAAGAGCCCCCCAACGATCTGGCCGTGAACCTGCCTCAGCTACGTATTGCCGAGAAAAGCGTCGCTGCCGCTCATGCCCGCCTGAACGCGGCGAAAAGCGAATTGGCAGACACCGAAGTCGTCGCCCCCTTTTCCGGCTATGTGACCCGCCGCTTCGCCAGCCTTGGACAAACGGTCAGCCCGGGTGATGCCCTGATACATCTCTCGGACAATCGCCAATTTGAACTTGTTGCCGAGCTCAGCCAGGCGGATTGGGCCCTTTTGGATCATCCGATCTCGGGTGCCATTGCCGATCTGAGCCAACATTCCGGAGGCACCCTGGGCCAAGCTCAGGTTCGGCGCGGAGGTGGGTTTCTGGATCAGGATACCCGGCAAATGCGCGTCTTTCTGGACGTCACCGCACCAGATGAACGTATCATTGCCGGCGACTTTCTGCGGGTCAAAATCCCGGGACGCCACATTGAAGATACGGTAACGCTACCGGAAAGCGCCCTGACCCGCGCCGGGTATGTCTGGCTGGTCGGTGTCGACGACCACCTGCAAAGGATCAGCCCCAAGATTCTATTCCGCAGCGAAGGCACGTTCACGATCCCGGCACCCGAGGGCCTTGGCCCGTGGCGCGTGGTCCGGACCCCATTGGCATCGTTCCTGCCGGGGCAACGAGTCATGCCGAAGTCGGTCGAGGGATAAGCCATGCACGCCCTGACCTCATGGTTCATCCGCAACCCAGTCGCTGCCAACCTGATGATGGCGTTGATCCTTTTCCTCGGCGTTCAGACGCTTCTGAACATCAGGATCGAAGGCTTCCCGCGCATTCCACCCGAAAGCGTCACAGTCTCCATCGGCTTTCCGGACGCGACGGCCGAACAGGTCGACGAGCTTGTGACACAGAAGGTCGAACAGGCGCTCGAGGGGTTGGAAGGCGTGCGCAGCGTTACCTCGCAATCCCAGAACGACCTGAGTGTTGTCACGGTCCGGCGTGCAGGCGGCCAGAAACTGCAGGACGTTCTGGATCGCGTCCGTATCCGCATCGACGGGCTGACCGACCTTCCGGAAACTGCGCGCCGCCCAGTGATCGAGGCGTCAGGCTTTGACTTCCCGGCTCTTTATCTGAACCTTTACGGCGAAACCGATCCAGCCACGTTGCAGAGCCTTGCCCAGCGCCTGAAGGAAGAGTTGTTGGCACAGCCGGAATTGTCACGTCTTCAAATCTGGGGGCTGATCCCACGAGAGCTGCGGATCGAAATCGATCCCGCCCTGTTGCGCCATTATGGCCTGACCGTTTCGGACGTGACCCGCGCCATCGAGGAAAACTCGCTGACGTTTCAGGCCGGCCGGCTGCGGACCGAGGGGGGCACTATCTTTCTGCGGGCAGACGATCGGGCCAAATACGCGCCGGAATACGCGGCCCTGCCAGTGATTGAACGCGACGACGGGTCATTTGTTCCCCTCGGCGATATCGCCAAGATTGAAGACGGATTTCAGGATGGCGAATACCTGTTTCGCCTGAACGGCAAACAGACAGTCGGAATGGAGGTTCTGGTCGGCCAAAAGGAAAACCTGCTGGAAATCAGCGATGTGGTGCGCAGCACTGTGGATGAATTCAGCCGCCAACTGCCCTCGCAGGTTCAAGTCGAGGTCTGGGGGGACAGCGCGGGTTACATCTCGGACCGCTTAGCGTTGCTGCGCTCGAACGGGGTGCAGGGATTGATCCTGGTGACCCTGATGTTGTCGGTGTTCCTGAATGTGCGGTTGGCATTCTGGGTTGCCATGGGCATTCCCGTTTCGGTCATGGGGGCGATTGCGGTCTCGGGTTCGAAATGGGTGGATTACTCGTTGAACGATGTCACCACGTTTGGCCTGATTATTGCGCTGGGTATCCTGGTCGATGACGCGGTTGTGGTAGGCGAAAGCGTTTTCGAAGAACGCCGCCAGGGTAAGGACCCCATAAAAGACACTGAACGCGGCGTGCATCGCGTGGCCGTCGCCACCGTCTTTGGCGTACTCACCACGATTGCGGCCTTTTTTCCGATGCTGCTGATCGACAATCCTCTGGGCAAGGTGCTGGCCGGGTTTTCCGGCATCGTGATCCTGACGCTGATCTTTTCACTCATCGAAAGCAAGTTCATCCTGCCCGCCCATCTGGCGCAGGTGTCGATGGGACAAGAGCGCCGATACCTGCTGACGCGCCTTTGGGGACGTGTACAGGATGCCGCGCAAGGCGGACTTTACTGGGTCCGGGATCGTATCTACCAGCCGATGTTGGTCGCAGCGGTGAACCAGCGCTACGCCGTGTTGATCCTGTTTGTTTCTGCCGCAACGCTGGGGCTTGGCCTGATGTACAAGGGCAAAGTCAGGACGGTGTTCTTCCCTGAGGTACCCGGCCAGATCATCACGATGAACCTTGAAATGGACGCCCGCGCGCCCTTCGCACTGACCCGGTCAAATGTGAACCGGATCGAAGCTGCATTGAACGAATTGAATGCAGAGCTTGCCGAAGACACAGGCATGCCCACGCCGCCCATACAGACCTTGTTCACGACCGTAGACAGCGCAGGCAGCGCACAGATTTATGCCGAGATGATACCGGTAGCCGAACGTCCAGACGTTCCGATCCTCAGCGTGGTGCGCCAATGGCGCGAACAGGTGGGGGCCGTCGAAGGCGCAACCGAGATTGAGTTCACTGGATCAGAGGCCCTCGCCGGAGGGTTCCGTATCCGTCTAGCGTCGAAAGATGAAGACTTGCTGCGGCAGGCCAGCGCCGAGATGAAGAGCTTTCTGTCCAATATCGAAGGCGTCGCCAATGTTCGGGATGGATTGGCTGGCGGACAACCCGAGCTGAAACTCCGCCTGCGCCCGGATGCGCGGCACCTCGGGTTTAACACCGAAACGCTGGCTAGGCAGATTGGTTACGGGTTTGGCGGGGCCGAGGTCACCAAAATCAGACGTGACGGATCCGAAATTCGGGTGGTCGTTCAGAACGCGCGGGAAAACCGGGATACGCTCGTTGATCTGATGCAGACCCGCTTGCGCAGCGCTTCGGGCAAATGGGTACCGCCGGAAACGGTCGCCGAGATCGAAGGCACTTACGCATCTGGAGTCGTTTACCGCCGCGACGGGAAACGCATGAATAATGTGGCGGCCTCGATCGACCGCAGCCTGGTGTCCCCCGAAGAGGTCGGGCAGGCAGTGTTCCAGCAGCTGGCGCCGCAGCTTCGGACAAAATACCCCAGCGTGACGGTCCTGCCTGCCGGTGAGCTCGAAGAAATGTCCGAGATCAGCGACGGCTTGAAACGCGCGCTGCTATTGGCTGCTGTCCTTATCTATGTGCTGATGGCTGTGCCGTTGAAAAGCTATTGGCAACCCTTCGTCATTCTCGCGATCGTCCCCTTTGGTTTCATCGCGGCCGCTGTTGGTCACCTGATCATGGGCGTCTCTCTGTCGCTGTTCTCGTTCTTCGGGATGCTGGCGCTGACCGGTGTCATTGTGAATGACAGCCTGGTCATGATCACCCGCTACAATCAGGCGCGTGAGGAAGGTCAACCCGTGAACCAGGCTCTAAAAAGCGCGGGCGTTGGCCGCTTCAAGGCGATTTTTCTGACGACTGCAACAACGGTGATCGGCCTGCTGCCCTTGCTGACCGAAACGTCAGAACAGGCTCAGTACCTGATCCCTGCGGCAATCTCACTGGCATTCGGTGAGCTTTTCGGCACCGCGCTGATGCTTCTCCTGGTGCCAGTGCTGATCGCCATCTCCGAAGACGTCATCGCGGTTTTCAAACCCGCTCGTCAACCTTCAGCAAATGAGAGGACAAAGATATGAAACACACCCTACTGGCCGCTTCTCTCGCCCTTTCGGCAATGGTCATTCCCGCAGGTGCCGATGGCCTGAAGGTGAGTGTGGATGGCATACGCAACGCCAAAGGAAACATCGTGATCCTCGTGTTTGACGATGCAAGAGCTTTTGACAGCCTGGATGTCTGGAGCGCCATCGACTACGCGCAGATCCCATCCAAGAAAGGCAGTGTCAGCCACAAGTTCGCCGACCTGGACGAAGGCCCATATGCGGTGCTGTTGTTTCATGACGAAAACAATGACGAAGAACTGAATTTGACCACTACAGAGCTGCTGGAAGGCGTTGGCTCATCCGGCGCGCCAAACGCTCAGGACCTACCTGATTTCAAAGCTGCATCGGTCTGGCCCGGAAATGTCAACGTTCGCATCCACTACGACAATTAGCGCAATTCTCTAATGAGACACTTCGTGCCGCCGCTCGCCGTTTTTCCCGCGCACCATGGCCCGTTAGATTTGCTCGACGTCTGGTCAGAATGTCACATGCAACAGAGCATTTTCCCGCCCGAGAAGCGGAGTTAATTGAGTGCGATTTTCAGAAGTGTGTGTCAATTTCGGAACCAAGCCCATATGGGCAAAGGAAACCAAAAAAGTGGTGAGCCGTGCAGGATTCGAACCTGCGACCCACTGATTAAAAGTCTTATTACCCCATTTTCGATAGCATTATAGCCAATTCGATTGAACAGTATATTCTCTTGAATAACAGAATTTTTAGCGTGCAGAGGTTTCTTAAAGTCCCTTCCCAACCCTCCGCACTTTGCTTACCTTGTGCTTACCCAATCCGTCCGAGACCAATATGCCCAACGTCAGATTAACAAAATCAAGTGTCGATCGCCTTTCAGCAACAAACCGGGACACGATCTATTGGGATGACGGTCTGCCGGGTTTTGGACTCCGCGTGAAAACAACCGGTGTCAAAAGCTTCGTAGTTCAATATCGCAACAAACAAACCGGACGGTCGAAACGCAAGACACTTGGGCGATATGGGCCGACCTTGTCATTGGGCGCCGCCCGCGAAATGGCACGCGCGATTCTTGCTGACGTGGTGCGTGGCGGAGACCCTGTCGCGGACGCTCAAACGCTCAGGCATTCACCAACGGTGAACTTACTTGCCGAGCAATACATGACCGCACATGCGGAGCCAAAGAAACGTCCCGGTAGTGTTCGGAATGATCGGTCAATGCTGGACCGATACATTCTCCCCAAGCTTGGTGACCTTAAAGTCATTGAAGTGACGCATCAGCATGTTCAGAAGCTTCACAATCAAATGCGTGATACTCCATATCAAGCCAATCGCACTCTGGCCCTCATGTCGAAAATGTTTGAACTGTCTGTGCGCTGGGGTCAGCGTTCTGACAATCCGGCGCGCGGCATAGAAAAGTTTCCCGAGGAAAAGCGGGACCGCTGGCTGTCGGACGATGAGCTGCAAAGGCTGTTGGTGGCTCTGTCAGAGCATCCGAATCAGGTTGCAGCCAACGCTATCCGACTGCAACTCCTGACAGGTGCACGGATCGGCGAAATCCTGACGGCAAAATGGGAAGACTTCGATTTGGATCGAGCGGTCTGGACAAAGCCGTCGCACCACACAAAGCAAAAGCGACGAGAGCACCTGCCAATATCGTCAGCAACCTGTGATTTGCTTGCGGCAATGAGCGCAGGGGATTCTCCTAAGAGTCGCTGGTTGTTTCCGGGACGCTCTCCGGACCAACCGTACAAAGATCTGAAGAAATTTTGGAGCTCGGTCACCACATCAGCAGGCCTTCAAGACTACCGTATCCACGACAATCGGCATACGCATGCGTCGCATCTCGTTTCCAGCGGTCTGGGTCTGCCTATAGTTGGTCGATTGCTTGGACACACGAACCCGTCTACCACGCAACGCTACGCGCATCTCGCAGATGACCCGTTGCGGCAGGCAGCGGATGTGATGGGTAAGAAGATCAGCGGTGACAGTTCCTGAAACCTGAGAATTTCCTGTGCTGAAGACACGCGAGCGGCAATTAGACTGCAGCTGTCGGCACAGTGTCGATGTTTGGGACGGAAGGGAATGGACGGAGATATAAGATGCCCAAATCTCTACTTCCCGTTGTCACAACGCGTCGTCCGCCTTGGAACAAAGGCAGACTAGTCGGACAGAAGCGACCATTGCAGTCAAAGCAAGTCTGGGCCATTCGCGCTCGGCTCGAACTTGCAAACAAGCTGAGAGACCTAGCATTGTTCAATCTTGCCATCGACAGCAAGTTGCGCGGGTGCGATCTCGTCCGCCTGAGGGTTAACGATCTCGCCGTCGGCAATTCTGTTCGCGATCGGGTATCCGTTGTTCAACGTAAAACTGCGAAGCCAGTGCAATTTGAAGTGACGGAGAATACACGTGAAGTCGTGTCGCAATGGGTCTCTTCTCAATATATGCATGGACAACGGTATCTGTTTCCAAGTCGTATGCATGCTTTGCCGCATCTTTCGACCCGGCAATACGCTAGGCTTGTCCGGGAATGGGTGTCAGCGATTGGTCTCGATCCGTCCAGCTACGGCACGCATTCGCTTAGGCGCACCAAAGCAGCTTTGATATACAGAAAGACCGGAAACCTACGTGCCGTTCAACTTCTGCTCGGTCACAGCAAAGTGGACAGTACGGTGCGTTACCTTGGCGTCGAGCTTGAAGACGCGCTTAGTATTGCCGAACGCATCGATCTTTAACCTTTTAGGCGGGCGGGATCGTCCGCTCGCCGCTCCCAAGCAGACTTTCGGAATCTCTCGTTAATCTTCCGCTTCGAGCCCAAAGCGGACTTAAATGTGCTCGCCAAAATGAATTGCGGCGATAGACATTCTCTTGAGCGGTCTAACCCATCACTAAATGCATTCACCGCCATCGATAACCAGGGCTTGCCCCGTCATAAAAGCGGATTCATCTGAAGCTAAATAGACGATCCCATGGCCAATCTCTTCAACTGTCGCCCATCGACTCATGGGGATCGCCTGCTCGATGTAGCTTTCCAGTTTGGCACGGCCTCCCATCTGCTTTTCGAAGCCTGCATTGAAAGGGGTGTCTACAAATCCTGGACATAGGGTATTGAAACGGATTGCATGGACAGCGTAGTCGGCTGCCATCTGCCGGACCATCGCAACAGCAGCGTGCTTTGTAGTCGCATAGGCGATCATACCCCGGTCATATTGAACCCCAGAATTGGAGGCCGTGACGATCACGCTGCCTCCACCTTGTGATTTCATATGGGCGACGGCTGCACGCGCGGCAATGAAGTGAGCGCGGACATTCAATGCCCAAGAAGCATCCATTCCATCTGGTTCCACTTCTTCCAGCGTTCCTTCGATCTGCAACCCAGCGTGAGAGTGCAACACGTCAAGCCGACCGAAGTTTTTAACTGCTTCGTCTATGGTTCTGGTAAGGGCATCGTCATCGGTCACATCAAGCTGTATGGCAGATGCTTGATTTCCCTGCGCTACGATCGCGGCCACAGTGGCTTCAGCAAGGGTTGCATCGCGATCGGTTACCACAACATGCGCACCCTCTTGTGCCATTGCCATTGAACCCGCCCGACCAATTCCTGATCCCGCGCCCGTCACGAGCGCGACCTTACCTGCAAGCCGCATGTCACTTGGCTCCTTTATTTAATTATTCGATTTTGAGGCGCCTCGGCGCAAAAGCAGCTGCGCTGCTACGAGCAACAAGAGCGACGCGCCCATAACCATAGTGCCGATGGCATTGATCTCGGGTGTTACGCCGCGCCGGATGGATGAGAATATGTAGATTGGCAGGGTTGTTTCTGAGCCAGCTACGAAGAACGCGATGATGAAATCATCAAATGAGAAAGTGAAGCTGAGCAGGAAGCCTGCCAAAATTGCCGGTGCTATCAACGGCAGGGTCACCTGTCGAAAGGTGCCCCAGGGCGTCGCAAAGAGGTCAGCCGAAGCTTCCATGAGCGCGCGGTCCATACCCGATAGCCTTGCACGTACGATGATTATGACCAGCGCCATTGTGAACATGGTGTGTGCGGCGACAAGCGTGGGCATCCCCATGGAAAGTTGCGGGGGATTTGCTCCATCGGGCCATAGGCTTGCAAGAAGCGGGTTTAGCCAGCCGAATACGGTGACCAGGGCAATGAGTGTCGCGATGCCGATGACGATACCGGGTATCATTATTGCAATATAAATCATCGCATCAAACAAAGTTCGGAGCCATCCCTTAACCCCTTGTAAAGCGATGGCCGCCATGGTTCCGAGAGTGGATGCGAGGCAAGCAGTTATGAATGCCGCAAGCAGACTGGTCTCGAGCGCGTCCATTACAAATGGGTTGTTCAGCGCTTTACCATACCATTGGGTCGAGAACCCCATGAACTGGCTTGCGTGTCGTCCGGCATTAAAGCTGAAAAGCGCGATGATGCCGATTGGAATATAGAGAAAAAGGTAGACGCAAATCGCGTATAAGCGCATCGGACCCTCACATCAGCGAGACATCTTCGCGCTGGCCACCCAGGCGCGAGATGAATTTCATGTAAATTGAGACAGTGACAAGCATTACGACAACCAGAGTCATTGCGACCGCCGATCCGTACGCCCAGTTCCGAGACTGCAGGAACAGGTCCACCAGCGCATTTCCGACGAAAAAGACCTTTCCGCCGCCCAAGATCGCTGGGATCAGAAACTCGCCCATCAGCAAGATGAAGACCAGCATGCAGCCAGTTGCGATACCAGGTACCGACAAAGGAAGTGTCACCTGACGGAACGTACGCCATGGGGTAGAGCCGAGATCAGCCGATGCTTCCAGAAGGCGTTTATCCAGTTTGTCTAAGCTTACAAAAATCGGGAAAACCATCAGAGGTAGATACCCATAGACAATCCCGACAAGCACAGCGAACGGCGTATTTATCAGGCGGATATCATCGATGCCGATCGACTCCAGTAAAGCGGGCAAGCCACGCCCCCCAAGGATGAAAATCCAAGCGTATGACCGGATCAGGATCGATGTCCAGAACGGCACGATCACTAGGATCAACAGCGAAGTTCTCCACTTTGGTGAACAACGCACCGCAAGAAAGTAGGCGAGCGGGTAGGCAATTACCAACGCAGCGATAGTCCCCAGAGGTGCAAGGATCAAAGTGTTCTTAAACGCCGTCCATCGCGCAGGAAGGTTGGCATATTGTTCCAACGTGAACGCTGGAACGTAGCCTCCGGCGGCACCCCGTTCGCCAAAGGAAAAGACGAAGACGACCAGCAGAGGAAGGGCTAGCATTACCAAAAGCCATATTCCTGCTGGAGCCAGCAACAGTGCTTTTCTGCCTCGTTCGGTCATTTTGTCCTCGTCTTTTCCGATATTGGCGGCCTTGCCGCTTAGGCCGACTTGAAGCGGGCGAGCAACTCGGCACGGTTTGGATCGGTTAGTGTAGCCGCCGCGCCGAACTCGAGTGCATTCAGAAGGTCAGCTGCCGGATAAAGGATCGGATCTTCCAGTAGTTCCTTCGGCAGCAACGCATTGGTGCGAGCATCAGCCGATGGATAGCCGTGAGCGAGGACTTCTTTCGCATTAACTTCCGGGTTCAGCAGGAAGTCGATCAAGGCATAAGCGGCATCCATATGGGGTGCGCCCTTAGGAATAGCGTAGTAGTCGGACCAGAGCTCACCGCCCTCAGTTCCCAGAACGTAGGCGATTTCAGGCATGTCGACATTCATCTGCTTGCCGTCACCTGTCCAGCACATTGTCATCCAGGCGTCACCGTTACGCATCGGTGGCTGATAATCCGACGAGATTGCAAACAGATGCGGTTTGGCATCCAGCAACAATTTCTCGGCATCCGCCAGTTCCTTCTCATCGACCGAGTTGAAGGAGTAGCCGAAGTATTTCAGGGCATTACCGATGGTGGTGAGTTGGTAATCATGCACCATTGTCCGGCCTGAGTAACCTTCCATAGTAAGGTCCCAGAACTCTTTCCATGTGGTTGGAGTCGGAGCGCCGTCAAGCTTGCTGGTGTTCACTGCAAAGCCAGTCGTGCCCCAGTTTTTTGGCACCGCGTAAAGCTGGCCATCGACAGAACCGGCATCGGAAAAGCGCTGTTCGAATGAACCTGCGTCGTAGTTTGGCAGTTTGGACGTATCGAGCGGGATGATCAGATCTTCACCCACATACGTAGTGATCGTGTAGTTGGTTGGAACGAAAACGTCCCAGCCAGACCCTCCAGCCTGTAGTTTTGCCAACATCTCTTCGTTCGAGCCAAAAACATTGACCTGAACATGGGCGCCAGTGGCTTCCGTGAAGGCTTCGAAGTTCATCTCGTCATGGTAGTTCGGCCATGTGGCGAGGATCACTCGGTCGCCAATGTCCCCGGCAGCAAATGCCGGGCGTGGACGCAACCCAGGAATGGCCGTGCCCAGAACGGCCGTTGCCATCCCAAGACCTGTCACGCCTAAGAAATGTCGCCGTGTAACCGA
Organism: Ruegeria sp. BC3; assembly: GCF_056539265.1. Taxonomy (NCBI): domain Bacteria; kingdom Pseudomonadati; phylum Pseudomonadota; class Alphaproteobacteria; order Rhodobacterales; family Roseobacteraceae; genus Ruegeria; species Ruegeria sp. BC3. The sequence goes on from NZ_JBQFUP010000004.1 coordinate 520,778, forward strand.
ACCCTTTTGGTACCGGCGAAGCTCTTCCATGAACTTTTGCTTGGAAATAGTCCCATTATCCTTGGTCATTGTGAACCTCTCTGTTGTTGGATTGCGGGATTTGTTATTTTTCCAGGATCAGCAGTGCGCCTTCGCCCCATGAAACAAAGGCCTGCTCTCCTGCATTGAACGTCCCCTCGTTCAATTCCGCTTGCCTTGGCACAAGTACGTGGAAATCACCCAGTGCTTCGTTGCGCGCAAGGTATTCTGTGTGCTCCCCAAGGAAGATCCGATTTTGAATGGTAACTGGCAGAGCGATTTCAGCTGTGGGTAGCGCGCGGGTCAGCGTGATCTGTTCAGGACGGATACTAACGCACACTTCCTGCCCTGCATCTATTGGAATCTCCGGAGTTCCGCGCACCTTTTGGCCACTCGCTAAACGCACAGTGATTTGGTCGGCTGCTGAGTCAGTCACAGTTGCATCAAAGAAATTTGAGGTGCCTACAAATCCAGCCACGTAGCGGCTGCGGGGCATGTCATAGAGTTCGCGTGGGCTGCCAACCTGCACAATACTGCCGCCTTCCATCACACAAATTCGGTCGGACATTGAAAGCGCTTCTTCTTGGTCGTGCGTGACGAGGACAAAAGTTATTCCCAGTTGTCGTTGCAGGTTCTGCAGTTCAAACTGCATTTCTTTTCGAAGCTTTCGATCCAGAGCAGCCATTGGTTCATCAAGCAGCAAAAGCTTGGGCTCGTTTACGATCGCACGCGCCAAAGCGACGCGTTGCTGCTGACCACCAGACATCTCCCAGATGCGACGTGGGCCAAACCCACCAAGACGGACAGTTTCCAGCGCTTGCTCAACCTTTGTCGCGATTGTTTGTTTGTCTACGCGTGGTCGTTGCTGGCGCAGGCCGTACGCGATGTTGTCGAACACGCTTAGGTGAGGAAAAAGAGCATAGTGCTGAAACACCATGTTGACTGGGCGATGGTGCGCATCCAAGTCGTTGACGACTTCTCCATCGAGCAACACCTGACCTTCGGTTGGCTTCTCGAAACCTGCCAACATTCTAAGCGCAGTGGTTTTGCCGCAACCAGATGGGCCTAAGAACGACAGGAACTCTCCTTTCCCAATGGAAAGATTCAGGTCTTTGGCGGCGACCACATTCCCGAAGGTCTTGGTCACTCCTCGGAGTTCCGCAATCGTCTGCATGGTGACGCTCATGTCAAAGCTCATATACTGCCGTTTTCCTTTTGCTTGATTTTTTGGCATTTGTTGGCATACCACTCAAACAAGGAAAAAGTAACAATAACTCGGAATAACTGTATATACCACAATTGGGGTATAGAGGTGCTTTTCGAAAATCTGGAGCGGCGCGTGTACGATTGGATGGAAGAGGCCGGCAGGGTCGTGGAGAAGATCGGAACCCCAGAATTTCCATGTGCTTTGGCAGATGGCTTGCGGCAGGTCGCACCATTCGATTTTACGGTGGTGTTTGGCCATGTCGGAACCGAAGCGCCTATAGACCTTCACGACGATTTTCCCAAAAGCAAACGGCGTATTTTTGTTGAGGATTACCAAGCAGGGCCCTACGTACTTGATCCATTTTTTTTGGCCGCGACAAAACCGATAACACCGGGTCTGTACCGCATGCGCGATATCGCACCGGACAGATTCTATCAGGGCGAATACTATCGCAGCTATTACAAAAGGACTGGGTTAGCAGAGGAGATTGGCTACTTTATCGATATCCCGAGCACTGGGATGGTTGTGGTCTCGCTCATGCGATCAGTGAAGCCTTTTTCAGCCAAGGAAATTCGTCATTTGCACGCTCTATGGCCGCTCGTTCGGGCAGCCTGTTGCAAACATTGGAGTGACTTTCCAACACTGGCCCGCGGCGCCGCAGCGAATGGCGTTAGTCGTCGCGTCGATCTTGCTTTCCAGGCATTTGGCGATGGCGTTCTGACACCACGAGAACGCGAAGTCGTTGAGTTCACGTTGAAGGGCCATTCGGCAGAAGCTGTCGGCACAATTCTCGGCATCTCTCCAGGCACAGTCCGCATCCACAGACGCAACATTTACGCGAAACTTAGGATCAATTCGCAGGGTGAGCTTTTTTCAAAGTTCATTGAAAAGGCACTTTAAAAGGTTCCTTGAACACCCACTTTATCCGTTTTGCCGACCTTGCTACCTTGACCCGGAAAACACCAAACATTTGGACGGCACTGTCTGATAGCCAAGGAACCCAAAGGGAGAGGGTTGGGACGCCCGGGACCCATGTTGGGCTAAATTAATACCCGAAAACGCTTTCGGGCCATTGTCTATCTAACCGGATCAGCCGTTTTAAACATGGCGTCAAGATACGAAAGGCAAAATTTCATGGACGCACCAGTTATCCAGTTGATTTTTATGCTCATCTTGCTGGTTGTCGTGATCTGGCTTTATATCCTGCCGATCACGATGGCAGGGCGGCGCAACCGGTCTGGTTTGATCTGGTTCCTGATCGGTCTGGTTGGATCACCCCTTTTGGCTATTCTTTTGCTGCTGGCTCTGGGTGATGCACCCGAACAACCAACAACCTAATTTTGGGACGATACCATCTGACACTCAAAAGGGCTTAACCGGAGGGTATCTGGACGCTCGTGAGCCATAACGTCCTGCTCAGCTTGCAATAAGGGTGCCAATTGAGACACTATACTTCCGGAAGTGAAGACAACTAATCCTTCTCACTCTCCACAACCGTGTACTGTAAACCCAAGGTCGGCCGATTTGATTGGAGAACCACAGACCGCTTTGTCCGCATAGCAGACATTGATCGATTTTCCCCGAATGAGCGCTCTGCGGACATTGCAGTCATTGACCTAAAGTTACATGATCGCCACCTGACGGGATCAAGTGGAGACACCATGGCAGACGAGAGAGTGAGCCACTGGGAGGAGGTCTACCGCGAGAAAGACGATACCCAGCTGAGTTGGCATCAGGATGATCCCTCGATCTCATTGGAGCTCTGCGACGTGGTCGGCGTCGATAATGCCTCCTCTGTGATAGACATAGGCGGAGGCACTTCACACTTCGCAGAACGCCTGATCGAAAGAGGACTGAGCGACGTTTCTGTGCTCGATGTATCCAAAGCTGCGCTTGATCGATCTCGTGGACAACTTGGCGCCGTAGGCGAGCAGATTGAATGGATCGCAGCCGATGTCACAACCTGGAGCCCGGAGAGAAGCTATGATCTATGGCACGATCGCGCCGTATTTCATTTCCTTGTCGATGCGGACGACCGTTCCGCCTACCGGGACCAGTTGTACCGCTGCCTTCTCCCAGGTGGCCATGCGATTATCGCAACGTTTGCGCTCGACGGTCCGAAGAAGTGCAGCGGTTTGCCGATCGTTCGCTATGATCCAGAGGGGCTATGTGAGGTATTAGGCGATCGTTTTTCCCTGGTCACGCATCGGAAGCACACACACCATACTCCTTGGGGAAGCTCTCAGTCCTTCCAATTCAGCTTGTTACGCGTGGGCCAGTAGCGCTGCTGTTGCGCTTCGGCACGACTGTGACATCCAATGGCCTTGCTCATGCCTTCGCTGCAACTTTACTCATCCGGCGGCCGTCTTGCGGACGAAGTCGCCCTTCGGTTTCTTTCCAAGCCTGCGCATGATAATCTTTGATAATTGCACTTTGCTCGGAGGAGGATGACCTCTGAAACGCAGGCTGACCGCCATACTAGCAGCCGATCTGGTTGGGTATTCCCGCCTTATGAACTCGGATCAAAGCGGAACGCTCAGCGCGTTGCGAGAGCTTCGATCTGGGCTTTTTGACCCTTCTGTAGTCGCGCATCGCGGCAATTTAGTGAAATGCATGGGGGATGGTTGGATAGTCGAGTTTCCATCAGTCTCTGACGCTGTGACCTGTGCTGTCGCCATTCAGAACTCTTTGGCCAGCGAGAATACACTGAAGTTGAGAATTGGGATACACACAGGTGAAGTCGTTTTCGAGGAGGATGATGTATTTGGTAACGGCGTTAACGTCGCCGCTCGTTTGGAAGCGCTTGCCGAAGCCGGGCAGGTTCTCATCTCCGGCTCCGCCTATGAATGCCTGGACAGCAAAACGGCTTGCGCTTTCCAAGGCGGAGAAAACCGTGAGCTTAAGAACATTGATCGACCGGTGCCAGTCTGGTGGTGGGGGGACGCCGAGTCTGTAGATCCGCTTTATGATTCTGAACCGCCCGGGTCCCCTGACGGAACTGCGATCGCCGTATTACCATTTGACAGCATTTCAGGCGACCCTGAGCAGGAATATTTTTCGGACGGGTTGTCCGAAGACATAATTACGGCTCTGTCGAAACACCACTGGCTCGAGGTCGTCGCGCGCAACACGACCTTTGCCTACAAGGGAAAATCCCCGAATGTTCGGCAGCTCGCCGATGACGTGGACGCCGACTACGTTGTCGAAGGCTCGGTCAGGAAAGCGGGCGCGCGCATTCGAGTCACGGTTCAGCTGATTGACGCATCGACTGGCAACCACGTGTGGGCGGAAAAATATGACCGTCAGTTGGAAGACATCTTCGATGTTCAGGACGAGATCACGGAAAAAATTGTTGGCAGACTGGAGCCCGAGGTCGGAAATGCGATCCGGCGCAAGTTAGAAGATACGCCGCGCCGAAACCCCCATGCCTGGGACTGCTATCATCTTGGGCTTGCACATTTTTACAAGTTTACTGCCGTAAGCAACCGTGAAGCTCAGAGGTTGTTTCTCCAAAGCCGCGAACTGGACCCCAGTTTTCCCGAGGCACATGCCTGGTGGGCCTATGCCACGATTCTCGGGATGGTGTATTGGGACACGGAACCGGATTCTGCCCTTATGGACGAAGCGCTGGCTGCCGCACGCACCGCCGTTTCAATGGATAACCAGAATGCGCTGCTCTACATGCTGATGGGCAGAGTCCAACTGGCCCGCCGGGAATACCGCAGCGCGCTGGCTGAGAATGAAACTGCAATCAAATTGAACCCGACGCTGGCTCCAGCATATTGCGGATTGGGAGACTCACTTTCCTATGAGGGACGATACGAAGAGGCGATTGCCAATTTCGAGAAAGCCGTGGAGATGAGCCCTAACCATCCACAGCTTTGGGCCTTTCTGAGCTATGGCGCGCTGACTCTGCTTTTCGATCACCAGTTCGAGAAAGCTCTGGACTGGGCAGAGCGGGCTCGCGATGTGCCAAATTGCCAATACTGGGCCACCGCGCATGCAGTCGTGGCGCTTGCCAATCTCGGGCGGGACAAAGATCTGGCCAAGATGGTGCGTAACCTAATGGTGGAAGAGCCGAAATTCTCGCGGTCATTCGCAAAAAATAAGCTGTTCTATCTGAAGCGGGACGATCAAATGGAACTTTACCTTGCAGGGCTTGCAAAGGCAGGTATCCCCGCCTGATTTTTCCTGTGATCGGCCCTTGCTTTGCCGCTTGTCTTGAATGCTTGCGTCAGGTCAAGCCGAATGACCGCAACGGATTCGGAGCGGGACTTAAACTCACGCAGAAATTGCTTGTCCGGTGACGTGTTGAAGATCGCTCTGCGGTGGCCTTTACGCCATGTATCGCCAATCTGCCCGCGGTCCAAAACAACGTGATCATGACCAGCCTGCTTTAAGTGCCAGCTAACGGAAAGACCAGCTTGACCTCCGCCCACAACCACAGTGTCAATCAGGGTGTACATAGCAGCAAACCTTTCTATGAAACTCTATCGGCGACAGCTAGTTGCTTCAACGTATCAATGTCCGCTCAGGGCTCGAAGCGGACATCTACCAAAGCGTGGCCAACGGCTGCAATGCGGACTAAGCTGCCCTTAGCTGCGCTGCGGCACGTTTGCTTTGCTTGAACGACTGCTCAGCGGATAACGCGGACACGCCGCGTAAGAAAATATTCGATCGAACAGAGCGCATCGCCGCTTAGATGACAGTTCGGACATATCGCACAATTTTGTGTATGATGCCGCGGAGCCATACGCTCAAACAATTTCGGACAATATTTAATATGGAGACGATAGATGCAGCATTTGCATACCAAAGCCCGCAATACTTTTGTCGCCTGTATTAGCTCGTTTTTTGTTTTCGCGCCCGCAGTCTCAGCGGAGGCTAATTTCCAGACGACATGCAACCCAAAAGCGGACCAAGCTTTCAACGAAGGTCTGAATCTCATTCACAACATGATGTACATTCAAGCCGAAGAAGCGTTCGACAAAGCAGCGTCTGCGGATCCAACTTGTGCCATTGCACAGTGGGGCATCGCGATGTCGAACTTTCACCCTCTTTGGCCGGGCACTCCCAGTGAAGCCGAAACAGAGAGAGGGTCTGCTGCAGCGGAAAGACTCGCGTCAATGTCCTCCGAAAGCGCCGTTGAACAAGCATTGATCGACGCCGCTGTTGCCTTCTACGCCTCAAGCCAGGAAGGCTACCGCGCTCAGCTTAAATCGTGGGCGGAGAAACAGGTGGCAGCTGCGGACCAACATGCAGACGACTTGGACGCCGCGGCGTTTGCGGCGCTGGCGCGCCTTGCAACGGCGCCGCGAGGGGCAGACGGAACCAAAGTAAAGTCGCAGGTGGGTGATACGCTCGACGCGCTTCATCAAAAGGCACCAGAACATCCTGGCGTCATTCACTACGCGATCCACGCCTATGACAATCCGCCACTCAAGGAGCGAGGCAGGCCGTACGCCGAGATTTACGATAAAACGGCTCCAAGCGCTCCACATGCGCTGCATATGCCCGCTCATATCTTTACACGAACAGGAGAATGGGAAAAATCAATTGATCTGAACAGCCGGTCCGCTGAAGCAGCTCTTGAGCAATCAAAAGACGTGGTACAAAGCCATTATGCGCATGCGATCGACTATATGGTTTACGGCCACCTACAACTTGGGAATACAGACGAAGCTGCAGGGCTGGTCGACGAAATGCTCGCAATTCAAAATCATCAGGCCAGTTTCGGAAGCGCTTATGCGTTAGCGGCTGCACCCGTTCGGCTGCCTCTTGAGCAGGGTCAATGGGACGTCGCGGCGGCACTGTCGCCTGAGATGCACCCGGTCATTCCATGGGAAAAATTTCCACAAACTGTAGCCATGCGGTGGTTCGCGATCGGTATCGGCGCGGCCCGTAGTGGTGATGTCGATACAGCGCAGAGCGCGCTTGCCGAGCTCAAGTCTTTGCACGCTGTGATGGAGGAGCGTGGGCAGGGCTATTGGGCGCAGTTGACCGAAGCACAGATCATGTCGGTGGAAGCCTGGATTGAACTGGCGGGTGGGGCCTCTGAGGCCGCAGTTGCTAAGCAGGCAGCCGCGGCTGATCTCGAGGATAAGATTGGCAAAAGCCCGGTCACACCCGGCCACGTCCTTCCGGCACGAGAACTTCTCGGGGACATGCTGATGGAGCTTGGAAAACCCAATGAAGCTGCGGTCGCTTATCAGGCGACGCTGGACCTTTCTCCAAACAGAGCAAGAAGCCTCGCCGCACTTCAATAAGTGGCAACAACACACTTGGTCGGTGCTTTGTAGTTTTTGCAGCAGCATCGACCGAATTGGGCAAAAGCAGCCGCATAGCGATCATGGCCCGAACGACTGCCATGCGGAAAAATCGGTCATTCTCTTTTTTGAAACCTACACAAATCAAAATTCGACATTCATCGAGATCTCGACAGCATGTACACCTATACCTACGACAATGCCTGCAAAGATAAGCCCAACAAATGCGTTGATAACCGCCAAAGCCCGGCTTGCGGGTTTCTCCGGCCTAAGGTCTCCGTAGCCAACTGTAGTTGCGTTTATGAAAGCATGATAAACGCTCGGTCCGGTCGACCAGCCTTCGATCCGACCAATTGATATCCCCAGCATGCACACCAAGACCAACAAGAATACAAGCACCGGTGACAGATAAATCAGGTCCCAAAGGAAAACCGACAAAAACGTGCAAATGTAGCTGGCGTCGCAACCCATGGCGAAACTCTACCTCTCTGCCAGTTGGGGGCCTAATTGAATACCAATGTCTTAACAGGAAGCAGAATGGCCTGTGCCCGCAAGACAATTGCATTTGCTATACCCATGCCATCCACAATCCTTGCAATGAAGGCTGACAGGCCTGTGATCTCACCAGCGTCGATTTCCTTTGCTCGGCTCGTATAAGCAACGCCAACGCACGCACTACCGGGCGGGATGCTATCAAGATGCTTTGGAAAAATAGGGGCCAGGAACGCTGTCACTGTACCGGGTCGCGCTCGATCCTGCTGATCCAGCAGCGCATCACCCGGTCGAAACTGCCCGGCAGCAATCGCCTCCTGCACGTCATCCACAAACATCGGGATTATGGTCAACGGTTTAGACGCGCAGGTAATTTCCACCAGCATACCCGGCTTGAGCACACTGGCGGAAATCTGACCAAAAGCCGCGATAAAACGCCCTTGTCCCGTGACCTCCGGCACCAAGATCCCAGCAGGGCGTAGTATTGGATTAACGATATCACCCGGCTTTAGGAGGAACTGCGTTACCGTCCCGTCCACTTCGGCAAATACGGTGGATTTTGATATCTCGGCCTCAGCCTCTCTCAAAACCGCACGCGCAGTTTCAAGCTGTGCAGGGAGAAGAGTAGTTTGGCGCAATTTGGCACCGTCTAGCGAGGCAATAGCGGCTGCGCGCTGACTTTCTGCGCCGGTCACTGCTGTTTGCAAGCGTTCCAGTTCTTGTTCACTAACAACGGTTTTGTTTCGTTCCGCAAGATCCAGACGTCGCTCCAAATCGCTCGTAGCCTGAGCAAGTTCAGCTTCCGTCGCCTCAACCCTTGCGGTGGCGCTCGCGACTTCTGTTGCGATCAGGCCCAGAGCCGCCTCAATCTCTTCGATACGACGCTGAGCCGTTTCCGCTGCTGCCTCCTGCCTTGTGGTGTCCAATCGGAAAATGGAATCACCAGCATTCACGTCGTCATTATTGGCAACGTAGACTTCCGCGACCCGCCCCGCGCGATCCGACAGAATGGTAACTGTGCGAAACGCCGCAGAGACATTCCGCGTTGAGGGGTGGAAATAGAAGATCAACGTAATCAGCGTCACAGCCAGTATTGCACAGGCTGTCAAACCCCACCGCAATTCGTACCAGACATTGAACAGGGTTATTTCGTGACCCCACCGCTTGCCTTGCTTGTAGCGGCGATAAAGATAGTCTGGAACGATTGTGATCAGTGCAGAGAAGACTAGCTCAAGCATCGTCGCTCTCCGAGACGTCTACTTCGGTCTTGAGTGGAAAGATCTCATGCAACGGCACGGCGGCGATCAGAATAGCTGCGATCCAGAAAGCGTTATTCAGGGTGAATAGAGAGATTAACCCAAGTACACCGACCAACTGCATTTGGACCTTATGAGCACCTGCTGCCATCCGGTCTGGAATGGCCTGTACTGTGAAGTAGAGTGCGCCAAAACCCAGCAGCACTATTACTAGAACCAATCCAACAACGATCAGAAAACCATCTGTCTCCCCCGGAGGGGTTACCCAAAATGGGAGCCTCGCCATCGCGTCATCAGGAATAGAACTGTTCACCTGTCTCCCCCCGCCGCATCCAAGTGATCACATTCGAATATAACTGATTGATATCAAGAAAACCAATTTGACTTGAGGCTTTGGAATTTTCTCAAAGGCATACTTCAGACTTGGCTAAACCACCGGGATTTGAGATTGGAGTACAGATCAATTACCGGGAGTTTAGTCAGAATAATCTGGGGTCTGCTCTGGAGGCGCAGCTGCCGAATGCATCCGCAGCATTCAACTGGCACGGTAATGACCGCTCAGGGCTCGGTGCGGTCATTCGCCGAAATGTCGCGAGTGACCGCTGTGCGGACAAAGCAACCATTAGTAACATTTACGCAGCTAAACGGATAAGGGGCTGTATACTAACCAGCTTTGGCTATCGCAATGTGCTGCGAACTTGGCTTCCAAGAAAACAGAAGCGCCAGAACTAACTGGCACCGCTGTGAATTAGCTTGATGCTGTTCAAGCTGTAAGAAAACCGTCGTACCAGGCCATCAGATCGATTCCGTCGCCCGTAGCGTTTGAGCTATTCAGAGCAGCCAGTTCGCCTTCCCACCCGGCAGCGAGTTCATAGATCCCAAGGTCTTCTAGAGACGCGAGCGAAAAGTCTGCCAGATACATGGTGTCGGTCTGTTCAACGATCCCGGTCATTAGCTCGGCATCCAGGGCTGCCTCGTCCCAATGACCTCCGGAAGTGCCGCGCCCGCCACCGCCTTCCACCGGAATATTATCTCCATACAAAGTCGTAGCTTCTGTCCCAGTGTATACAAGATTGCCCTTCGACTTAGTTGTCAAATCGTTGCCCGCAACATCCCAAAGGGTACCAAATCCCAGCGCGTGGATCATCTCGTGAAGTATCGTGTCATCAAGCACGCCGAGTGCATCGAGAGAGGCCGCATCGGCAAGGTCGATGGTAAGGGTGGCGCCAGCCGGTGTTTCAGCCGTGCCATTGCCGTCCCAGTCGTTTGCTGCGTAAATATTTGCCGATGCAACCTCTCCACCCAGCGCACCGGTTTCAAGTTTGACTTCGACATAGAGGTCATCAAGCACAAACTCCGTACCATCTGATTTCAAGCCGTTGTCATCGTCCGTAAAGCCATATGCAATGACCGAAGAAAGAAATTCCGCTGCCGCTTCGACATAGCCTTGTATGGTTGTCGCGATCGAAGTGTTCCAATCTGACCCGTTTCCTACAAATTCGATCTGAAAATTAAACGGATCACTAGTGCCGCGATTGGTATCTACGGTGATAGTATCGTCGAACCCGGTATCGAGAGTGCCCGAAGTATAGGTAGCTTCCACAGTGCTGCCACCGCCGCCTCCGTCACCACCGCCATCATCGCCGCCGCCCGGTCGACCACCACCACCACCGCCGCCGCCGCCGCCGCCGAAGGGATTGCCCATGTTGAACTCTTGGTAGTCAACAAAGGTTGCGTCGGAGCTTACGCTGGTTTGGTTTTCGAAGGCATTGGGCTGAAGGAGTGCGCGCAACGCCTGGCCATCTGCCGGCGCAACCGGTTCAAGCCCGTTGGAGGCGTCAGCCTGCTCCAAGATAAATTCAATAATTGGATCAAGGCCCTTTCTGCCTTCGACATTAAATCCGCCGGCCGGGTCGCCCGTGTTTAACACTTGGTAATCATCGACAAATACGTCGGAGGTCTCACCAGCATGACTGTCAAGGGCGGTTGGCTGAGGGAGTGCATGCAATGCCGGGCCATCTGCAGATGTACCCGGTTGGGGTCCGTTGGGAGTATCAACATGCTCCCAAACAAATTCATCGACGGCATCAAAAAAATCGTCAAACAGAATTCGATCCAAACGTTTTGCGTGCATACTACCTATCTCCGAATTGAAGCCTCCACCACTACATCTGATTATCAGAATAAAATAATGCGATTTAATTTATGTTGAATATGCTGTTTATGTCTAATTTATGTATTGAACGGTAGCTCTTTAACCAAGCCGTCGCACAATCCTACCCCTGTAAAGGTACAAAATGGGCTCGGTGCGGACATTCGAAGTTCACGACAAGGAGCGAATGCCGGCTGTGCGGACGAAGCTGCCGTTTGCTGCGGCGCAGAGCTCGAGAACCAATTGAATGATTGCTCAGCAGGCGGAGTGGACTAACAGAACTGTCTTTCGCTGTCTCGTCTGATAGCGCGGACCCTCATTGCCCATCTCAGGGCAAAAGCCTTCATCTACTGCAGGATCGACACACAGCTATCGGCAGACGCTCTATTTAAAAAAAGGGCCAGTAGAAGAAAATACAACAATATTGGGGCAGCAAATATAGCTTTTCTTATCATAGGCTTTAGGGAGCTATTCTTGTCCGGGCCAAATGTTTCGACCTCGGCGTCGTTTAAAGGCGGGAATAGCTCCCTTTTGCTTTGCTTAACCATAGTCAACTCGTAAAAACTATTTTATATTTTTCAGACCTCACATTAACCGGGTATTAACGCCCCTATTAATTCCGTTTCAGCGGCTTTTTTTGATCTCTGCTGGAGACAAAAACCTTAAAACTACTGCTATTGTTAACAATTTTATTTTCTCAAGTGATTCTTTGGGAGGTAGAGGTCAAGCTGTTAATATTCCATTAAAAATAACAACTCCTGAAAGTCGAATAGCTGCCTCATTCTGGCCCTGTTTGAGCAACATTTTTAAGGGTGGCATTCGTTCGCCACCGCTGACCGGTATTTCTTTAAACGAAAGGATTTCTACCGTGTTGAACTTCCTTAAAGTGAGCGTCTCCGCAATCGTACTGTCTGCATTTGTAGTCGCGCCAGTCGTGACCGTTCTCGCCACCGATTACGCATACGCAAAAAATGGCAACGGCAAAGGTGGAGGTAACGGCGGCGGAAAAGGGGATAACGGTGGCGGAAAGGGCGGCAAAAGCGGTGAAAAAGGTGCCAAAAGGGGATGGGGTTCTGACAAATCTCTGAACGGGACAAACTCGAAGTCTGCCAGCAAAAGTCATAAGTCAAAGAGCGGCGGTCGTTTAGGTCGGGCTATGAAGAAAGACTTTCAGGCTTTAGGCCGCAATCTAAAGCAAAACGGCATCAAAGGCCTATTCAAAGGTAACAAGGCGCGGACGACCACAACGCAAGCAAAAAAAACGAGTGTTAGGCAGTCCCTTAGTCCACCAAACAGAAAAACAAAACTACTTGATGATGGTACCCTTGACCCGCGCAACCTTGGCAAACTGAATGGTGCTATTAACTCCAGTATAAATGCAAAACTCGCTCATATAGCGAACGGACAGTATGCGAAGGGTACAGGGCCGGTAAGCCTGGCTGCAGGTCTTGCAGTAGCCGACGCGAACTTCAAACATGTCATGGGTGAAGACTACGACTTGAGCCCAGAAGAAGTGAAGGAAATTGCTGCGGCGTATGACTATTTGGACACGGCTCCAATGACGCTGGAGGAAGCTGAACAAGTTCTTGCCGATGAGGCGGCCACCCCCAGTACGATTGCGCCTGAAGACTTGGAAACCGCACAAGCGGTGAAAGATGCGCACGACGTAACAACAGACGAGGACGGAAACAAGATAGGGCAGCCGACAGAAGATCAGTTGGCGGCTGCGGAGGCGGTGCATGACGCGGAAGCCAGCCTGTTGGGGCACTACAAAGGCGACTTTTCTGACGACACAATCATCGCGGAGGAACAGCAAGACCGCGTCCTTGGCGCCGTCCGCGCCTCCAATCCCGATGAAGAATTGGTAAAAGCCACACTTGGCACTTCGGACGGCGGAAGCATTTACGCCGACGGCCAGGAGGCCGATGGAGAATCGGAGGGGATAGATCAAACCCCGGGTGTAGAGTCGGAAGGCGAATTTGCAAGTAACGGCTGAACGTAAAGTTAGAGGCCCCAGAGCAAGGGTTTAGACGCTATTTTGGAAAATACCGGTCTCCCGTTGGATTGAATCTGATCCACTATTTGGGTGGCAGTATCACGATTTTGGGGGTCACCAAAACGAAACTCACGCGGGACTAATTGTCCGCTTTGGGCTCGAAGCAGACATTGGCTGCATGCGGCGTGAACGACTGCTTTACGCATGAAGCAAACAAAAACATTTGCCTACCGTTCGCCTATCCAGGTGACCGCTCTCCTCAAAACAGTCTCGTTGCAACGGCAGGTGCAAATTCTCGATACGGCTGTTGAGCCACCTGCCATTCTGCTGTTTTATGGTCACACCAAGCTCTCTGATTTCGGCCAATTGTGACGCGAAACGATCTTTGACGGTATTTTTCGCGTTACCGCGCCGCTTCATCAATTTCTTGAGGAATCTATTTGCGGCCTGCTCTTTTCGGTGTTTGGTTACGACTGCTTCCTTCACTTCGCCCTCCTGAGTAACGACCCGCCAGAGGCCGTGCCTCTTGCCATTGACCTTCAAGAAACCTCATCCACGCGCCATTTCAATTCCGAGAATGCTCGCCATTTCGGGACTCGCTTTGTCGATATTTGAGGCAAACATCCAGCCGAACTCGGCCCATCGATCTTGGACGGTTTCGTGTTTCAATTCCATTCCCCGTTGGTGCGATGGGTCTACCACTTTTCGAAGCGACAATTGGAAAAGGAATTGCAGCATCTCTGCCAAAAGGATGATCTCGGGGCTGGCTTGACAGCGCTAGAAGGGTGATCGCTTATTCACGGAAGACGGCTACGAAATCCCATTTCCAACCTCAACTAAAGTACTTCCGAAAAGAACAATCCAAATATCACAAGTACCGCAATAGCGGAGCAATCGTATTTGCAGCCAGCCTTTACGGGGAACCCTCCGTGCCGGGCTCAGGCACTTAGACGTTCGCTTTAATATTGTTTGCGAAGCGCGGTCGAGTGAAAATGAAGTTTTTCAGTTCGATATTGTCTAAGCCTACTCTAAAGACCGGGACAAGCGTGTTGGAGGTTTCAACCAGAATAAGCGTATTCTGATCCGACATCGGGGGAAGAAGATCTTTATATTGACCGATATCGTCGTCCGTTAACTTTTCAACATATTCGCCGCGAATTGCAGACCAGTTCACCGAATGATTGTCGTTGGCTGCATCATAAAGAACTAACGAAATTCGAATTTTCAAATCCGTATCATTTGCCACCATCAATTTGAACATTTCCACCATCGAATCAATGTATTCGCCATTGATCTCCCGAGTTTCCCGAGAAATTAGGTCACCGATCGTATGTGCTGCTTTGATGTTCGAGGCATTCTGCCTATAGGCGTCGAAAAATGTATAACCCGCCATGATCGCCCAAAAGAGGAATGGGATGACAAGAACGGCTTCGACGGAAATCGAGCCGTTTTCCGGGCCGAGGAATCGTTTTGAAAAGTGTATCGGAAGTCGGTTAATCCTCATACTAGTTAGGCTCCTGTACGAAAACGGTTGTAGCGGTCAAAGCGTATTGACCTTCTTCGTTAACTATTGCCTTGCCCATAGCGGATGTCGGGAACGTGGGATTGATCTTGGCGCAGGCCCGAAGAACCATCAACTCGTTCTCAAGGCCGTTTTGGAAAGTCCGCACAGGGCGCACTTCGTCGGACAAGTCAGTGCAGTCAGGGATGGTCGGTACTGTTATGGACGCAAAAGGATCTTGACGGATCATTTCCAGACGCAAGCTGTTTTCACAATTGCTGATATAACTGGCTCGGCTGCAGATAAGCGCCTTAATATCTTCATGCTGTGGGTTAATGCCGGTGTTCAGCCTAATGTCGCGAACGGTCATGTCGACAGCCCGCTCAAGTTGCGCGTGTTTCAATGTTACTAAGCCAAGCTCCAATCCCGAAAGAACCAGAAAAAACACGGCAGGGAAAATGATAACAAACTCGACAGTCACATTGCCGTCTTCCTTGCGGCGAAGCTCAGTTAGAGCGGAGAACATCCGGCGCATCATTGTGTCAACCTCAACATACGAACCGAGGACGCGATCGAGGTAAAGGCATCTGTAAGCTCCGGAGCCGACGCTTTATAATAATGGCTGGCCGAGCTTGCGCAATCTTGCAGTACCTTTTCCCCGTTCGCCGGGGCGTTTACGCTGACACTAAAGACAATCACCCCTTCATCCTTGGCGGCCTTGCATACGTGCTTGGTGCGCTGATCCTTGGCGACTGCATTTTTCTTGCTGAACGCGCTGGCTTCCCATTGACCATAGGCACTTGGGGACTGGGTGAAGATCTCGTCTTCGATATGTTCCAAAGACACGAGGTTCAGCAGCTCAACGTAGGACAATTGTACCGCGCTGCCGGGTTCGAACTCTTCCACGCATTCCGTTTTACTGCCTTTGGTCGTGCAGCGCGAGTTTCCTTCGCCGTAGGCGTGATCTTGCCAGCTATTGTCGTGCGGCCACCAGTACATGGGGCTGCCATTGGACTGGAAGACCGAGAAGCGATCGGCATCCTCGTTGTACCAAATATCCGACATGGTCGTGCGCATCGACGGGTTGAGCATGTGCTGGTCGGTATTGTCCCCGTCGGACACCAGGATCAGAACCTTTAAAACGTTGCTGTTGTAAGGCAGAGGGCGGTCGTAGAATGTTTCCGGAACGATGCCGTCACCACCTTTGGCTACGGGGGTGGCAAGTTTATTGATGACCGGTTGTGTACCGGGATCCAGCAGGATAAGGCCCCAATTCGCGCCATTGTCCAGGCCCGAGTCCTCGTCCACCACTGGGGTTGCGAGCTTGGAGAGGCCGTCAACGTAATCATGAAGCACGGTTTTGTTGTTTTGGAACGGCAAGATCGCTGATCCAGGGCGGATTGGGCAGACGGGATGTCCAATTGGCTCTTTTGTCTTGGTGTAAGGGTCGAAATGAGCCGTTTGTTCCAGCACTCTGGTCAGAGAAAGATCAGGCTTGCTGAATTCATTGTCGATAAAGTTTACGCAGTGCGAGTGGCCATGGAAACGGTCGACATTGTAGTATTTCAGCAAATCCGCGCCAGCGTTAACCTGGCTGGAATATGGAATAAGGGAAAATGAAACCTCGTTGCTCCAAGTCCCGTTTTTCGTTCCAATCTTTGTAATGATGCTTTTTGTGGCAGCTTGCAGTGCTGGCAGGTCAATCGAGGTCGAAACGTCCATGGCAATTGAGATCTCGGCCAAACCGACGCTTTCCTCTGCCGTACTTGCCGCGGGTGCGATCAATGTATCAACACCAGAAAGGTGCATGAATTGGGTCTGCATCTCAGATTGGGCTGTCGCCGACACCTCGCGGTAACCAGTGTCGTTGACTACATCGATGCTGGTCAGATTTTGCAGAAGGCCCGCCTTTTCTAAGTACGAACGAACAACAGATTCTGGCTCGGCTTTTTGATCAAGGTCCGCCGCAGCCAAAACAGAGCGATCCAACGTGTACTGCAAATTTGCACGTTCGCTCTCATAGCGCATGAAATCGATACCAATTCCCACAAAGGCGACGATAACCACAAACATAAATAGGGCGAATATAGAAAGCGCGCCACTCTCGTCGCTGGCAAGACGTCGAGCACCTTTCCACACACCGAATGTAGGAGAAACGATAGAGCTTGCTAATTTCGCAAAATTCACAGGCATTTATTAACCTCCTTTAGCGGCGGAAAGCTGTCATTAGATCATTTCTATTGGGGAACGGCTCGTAATTGCAGGTATTGCAACTACGGAAACATTTACTAGGGCACTGATTCAGAATCCCTCTAAGGATCTGAAATTAAGTTCATTTTTAACCGAACTCATCTCTATAAAATGTGTGATTTGAATATGTCAAAAATGCGGCGGCCCACTGGCCATTTGGAGGGTTTATTTTTTACGATAAAAAACCACTCATTAATGCTTGGTTAATATAGAGGCTTCAATAATCGCGCTGCCCGAAAATACGTACCCGCTTCAATTATGCCATTAGAACTGTATTTATTGCGGCGGTGTTTGGCTTTATCAGAAAAACTCGAGCCCTTTTTGTCACGCCGGTGACGCCGCATTTTATGCCGTACGAAGTTCGCACCACTCAGCAAGAGCGGCGATGCGTGTCAACTTGAAGGTGTGCCTGCCATCGAGCGATCTTTCCCGGTTCAATTGGTTGTATTCTTAGGAATTTAAGAAGTCGAACTTCTTTAAATGTCGCATCCGCCTGAAGCGTTGCATAACGTGCTTTCGTCTTCGGGACGGAAGGTGTGAACTCTCAACCCGGTCATTGAGCGACCTAACCCGCCGTTGTTTTTCCTCGGCTGCAAGCTCTTTTAGCGTGGCCTGATACTACGCGAAGCTATCCAGACCTACAGTACCGCGCCGTTTCATAAATTTTGCGAGTAATTTCAGTTCCGCCTGCTTGATGCGATATTTTTTGAACACGGCTGATAGCTCTTCGCCTTCGTTATCAATTGCGCGCCGCAAGTAGCGCCGCTTACCATTGATCATCCCAAATAATTCGGCGGCGTGCCAATTTAAAATTTGAACACGCCCGCAATTTCTGAACCCGCTTTATTAGGATTTTCTATGCGAACAAAGAGCCGAAACAATTTCATTAAATCGGCGAGTTTTCTTGCATCCGTTTCGCCCGTGAGTCTCAACGGTGTTTTTAGTTTTAACATATTAGCCGCCAACGAATTTCACGTTCGCAGCCCTTCGGAAACTACGTGCCGAACTACGGTGACTTGATCCCGACTGACGTAGTCTGCTTTGGGCTCGAAGCCGTCTTCCAAGCATTTTGGATTAACGTCAGCTTTCGGGTCGTTTGCAGCCGCTGACTCCCTGCGATTTGGGTGGCAAGGTTACGCATTTTGCGGATGGGTCACACCTTTCTGATTCAAGTCACATAATATCAATGACTTAGACCTGGCATGTGTCACGCCTTTTTCGGCGGCGGCCACAGATTTTAGAGATCCGAACCCTCACTTTGTTCAACAGAAGCGGACCGAACTTCCTCGTGCCGCAGTGAGCAATTGAGGTTGGTATGCCCAAGTTGACACAAGATCAGCTGGCGGAGCGGTGGCACATGTCGCCGCGGACGCTGGAGCAGTGGCGCTGGCTCGGAAAGGGGCCCAGGTTTTTGAAGATTGTCCGTCGTCAGGGATTTTGGGACAGATGGCGCTCTGATCTAAGAGAGGATGTGGCTCATCTGGTTGGTTTGATTATGCGGCGGATTTGC
>NZ_JBQFUP010000005.1:0-273247 GCF_056539265.1 Ruegeria sp. BC3
CGTCGGCGCCGGCGTTGTGTCGAAAATCATCGAGTAATTCGCACCCGCGAATACCGACAGAAAGGGCGCCCAAATGGGCGCCCTTTTTTGTCGCTCATTAATTCACGAATTCCATTTCGTACTATCCTCATGGCCGAGGCCCGGGCATTATCCTTGAAACAACATGTTGTTGAGGAATTACGCCATGAAGGTAGCCACGATCGCCCTGAGCCTGATTTTGGCCGGTACAGCACCAGCTTGGGCCAGCGAAGAAAGCAAGACATGGGATGCCTCTGACGAGGCCAAGCAGTTCGTTCAGGACACGATTGTTCTGGGGATGCTCGCCAGCCCTTATGGTACTGGGTGGACGGAATATGAGCAGTTACACACCTATTTTGACCGCGCCCGAGAAAACGGGATCACCGGTCACGAAATGACCCTCGCCGCTGCGGACATGTCTTTTGATAGGTTCCTGGAACAGCATTACCATTTTCGGGCCGCCATGGCCGAGCAGCCGGAAAATTTTCTGATCGTAAACGAGACACGAGATATCGAGGCCGCTCATGCTCAGGGGAAAACAGCCGTTATCTGGAACAGGCAGACGGCCACCATTCTGGACGGTGATCTCAGGAAGATGGCAGTGCTCAAGGATATGGGCATCAAAAGCATGATCCTTGCCTACAACGACATTTTTCGGACCGGGTCGGGCCAGTTGGCGGCCTATAATGGCAATGACATTGGCCTCACACCT
Source organism: Ruegeria sp. BC3 (assembly GCF_056539265.1). Lineage (NCBI taxonomy): Bacteria > Pseudomonadati > Pseudomonadota > Alphaproteobacteria > Rhodobacterales > Roseobacteraceae > Ruegeria > Ruegeria sp. BC3. The sequence goes on from NZ_JBQFUP010000005.1 coordinate 731, forward strand.
TGGGGGAAATCGGTCATAGACGAAATGGTGCGGTTCGGAATTCTACTGGACCTCAGCCACACCGGCTCTCGGACGGCGAACGACGCGATGGAGTATATGGAAAGTAACTATCCGGGTGTTCCATTCGTCTACACCCATTCCGTGCCGGCGGGTTTGTACAAGAGCGAACCGAACGCGACACCTCGGGGCTGCTATAGGGCCATTCCCGACGATGAAGCGATCCGGGCGGCCAAGTCGGGCGGATATGTGTCACCGACGTTTACCGAATGGATGATGGACGGCGTTTGGCCAGAAGACATTTCGCCCAAACAAGCTGCCGACATGATTGACTACTATGTGCAGCTGGTCGGCATGGATCATGTTGGCATAGCAACGGATGACATGTTCTCGACCGAACTTGTCATCCAATTCGCGACGGCAAATGCCAGCATGTATGATGACGGTGGCTATATGATTGATGCGTTCAACAAAGGGGCCACAGGTAATGGCGAGTTGGCCAAGATATTGGCGGCCATTACGGACGACTTGTGGGCGCGTGGATATTCCAACGAGGACCTCGCCAAGATCTATGGTGGGAACAAAATGCGTGTTTACGCTCAGGTCTGGGAAGGGAAACCTCCGCAGCAGTTTCTCGAGGAGTATCCAGAACGTTTGCGCATGCGTGAGGAGTTCAGAGAGCTTTTCCCAACCCGCTGACTCGCGGGCCGCGCATTTTCCGCCAGCCAAGAAAACGGGGACTAAGTGAGTTCAACGCATTTTCAGTAGGAAAGAGGTCATAAATGAACATTTCATCATTCTCAGTCCTGATAACAACCTGGGCGGCCATTTCGGCCGGTTCCGCCCTCGCTCAACAAACTGCGGACACGATCTATTCCGGCGGGCCGATCCTGACAATCAACGATGGCCAGCCCACGGCTGAGGCCGTTGCCGTTAGGGATGGCCGCATTCTGGCCGTAGGTACTCTTGAAGAGATGGCAGACCTTCGCGGTGATGATACGCGTGCCTTTGATTTGGCCGGGCGTGCCATGCTTCCGGGTTTCGTGGACAGTCACGGTCATGTGGTGATGGGCGGTCTACAGGCCTTGTCCGCGAATCTGCTGGCACCGCCGGATGGCGAAGTCACCGACATTGCCAGCTTGCAAGCCACGCTGTCCTCGTGGGTGGAAGACAACGCTGAGACAGTCGATCAGGTGCAAATGATCATCGGGTTCGGCTATGACAATGCGCAACTGAAAGAGCTGCGCCATCCCACCCGCGATGAATTGGACGCGGTTTCCGCCGACTTGCCCATCGTGATCGTCCATCAGTCCGGTCACATCGGTGTGGCAAACTCGAAAGCGTTGGAAATCGCGGGAATCACGGAAAGCTCTGAGGCCCCTCCGGGTGGGGTCATTCAGCGCGATGAAAGCGGACTGCCCAATGGTGTGCTTGAAGAATATGCCTTTTTCGCCGTCCTAGTGCCGATGCTGAGCAATCTGGGCGAAGAAGGCATGATCGCCTTCGCGCGTGCAGGTAGCGACCTGTGGGCCAAATACGGGTACACAACCGGACAAGAGGGGCGCTCATCCGGTCAGATTGTCGAAGCCTTGAAGAAGGTGGGAGCCGAAGATGGCCTGCCCATTGATATCGTCGCCTTCCCTGATGTTCTGGAATCGCGTGAATACATTGGTGCCAATGTGTCGCGTGATTATCAGGACCGGGTAAGGGTCGGCGGCTGCAAGCTGACCATCGATGGATCCCCGCAGGGCTTCACGGCGCTGAGGGATCGCCCATATTATGATCCGGTCGGCGCTTATCCGGCAGGGTACGCTGGCTATTCCGCGATTACGATGGATCAGCTGCAGGAAGCTGTGAACTGGTGTTACGAGAACGGCATCCAGATTATTGTCCACTCGAACGGCGAGGGCGCGTCGGACATGCTAATCGCCGCGCTCGAGGTCGCTCAGATGAAATATGGCGACCCCGGAAATCGACCCGTGCTTGTCCATGGCCAGTTCCTGCGCGAGGATCAGGTGGCGAGTTTCAAACGTCTGGGCGTGTTCCCTTCGATTTTCCCAATGCACACGTTCTATTGGGGTGATTGGCACCGCGACCATACGGTCGGTCCGGTAAACGCCGAAAACATTTCACCTTCGGGCTGGATTCGCGAAAGAGACATGATGTTTGGCACCCACCATGACGCGCCAGTCGCGCTGCCGGACAGTATGCGTGTGCTTGCCGCGACTGTAACGCGCAGAACCAGGTCCGGAGATATTCTGGGACCGCATCAGCGCGTCGATGTAATGACAGCGCTCAAGGCGATGACGCTCTGGCCTGCTTGGCAGCATTTTGAGGAAGATGACAAAGGGTCGATCGAGGTTGGCAAGGTTGCCGATTTTGTCATCCTGTCCGATGATCCGACGGCGATAAACCCTGAGGCTCTTGCGCAGTTGAAGGTCCTGTCGACGATCAAGGATGATGCTGTCGTGTATCAGGCAGAAGAAGGTGTCCGCGAGGGCAGGCTCAACCACGCGCCATTTTCGAATGATCCGGTTTTGGCGCATGTGTTTCTTCACGCGATCTATCAGGGAATGCAGGTGGAACAGCCTTGGTTAGCGATTGATCAAGGCAACGTGCAATGACGCCCGACCAAATCGCCGCTTTCTGAGTGCCGAGCTTGACTAGTGTTTTAGGCCGCTTCGCGCCAAGCGGCCTTTTTCTGATCACATTTCTCGGTATGTTCTTTGTGGGAACAAAGAAGCGCAGCAGCATGATCAGATCGTTACCTATATTCGCCCTTTCAGCAGCGTTTGGCATGGTCGCCGTCGCGGGGACCGCGAAGCCGCTGCTGACGGATTCTCAGGACACTTATGTATCGGCCTGTCTGGAACAAAGCGACACGCCAGAGCGCATGATAGAGATTTGCCAGCACGGTCTTGGTGGCATCGGTGCCTCGGATCGGCAGCGCATTGAAATGTTGGATAAGTTAGGTTGGGCTTACTACGATCTTGATGCTCTGGATGAAGCTGATGAAGCATTCACTGAAATCCTGACCTTGGATCCGAATGCCGAGGTCGGGCTGCAAGGCCGGGCCTGGGTAATGTACAACCGGGATGCCTTCCCCGAGGCGGCCGAGTTGTTCCGGCAGGCAGTGTCGCGCAAGCCAAGTGCCGGCAATATGGCCGGGCTTGCAGCCAGTGCGCGGCGGGCCGGGCAAGTGGATTACGCGGAATTCGAACAGATGATGCAGACCGCGCTGGCGATGAATCCCGAATACACTTGGGCGATGCGTGAACTGGCCTGGAGGCTTGTGGATCAACATCGGTTGGACGAGGCGTTTGGGCTATTCCAAAAGGCCAGCGCGCTTGATCCGTATGATCCATACTCTGCCTATGGCATGGCCTTTGTGCTGACCGAACTGGATGAGTGGGAAGCCGCGTTTGATCCGATCAGCCGGGCGTTGGACCTGAAGCCGGATTTCGTTTCTGCGCTGTCACGCCGATCCCTCATTCTGCTGATGCTGGATCGGCCCAAACAGGCACTCAAGGACGCCGAGGCAGTGGTCGCGGCCAAACCCAACGACGCGGATGGTTATGTGCGCAAAGCGCGGGCGCTGTCCGATTTGGGGCAACGTGCGCAGGCGCACTTGGTTCTGGAAGAGGCTGAGAGCCGTGCGGGGCCGGGGTCTTATCTGCTGTACTGGCGGGCCAGGTTGTTTGCGGATGACCTCGATTATGAGGCCGCACTGTATCACATCCGGCGCAGCGTGGCGCTTGAAGGCGCTGACCGCTTTGACCACCGCCTGCACGCAGACATTGCCTTGTGGCTGGAGCACACCGATGAGGCGCGCGAGGCCATCGACCGTGCTCTAGAACTGTACCCCGGTGGGGAGTTTGAACAATACACCAACGCTTTGGTGCTGGTTGCCGAAGACAGGTTCGATGAGGCGGAGGCCACTTTCGACGCGGCGAGCCAGGCTGGCTTGCCCGAGGATTACCTCGGCGACTTCCTGTCGGCGCTGGTGGCCGAGGGGCGGTTCCTGCAGGCCATCAAGATGCGCGCCCGGTATGGCAATGAGGGCGCGCACGACGTGCCGCGCTCGAACTAGCGCGCCACGTCACTTTGCGAGTGAATCAATCCAGTGCTGATTCTGCAGCGTTACGCACTGCAGTGATATTCTGGCCGTAGACATCGGGGTTCTGGACCGAGCCGCCCTTGAATACGGCCGAACCGGCGACCAACACGTCCGCACCTGCCGCCGCGACCAGTGGAGCGGTCTTGGGATCAACGCCGCCATCAATTTCAATGTGAATGGGACGATCACCGATCATCTCGCGCAGTTTGCGGACCTTATCAGTCATGTCGATGAACTTCTGACCGCCAAAGCCGGGGTTCACGGTCATTACGCAGACCAGATCGGTCAAATCCAACAGATGTTCGACTGCTTCAGCCGGAGTGCCAGGGTTCAGCGCAACGCCTGCCTTCATCCCGGCGGCCCGGATGGCTTGCAGAGTGCGGTGCGTGTGCGGCCCGGCCTCGACATGGGCGGTCAGGATGTCCGCTCCGGCGTCGGCATAGGCCTGGATGTAGGGATCAACCGGCGTTATCATCAGATGCACATCCATGACCGTTTTGATATGCGGGCGGAACGCCTTCACAGCCGGAGGACCAAAGGTCAGGTTCGGCACGAAATGGCCGTCCATCACGTCGACATGGACCCAATCGGCCCCTTGCGCTTCGATGGCCTGAATCTCGGCCCCGAAATTGGCGAAATCGGCGGACAGGATCGACGGGGCGATCTTGATGCTGCGGTCAAAGCTCATGGTTGGCCTCATATGGATAGCGTGTTGGCACCGCATATAGCGGCGATAGGTGCCGAAGGGTAGGCCCCTTGGGCCATAGCGGCGTTTACAAAACTTTCACCCAATCGACACATAGCCGTTGAATCTCATCTGTAGCTGACCGCCAACACGAATTGGGGGTGGCAAGTGCTGCGCATTGAGAAACTGACCAAACGCTTCGGCGATAATGTAGCCGTTGATGCAGCGACGCTGGATGTAGACAAGCCTTGCATGATCGGCATCATCGGGCGGTCGGGCGCGGGCAAATCTACCCTGCTGCGGATGATCAATCGTCTGACGGATGCAAGCGACGGCGAGATTCTGTTCGAAGGCCGCGATGTCACCAAGCTGAAGGGCCGTGACAAGCGTGCATGGCAGGCCGATTGCGCGATGATCTTTCAGCAGTTCAATCTTGTGCCCCGCATGGATGTGGTCTCGAACGTGCTGCACGGCACACTGAATCGCCACTCGACGCTGGCGACCATGTTCAACCTTTTCCCGATGGAAGACATCCACCGCGCGATCGATATTCTTGATCGCCTTGGCATCGCCGAGCATGCACCCAAACGGGCCGAAGCCTTGTCCGGTGGTCAGCAACAGCGTGTCGCCATCGCGCGCGCCCTCATGCAGGACCCCAGCATCATTCTGGCAGACGAACCCATTGCTTCGCTCGACCCGATGAACGCGCAGGTCGTGATGCAGGCCCTGCGTCGCATCCACGAAGAGGACGGTCGCACCGTCATCGCCAACCTGCACACTTTGGACACCGCGCGCCGCTATTGCGACCGCGTGGTCGGTATGCGCGATGGGCGTATCGTATTCGACGGGCTGCCCGAGCAACTGACAACGGGCGTCGCCCGCGAAATCTATGGGGCCGATGCCAGCTTCTCGGAAGAGGCGACCTCGACCGAGATCGAAACGCTGGACGCGACCCAGAAGGCGCTGATGGAAGCCGAGGCCACCATCTAAGCCCGTTTCACCCCTTTCATCGACCGGCCGATGAAAGGCCGGCATATCAACCCGGAGAGAGACAGATGAAAAAACTGATTGCTGCCCTGGTGACCACAACTGCGTTGGCTGCACCGGCCATGGCCCAGGAAATCAACGAATTCCGCATTGGTATTCTGGGCGGCGAGAACGCTCAGGACCGCCTGAACAACAACGAATGCCTGCGCGAATACACCCAAGAAGCACTGGGCGTCGAAACCAAGCTGTTTGCCCCTGCCGACTATGACGGTGTGATCCAGGGCCTGCTGGGCGGCACCATCGATATGGCGTGGCTGGGCGCATCGAGCTATGCCAAAACCTATCTGAGCGACGCCGAGGCGGTTGAGCCGGTACTGGTCAAGGTCAACACCGATGGCGGCTACGGTTACTACTCGATCGGTTTTGCCCGCAAGGACAGCGGCATCACCTCGCTGGAAGACATGAAGGGCAAGACCTTTGGCTTCGGCGATCCAAACTCGACCTCGGGCTACCTGATCCCGTCGATCGAAATCCCGCAGGCCACCGGTGCAACCATGGACTCGGGTGACTATTTCGGCGAAGTGAAATTCACCGGCGGTCACGAGCAGACCATCGTTGCGGTTAACAACGGCGACGTGGACGGCGGTGTGACCTGGGCCGACGGTCTGGGTGATTGGGAAGACGGCTATCAGTCGGGCGCGCTGCGCCGTGCCGTGGATGCCGGTCTGGTCGACATGAACGACATGGTCGAGATTTGGAAATCCAAACCGATCCCCGAAGGCCCCATCGTTCTGCGAAAAGCTCTGCCTGCGGACGTCAAAGAAAAGATGACGGCCCTGATGGCTGGTCTGGCTGACAAGGACCGCGATTGCTTCTACGGCGTTGCAGCAGGTGAGGCCCGCGCGTTCGAGCCGATCACGCATGACGCCTACGAAATCATCATCGAAGCGCGCAAGCTGAAGTCCAACTAAGCCTGCATATCCAATGATCGGGGTCCGGTGGAAAACCGGGCCCCGTTTGTCCACTCAGGAGCATTCCATGACAGACCTGACTGCAGGGTCCCCCAGCGTCGACCAGATCCGGTCCGACTATACCGAGATGACACGGCGCAAGCGGGTCTATGGTGGTATCCTTCTGATTGTATTCGTGGCCCTTATGGCCGCGGGGTTCCGCACAGCCGACAGCCGCAACGCGGGCAGCTTTTCCGATGGGTGGCACAGGATATTTGACTACCCGGCCGAGGTGTTGTCCGAAGCGTGGGAAAAGATCGACCTGTTGCCCGCCAATCTGGTCAAGTTCTTCCCGGCGCTGGTTGAGACCATCAACATCGCTGCGGCCTCGACCCTGATCGGGACGATTGCGGGCACGTTCCTTGCGCTGATGTCGACCCGCGGCATGGCGCTGTGGCCGTCGCTGATCCCGCTGTTCCGCCGCATCGCGGATATCTGCCGCGCGGTGCCTGAAATCGTGATCGCGCTGGTTCTGATCTTTGTTCTGGGCGGTGGTCCGGTTCCCGCGATGATCGCCATTGCCATTCATACGGCAGGCGCGCTGGGCAAGTTGTTTTCCGAGGTAAATGAGAACGCCTCGCTGAAGCCGGTCGAGGGGCTGCACTCGGTGGGCGCAAACTGGTCGCAGCGGATGTATTTGGGTGTCATTCCTCAGGTCGGTCCGAACTATGTCAGCTATGCGCTGTTGCGGTTCGAAATTAACATCCGCGCCTCGGCCATTCTGGGTTTCGTCGGTGCGGGCGGTTTGGGCTACGAGCTGCGGAATTCGATGTCCTGGGGGCAGGGACGGTATGACGAGGCCGCCGCGATCTTCCTTCTGTTGTTCGTGACAATAGTTGTCGTCGATCAAATCTCGGGTCTTCTGCGTGAGCGTCTGACCCACGGTTCCGAAAAAGGAGCGCGGGCATGAGCACCTTCGCCACCGACCTGTCTATTGATGAGCTTAAGGCTGAAGCCGACCGTCTGTTCAGCCGAAAGCGCCTGACGAATTTTGGGCTGCCCGCGCTGGTTCTGGCCTATCTGGTCTATGTGTTTTTTGCCTTCGATGTGCCCGGACTGGCCGAGCGCGCAAACTGGCAAAACGGCAAGACGCTGGTTGCGGACAGCTACAGCTACAAAACCCATATCGAACGTGACAACCGCACCGGGGAAGTTTCGGCCGCTATCGAGGGCGAACGCAAAGGTCGCTATCCCGAAGGTCAGGCCCCGGAATGGGTGAGCCTCGGAGAAACCACGGTCATTGATCTGGAAGACGGTCACATTGTGCGCTTTGGCCCCGAGACCGTGGAATACGATATCCCGGGTTACGGCACAGTCCGTGCGACACCTACCCGTTCAGCAGGCGTTCAGGCTGAACTACCGGCCGGAGATGTGCCAGAGTGGATCAATGTTTCAAAAAACCGAATGGCGATCACGACGGATGCGGGACGTCTGACGGTTACGCGTAACCGTTCCGAGGTGTTCCGCTATTTCAACGGGTGGGAACTGTTCTGGTTCACACTCGATAGCCCCTACTATGGCAAGTCCTTCACTGAGTTGGCCGGGTTGGCCGCCCAAGGTGAGGCCGGAGAGATCTTCAACGATTTCTGGACCAACAAGATGTGGCGGCACCAGGACGTGGCTTGGGCGATTTTTGAGACCATTTTGATGGCGTTCCTTGGAACATTTGGCGCCGCGATGGTGGCCCTGCCGTTGGCATTCCTCGCCGCTCGCAATTTCAACCCTCTAAGGTCGCTCAGATTTGCCACACGTCGCATCTTTGACTTTGTGCGTGGCGTGGATGCACTGATCTGGACAGTTATTCTGGCACGCGCATTCGGACCTGGGCCACTGACGGGCGCGTTGGCTATGCTGGTTACCGATACAGGCACTTTCGGTAAGATTTTCTCGGAAGCGCTGGAGAACGTGGACCAGAAGCAGATCGAAGGGGTGCAGTCCACAGGCGCGAACGCACCGCAACGCTATCGCTTTGGTGTGATCCCACAGGTGACGCCGGTGTTGCTGAGTCAGCTGCTTTATTTCCTTGAGTCCAACACCCGTAGCGCCACAGTGATCGGCGCGATCACGGGCGGCGGTATCGGCCTGCTTCTGACGCAGGCGATTATCACTCAGAAGGATTGGGAAGAGGTCGCATATTACATCGTCCTGATCATCCTGATGGTGATGCTGATGGATTGGTTCTCGGGCTGGCTGCGTCGGCGATTGATCCAAGGGGAAACCGGCAAAAAGCGGAAGGCCAAGGATCCTAAAGCGAAACCTTTCCCGCTGCCGTGATCAAGGACATCAGCACCATGCCAAGACTGCGATCCGATCAGCCGTTTATTCATCCTGACTGCAGCATAACCAACAGCAACTTTGGCGCATTCGTTGAAATCGGCGCGGGAACCCGTGTGGCGAATTCAAGCTTGGGGGACTATTCCTACTGTGACCGGACCTGCGACATCGCGAATGCCCAGATCGGGAAATTCGCCAATATTGCCAGCTTCTCGCGGATTGGTGCAACGGATCATCCAATGGAGAAGGCTTCGCTGCACCATTTTCTGTACCGCTCGGCGGATTACTTGGATGACGCCGAGGACGATGCCGAATGGTTCGAACATCGCGCAAGCCGCGTGACGGTGATCGGCCACGACACATGGATCGGACATGCGGCGATCATCAAGCCCGAAGTCACCATTGGCCACGGCGCGGTGATCGCTTCGGGAGCGATCGTCACCAAAGATGTTGCGCCCTACACCATTGTCGGTGGCGTGACCGCTGAACCCATCCGCGAGCGATATTCACCCGGGGCAGCCGAGCGCATGATAGAATTGGCTTGGTGGGATTGGGACAATGCCCGATTGCGAGCCGCCTTGCCGGATTTCCGTGCAATGAGTGCCGAAGCGTTTCTGGAGAAATACGAAACGGCCTGAGCGGCAAGCCATTGAAGGCTCCCACGCCCGCGTCCGCATCGGCTTTGCCGCTACGCCCAACGGGATGAGACCTCCGTCAGGAGGTCGAAGACAGGCGGGAGGGGTCCTGTCACTTAGTCTTCGTTCAGGGTCAACGTCACACGGTCGCCGGCAAAGACGGTCCGTCCAAACTCGACGGGCAGCCCATTCGGGTCAGCGTTTATGCCTACGGAAAACAACACCGGTGCGCCTTCGGTTATTCGTAGGTGTAGCGCTTGGGTCGCGGTTGCCGCGCGCGCGGTCAGGCGTGTTGAAACACGTGTGTAATCCTCTACCCCGCATCGCTGCAGGGCTTTGGTTACAGATTGGGTGTCCGACAAAGCGTCAAGGATTTCTGGCAGGCGAGCCGCTGGAAAAACACTTTGAAACAGGCCAATGGGCTGCCCGTCCGCCAAAGACAACCCGTCATAGACATGCACCTGATCGCCTGTATTGATCTGCAGCGCCTCAGCTTCGGCCTGATCTGCCGCGCGGGTCGTCAGGGTCAGAATCTTCTTTCCGGGAATCTTGCCGCTGGCTGAGATGCTTTTGTGATACCGGACGCGTTTGCCGATTGCGTAATCAGTCGGTTGAGCAGCCACGAAAACTCCGGCCCCTCGTCTGGCATGGACCAAACCCTGTTCGGCCAGATCAGACAGGGCGCGCCGAACTGTGTGTCGGTTAACCCCGTGTTTGGCCGCCAACTGTGCCTCGGTTGGCAGGCGATCACCGGTCGCGTAGCGGCCTTCGGCGATGTCCGAAGTCAGGCTCAAGGCGATACCTTTCCAGACGGATGTTTTTTTCATGTCATCAAAACTTCACAGGTATGCGGATTGCGAGTCACCGCGTTGGGGTGTACTATTTGTCTAGTTGTATAGTTAAAGTAGACAACCCGGCCAAGAGGCTTTGATGGCAGAACACACAAATATTTCTACCGAGGCGCGGCAGAATTGGATGGGGCTTTTGGCGCGCGCGCCAGAGGGTGATTTGATGGCGCTTTGGGCCCGGTATGGAGCGAAGCCTGGCTTTGAATGGCTGCGCCGTCCTGAAGTCGGCGGCGTGATGGTGCGCGGGCGGACCGGTGGTACCGGCGCTCCGTTCAATCTGGGCGAAATGACAGTCACCCGCTGTTCTCTGGTGCTTGAGGACGGAACGGTTGGGCACAGCTATGTGCAGGGCCGGTCCAAATCCAAGGCAGGGGCTGCTGCGATGATAGATGCGCTGATGCAGACGTCGGCAGCAGAAGCGGTGCGTGAACAAGTGATCGTACCGCTCAAGGAACAGATGCAGACCGAAAAAACGGACCGCGCCGCCAAAGCGGCGGCCACTAAGGTCGAGTTCTTCACCATGGTTCGGGGAGAGGATTGATGACCTCACAATCCCAGTTTTCGGGCGGGTTCCAAAACGCTCCGGTTCAGGCGGCCCACGCATTCCGCGCCGCAATGACCGTAATGGCCCGGCCCGGTGAAATTCGCACATTGGCCGGGGGCGAAGCGCCGCAACCCTTGTCAGTTGCAGCAGGAACGCTGCTGCTGACGTTGTGCGACCCGGATACCAAAGTTCACCTGACTGGTGCTGCCGACACCAAGGCAGCGCGCGAGTGGCTTAGCTTTCATACCGGTGCGCAGCTTTCGGCAGCGTCCGAAGCTGATTTTGCAGTTGGCACCTGGCCCGAGCTTGGGCCGCTCGGCTCATACCGTATTGGCACCTCGGAATATCCCGACCGGTCGGCGACGCTGATCGTTGAATGCGATGTTTTGCAACAGGCCGGGGCGCAATTGCGGGGGCCGGGGATCAAGGACACTGCGCACTTGTCCTTGCCAGATATCCCGGCGCTACAGGCCAACGCGGCGTTGTACCCGTTGGGGTGTGACTTCTTTTTCACCTGCGGCGACCAAGTGGCAGCCCTGCCGCGCAGCACGCAGATCAGTGCGGAGACCTAGGCGATGTACGTAGCAGTCAAAGGTGGCGAAAAGGCAATCGAGAACGCGCATGCCTGGTTGGCAGAAGAACGGCGCGGCTCCACGGATATTGCCGAGCTGAGTATCCCACAAATCCAGGAACAGTTGAGCCTAGCGGTCAACCGCGTGATGGCCGAGGGGTCTCTGTATGACCCCAATCTTGCAGCGCTTGCTATCAAACAGGCGCGCGGCGATCTGATCGAGGCAATCTTTTTGATCCGGGCTTATCGTACGACCCTGCCGCGATTTGGCTATTCGAACCCGGTTGAAACCGGTGAGATGGCTTGTGATCGTCGGATCTCGGCCACGTTCAAGGATGCGCCTGGCGGACAGGTTCTGGGGCCGACATTCGACTACACGCACCGTCTGTTGGACTTCAAATTGGCTGCAGAGGGTGAGGTTCCAACCGCACCCGCAGGGCAGCCTCGCACTGAGGCCACGCCCCATGTCACCGAATTCCTCAAGGGTGAGGACATCATTCAGGATGAGCCAGCCAGTGACGATACCCCGGGTGATCTGACGCGCGAACCGATGGAGTTTCCCTCGACGCGGCCTTTGCGCCTGCAATCCCTGACCAGAGGGGATGAGGGGTTTGTGCTGGGCATGGCCTATTCGACGCAGCGCGGCTATGCCCGCAACCACGCCTTTGTGGGCGAGTTGCGGATCGGCAAGGTCGCAGTTGAGATGGACATCCCCGAACTGGGCTTTGCCATCGACATCGGCGAGGTTGAGCTGACCGAATGCGAAACGGTCAACCAGTTCAAAGGCTCAAAAACCGAACCGCCGCAATTCACGCGTGGGTACGGTTTGGTCTTTGGTCAGTCTGAACGGAAATCCATCGCGATGGCGCTGGTCGACCGCGCGTTGCGTTGGGAGGAATTGGGCGAGGACAATCTGGGTGCCCCGGCGCAGGACGAAGAGTTCGTTCTCAGCCATGCAGACAACATTCAGGCCACCGGGTTCCTAGAGCATATCAAACTGCCGCATTATGTGGATTTCCAGTCCGAGCTGGAACTGGTCCGCAAACTGCGCCGTGAAGCGGAAGAGCGGATCACTCTGAAGGAGGCGGCAGAATGAAGGCTGTCGTCTTTGATATCGGCGGCGTGCTGATCGACTGGCAGCCTCATTTGGCCTGGGTCGAGGCGCTTGGGTCTGAGGATGCCGCACACGCGTTTATCGAACGCACCGGGTTTCGCGAACGCAATGCCCGCGGCGACAATGGCGAGCGCTTTGCCGATATGGCGAAAGAGCTGGACGATCCGCAGGATCAATCCCTGTTCGCAGCCTATGTCGAGCTTTACACCCGTACCGTTGAAACCCCGATCCACGGGACTTGGGACGTGCTGGACCGGCTCAAGGCGCAGGGTATTCCGGTCCATGCGATCACAAACTGGTCGGCGGAAACCTGGCCCGAAGGGCTAAAGGTCCATCCCCGGTTGGGGGAGGTCTTTGGAACGCTAGTCGTGTCCGGGCAAGAAGGCGTGATGAAACCAGACGCGCGCATTTTCGAAATGCTCTGCGAACGGGCAGCGATCGCACCGCAGGACTGTGTTTTCATCGACGACGGTTTGCACAACGTCCAAGGCGCACAGGCGGTGGGCATGGATGGTATCCATTTCACCTCGCCACAAGCGTTGGAAGCCGCACTGTCTGAGCGGGGTTTCCTATGATCCGGAACACATGCCCGAGCGCACAATCCCGGCCGATCAACCCACGGGGTGTTGCCGATTTTACTCGCCTGGCGGGTCTATGCAGGATCCGATCGAACTCCATTCACCGCTGGGATCCCGCTTTAGCGCGCGATGCCGTCGCTTCGCATGACGAGAGTGCAAGAAAAGATAAAACAAAAGCGCCAATAACAGCGCACCTAACCAAAATACGTCCACAAATACACCAAAAAACAAAGTGATACATCAAAATGAATGAGTATAACTTCGCATATTTGGACGAACAAACCAAGCGAATGATCCGCCGCGCCATTCTGAAAGGGCTGGCGGTGCCCGGATATCAGGTCCCATTTGCCAGCCGCGAAATGCCGATGCCTTATGGTTGGGGCACTGGCGGAGTGCAGGTTTCGGCCGCGACGTTGACGCCTGACGACACGTTCAAAGTGATCGATCAGGGCGCAGACGACACCACCAATGCGGTGTCGATCCGCAAGTTCTTTGAGAACACCGCAGGCGTTGAGACAACCGAGGAAACAGAGAAGGCGACGGTCATCCAGACCCGCCACCGTATCCCCGAGGCAAAGCTGCGCGAGGATCAGATCATCGTCTATCAGGTGCCGATCCCGGAACCCCTGCGCTTTTTGGAGCCGCGTGAGACAGAGACCCGCAAGATGCACAGCCTTGAAGAGTACGGGTTGATGCATGTGAAGCTGTATGAGGACATCAGCCAGCACGGGGCGATCTCGACCGCGTACGCCTATCCGGTGATGGTATCCGACCGTTACGTGATGGACCCGTCTCCGATTCCGAAATTCGACAACCCAAAGCTTGAGATGGACGCAATCCAGCTGTTTGGCGCGGGGCGGGAACAACGCATTTACGCAGTGCCACCGCACACCAAGGTCGTCAGCCTGGATTTCGAAGACTATCCCTTCGAGGCTACGAAGGCAGACCATCCCTGTGACCTGTGCGGGGCCGAAGACAGCTATCTGGACGAAGTCATCATGGATGATGCAGGCAACCGGATGTTTGTCTGCTCGGACACCGATTATTGCCGGTCGCGCCGCGAGGCAGGCCACAAGGGCCGACTGGCCGAGGAGAACGCAGCATGACCCCTCTGTTGCAGGTCAAAGGCATCGAAAAGCGTTATGGCGCGCGGATCGGGTGCATAGATGTGAGTTTCGATCTCTACCCCGGTGAGGTGATGGGGATCGTGGGCGAAAGTGGCTCGGGCAAATCGACCCTGTTGAACTGCATGGCCGGTCATCTGGAACCGGATGCTGGGCAGGTTATCTTTGATACCCGCGCCGAAGGGCCGGTCGACACGGTGACCATGTCCGAACCTGAACGCCGGATGCTCAGCCGAACGGACTGGGCGTTTGTGCACCAGCACGCGCGCGACGGTCTGCGCATGTCGGTCAGCGCCGGTGGGAATATTGGCGAACGCCTGATGGCCGTGGGTGATCGCCACTACGGGGATATACGGGATCGCGCCATTGACTGGCTGGGCCGAGTCGAGATTGAGGAGTCGCGTGTCGATGATCGCCCCTCGGCGTTTTCCGGCGGGATGCAGCAGCGCTTGCAGATCGCCCGTAATCTGGTCACAGGACCACGGCTGGTGTTCATGGATGAGCCAACGGGCGGTCTGGACGTCTCGGTTCAGGCACGTTTGCTGGATCTGCTGCGCGGTCTGGTCCGCGAGATGGGGCTAAGCGCGATTATCGTCACGCATGATCTGGCCGTTGTCCGACTGCTGGCGGATCGGCTGATGGTGATGAAGGACGGCCATGTGGTCGAGGCCGGGCTGACCGATCAGGTTCTCGACGACCCACAACACGCCTACACGCAATTGCTGGTTTCCAGCGTTCTGCAAGTCTGAAGGTGACGACGATGATTGAACTCAAAGATGTCAGCAAGAGCTTCACTCTGCACAATCAGGGCAGCGCGGTTATACCGGTGATGGAGGGCGCCTCGCTGAATGTCGCGTCCGGTGAGTGTGTCGCCCTGACTGGGGCTTCGGGCGCAGGGAAATCGACGCTGATGCGTGTGATCTACGGCAACTATCTGGCGGCGTCCGGGCAGGTCTTGGTGGGCGATCTGGACGTTGCCAAAGCTGAACCGCGCGAGATCCTGGCGCTGCGGCGTGAGACACTGGGTTATGTCAGTCAGTTCCTGCGCGTGGTGCCCAGGGTGCCCACGCTGGAAGTGGTGGCCGAACCGTTGCTGGCCGTCGGGTGTGAGAAACAAGCAGCGCTGGACAAGGCGGCAGGCTTACTGGCGCGCCTGAACATTCCCGAGCGGTTATGGACGCTTAGCCCGACGACCTTCTCGGGCGGTGAGCAGCAGCGCGTCAACATCGCGCGCGGATTTGCGCATGAATACCCCGCGATGCTGTTGGATGAACCGACCGCTTCGTTGGACGCCCAGAACCGGGAAACGGTGTTGTCTCTGATCGAAGAGGCGAAAGCGCGCGGTGCGGCCATCGTCGGCATTTTCCACGACATCGAAGCGCGCGCTCGTGTCTGTGATCGTGAGATCGACGTATCCGCATTCACTCCGGGACTGGCCGCATGAGCCTTGCGCCGGTCATAGCGGTCGTCGGCCCGTCCGGTGTTGGCAAGGACAGCGTCATGGAGGCGCTTGTCGCACGGGTGCCCGGTATACACCGGGTACGCCGTGTGATCACCCGTCCCGAGGGCGAAGAGGGCGAAGATTTCGACCGGGTATCGGTTGAGACCTTCGAGAATATGGTGCTGGACGGCGCCTTTGCGCTGCATTGGACGGCACATGGGTTGCAGTACGGCGTGCCGGTAGACATCGAAGAACTGCGACGCACGGCGGATGCTGTTCTGGTTAACCTGTCCCGCTCGGTCCTGCGTCGGGCGCAGGACGTCTTCGGCGATCTGATCGTGATCTCTCTGACCGCAGACCCAAAGGTTCTGGCGCACCGGCTGTCAGCGCGCGGGCGCGAAAGCGCCAACGAACAGGCACGGCGTCTTGGGCGGGCCAGCCTGCCGCTGTCGGATGGGCTGAACCGGGTGATCGAGGTTGATAACTCCGGGTCTTTGGACGCCACGATTGACGCGATCCTCGCCGCGCTTCAACCGGAAAGGGCGTAACGTTGGATCAGGTGAAACCGTCCATCCCCGGCCTCGCCCATCAGCGCCAGATCATTGATGGCAAACGGGCTGGGCAGCAGCGGTACCAGCCGCGCGTCCAAGGCGGCCTCAACAGTCGCCAGTGTGGGCTTGTCCAGCTTGCCACTAAGGGTGATGTGAAAGCGGAATGTGTCCAACACGTAGGGATAGCCCCAGCGGGTCAGGTTGGCGTCCTGTTCCGGCGTCAGGCCCGCGGCGCGGCGACGTTCCAGTTCGGCCGCAGGGGCAGGGGCGCGAAAGCTGTCCAACTCGCGCACGCAGGCCGCTGCAAGCGCGTTCAGGCCTGCCGTGTCGCCCCGAGGACGCAGCGCCAGAAACCGGCCAAGCCGCGCGATATCCAAACCGTCGAGCGTAACGGTGGGTTGCGTTGCAGCCAAACGTTCACAAGCCAACCGCAGATCAGCCAGCGACTGACCGTCATTCAGGCGAAACGGCGGCTTCATCGTTGCGTGAAGCCCATATTTGCGCGGCACCTGCGTTACGGCGGCGACGTGGACGCCCTCAATATCGGGGTGAGCGACCTCCGCCCCCGCTTCCATGTCCCAACCCAGCCACTGGGTCGCAAATTTCGTCCATTCGGCCTTGGCCGGTGGCGCAAAATAGATCGCGTATCGCGTGAATGTCACATTGGCCTCCTATGCGTGGCCTTCCCAATAGCTCAAAATTTGTGAAGTTCAGATGACAGAAGAAATGATACTTGCCAATGCCACTCTTGTTCTTCCGGATGAGACGGTTACCGGCAGCGTTCACATCGTCGGAGAAACCATTATCGATGTCGCAACCGGCCCGGCCATTCCGGCAGGCGCGATAGACTGCGAAGGGGATTACGTTTGCCCCGGCCTGGTCGAGCTTCACACAGATAATCTTGAGCGTCACATCCAGCCGCGGCCCAAGGTCGACTGGCCCCATTCTGCAGCCATTCTTGCACACGATGCGGAACTGGCCAGCACCGGGATCACCACCGTTTTCGATGCGATGCGCATCGGCTCGATCCCTTCGGGCAGCCGGTACAAGAAATATGCGCGCGGCCTGTCGAAAGAGCTGTGGGATCTGTGCGAACAGGACGCCCTGAAGATCAGCCACTTTCTGCACCTGCGGGCCGAGGTGTGCTCGGAAACGTTGGTGGACGAATTGGATGAGTTCGGACCCGAAGACCGGGTTGGCCTTGTATCACTGATGGATCATACGCCGGGACAGCGCCAGTTTCGCGATATGACGCAGCTGGAAGCCTACATGAAGGGCAAGCACGGGATGAACGATGATGAGTTCCTGCAGCATGTAGCGACGCTCAAGGCGCTGCGGAACCGGTTCGGCGACAAGCACGAGGTTGAAACCGTCAAAGCCGCCAGCCGCTTTGGTGCGATGCTGGCAAGCCATGACGATACGACCGAAGGGCAGGTACGCGTCTCTGCAGGCCACGGCATAACACTGGCCGAGTTTCCAACGACCGTTGAGGCCGCGCGGGCCTGCCATGATCATGGGATCAAGGTGATGATGGGTGCGCCAAACGTTATTCGCGGCGGGTCGCATTCCGGCAATGTCGCCGCGCATGAGCTAGCTGAGTTGGGCCATCTTGATATTCTGTCTTCGGATTACGTTCCGTCGGCGCTGCTGTTGTCCGCCGCGCGACTGGGAGAGATGTGGGGCGATTTTGCCCGAGGCCTGAAAACCGTGACAAAGACCCCGGCCGAGGTTGTCGGGCTGGATGATCGAGGTGAGCTCCGCACAGGCGCGCGCGCAGATGTCATCCGGTTCCGTATGCGAGAGGGCGCGCCTGCGCTGAACGGTGTCTGGTCGCGCGGGCGCCGTGTCGCCTGATCAGGCTCTGTAGAACAAGTAACGGTCCGGTGCGATGGTTTCCGGGCCGTTGATTTGGTCAAACCCAACCAGGGGCTGGCCCGAGATCAGCAGCCCACCGGGCAGCATCACTTCCGCGATCACGGGGCTAAGCCGGGCGGCCTCGGCCACATCCTCTTCCTTGACGCCGCGCCCGAAATCATAATGCGCCAACGCGATCTTCGGTCCACCCTCGGCCAGCCTCCGCAGCATCGGTTCAGCCTCGCCCTGCAGAAAATCCTCTGCCGGAGGCGTGCTGGACGGATGGCATTGCAACACACGATCCATGACCCAAATTCTGCGATCCGGCAGGATTTCCCGCAGGTGGTCATAGGTGCGCCCGTTTCCAAGGCCCATGTCCAACACATCGCCGGGCATATCGGCGATCTGTTCGACCGACCAGTTCAGACCGTCGCGTTGGGCGGTCAGGCGGCGCAGCATGGAATCCAATCGGCTCATTCAGATCTCCGTTTTCATTTGGCTGTTGGGGCTGACCAGACAACGCTCGGCCCGTCCAGAAGTCTTATCAACAGGTCATGGATAAAGGTCCAGATGTCCTCATCATGGACCAGGTGATGGGTCAGGACGCCGAAGGGCTCGGCGTTATCCGCGCGATCTTCCCGGCGGTCTTTCAAAAGTTGCGCAGTCTTGGCAATCAGCATATCCGGGTCAGCCGACCCGCGTGACCCGCGCCAATCGATCGGGTCCAGGTGGGTGTTGACCTGTTCCAGCCCGGGGGCCGCCCGCGCGCTGGATCGCGGAGTGGCGGTCGACAAGATGCGATAGCCTGCGCCGGGAAGCTCTTTCACTACTTCGGGCGCAATTCGGTTCCAGGGCGGCACGAACATTGGGCACAATCGGTTCCCAAACAGCGCCTGAAGGCGTGACATGCCGGATTGGGCGTCGTGCAGGACGTCAGCGATGGGTCGGTGCAGTCGGAACTCGGATTTCTTCTCACCTTGCGGAGCGTGGTTCTGATGCGCCCAGCCGTGTACGACCGGGATCAGGTGTGATCGCGCGCTGACATAGTCAGCCAGGCTGGCTTCGGCCTCTCGCGGAATGATGGCCAGATGAACCGGCACGCCGAGGTCCTCGGACATAGCCGACAGTCGCTCTAGCTGCGGTGTTGGTGAAACCGCATCATCATCGCGCCACCACAGCGGCAGGATCAAACCTTGCTGACGCCAAAGCGCCAATTCATCGGTCAAGATGTTCCAATCGGCCATCATCCTCGCCGCTCCAAAAGGTCCTTGGCGATCCGAACGGATTGCACCGCGCCGTCGAAGCCTTGATCCGAAACCTCGCGCGGTCCGGCTGAGATGACGCGATCAACGGCCCGGGCCAGCATATCGCCGTTCAGGTCCTTGCTTGGGATCACATCGATGGCAGGCATTTCTGCAAGAGTACGTGCGCGCAGGCTCTGTTCAACTTCGTTGCCGTCATCGAAGGGAATGAAAACCGCCGGTGTACCGCTTTGCAGAAGGTCCAGCGCGGTGTTGTAGCCGCACATGCTGATCGAGGCCGCCGCATGTGGCAACATCTGCCGAAAATCGGGACGTACCGGTTCCAGCGTGACCGGAGCATCCGCCGCAAGCTGTCGAAGTTTATCAATGCGCGCTTTGGCATCCTGTCCGCCCACCAACAGGCGCCAGCGCCTGTTAGGCATCTTTCGGGCGGCCTCAATGGCGGCCCGAAAGATCGGCTGCCCGACTGAACCGCCACCGGCGCTGACCAGGACCTCGTCCTTACCGGTTGCTTCCGTGTGCGGTACCGGGGCGGGAGGAGCTACAAAGCCGGTATAGAAAAGCCGCTGCGCCAATTGGTCGGAAACCGGCCAACTTATGTCCAGCGGCACGACGTCTTGATCCGCGTGGACAAGAATACCGTCATAATAACCCATCACGATCTCTTCGGCGCGCTTTGCCTTTGAGGGTTTGGAGGGTGGTGCCAGAATGTCCCGGATAGACCCCAAAACCACCGGGCGTGGACTTAGGGCTCGGGCGGAGTCCAGCGCGGCCAAAAACTCTGCCGCTAGCGATCGACGGCCAAACGGAAACAGTTCGGTGATCAGAATGTCGGGTGCAAAACTGCGCTCAGCCTCGACCAGCGCGATCTTGCGAGCCGTCAGATAGGCCTCATCCGCAACCGATCCGTCTTGAGTCAGCAGACGCGTGAAATCCGTTCCATCCGAACGCAGCGGCGGCAGGCCCAACAGAGTCATTCCGGTGCTGTCCAACTGCGGTGCCGGCATCCCGCCCGAGACGACAAACGTCTCGTGACCCTCCGACACAAAGGCCCGACCCAGCGTCAAAGCACGGCTCAGGTGGCCGGTGCCCAGCAAATGGGTGACAACGATCATGACCTTCATTCCGGGGTCTCCTGCCGGAGCAAACGGATCGGTTCTGGTTGCGCACCGAAGCTTTCCAGGTCGATGACATACAGCCGGTTGCGTTTGATTTTGAACGGTGCTTCGCCCTCGAAACCCCAACCCCAGGCCCTTGCCAGTATGACGCGCATGATGCCGATGTGGCAGACGGCGACCGTGTCGCCTTGCAGCGCATCCAGCCAGGGTTGCAACCGGGCGCGGACTTCGGCCGGGCTCTCCCCGTTCGGGGGGCGATAATCCCAGCCCCAATCCTCGATATGACGGTAACCGCTGCCTGTGTCCGCGACCAGATCAACGCCGCGCTGACCTTCCCAATCGCCCCAGTTCATTTCGATCAGGGCTTCGGCGACCATGGGCTTGTGCCCTGCGACCAGCCGTGCTGTTTCGCTGGCGCGTTGCAAGGGGCTGGACCAGAGCGCCGCCTTGTCCCATGGCTCGGGCAGTTCATAGCCGGCCAATTCGACGCGGGCGTCGTCGTCCAAGGGAATATCGCTGCGCCCCTGAATGCGGCCCGCGCGGTTCCAATGGGTGTGACCATGGCGCAAAAGGGCGAGTCGGCTCATGCGGTGCCTCCGATTAGCGGTCGTGCCGCCCGCCAGAACCCTTCGGTCGCGGTGGGCATAAGGTGGCGGTCAGTTACATAGGCGCGCGCCTTTGCCCCAATCGACCCGCGCAGGCCGGGATCATCCAACAGATTTTGTAACCGCGTAGCAAACCCTTTGGCCCCGCTGTCAACGGACGGATAGTCGGTCGGGGCCAGCACATCGCGAACGCCAGGTCTGTCCTGCGCCATGACGGGGACCCCGCTTGCCTGCGCTTCCAGATAGACCATGCCATACGCCTCGTTCACGCCAGGCCACACCATGATAGACGCGTTCGCGTATGCGTCCTGCAAGGCGTCGCGGTCCAACTGGCCAAGAAATTGAACCTTTGCGCCGAATGGCGCCATCAAGGCTTCGACATCGGCTCTCACCGGTCCGTCACCCGCGATGTTCAGGGTCCAGTCGCCGGTCAAATACGACAGGGCCTGGGCCAGCACATGGTACGAAGCCAGCTTGTCGCCTTGCCGCATCATCCCCACCGTCAGCATCGGCCCGTTGCCCGAAGAGGCGGGTGGCAGCGTTGTGATCGGCAGAAAAGGCGGTAACTCGACCAGGTCCTGATTGCCATATCGCTCACGCTTCAGCGTGATCAGATCGTTGGCGGTGTGGTAATAAATAACGGCCGCCGCATCGCAGGCGTCATGCGCGGATTGAGCAAACCCGGACCATGGACCATTCAACCGGCTGGTCGCCCGAGTGCTTTCCAGTTGGACATACGGTATGCCACGTGCGGCACAGACTTTGGGGCCCAAAAGGTCCGGTGCCTTGTAGTAATTGTGGTACGTCACCCACAGATCGGTGTCGGCAGGCATTTCTGCGATCAACCGCTGCGCTTCGGCCTCGGCTGTAGCGCGCAGGTTCTGCTGCACCTCAGCATCCCCGGCTTTGTCGTAGATGCGCAGTTGCGAGATCAGATCGACCTGATCGCCTTGCGCCCCAATGGCTCGGATCAGGTTGCGCGCCATTTCCCTGTCGCCCGACGGCACCGGGCTGTCCGGTGATTTCATCGGCGAGAAAAAGGCGACGCGGGCCATCAGTCTTTGCTCGCGCCTAACGCGCTAAGCCGTTTGGACAGCAGGGCAATGCCCGGATCCATGCGGAAATCAGCCAGCAGGCGGGTGCGGGCCGCGTTTGCCATGGCTGTCGTGCGATCCGGGTTGGTGGCCATCTCGGTAATCGCCTCGGCCAGCGCGGCCGGGTTATCATCAGACAACAGCCCATGCGTGCCGGTGTCGATAAACTCGGGGATGGCCGAAACAGGTGTCGACAGGATCGGCAACAGCTGAGACGCGGCCTCCATCAACACATTCGGCAGCCCGTCGCGGTCCCCGTCCGCCGCGATGCGGCTAGGCAGGACAAACAGATCCGATGCGCGCATAGCGGCGATCACCTCGGGTTGGTCGCAAGCTCCGCGCCAGGTGATCCGATCCGCGATACCAGCGCCCTCGGCTCTGTCGCTCAGCGCCTCGGCCAGCGTACCGCCACCGATATGGGTCCAGTGCCAGTCCAAGCTTGTAGGCAACATGGCAAAGGCATCGATCAGGCGGTCAAAGCCCTTTTTCTCGACCAGACGACCAACTGAGAGCATATGAAACGGCCCATCCGCAGTGCGGGCCGCACGGTTTGGCGGCTCAGGAAAACGGTTCAGGTCCAGTCCGTGATAGATCAGATCGATCCGCGCGGGATCGTCAGCCAGACTGCGCAGGTGCTCGGCACCGATCGCGGTACAGGTCGCTCCGAAGGCTGCCCCGTGAGTGCTGGCCTGCAGCTTCTCGGCCTTTTCCCAATCGGGTGAGGTCCAAATGTCCTTGGCATGGGCCGAAAAGCTCCACGGCAGGCCGCGTATGATGGCGGCATAGCGTGCAACCGAGGACGGGGTGTGCATGAAATGCGCGTACATCACCTGTGTTTCCGAGGGCAATTCAGCCGCCAGAACGCATGCCTGCCCAAACCGACGGATGCGATTATGTGTCGGGTCGCGACGCAGATCCGCGCGCCACACTTTGTAGGCTTCGGAATAGCCGGGCAGGGATTGCGCGACGCTGCGCGCCGCCCAGACACGCTGAGGCTCTTGGTACAGATATTCAGGCAGGTAATGCACCTGTCCCTTGAACCGGTCGTGCAGCGGGTGGCGCTTGACGTCCGTCGGGTGTCGCAGCGACCAGATGTCGAACCGGTGACCTGCATCCTGCAAGGCGACCAATTCCTGCGCAATAAACGTCTCGGACAGGCGCGGCCAACCTTTGACCAGCACCGCCAGCTTGGGGTGTTTGGAAGTCATCCGGTGGCCCGTTCCCGTTCTCCACCAAGCAGCGCGTCGACGCGGCTTGTAACATAGTCCAGCCCGTCCAGCAGACCTTCGCTGATCGCTTGCGAGGGCAGAGCTTGATGCGGCAGGTTGCGGATGGCGCTGATCATGGCTTCGGCTGTCAGCCCGTCGCGGTTTTCGTCCAGCATCCGCACCAGTCCCAGATCTTCGGCCCGCGAGGCGCGGATCCATTGCTCCAGCCTTGGCGTCGTGCGCGGCACGATGACGGCGCGTTTGTCGAAGGACAGCACCTCGCAAAAGGTGTTGTAACCGCCCATGCAGACGACGCCCGCAGCCCCTGCGAACAGGGTTTCGATCTGCGATTCAAATCCAACCGCCGTGACCCGGCCGTTCAGCGCCGCAACGCGGGCTTCGAATTCGTCGCGCTGTTCACCCGCAAGGAATGGGCCGTACACCAGAACGGCCCGGGGTGACAAAGTGGGGTCTTGTTCGTAGGCGGACAGTACCAGGTTCACCATGGCCTTGCCGTCGCCACCGCCACCAGGCGTGATCAGGATGTAAGGTTGCTCCGGCGGTTCCCCGACGGGTCCCAGATCGCGGCGCAGATACCCTGTCCAGTGAATCCGTGACTGCGCAGCGGCGCTGAGGGGCAGGCCCCTGGTCGGATCATAGATCGAGCGCAGCCCGTAGACCCAGATTTCATCATAGAATTTCTCGGTCGCTTCGATGGCTTCTTTGCGCGCCCACTCGGCGGCCAGAACGTCGGGCTCGTCCAGAACGTCGCGCAGACCCAAAACGATCTTGGTGCGGCGGGTGCGCACCATGCTTTCCAGTGTCGGGATAAGCTCTCCGCGAAAACCTGTGGGTTCCTTGTCGACGATCAGAACGTCGGGGTCGAATTGCTGAACGGATGTCTGGATCAGGCCCGCGCGCAACTCGGTGACCTCTTCGATCCCCATGCCAATCGTTTGCGATGCATAAGATCCGTCGGCTCGTTTGGTCACACCGGGCAGGCGCACGTGATCCACACGGCGCGGAAATGTGAAACGACCGGCAACGGGCGAGCCCGTTAGGATCAGTGCCGACGCGGAAGGGTCAGCCTGTGTAATTGCACTTGCCAAGGCTCTGGACCGACGCAAATGGCCCAAGCCGAACGTATCGTGGCTGTAGAACAGAATGCGCGGCGCACGGCCGGTTGTTTCTTCTTGTCTTTTCAGGCTCATGCTTTCGCCTATTTCACTGTCTTGGTGCAACTCCGCGCGCTTGCACCTGTATCGTATATATTTTTTCCGGCTGCGAGCAAAATCACGGATGTAAACCAGGCTGTCTCGACCTTCGACGCATTTAAACGTGGGTTCCCCGGTCGCGCCCTGTTCTACATCAAATTGTCAGTTTACCCGCTTTGTTGACCGTGTTTGCCCGGTCATATTCCGTTTTTTCCAGGTTGCAAACACTTCGTTTCCAAGCATGGTGCCAGGAACACGCCGTGACACGATATTGCGACGTCAGGGGTTGAGTGTTTGAACCGGCCAGAAGGCTTCGATACTCTGCCTTGCGAAGAATGAATTGGAAGAAAACCGGATGAAACGCACATTTCTGGTCGGATTAACGCTGATACTATGGTCCCTTACCCTGGCGCTGGTGGGTGGGGCCGCAGCACAGACCTCGCTTATTCCGGGCTATCCCACGGGTTCAAGCAGCAGCTCGGAACCAACCAATGACAGCGACCTTGCTGCGGCGATCCGGTCCGCAACGGAGTCTGGTGCCAGCGTCATCGTCATCGACAGTACCGGGCAGATCGTATCCACCGGAGGACAAGGCGCGACACCGGGACCCGAAGGCCCGTCGGACCCGATGGGCGACGGTTCGCAGTTGATGAAGGCGCAGGAGCGGTTTTCCAAGTTTCGCGAGTCCATGAATTCGCGGCTTGAGGCGCTGCCCTATTCGATCTTCGAAGTTCAGTACATTCTGCGCCAGACCAGCCCGGATGGGCGCATTCAAACTTATGTCGAAGTTCTGTTCTGGAACATCCTGTTTCTGTTGATCGGACGATGGTTGTCGATCGAGATTTACGGCAAGCGCATCGCCAAGGGCTTTGTCGTCGCCCGGTCCAAAGAGAACCCGCAGGGCTATCGCGAAAAGATGCCTTTCCTGGTGTTCCGCTTCTTCATGGGGATCGGAGCCACGGTCTTTGCGATGCTGATGGCGCTAATTGTCGGGTTTTTGTTTTTTGGCGAAGCCGAAGACATCTCTATCCAATTCACAGTCACCGCCATTTTTACGGCGTTTTTCTTGTCGCGCACTGTGTCCGACCTGTGGCGGATGGTGCTGTCTCCGTACCTTAGCCAATATCGACTGCCGCCCTTTTCGGATCGCGACGCAAAACGGCTGTACATCTGGGCATCCGCTTTGGCCACATATGACATTACCGTTGTGCTGTTTGCCACCTGGGTCGCGGATTTCGGGCTCAACTATAACGTCTACGCCATGGTCTATGGCAGTCTGACGATGCTGGGTGCGTTGGGCAATGTCCTGATGATCCTGTTCAACGCACGCGCCATTTCCAACGCCATTCGTGGCGGTCGGACGCCGGATCAGGTGTCGTGGATTCTGCGCTTTATCTCGTTTGCCTGGGCGCCGGTGTTGATCCTGTACATGGTGTTCAGTTGGTTCAAGCTCGCGGTTGACCTCGTGCTGGAAAACGAGAACTCGATCCCGATTGTGGCCAGCAGTTATGCCATCTTCATGTCGGTCGTGGTTGCCTACGGTGCGATGAACTACCTGCTTGAGCGGTATTTCGATCGCAACCGGCAGATGGTCGAGTTGAATTCAACCTCGGACGACGTCGAAGTCGACGCCGAGGATGAGGTGATTGAGACCCCACAGGCTGAAATGCGCAAGCATTCCATCGTGACATACGAAGATCTGGCGCGTCGGGTCGCGGGTATTCTGGCTTTTGTCGTCGGCCTCTATGCGCTGGTGGTTATCTGGAACCCAGACGCAAGCTGGAGCGAGGACCTGCCGATTGAACGTGCGCTGGACGTTATGGTGATCCTGTTCATCGGCTACGTCCTGTTCAATTTCTTCCGCATCTGGATCGACTCCAAAATCGCGCAGGAAATCGACGATGGCGGCGGTGAGGCCGAGTTGGGCGACGAAGGCGGGGAAGGCGGACAGAGCCGGCTTGCGACCCTGCTGCCGCTGTTCCGCGGGGCCATTCTGGCGGTGGTCGTTGTCACCATTGCCCTGATCGCCCTGATGGAGCTGGGCATCAATGTCAGCCCGCTGTTTGCAGGTGCTGGTGTTGTCGGTCTGGCGGTTGGTTTCGGATCGCAAACGCTGGTGCGGGACATCTTTTCGGGCGCGTTCTTCCTGATGGATGACGCGTTCCGCAAGGGTGAGTACATCGACATAGGGGATGTAAAGGGAACGGTCGAAAAGATCTC
Source organism: Ruegeria sp. BC3 (assembly GCF_056539265.1). Classification (NCBI taxonomy): domain Bacteria; kingdom Pseudomonadati; phylum Pseudomonadota; class Alphaproteobacteria; order Rhodobacterales; family Roseobacteraceae; genus Ruegeria; species Ruegeria sp. BC3. Next base: position 27,782 of record NZ_JBQFUP010000005.1, read on the forward strand.
GGTCCGGTCATTCCAGCTGCGCCATCATCTGGGCGCGCTGAACACGATCCCCTTTGGTGAGATCAAGGTGCTGACCAACTACTCGCGTGATTGGGTGATCATGAAACTGCCCTTGCGGGTGACCTACGACACGGATGTCGAAAAGGTGCGCAAGCTGATCAAGAAGCTGGGGCAGGAGTTGCTGAGCGATCCGGTGATCGGAGACAACTTTATCCAACCGCTGAAATCGCAGGGCGTGATCGAGATGCAGGACTCTGCGATGATCATACGGGTCAAGTTCATGACCAAGCCGGGCGATCAATGGCTGGTGCGTAAGAAAGTGTACCAGGAAATTCGCGAGTTGTTCGCGCGGGAAGGTATCAAGTTCGCCCACCGCGAGGTCACGGTGCGCCTTGCGGATGGCAAAGAAGCCGAGGATCTGACGCCAAAGCAGCGTGAGGTCGTGACTGGTGCAGTTCAGGCGGCAATTGACGAGGATTATCTGGACGACATCGGACCGGGCGGCGACGATCGCTAGGGCGCGCTCCCGCCCCTTTGGGTGACGTCTCTGACGAGACGTCACCCAAAGCGTTGGGCCGGGCCGCGCGTGCCGCGCGGCGGTTGGTTCAGGCGTGCAGCGATGGCCAAGCAGGGGGCGAAGTGCCAAGCTTTGACGCGGGCCGGTCCCAAACCATCTTGGCCGCACCCACGGACAAAGCCGGTTTCAGGCGATGACCAGGACCCCAGCCCGAGGCCTCGGGGTTGGTATCGTAATCGGCTGGCATCGCGCCGGAAATGCTCTCTTGCGTTTCAGACTTGCTGAGAACGGCTAGAAGTTCGGCTGTGCGCGCCAGGGAAAGTTGGCCCAACATGATGGGATTTCCCAGTGCAGCCTCGGCCATGGCAGAGAGGGCGGCCGCGGCCATCAGGTAGCCGGTCGCGTGATCCAGTGCTTGCACCGGCAGGGGAGTGGGTTTGTCCGCCTTCGCCCAATCCCGGCCTGCATCGGCGATCCCGGCGCTCATCTGTACAAGGCTGTCGAACCCGCGACGGTTGGCCCATGGGCCCTGCCAGCCATAAGCATCCAGCGTGACCTCGACCCGGTTCGGTGCAAGTTCATCGCGCTTGGCTTTGGTCAGCCCCAGCCCGTCCAGTGCGCCGGGGCGATAGCCATGGATGAAGACGTCGGCTTGTGAGAGCAGGTCTTGCAGCTTTTCGAGCCCAGCCGACGATTTCAGATCAAGATAGGCGCAGGATTTACCAAGTGAGATATCCGGGATAACGCCGGGCTCGTCCCAGCCGGGGGGATCGATACGCAGGACCTCGGCGCCGAACCCGGCCAGTGTGCGGGTTGAGACTGGACCCGCCAGCACGCGCGTCAAGTCCAGGACGCGCAACCCTGCCAGCGGGCGCGCTGCCGAGGCCTCGGGCCTGTCGCGCAGTTTGATCTGGCGCGGGCTATGCCATCCGATGAGCGGATCGCGGGATATGGCACGGCCCTGAGGATGGTCCAGCCAATCTGACCGGCTGCGCATGGCCGCAGCAACGCCCCCTTGAGCGACGACGGCAGATTCCAGTTCGCTTGCGGGCCATGTGCGTACTGCTTGCGCCACGTGGGTCCGATCCGCCTTGACCTCGAGCACTTTCAACGCCGCGGCCCGGTGGCGCGGCAGGTTGGTGTGCAGCCTGATCCAGCCGTCGGCGGTTTGGTAGTCCCCTGCGACCGCGTCCCAAAGGCTTGGCATTTCCCATCCGTCAGGTTTGAAGGAAAACCCGTACCAAAGTGAGGCCAGTTTGTGATCTACCGTGGCCGAAGGCATGTCAGACGACAGGTTGAGGGCCGCTGTCAGCCGTGCCAATTCCTGTCCGACCGCGCCGAAGGTGGCCGTTGCCAGTTCGGATACGGCAAACGCGCTGGATAGGGCGCCTTTGCCAGTTGTCCGGTAACTGTCGGTAGCGGGCAGGGCGGATAGCAGGCTCATTGCTGATACGGGTCGAGGCTGTCGCGTAACCCATCCCCCAGGAAGTTGAAGGCCAGCACCACGACGATGATGGGCAGCATCGGGATGGCTGTCCACGGGTAGATCTCGATCGAGGCGAGGTTCTGCGCGTCATTCAGCATCACACCCCAACTGACCGCCGGAGCCCGCAGGCCGAGGCCCAGGAAGCTGAGCGCAGTTTCCCCAAGGATCATCGCCGGGATCGACAAGGTGGCCGAGGCGATCAAGTGAGACATAAAGTTCGGCAAGAGGTGCTTGCGGATGACACGGCCCGAGCTTGCGCCCATCATCTCGGCGGCGCGGACGTATTCCTCTTCCCTGAGGGACAGGAATTTGGCGCGTACGGAACGTGCCAAACCGGGCCAATCAAGTATCCCGAGAATGATCGAGATGATGAAGAACACCGCGACTGGGCTCCAATTCGATGGAACAGCGGCAGAAAGGGCCAGCCATAATGGCAGTTCCGGCAGGGATCGCAGAATCTCGATCACGCGGTTGATGACCCAGTCGATCCTGCCTCCAAAGTAACCAGCCATAGACCCGAACAGGATACCCAGGAAGAACGACACCGAAATGCCGATCAGGCCGACGGTCAGAGACAGCTGCGCGCCGTAAAGAATTCGGCTGAACACGTCGCGCCCAAGGCGATCCGATCCCCACAGGAACAGGGTTGCCCCTTCGGGCGCGCAGAACAGGTGGGTGTCAGACTTGATCAACCCGGCCAGCCGGTACTCGGACCCCTCACAGAAAAAACGAATAGGGCGGGGATCTTCGGTATCGGGCACGAACTTCCACTGGAACGTTTCAAGATCGGCCTCGGCAACGATCGGATAGACATAGGGGCCTATGAACTTGCCTTCGTGGAACCAGTTGACGCTCTGGGGTGGGGCATAAAGGTGTTCGCCGTTCCGTTCATTCGGACCGTAGGGTGCGATGAACCCTGCAAAGGGCAACATCAGGTAGCACAGCAGCAAGAATATCCCCGAGATCAGACCCAGCTTGTGGGTTCTGAACTTGCGCCAGACCAACAGCCAGTTAGGGGCGTCGAGATCGGCGCGTTCAACCTGTTGGAGCGAGGCATCGGGATCGAATGGAGCGTCGTCGACAAAGCGACCGTCTGGATGTTTGGTCATGCTTCACGCCCCTCGTAGCGAATGCGCGGGTCTAGCATGACCAGCAGAATATCAGAGATCATGGTGCCAATCAGGGTCAGCAAGGCCACGAACATCAGGATGAACGCCGAAAGGAATTGATCCTGCGTCTTCAGCGCGGTCAGCAGGGTAGGACCAATGGTCTGAAGGCCCAGAACCACCGAAACCAGAACCGAACCAGACACCATCGAGGGCAGCAGGTTTCCGATATCGGCCACAAACGGGTTGAAGGCGACGCGCAGCGGGTATTTCGTCAGCATCCGTGACGGGGCCATACCCTTGGCGATGGCGGTTTCGACGTAGGGTTTGCCCAGCTCATCCAACATGTTGGCACGCAGACGCTGCATCATGGCCGACGCACCCGAAGTGCCGATGACAAATGTCGGAACGATCAGGTGTACGAGAATGGATTTCAGCTTTTCCCAACTCATCGGCTGGCCCTCAAAAGAGGGGTCCATCAGACCGCCAATGGGCAGATCGAAATAGCGGTGACCGTAATAAAACAGGATCAGCGCCAGCAGGAAGTTCGGTGTTGCCAGACCCAGATAACCCACAAAAGCCGAGGTATAGTCGATCCACGTCCGCGACCGGGCCGCCGCAATCACACCCAAGGGAAGAGCGACCGCGTAGACGAACAGAATGGCTGCAAGGTTGACCACGACAGTCAGCCACAGCGTATCACCCACGATTTCGGCCACGGGGCGGTCGAATTCAAAGGACCAGCCATAGTTGCCCTGCAGCAGGCCCTCGAACCCGTGCGGACCGGGCCAGAAACCCATCCAGATCAGGTATTGCTCCCAGATCGGGCGGTCCAAGGCGTACTCCGTGCGCAGAAACTCGGCTTTGGCCACGCCGGCAGATTGGCCCGAGGCCTGAAGCTCTGCGATCTGGTTGCTGAGATAGTCGCCGGGCGGCAGGTTTATGATCACAAAGATCAGTACCGACACCACCAGCAAAGTCAGCAGCATCGTGAAAAAGCGATACACCGCATAGCGCAGCATGACCATTTAGCTGCTCCTGATCAGTCGGCGAAGAAGAATTCGTCGGGGCGGTGGATGCCGAAATGGGCTCCGGGCTCCCACGCCCACATACCTTGCTCGGGTACGTTGCGCAGGCGGTTGGACACGACGATGGGCTGCGGCGCGCCGTTCAGAATACCGATGGCATAAAGCTGGTCGGCGTGGATGTTCAGCATCTCGGTCCAGACGGCAGAGCGTTCTTCGTCGGTTGTAGCGACCTCCCAATCGTGGGCAAGTTCCATAAGGCGCTTGGCCTCGGGCATGTCGGGCGCTTCGCCGACATCGCCGCCGGTTTGGTAATACTGCCCCCATTTGGGCCACGCCAGAAACACCTGATCGGTCGGGGCAAGATAGGCGGGCGAGGTGTGGGCCTGCGGAATGCCGTCATCCCAGCCGAACCAGACCGATGCCATCGTATTTCCAGCAAAGACGCGGTTGCGCAGGATGTCCCGGTCCAGAGGACGCATGACAAGGTCGACACCGATCTCACGCCATGTGTCGGTGACGATCTGCAGGGCGTTTTCAACCTCCTGCCGCTCACCGGCGGTTTCGATGATGAGTTCCATCGGACGACCATCGGGCAGCAGTCGGATGCCGTTCTTGTCGCGCTCGGTCAGGCCGGCCTCATCCAGGAGGGCGTTGGCCATATCAACGTCATACTGCGCCCAGGCCTGCGCGTTTTCTTCGTTGAAGAACGGAGAGGCAGGCAGCACCGACATCGCGCCGGGATGAGCCAGCTTGAAATAAAGCGCCTGGTTGATCGTTTTTCGGTCGATGGCCAGCGAAAGGGCGCGGCGCACCCGGACGTCGCGCAGCACCTCGCGCCAGGCCTCGTCGGCATAGTTCAGGTTCGGATAGATCGCGATCTGAGACGCGACGCCGGTCTTCCACAACAGGGTTTTGTAGTCGCCGCCAGCTTCACCCTTTTTCAGGATTGACGCGTCGCGGAACGCCAGCCCACGTCCCTGCAAATCAGTCTCGCCCGCGTTGGCCTTGGCCGCGACCAAACCGGGGGCAACGATCTCCATCTCGACCACGTCGATATAGGGCAGTTGCACACCATTCGAGTCGATGCGGTGGTAATACGGGTTACGCACGAAATTATGGCGGATCTTCTTACCTGAGCTGGCGTTCAGCCACGGTTGCAGAGTCGGAAGTTCGTGGTTGTCGAACTTGTACAGGTTGTCCAGCTTGTTGTGCAGGGCGGCCCAGCTTTTGACACGGGCGTCCTCGACCAGAAAGGCGAGTTCTTCGGCGTCTGCAAACTTGTCATGATACTGTTTGAGGAATGCGGCGGGGCGATAGATGAACGGTGGCCGCGCTTGCGCGAGGGACTGCAGAAAATCGGGATTGGGATCATCCCACTCGAACACAACAGTGGTTTCGTCCGGGAAAGTAACGGTTGGTGTCTTTCCTTCGACGATCAGGAAATCCGGCGGACCCGAAGGGCTGAGAAGTTCGTTATTGGCCACGTCCTCCCACCAGTAGCGGAAATCTTCCGAGGTAAACGGCGATCCGTCCGACCATTTGTGACCATCGCGCAGATGCAGGGTGAACTTGCGATTGCCTTCGTTTTCGTAGGATTCCAGCAGGTCCGGCACGATCTCGTAGTTTTCGTTAAAGCCGACCAGTCGGGCATAGCCATAGACCACCATCTGGCGGATATCTTTGGACCGGGTGACCATGGTGCGCAGCGTTCCGCCCGGTGTTCCAAACTCTCTGCCCTTGGTGGCCAGGTCCACCACCAGCGGCTCGGCTGGCAACCGTTCGGCGACAGGAGGAAGGTTGCCCGCGTCTACTTCTGTGGCCCAGAATGCGCTTTCCTGCGGAGTGGGCGTGTCTGCCGTGGCGGGCAGCATCCAGGTGGCGGCCAGTGCGGCGGCCAGAATGAGAGGGCGAGTGGTCTTAAACATGGCATCGTACCTTATGTCCGGGCTCCATCTCTACCAATGAAGGTATCACGGAGTCGGTAAATCGGAAGGTGTCATCCCAACTGTCTGGTGAACCTGCACCCAAAGCAACCAGTTTCAGGTCGATGGGTCGGTTGATGTCGGGTTCCGGTTGAGCGGCGATCAGCGCTTTGGTGTAAGGATGGCGCGGGTTATAAAACAGTGTTTCAGGTGGTGCCTGTTCGACGACAAGCCCCCGGCGCATCACCGCAACTTCGTCGGCGATACGCGCCACGACCGCCAGGTCGTGCGAGATAAACAGGTAAGACAGGTTCAGTCGGTCCTGCAGATTTTCCAGCAAGGTGAGGATCTGTTCCTGAACTGATACGTCCAACGCCGAGGTGGGCTCGTCACAGACAATCAGCTGCGGGTCCAGCATCATCGCCCGCGCAATCGACAGGCGCTGTCGCTGGCCGCCAGAAAACGCGTGCGGATAGCGCTTCAGCATATCACCGTTCAAGCCAACGCGTTGCAGCATCTCGACCGCCTTGTCGCGTTGTTCGGCAGCGGACCCGATGGCGTGGATCTCAAGCGGTTCAGTTAGTGCGTCCTGAATGCGCATCCGTGGGCTGAGCGAGCTATAGGGGTCCTGAAATACCATCTGCGCCTTGCGCTGGAACGCGGTGCGCTGGGCGCGCGTCATCTGATGCACGGGTATCGAGTCTTCGTCCGGCGCGGTGCGGAACAGTACCTCGCCCCCTGGATCGGGAAGCTCGGCGCCAAGGGCAATCCGCGCAGCCGTGGTCTTGCCGGATCCGCTTTCGCCCACGATCGCCAACGTCTTGCCGCGGGCAAGGTTCAGGTCGACGCCGTGGCAGGCATGGATCAGCTTGTCCTCTTGCCACCCCTTGCTTGAGCGCATGGTGTAGGTTTTGGACACGCCCTTCATCTGAAGGATCAGGTCTTCATCCGGCATTGGCAAGCCGACCGACTCTTCATCGGGGATGGCGGGCGCGGCGTTGAACAGTTGTTGCGTATAAGGGTGCGCTGGGGCGCTGAGGATCGGCGCGGCGGCACCCGCCTCCATCACGCGGCCTTTGTGCATGACGACGACCTGCTCGGCCATGTTGGCCACAACGCCCAGGTCATGGGTCACCAGGATCAGGGCCATGCCCGTTTCGCGTTGCAATTCCTTGATCAGCCCCAGCACTTGCGCTTGTGTCGTAACGTCAAGCGCGGTTGTCGGCTCATCCGCGATCAGCAATTCCGGCTTTGACACCATCGCCATCGCAATCATAGCGCGTTGGCGCATCCCGCCGGACAACTCGAACGGATAAGAATCATAGGCGCGTTGAGGGTCCGGGAAGCCCACGCGCTCGAACTGGGTCAGCACTTCTTTGCGGGCCTGCGCCTCGGAGGCATTGCGATGCAGCCACAGAACTTCGCTGACCTGATTGCCGATCTTGTGCAGCGGGGACAGCGATCGCATCGGTTCTTGAAAAATCATCGAGACCCGGTTGCCGCGAATGTCGCGCATCTGCCGTTCGCTGATCTGGGTCAGATCTTCGAAGCCCTTCGAATCATTCAAGGTAATTGTGCCGCTGCGAATCTGCGCTGCGCGCGGCAGGATCCGCAAAGCCGCACGACATGAGATGGTTTTGCCCGACCCGGATTCACCGACCAATGCCAGCGTTTGCCCGGCCTCAACCTCAAAGCTGACACCTTTGACAACAGGCTCACCCGCACCGAATCCGATGCTCAGGTCCTTGACGGACAACAACGCAGTCATTCGGGTTTTCTACCCGTTTGTCCGAAGGTCGGCATCGGCGTTTTCAACTCCCTGTGTTTTTTGATGCAGTTTCGCGCGGTTGGACCTGTGTAGTCAAACCCGTTCTTAGGCTGAATTGTCGCGAAAATGTGAAACTTTTGCCAATCCGGCTACACAAAACCTTGAGGATTTGTCATCACATGCACTGTCAGCCGCAGATTATAAGCTGATTGATATCAAGGAGAGATTTCCCCGTGCCCGACAACCAAAGCCGCCTGGATCTGTTCATCGACCGCATGGTGTCCCAGCGGGCCTGTCTGGATTTCGCCATTGCCCAGACCAAAGGTATGCCGGGGCCAGTGTTCGAACTTGGGTTGGGCAATGGGCGGACATATCACCACATGGTGCAGTACATTGACGACCGTACGGTCTATGTGTTCGAGCGCGCGGTGGCTTCGCATCCGGATTCCACGCCGCCCGAGGATCGCGTGATCTTGGGAGACGTTCGCGAAACGCTGCCCGCGTCGCTGGATCGCTTTGGCGCGACTGCCAGCCTGATCCATGCGGACTTGGGCGGCCATAACCGCAAAAAGAACGACGATTTCGCCCGCTTTGTCTCTCCGCTGATTGAACCGCTATTGGCCGAGGGCGGTTTGATGGTGTCCAGCGATCGGATGTACTTCGATGCGTTGACCGAACTTCCACTGCCCGCGGGCGCCGTGGAAGGCCGCTGCTTTATCTATCGCCGCTGACTTGTCCCGAGGTCTCGATGCTGTTTTATGATTGCTCCACCGCTCCAAACCCGCGCCGCGCGCGTATGTTCATTGCCGAAAAGGGTCTGGAGATTGAGACCCGAGAAATCTCGATCGCCAAGGGCGAACAGCTTGCCGACGATTTCCGCGCTGTGAACCCGAACGCAACTGTTCCTGTGTTGGTTACGGATGATGGTACCGCGTTGACCGAAAACCTCGGGATCGCTGCTTATCTAGAGGCCCGGTTCCCTGAACCGCCCCTGATGGGGCGCACGCCCGATGAAAAAGGGCAGGTCCTGATGTGGAACAGCATCGTCGAACAGCAGGGCGGCATGCCCATTGCCGAGACTTTGCGAAACACCCATCCGGCCTTTGCGGACCGGGCGATTCCCGGACCGGTGAATCACGCCCAAATCCCCGAATTGGCACAACGCGGATCCGCGCGGGTCGGTCGTTTCTTTTCGATGCTCGAAGATAGGCTCGCGGAAAGTCCGTTTGTCGCGGGTGCGGAATTCACCCTCGCAGACATCTCAACCTTCGTCTTCGTCGACTTCGCCCGTGTGATCAAGATGCGGATTCCAAAGGAAAATGCTGCCACTCTGGCGTGGTTCGATAAGGTCGCATCCCGCCCAAGCGCGCAACTCTGATCGTTGCCTAGCCTAGGTCGGTTATGCAGCGCGATCAGAACTGTACAGAAATGTCTAGACAGATGTGAACAGTGCCTCTAGCGTCCTCTGCGAGTCATGCAGGGGAGGGCAGGATGAAATCTCAGTATCGCGTAGTGGTCATCGGAGGCGGCGTCGTTGGCGCTTCGGTTCTTTATCACCTGGCCAAGTTCGGTTGGTCGGATGTTGTGATGCTGGAACGCCGGCGCTTGGCGTCCGGGTCCTCGTGGCACGCGGCAGGTGGCATCCACGCGTTGAACGCGGACCCGAACATGGCGTCACTGCAGGCCTATACTATCGACCTTCTCAGCGAGATCGAAAAGGAATCCGGCCAGAATATCGGCCTGCACATGACCGGAGGCCTGACGCTTGCAGGCACGCCTGAGCGGTGGGAGTGGCTGCAAGCCAACTACCGCATTTTCCAGTCCATTGGCATTGACGATTGCGAGTTGCTGACCCCGGAAGAGGCGCAGAAACGCTGCCCAATCATGTCCACAGACGGCGTGCTGGGTGCGATGTGGGCGGATCGCGAAGGCTATATCGACACGACCGGCACCGTGCAGGCCTATGCGACGGCAGCCAAGAAACGCGGCGCTGAATACTACGAGGAAACAAAGGTCGAAGAGCTGATCCAGACCGATGATGGCTGGCAGGTTGTGACCGACAAGGGCACGATTACCTGTGAGCATGTGATCAATGCTGCGGGCCTTTGGGCGAAACAGGTTGGCCGCATGGCTGGGGTCGAACTCCCGGTTTCTCCGCTCAAGCATCATTATCTGATCACCGACGCGGTGCCCGAAGTTGCGGCGGCGGATTTCGAGATGCCGATGACCGTGGACCTCGAAGGCTTCACCTATATGCGGCAAGACCAAAAGGGCGTTCTGGTCGGTATCTACGAGGTCGATCACGAACACTGGGCCATGGACGGCGCACCGTGGAACTACGGCGAAGAGCTGTTTCAGGAACAGCTGGACCGCATCGAGAATGAGTTGACGCTGGGCTTCGAACGCTATCCGTCGATCCAGAATGTCGGCATCAAGACCTGGGTGAACGGCGCGTTCACCTTCTCGCCCGACGGCAACCCTCTGGTCGGTCCGGTGCCAGGCAAGCGCGGTTATTGGTCGGCCTGCGCGGTGATGGCGGGCTTCCTGCAGGGCGGTGGCGTCGGCAAGACGCTGGCCGAATGGATGATCCATGGCGAGCCCGAAGCCGACGCATGGCCGATGGATGTGGCGCGCTATGGCGACTTCGCGCAGAACAAACGCTATATCCGCGAAACCACCGGCCAGTTTTACTCGCGCCGTTTTGTGATGACTTATCCGAACGAACAACTGCCGGCGGGACGTCCGCTGAAAATGGCCCCTGCGCATGATGCGATGACCGAGGCGGGTTGCAAATGGGGCGTCAGCTGGGATCTGGAAGTCCCTCTCTACTTCGCACCGAAAGGGTTTGAAGAGACGCCGACGCTCAAACGCTCAAACGCGCATGATATCGTGGCCGAGGAATGCAAGGTGATCCGCAAAGGCGCGGGTCTGCTGGACATCTCGGGCTTTTCGAGGTTCGAGGTTTCGGGCCCTAACGCCGAAGTGTGGCTCGACAAGGTCATGGCATCGAAACTGCCCGCGCCGGGGCGGGCGAAGCTGGCTCCGATGTTGGGCGAGAACGGGCGTCTCAAAGGTGATCTGACCGTTCTGAACTGGGGCGATGGCACCTGGTGGATCATGGGCAGCTACTACCTGCGCGCCTGGCATATGCGGTGGTTCGACGATCACATGATCGACGGCGTCAACGTCCACGATCTGGGCGAAGAATACTGCGGCTTCGCTGTTGTCGGACCGAAATCGCAGGCTGTGGTCGAGAAACTGGCCGAGCAGGATATCTCGGGCCTCAAATTCATGGGCTGTGGCGATTTCGACATCGGCTTGGTCCGCGCGCGTGTCGCCCGCATGTCTGTCACGGGTGAGAAGGGATACGAGATCAACTGCCGCTATGGCGACCACATCAAACTGCGCCGGATGCTGCTGCAGGCGGGTGCTGATGAGGGCATTCGTGAGTGCGGTTTCAACGCAATGCTCTCAACCCGACTTGAGAAGAGCTTTGGCATCTGGTCGGCGGAATTCACGCAGCTTTACACACCCGGAATGACCGGGATGGATCGCTGGATCGATTGGGACAAGGACTTTGTCGGCAAAGAGGCTGCTGTCGCCGAGCGCGACGGAAATGGCCCCGCACAGGTTCAAGTGACGCTTGAGGTGGATGCCGTCGATGCAGACGCCAGCGGATACGAGCCCGTCTGGTCGGGTGAAGAACGTGTGGGTTTTGTCACATCAGGCGGGTATGGCCACTACACGGGCAAATCTCTGGCAATGGCGCTTGTCAATCGCGACAAGGCCGAGCCGGGAACCGAGCTTTCGGTCCATGTGGTCGGCGTTGAACGTCCCGCGCGGATCATCGCCCCGTCGCCATACGACCCGCAGGGCAAAGCGATGAGGGGCTGAGCATGATCGGTCAAACATCCGAACGTGGACGACGACGGCGCGGGCGAGGTGCGGAAGCCGCCCCTGCGCCCAGCCGGGACGTGAACTATCGCCAGTTGCGCAATCCCTTTCCCCAGATGGAAGTTTTCCCGGCGGATCAGATCGCCGAGATGCACGAAACGGCCCTGCGCACCTTGCAGGAGCTTGGGGTCAAATGCCTGCTACCCGAGGCGCGCCGCATCTTCAGGAATGCGGGCGCGCGGGTGCATGAAGACACCGAGATGGTCTTTGTCGGGCGCGATATCGTTGAGGCCGCTGTCGCATCAGCGCCAAAGTCGATTGCATGCCACGCCGGCGCGCGACACCGGGACTTCACGCTGGAGCTGGGCAGTCTGGTGTTTCAACCGGGGGCAGGGGCACCCAATGCCACCGATCTGGAACGTGGGCGGCGTCCGGCCACGGGGCAGGACTATCTGGAATTCCTGAAGCTGACCCATCATTTCGATGTGTTCCAGATGATCTCGCCCCAGGTCGAGCCGCAGGACGTTCCGACCCACCTGCGCCACTACTTCACAACTCAGGCGCAGATGGAATTGACGGACAAATTCCCGTTCTTCTTTTCCCGTGGCACCCCGCAGGTGATGGATTGCTTTGAAATGCTGTCCATCGCGCGCGGTCTGTCGGACGACGAGTTCCGCTCGGGCGCGCATTGCTACACGATCATCAACACCAACAGCCCGCGCACGCTGGATATCCCGATGGCGCAGGGCCTGATTGATTTTGCGCGGAATGGCCAGATGTCGATCATCACGCCGTTCACACTGATGGGGGCTATGGCTCCGATCACAGTGGCCGGCGCCATTACGTTGTCGCATGCCGAGGCATTGGCGGCCCTGACCCTGACGCAGCTGACCAATCCCGGTGCGCCTGTGTGCTACGGGACATTCACCAGCAACGTGGACATGAAATCAGGTGCGCCTGCGTTCGGTACGCCATCGCATTTTCAGGCCTCGCTGGCGGCGGGGCAACTGGCGCGGCACTTGGGCCTGCCTTGGCGGTCTGCTGCTGGCTCGGCCTCGAACATCAACGACGTTCAGGCCGCGAATGAAAATCAGTTCGGTCTTTGGGGCTGTCTGATGGCCGGGGCGACGGTGATCATTCACTCGGCAGGCTGGCTCGAGGGTGGCCTGACCGTGTCCTTCGAGAAGATGATCTGCGATGCCGAGGTTCTGAACATGGTGGCCGAGCTTTGTGCCGGGGCGCAGGCAGGCACTGCCGAAATCGGGTTCGACACGGCGCTAAGCGAGGTTGAACCCAGCGGGCATTTCTTTGCCTCCAGCCAGACGATGGAGCGGTACAACACCGAGTTCTACCAGCCCCATGTGCATGACTACGCAAATTTCGGAACGTGGACCGAACGCGGGTCGGTGGATGCCAATCATCGGGCGACGGGTGTTTGGAAAGGCATTCTGAGCGAGTTCAAAGCGCCGCCAAGTGACAGTGACCGTATCGGAGCCTTGCAGGACTTTGTCGCGCGTCGTACCGCTGAAGGCGGCGCACCGCCGGAGAGTTGAATGAACGCGAAACCTATCCTGCACCGGGATGACCCTGAAGCCGAGCCGTTGGTCGGCAACATCAAGGTTACCCGCGATGATTGGCTGAACGTGGCGATGGACGTTCTGATCTCGGATGGCGTGGATCAGATCAAAGTGCTGAATCTGGCGGAACGGATGGCCGTGTCGCGGTCGTCTTTCTATTGGTACTTCAAGTCCCGGCAGGAACTTCTGGATGCGCTGCTCGCACGCTGGCAGGCGACGAATACCGCGGCATTGGTTGCGCAGGCCGAAGCCCCGGCAGAGACGATCACAGCAGCGGTCTGCAATGTTCATCGCTGCGTGGTGAACACCTCATTGTTCGATACGGCGCTTGATTTTGCCGTCCGCGACTGGGCACGCAAATCAGGCAAGGTGCGGCGGGCGCTGGATCAATCCGATGCGCGCAGGCTCAAGGCTCTGCACGCGATGTTTGCGCGATACGGTTATTCCGAATACGAGGCCGAAACCCGCGCGCGGGTGCTGTACTATATGCAGATCGGCTACGATCTGGCGCAGTTGAACGAACCGATGGAGACGCGGATCGCCATGGTTCCGCATTACCTTTACGTTTTCACCGGGGTTGAACCGAAACCCGAAGAAGTCGAAGAATTCAGCGCCTATTCAATGCGCTATTGGAAAGGAGATCCCTCATGAGCCAACCTGACGCAATCATCATCGGAACCGGTGTGATCGGCGCGGCCATCGCCTTTGAAATGGCCAAGGCAGGCTGGAAAACCCTGTCGCTGGACCGAAACAGCCAGGTTGGCCACGGCTCGACCGCGGGGTCCTGCGCGATCATTCGGATGCATTATTCGACCTTCGATGGGACGGCATTTGCGTGGGAGGGTTACCACTACTGGCGCGATTGGGCTGAATACCTTGGTCTGCCGGAAAGCGCCAACTTGGCGCAGTTCCGTGAAACCGGCTGTCTGGTGATGAAAACCGACGCGAACGGTATGCTGGAAAAGCATATGAAAAACAGTGCCGATCTGGATTGCCCGTTCGAAGAATGGTCGGTGGACAAAGTCAGTGAACGTCTGCCCATCTATTCCAAAGACAGTTTCGCACCTGCACGTCGTATGGACGACCCGGACTTTGGTCAACCGAACGGTCGCAAGATGCGCGGCGGTGTGTTCTGGCCGCAGGCGGGCTATGTCACCGATCCGGCGCTGTCCGCGCAAAACCTGATGGATGCAGCCAAGCAGCACGGCGCGGAAGTGCGCACGGGGGCTGAGGTGGTTCAGATACTGACCAACGGGGGCCGGGTTTCGGGCGTCAAACTGGCGTCGGGTGAGGAGATCCATGCGAAAGTTGTCGTGAACGTCGCCGGTCCTGGCTCGGCAATCATCAACAAAATGGCCGACGTTTTGGGCGATATGACCATCAAGACACGTCCACTGCGGCAGGAAGTCGTCCACGTTCCCGCGCCCGAAGGGTTCGATTTTGAAAACGATGGCACGATTGTCTCGGACAGCGATATCGCCTGTTACTGCCGTCCTGAACATGGCAACCACATTCTGGTCGGCTCAGAAGACCCGGAATGCGACCCGCATCAGTGGTGCGAGGATGACGTGCACTACAACCACGACTTCACCGACCAGTGGACCACTCAGGCAATGCGGTATGCCCAGCGTGTACCCAGCCTCGGTATTCCCTCCAAAACGCGCGGGGTAGTGGACCTGTATGACGCATCGACTGACTGGATTCCGATCTATGACAAATCCAGCCTGCCGGGCTTCTACATGGCTTGCGGCACCAGCGGGAACCAGTACAAGAATGCTCCGATTGCTGGCAAGATGATGACGGCCTTGATCGAATACTGCGAGGGCGGCGCGGATCACGATGCGCAACCGCTCCAATACGAACTGCCTTACATCGGGCGGTCGATTGATGTTGGGTTCTATTCCCGTAAGCGCCCGATCAACGAAGAAAGCAGTTTTTCTGTTCTGGGGTAGTTAACTGAACAAAACGCTCTATCCTTCCTGGGAACTGAAAATAGGCAGGACCCAGGATGGCCGAGCCGAAAAATCGTGTTTTGATACTTGGGAGCGCTCCGGCTGCGATGGCTGCGCGCGAGTGGTCCCGAACCCCGTTCACCCATATCGTGGCGATCAACAATGCCTGGCGCATTCGCCCTGATTGGGATTTTTTGATCCACCCTGAGGATTTTCCTGAAGACAACCGACCGGATACCCTGTTGGAGGGTCAACGCATTGTCGAGGCGCGTGACTACGTCCCGTTGCAAAACAGGTTTGGCGGTTTTGTGTATGCCGGTGGCACAATGGCGTTCACCGCCGGATATTGGGCCCTTGCGGCGCTGAAACCGGCCGTTTTGGCCTATTTCGGTTGCGATATGATTTATCCGAATTCCGGCCAGACCCATTTTTACGGCACTGGTGCCGCCGATCCGTTGCGCGCCGATGTCACGCTGCGCTCGCTCGAGGCGAAGTCCGCGCGGTTGGGTCTGTTCGGTGCGGCACAGGGTTGTCGGGTTGTGCGCCTGTCGCAAGGGGACAGCAGACTGGTCTATCCGTCCGTCACGCCCGATACGCTCATGTCATCCGGCTTGCCATCTACCCAGGGTATGCGGCCCGCCTTGCAGACCGAGGCGTCACTGAACTATTTCGTGCCATCCGGTCGGTATTGGGAACATGAGGACCATTTTGATGCAGCTCGGATTGACCAGCTGGACCGGCAATGGCTTCAGGCATATCGTCTGAGTGCTTTAGAGAACGTGGCGTGATTCAGGTCACGGGTACGGCGACGAACTCAACCCAGGCCCATACCATCGCAATATAGGTCAGATTGTGCATGAACTGATCCAGACCGGCGGCGCGCCAGAAAGCGGCCTGTGTTGGGACCAGTTGTTTTTTGTCGGAATAACTGGCCTTGGCAAAATCGATATTGAAATGAACAACCCATTCCAGCGCGGCAATGATCAAAATAAAGGACCAGGGGGCGCCGAAAACCAAAAAGACAAGTACAGACCCGACCACATGCACACCCGCATGCTGCGCACGTCCCAGGTGAAAATACTCACCGCGTCCTGCCAACATTTTCGGGGTCTGTAGGAAGAAGTCCGCAAACATATGTTTGATCTGCAATAAGCAGAGCATCAACAGCACTGCGCCTATACTGGCAGTCAAATTCGTCCTCCCGATATCGTCCCAGTCCAAACTCTAGGCACTTATGGCAGCATGCGCAAATGAACTTGTTCACATTCGGCAATTATCTGATCAAATTGGAAACCGTTTGCGTCTTTTGACTGGATTGCGGTAAATTCGGGGTGTTGGATTTGCGACACTTTCGTCAAGATCGGATCGGTGATCCGCAGCAGGGGCAGGTTCCATAGAACGTTCAATTTTCCAGTTCATTTGGAAGTACTCGAAGCGCGACCAGCTGATCCTGCTGGCCGTGACCTCGACGCTGTTTCCGCTGTTGTACCTGACGCTGGAGCTGCCCAAGCGCATCATCAATGATGCGATCGGCGCAACCAGCCCGACTGTCGAGTTCTGGGGCTACAGCCTGCCGCAGACGACCTTTTTGATCATTCTGTGCGTCGCGTTCCTTATGGCGGTCTTGGCGCATGGCTTGATGAAAATGCGCATCAATACGATGAAAGGTGTATTGAGCGAGCGGATGCTGCGCCGGTTTCGCTATGTCCTGATCAGCCGCGCTTTGCGTTTCCCGCAGCCCTATTTCGAACGGGTCAGCCAGGGTGAATTGGTATCCATGGTCACCGCTGAAAGTGAACCGATGGGTGGGTTGATGGGCGACGCGATCAGCCAGCCTGTCCTGCAAGCCGGGCAGATGATCACCATCCTGTCCTTTCTTTTCCTGCAAAGCTTCTGGTTCGGACTGGCCGCAGTTGCGCTGATCCCGCTGCAG
Organism: Ruegeria sp. BC3; assembly: GCF_056539265.1. NCBI lineage: Bacteria > Pseudomonadati > Pseudomonadota > Alphaproteobacteria > Rhodobacterales > Roseobacteraceae > Ruegeria > Ruegeria sp. BC3. The sequence goes on from NZ_JBQFUP010000005.1 coordinate 44,965, forward strand.
GCCTGGCTGATCCCGAAACTGCAGCGCCAGATCAACCTTCTGAACAAAAAACGCATTCAGGAGGTCCGGGTTCTGGCCGCACAAATTGGCGAGAACGCGGCGGGCGCGTCCACCCTGCGCACCAATGGCGGGTGGCGGTATCGCCGCGCGATGATTTCGGACCAGTTGGGCCGTCTGTTCGGCATCCGCTTCGAAATCTATCAGAAGAAGTTCTTTATGAAGTTCATAAACAACTTCATCTCGCAGCTGACGCCGTTCATGTTCTATCTGGTTGGTGGTCTTCTTGTGTTGCAGGGCTCGGTTTCGCTGGGGGCGCTGGTCGCCGCTCTGGCGGCGTATAAAGACCTGAGCTCGCCGTGGAAGGAACTGCTGACCTACTACAACCAGACACAGGATATGGGCTTGCGCTGGGAAGTGGTCACAGAACGGTTTGCGCCGGCAGGCATGCAGGACGAAAAGCTGTTCGAGGGCGAGCCTGAGACACGCCCCCGCCTGAGCGGCGATATTGTGCTGGATCATGTCTCGGTCCGTGACATGGACGGCAATCAGGTGCTGGACGATCTGAACCTGACTTTTGCCAGCGGACAAACAATCGGGATCGCGGCCCCCAGCGAAGAGGACCGTCGCGCTGTGGCCGAGCTGTTGACGCGGGAAATCCTGCCAAGCGCGGGCCGGGTCCGGATTGGGGACCTCAACCTGTCGGACCTGCACCAAGGCGTTGTGGCCGCGCGGATCGGCTATGCCTCGTCCCGGCCGGTGATGTTCCAGGGCACGCTGGGCGACAACGTTATGATGCCGATGCGGTTCAAACCGCAGTCGAGCGAAACGGATGATCCCGGATTTGCCGAGACGCTGCGTGCCGGAAACAGCCCGGATCCGTTCAAGGCAGATTGGTTGGACCCCACGACCGCCGGGTTGCAAAGCGCGGACGAGGTGCGCGACTGGTGGCTGAAACTGATCGACGGGATGGGTTCGGGGGCGGCTCTGTTCTTGCGCGGTGCAGAACAGGTCTTTGATGCGGGAGAACACCCTGAACTGGCGCGAAAACTAGTGGAATTGCGCCCGCTTGTGCAGCAGGCGGTAAAGGACGCAGGGCTGGGTCAGCAAGCTCTGATCTTTGATCGCAACTGCTATAACGCTGCGTTGCCGGTTGCGGAAAACCTGCTGTTTGCCACACCGAAAGTGCCCGTCACCCAAGAGCTTTTGGCACAGCAAACAGTGTTCCTGCAGCAGTTGCGCGCGTTTGGTCTGGACGAAATCCTGGTCAGCCTGACGCGGGATGTGATCGAGATGCTGCGCCAGATCTTTGGTCTGGACGGCACGGACCACCCGCTGTTTCGCAAATTGGGACTTGACGCGCAGACCTATGAGGCCGCTGTCGAGTTGGTCGAAAAGACCCGGAACGAAGGTGTCTCGGGGCTGGACGATGAACAGTTGGCCAACCTTCTGGCCGTACCTTTCGTGATTTCTGCGGAACAGATCGGCCCGGCCTTCACGGATGACCTGAAGGACCGGATTCTTGAATTGCGTCACAGCCATTCCGAAAAGCTGCTGGAACGGCTGCTGGACGTTTTCGTGCCGCTGGACAACACGGCGTTTGCACCGGGTTTGACGGTTCTGGAAAACGCGCTGTTCGGCAAGGTTAGCCAGATCGGCGGCGCGCGTTCGGATGAGGCCCGCAAGCTGATCGTCGATGTGCTGAACGAAAACGGCGCGCGCCCTCTGGTAGTCGAACTGATCTATGACGTTCCGGTCGCGTTGGGGGGGCAGAACCTGCCTGCGGTCTTTGCTGAACCCTTGTCCTTTACGCGCGCGACGATCAAGAAACCCGACATTCTGATCCTAGAGGACGCACTGGCCAGCTACGATATGGCCTCGAAGGTGGCGGTCTACAAAAACCTGCGGGCGTTGCTGCCGGATACGACTGTGATCTATCTGAATGACCAGTTCGAAAATCCCGGCGTATTCGACATGTATGTAGAAATACGTCAAGGTCGGGTGGTCTCGGATGAAGGACCTGCGGACGTGGAGGAAGACAGCGCCGCCTCAGCTGACCTTGCGCGGAAGCTTCGCGCGCTTGAGCAGACACCACTGTTTTCCGGGCTGGACCGGAGACAACTGCGCCTGCTCGCCTTTGGTGCGCGCTGGTTTGATGCCCAACCCGGAGAGATCGTGTTCCTCAAGGATGATCAGCCGACCGACGGTGCCTATGTGGTTCTAGGCGGAGAAGCGGGGTTGTACCTACCGCAGCCCGACGGAGCGGATCAGTTGATTGCAAAAGTTGGCCCCGGTGCTCTGGTCGGAGAGTTGGGGCTGATCCGTAAGGAACCTCGGGCGTTGAGCATGATTGCCGAAACCGAGCTGTCCTGCCTGCGGATCGGTGAGGAAGAATTCTTGGCCGTGGTTGAAAACGATGCCGCAACAGCCTTCAAGCTGCTGCAGGTCATCGCCGGTTACGTATCCAACTAGGCCTGTTCGCTATCCGGGCCGCAGAACATTTCGTAGAGAACGCCGATCACCTGTGCTGCGCCGTCATCGTTCAGAGAGTAATAGATCAACTTGCCCTCTCTGCGCGTTGCAACAAGGTTCTCGGCGCGCAGGCGGGCCAGCATCTGGCTAACCGCTGCCTGTCGGATACGCAGAAGGTCCTCAAGCTCACCCACAGATTTCTCACCGTCGGCCAGATGACACAAAATCATCAACCGGCCCTCATGCGCGAGGGTTTTGAGAAAGGCAGACGCCCTTGCCGCGCTTTCCTTCATGTCGGATAGCGCAGTGTCTGATTGCTTGTTGTGGTCGTCTTTAAGTGTCACGCGCGGCCTGTCTAACACCTTTTGGTTGGGCCAATGTGCCCCAAGATGCATAGGGTTGTCACCCCTCGGTTGCCGGCGCGCCACCCTGGAAGGCATTTCCATTGGCGTAATCGCAGGGATCTTCCTGCATTTGCAAATGTAGACCGTCGCCTGTGTAGGGGTGCGCGCGGGCCAGCTCTTCGTTGACCTCAATCCCAAGACCGGGCGCGGTTGGGGCCGGGACAAACCCGTTTTCCACCTGCAGTGTCCCGTTGATCAGTTGATCGTGAAACGGCGTTTCGATGGTCTCAAGCAGCAACAGGTTCGGGATTGAGGCAGCCAGATGGATGTTGGCGGCCCATTCCACCGGACCGGCATAAAGGTGCGGGGCCATCTGGGCATTGAAAACCTCGGCGATGGCGGCGACCTTCTTCATCTCCCAAATGCCACCGGCGCGGCCTAGTGCGGGTTGAAGGATTTCCGCCGCTCCGGCACGTAAGACCGCAGCAAACTCGGCCTTGGTTGTCATGCGTTCGCCAGTCGCGACCGGAATGCGGACATTTCGCGCGACGCGGGCCATGTCATCGATCATATCCGGCGGCGTCGGTTCCTCGAACCAGAGGGGCGAATAGGGCTCTAGCGCTTGTCCCAATCGGATTGCGCCAGCTGTGTTGAACTGCCCATGTGTGCCGAACAGCAGGTCTGCCTTGTCGCCCACCGCCTCGCGGATCGCTTTGCAGAAAGCCACAGACATCGAAATGTCCGTCATCGCGGGCATATGCCCACCGCGGATGGTGTAAGGTCCGGCCGGGTCGAATTTGACAGCCGTAAAGCCACGTCGAACCATTTCAGCGGCGCATTCCCCGGCTTGTTCCGGTGACGTCCAGAAATCGGTCAGATTGTGTTGGGGCAGGGGGTACAGGTAGGTATAGGCCCGGATACGATCGTTCATCAGCCCGCCCAAAAGGGCATAAACCGGACGGTCGCGATCCTTGCCCAGAATGTCCCAGCAAGCAATTTCCAGCCCCGAGAATGCGCCCATGACCGTCAGGTCAGGGCGTTGCGTAAAGCCGCTGGAATAGGCGCGGCGGAACATCAACTCGATGTTTTCCGGGTTTTCGCCCTGCATATGCCGTTCGAACACATCCTGGATCACAGAGCGCATCGCCTCGGGGCCAACCGACGACGCATAGCACTCGCCCCAGCCGGTGATCCCGGTATCGGTCGTGACTTTGACCAAAATCCAATACCGACCGCCCCATCCCGGCGCGGGCGGCGCGGTGATGATGATATCGAGGTCCTGCAGTTTCATCTGATACCCTCCGGTCGTGTTGGCTTAGTCCCGATCGAAAACGACGACGTTGCGTTTGGCGGAACCGGTTTTGGTGTCCTCAATCGCGTCATTGATCTGCGACAGGCTCCACCGGCCCGAGATCAGTTCGTCTAATTTCAGACGACCTTGTTCATAAAGGTCGATCATCCAGGGGATATCGCGCTGAATGACAACGTCGCCCATTTTCGACCCCACCAGACCCTGGCCCAACGCGGCCAGAACGACGGGTTCATAGCTGGCCATATCACCGGAATGAGGCATCCCGATCATGATCGCCTTGCCTCCCTGACCCAGGTAACGGGGCGCTTGATCATAAGCCGGAATCGCGCCAACGGTGATCAGCACCGCGTCTGCTCCACGACCGCCCAGCGCCTTGTAGGCGGCCTTCCACGGAGCTTTTTGGTCGGCGAGTACACCATGGGTCGCGCCGAACTCTTTGGCAATGGCCAGCTTCTCTTCGGTCATGTCCACGGCCACAATACGGCGCGCACCCGCAATACGAGCCCCTTGGATCGCGTTCAGCCCGACGCCGCCTGCGCCGATCACGACCACGTCCTGACCGGGGCGTAGCCCGGCGGCGTTCACTGCAGCGCCGACCCCGGTGATTACGCCGCAGGACAACAGGCTGGCGACATCTTTGGGCATGGATGGGGGGATTTTCACGATTTGCCGGTGACTGACGACGACCTTCTCTGCGAAGGCCCCGCAGGCCATGGCCTGTTCGAGCGGCCCGCCATCTGCCGTACGCAAGGGGCCATTCACCGTGTCATAGGGCGTTTCGCAAATCGTTGGCTTGCCGCCCGCGCATGAGGGGCAAGACCCGCAGGCACGTATAAGGGTGACCACAACCGGATCACCCACCTTGAATTCTCCGACCGCATCACCGGTGGCGGTGATGATACCCGCGGCCTCATGTCCGTAGACGGCCGGAAGGTGACCACCCCACGCGCCGCTGGCGAATGAAATGTCCGAATGGCAAATCGCCACGGCATCCAGTGTCACTTCGACCTCGCCTGTTTTGGGTGGCGCGATCTGAACGTCTTCAATGACCAGAGGTTCACCGAACGCCCGGCACACGGCGGCTTTGATGGTTTGCATGCTGTCCCTCTCTCCCTTTGCGCCACGGTGGCGCGCTAACGGAGGCGCTGCAAGGCGGAATCCGCCAAAGCGATGTCGTTGTTACGCCATGACCCTACGTGAGCGGACAAATACAAACAGTCCGATGACCATCAAGACCAACGCCAAGAGGAACGGCGCGCCGGGCAGATAGATCGGCGCGCCGGGTTTGATGAACTGCGCGAAAACACTGGTCATGACCAGCGGGGCAATGACCATCGACAGCGCATGCAAGGACGTCAGAACGCCCTGCAGCTCACCCTGTTGCGAATCCGGGGTCGCACGCGACATCAGGGCTTGCAGGGCGGGGGTCACGACCGCTCCGATTGCGGTCACGGGGATCAGCATCAGGGCAATCACGCCATTGGTCAAAAAAGCCAGAAGGAGGAAGCTGAACAGTTCGAACAACATCCCATAGACGATTGTGACCCGTTCCCCCAGATACTTGGTTGCGGGGCGGATCAGGCCGCCCTGAACTGCGGCCATACCGATCCCATAGACCCCTAGAGAAAGGCCGATCATCTGCGGCGACCAGCCAAACCGTTCGGTGGTGAAATATGCCCAGATGGCGGGATAGACGTAGATTGAAACGGAATACAGGAAATAGACCCACAGCATGGGCCTGATGCCGGGCAACGAAGCGATGGCCCGCAGTGAGTTCACCGGATTTGCACGGCGCAGATTGAACACACGGCGGGTTTTGTCCGTGACGGTTTCGGGCATGACAAACACGCCGATAGCGAAGGTCAGAAAGGACAGGCCTGCCGCTGCCCAGAACGGCGCTCGCGTTCCGTATTCACTCAGCAGCCCACCCAATACCGGTCCAAATACAAACCCAACGCCAAAGGCTGCGCCGAGCAAACCGAAGTTGGCCGCCTTTTCGTGTGGTTTGGACACATCGGCCATGAACGCTGCGGCAGTTGCATGTGTGGCCGCTGTTATGCCTCCGATGATGCGCCCGGCCAAAAGCAGCCAGATGCTGCCGGCAAGTGCCATAACCACGTAGTCCAAGGACATGACGAATAACGAGACCAACAGAACAGTCCGCCGTCCGTAGGCGTCTGACAAGTTGCCCAAGATGGGCCCGAAAACGAACTGCATCGCGGCGAACGCGGTGCTGAGGATACCGCCCCAGATCGCCGCCGTCGCTAACGAACCGCCCTGAACCTCGACGATCAGTTCGGGCATGATCGGCAGCACCAGACCGATACCCATGGCGTCGATCATGACCGTGAGAAGGACAAAGAAGAAGGGCAGGCGCATTGGAACCGTTAGGATGACAATTTGGGCGGACCTTACCTGCAGCAGGTGCAGGTGGAAAGGGACGCGTTCAGACTTGTGATCCGGCGAGATCCTTTTCGATTTTGTCCAATAAATCAGCCAGTTTCTGAGGCTGTGCAAAGAAAGGTGAATGCGAGCTGTCGATGGTGTGACGCATCGCTTCGGGGGCATTCAGGCTCATCTGCGCCTGATACTCGGTCGGGATCGTGTGATCGTCCGTGGCGCGGATATAGGCCTTTGGAACACCGGCAAACCTGTCGCTGGTGGGCAGAGGGGTGTTTTGTGGCGCAATAGCCTGCGGGCATAGTCGCGCAAAGGCATAGGGAAGCACGTCGGGCGGGCAATCGTGGTAGAAAAGGTCCCGCACCATATCCGGTTTGACCGTATAGGACAGCCCGTCGGTGGATTTCTCGACCGCGTCGTGAATTGTCTGGCGTGGCGACAGCTTGCGCATCTCGACCATCGACAGGCCATCCTGCGGAACGTAGGCAGCCACATAGATCAAGGCGCGCATGGCGTCCGGCGCGGCTTCGGCCGCGGCGCTGATCGGGTAACCGCCCCAGGAATGCCCGACGATGATCGTTTGCGGTTTACTCGCCGCCAGTACCGCGTCGCGGCAACTGTCCAACGTAACATCTGCAATCGGTGTCGGGTCGGCGCCATGGCTGGGCAGGTCTATCGCACGGGCGCTGTGTCCCAAAGCCTCAATAGCAGGGATCAGATCGCGCCAGCACCACGCGCCATGACAGGATCCGTGGACGAATAGAAAATCAGCCACACCGGCGCTCCTTCAGATATGCCCGATTTCGGTCATGAAACTCTGCAGCAGTGCCGCGTATTCTGCCGGTTGCTCGACACATGGCAAGTGCCCGGCACGGCGCACCAACTCGAACCGTGCGCCGGGGATCAATTCGACCGTTTCCCGCACAAGATCGGGTGGGGTCGATCCGTCTTCGCTGCCTGCAATGCCCAGAGTAGGCAGGCGAAGGCCGCTGGTCGGAGTGTAGAAATCGGTGCCCGAAATGGCGGCGCAGCAGCCCAGATACCCGTCGACCGGTTGGCGCACCATCATGTTGCGCCACAGCAGGTGCTCAGGCGTCGCGCGATAAGCTTTTGAGAACCAGCGTTCCATAGTGGCATCTGCCAGCGCCTCAATCCCGCCTGTTCGCACCGCATCCATGCGCTCTTGCCAGATCGACGGGATGCCGATCTTGGCCGCCGTATTCGACAATACAAGTGCGCGGACCTGATCCAGACGTTTGACCGCCAGCCCTTGTCCGATCAGCCCGCCGATCGACAGGCCGACAAACAGACAATCGCGCACCTCAAGCAGGTCAAGTAGGCCTTCCACGTCGCGCACCAGCGCACCCATCGAATAGGGTGCAGGCGGTTGCGAGGACAATCCGTGGCCACGTTTGTCAAAGCGGATAATGCGCAGCCCTTCGGGAAGGTGCGGCAGCATATCGTCCCAAAGCCGCAAGTCGGTGCCCAGCGAATTGGCGAATACTATCGGTGCACCATCCGGATCACCATCTATTCGATAGTGAATTTGCACGTCTCCAAGGTCTGCGATCTGCAAGACTCTATCCCCGTCGTCCTATGTCCAATTGCCAACTTGCCCCAGCCCGAGCGGCTTGTCAGGTCAGGTATTCCAGTGCTTTACCAAAGACTTCCGGGTCCGCGTTCCCCCCCGAGGCCACAACGATCACCGTGTCGCCCTGGACCTCTTCCGCGCGATACAGCGCCGCAGCCAGCGACACTGCCCCGCCCGGTTCCAGAACGATCTTGAGGCGCAGGAACGCTTGCGCCATAGCGCTGAGCGCTTCCTGCTCTGAAACCGAAAGGCCGGGACCGCACAATCGGTTCAGGATCGGGAATGTGATCTGCCCGGGCTGCGGTGTCAGGATCGCGTCGCAGATATTACCCGAGGTGGCCGCGTTGCTTTGGACCTTGCCAGTAGCCAGAGATCGTTTGACGTCATCGAACCCCTCAGGCTCGCAGGGCCGGGCGCGTAGGCCGGGCGCGTGACCTTCCAGCGCCAGCGCGATGCCCGAGGTCAACCCGCCCCCGCCGCAGCACACCAGAACATCGGCCTTGTCGACGCCCAGATCAGCAGCCTGGCGCGCCAGTTCCAGCCCGACAGTGCCTTGGCCAGCGATGACCTGCGGTTCGTCATAGGGACGGATCAGGGTCAGGCCGCGGTCCGAAGCCAATGCTTCGCCAATCTCTTCCCGGCTTTCGTTCGCGCGGTCATACAAAACGACCTCGCCACCCAAGGCGCGGGTGTTGTCGATCTTTAGCTGCGGCGCATCGGACGGCATGACAATCACGGAGGATACGCCGTGCAGGGCCGCCGCATGGGCCACGCCTTGCGCGTGGTTGCCCGAGGAATAGGCGATGACGCCGCGCTGCCGATCTGCGTCGCTGAGCGCCGAGATCGCCGACCAGGCACCACGAAACTTGAAGCTGCCGGTGTGTTGCAGACACTCGGGCTTCACCAGCACACGGCGGCCAGCGATTTCGTCCAGAAAAGGCGATGACAGTATCGGCGTTTCCCGAACATGCCCCTTGAGCCGCCGCGCGGCGGCTTCGATCATTTCCAAACTACTCATGCGTCCACCAGAATTTTGCGAATAAGGTCAAGCGCCTGCGGCTCGTCCAGAAAGGGGACGTGACCCCGACCCGGTATCTCGGCCGACAAAAGGACCGGGTGGCGATTGCTCATCTCGGTCAATGTACCCTTGCTCAGAACGTCCGAGTTCTCGCCCCGGATAACCCCAGTAGGAATATCCTTGAGTGCTTCAAAGAACATCCACAGATCCGGAGCCGCGCCGACGGCCGCCTGTTCCAGAATGGCGGTGCGTAGAGCGGGGTCATAAGTCAAGCCAAGCCCATCCGCAGTCTTTTCAAACTGAATCTCCGCAACCTCTTGCCAGCGTTCCAGCGGTACGTCCGGAAACTGCGGGGCCATTGCGATATGCAGCGCTTTTGCAGCCAAATCATAGGTCTTCGAAACGGGCGGTTTGCCAAGGTAGTCCATGATCTTGGCAATGCCCGCAGGTTCCAAAACCGGGCCAACATCGTTGAGGACCACGCTTAGCAACCGTTCGGGGTGGCTGGCCGCAAGGGCCATTGCGATCAGGCCCCCGCGTGAGGTTCCGATGACATTCACACGGTCGAGACCAAGATGGTCCAAAAGCTCGAGCGCATCCTGCGATTCGCGAAAGATGTTGTAGTTCATGTAGTCGGGATCACGATCTGACCGTCCCCGTCCGCGATAGTCCATGGCGATCATGCGCATATCGCTCAGATGCGGGGCGAGGAACGAAAAGTCCCTGCAATTCCGCGTCAGACCTGCAAGGCAGAGTACGGGTGTCCCTGACCCATGATCCTCAAAGTAAATCTGCCTGTCATCAGAGGTTGTGAAAAACGCCATTAAAGCCCAGCCAGTTGAGGAATCGCGGTCAGGTCGGACAGTACATGCGCAGGGCGCCATGGCAAGCGGTCTACTGGCTCGCCAGCGCGGTTGACCCACGCGGTGACAAAGCCATAACCACTGGCACCGGCGGCGTCCCAACCATTTGAGCTGACAAACAGAACTTCGTCGCGTTCGCACCCGAACCGGTTCTGCACCAGATCATAGACCCGCGAATCCGGCTTGAAGACACCAACGCTTTCTACCGACAAAACGTCGTCCAGAACGTCGCCGATTCCGGCGGATTCAACTGCTCCGTCCAGCATCGGCGGCGACCCGTTCGACACGATTGCCGTTTGCAGCCCGTCTTCTTTCAGCGCCCGCAACATCTCGGGGACTTCGGGATAGGCCTGCAGCTCCCAATAGAGATCAAGCAAACGCTGGCGCATCGTGGCGTCGCCGTCCAGTCCCGTGGCTTCAAGGGCCCAGTCCAGACCATCCTGGGTTACATCCCAGAAGTCCGTATGGGCATCCGTGATCGCACGTAACCAAGTGTATTGCAGTTGTTTCAGGCGCCAGTGATTGGCCAGTTCGGGCCATTTCTTCTGTAGCGCTTCAAATTCGGGTTCCCCGGCCGCTTGCCGGGCCGCAGCCGCCACGTCGAACAGCGTTCCATAGGCATCGAATATGCAGGTCTTAATAGGCATCTGGCCCCCCTCCGGTGCGTCAGCGGCAGGTTTGCATAACAACGAGGGCTAAGAAAAGAGGGCGGGGTTTACAATGTCGTGTCAGCCCCTAGGCTTGGCCGCTCAACCCTATATAGGCCGGAGGCCAACATGACCGAAATCAAACAAGGCGACACGGTTCGCATCCACTACACAGGAACGCTGTTGGACGGGAACGTCTTCGACAGTTCCGAAGGACGCGAACCGCTGGAATTCGTCGTCGGGTCGGGGCAGATCATTCCGGGGTTGGATTCGGCCATGCCGGGGCTGGCCGTTGGGGATAAGAAACGGGTCGAGATTGCCTGTGTTGATGCCTATGGTCCGATCAATCCGGCTGCGCGTCAGCAAATCCCGCGCGAAGGTATCCCCGATGATATTCCGCTGGACCCGGGCACCCAGTTGCAGATGCAAACCCCGGACGGTCAGGCTTTGCCCGTCACCGTTGTCGAGGCCGATGAGGCGACCGTGACGCTGGATGCAAACCACCCTTTGGCGGGGCAGGATCTGATTTTTGATATCGAGGTTGTTTCGGTCAACTAGACCAGCCTGCAAAAACTCGGGTCAGCCTGACTAAAGGCTGATCCAACCGTCAATGGCGGCGCGCACCTGCGGCTGCGTGAAAAATACGAACAGCATTAACAGGGTTGTAAGCGCCAGCAGCGCAATGCGTCCGCGTTTGCCCAGAAACCCGGACCGGCTGCGTGAACGGGCATTGCTTGAGAGGATGTGATCGGTCTTGCTCATGCCGCTATCCCTGCCTGTGAAAGATGGTCAAATCTTGGCACCGGCAGGGAAAGATCGGGTCACATGTGATCGGGTTGCGGCATACCCAAAATGTGGAAGCCACCGTCGACGCGGATGATCTCGCCCGACGTACAGGCACCAGCGTCAGAAGTCAGGTAAACTGCAGTGCCGCCCACGGCCTCAAGCGTCGCGTTCGAACGCATCGGCGCGTTCTGATCGCAGAACTTGTATGTCTTGCGCGCGCCACCGATTGCCGCACCCGCCAGCGTTTTCATCGGACCGGGCGAGATCGCGTTCACGCGGATGCCTTCGGGGCCCAGATCGTTGGCCAGATAGCGGGTCGCGGATTCCAGCGCGGCCTTGGCCACGCCCATGACATTGTAGTTCGGTACAACCTTGTTCGAGCCCTGATAGGTCAGAGTCAGCAGCGTGCCGCCATTATCCTTCATCAACGGATAGGCGCGGCGCGCAACTTCGATGAAGGAATAGGCCGAAACGTCCAGCGAGTGCTTGAAGTTGGCTCGTGTGGTGTTCAGGAACCGGCCCGTCAGTTCGGATTTATCCGAATAAGCGATTGCGTGGACGACGAAGTCAATCGTTGGCCAGCGCGCCCCAAGCTCGTCGAATGCGCGATCCAGCGAAGCGTCGTCCGTGACATCCGCATCCACCATGAAATCGCTGCCAAGGCTTTGGGCCAGCGGCTCCAATCGTTTTCCGAATGCCTCGCCCTGATAGGTGAACGCCAGTTCAGCGCCAGCCTCGTGCATGGCTTTGGCGATACCCCACGCGATCGAGCGGTCGTTCGCCACGCCCATAATCAGGCCGCGTTTGCCTTTAAGAAGATCCGACATCATACTCACCCGTTATACTTCGACAGAACCATGGACCCGTTCGTGCCACCAAAGCCGAAGCTGTTGGTCATGACACTGTCTAGTCCTGCGTTTTCAACAACTTCCGTTGCAATTTCACCGGGCTGGATGCCTTCGGCAAGAGTGTCGACGTTAATCGACGGCGTAATGAAATCATTATCCAGCATCAGCAGACAGAAAATCGCCTCGAGCGCACCGGCCGCGCCTTGCGCGTGGCCGGTCATGGATTTGGTAGATGAAATCGGCGGCACGTTGCCTTCGCCAAAGATGCGACGGACGGCCTCAACTTCGCCTACGTCTCCGACTGGGGTCGAGGTGCCGTGGGCGTTGATATAGCCCACTTTACGACCTTCGGGCACGGTCGACAGGGCCAGACGCATCGCGCGCTCGCCGCCTTCACCCGATGGGGCCACCATGTCGTGGCCGTCAGATGTGGCTGCATAGCCAGTCACTTCGGCATAAATCTTGGCGCCCCGTGCCAGCGCATGTTCAAGGTCTTCGAGGACGACAATTCCGCCGCCGCCCGAGATGACAAACCCGTCGCGGTTTTCGTCAAAGGCGCGGGATGCCTTTTCGGGGGTGTCGTTGTACTTTGACGACATTGCGCCCATCGCGTCGAACAGGCAGGACAGGGTCCAGTCCAGTTCTTCGCCGCCGCCCGCGAACATGATGTCCTGTTTGCCTAGCATGATCTGTTCCGCAGCATTGCCGATGCAGTGCAGCGAGGTCGAGCAGGCCGACGTGATCGAGTAGTTGATGCCTTTGATCTTGAACGCGGTCGCCAGGTTGGCCGAAATCGTCGAGCACATGCATTTTGGAACAGCAAATGGCCCGATACGCTTGGTCGCGCCGGTCTTCAGCACCGTCTGGTGTGCGGTCAGCATCGCGCTGGTGGACGGACCGCCGGAACCCGCAACAAGGCCGGTACGTGGGTTAACGACCTGATCTTCGGTTAGTCCCGCATCTGCGATCGCCTGGCTCATCGCGATATGCGCATAGGCGGCACCGGGGCCCATGAAGCGCAGGGTGCGCTTGTCCACGTGCTCGGCCACGTCGATCTTGATCGAACCGGCGATCTGGCTGCGAAAGCCGTGTTCGACCATCTGTTCATTGGCCTCGATACCGGATTTCCCGGCCTTGAGAGAGGCCAGCACCTCTTCGGCATTGTTCCCGATGGAGGAGACAATCCCCAAACCGGTGACAACTACTCGACGCATATGCGTGCTCCTTACTTTCAGGCCGGTCAGGCTCAGGCTTCGGACAGAACGACTTTCATGTCTTTAACGTCGTAAATCATTTCACCGTCCGCTTCGACGATTCCATCCGCAACACCCATTGTCAGGCGGCGCGTCTGGATCGCTTTTTTGAAATCGATTTTATAGGTCAGCATCTTGCGGTCCGGGCGCACCATGCCGGTCAGCTTGACCTCGCCCACGCCAACAGCCATGCCGCGCCCCTGCCAGCCACGCCAGCCCAGGTTGAACCCAGTCAACTGCCACAGGCCATCCAGGCCCAGACAGCCGGGCATGATCGGGTTGCCGGGGAAATGGCAGTCAAAGAACCACAGATCCGGGGTGATATCGAATTCAGCCAGGACATGGCCTTTTCCATGCGCGCCGCCATCGGCCGAGATGTCGGTGATCCGGTCCATCATCAGCATCGGCGGTGCAGGCAACTGGGCATTGCCGGGGCCGAATAATTCGCCACGGGCGCATTTCAGCAGATCGTCCTTGTCAAAGCTGCTCGGGAATTGGGCCATTCTGCCGCCTCTCCTGCCAGGGGTCCGTTCGTTATATCTGGCCTCGTCTAGCACCCGTATGCAAGGTCCTGCAAGACCACCAGGTCACATCCTCTTCTTCAGATGGCATTCTTTGCGAATGAATTTCATTTGAAATTTCCCGAACACCGCACTTATATATGGATAAGCAACAATTAGGTTTCGGATAATGACACCTCAGAGCCAAAACAGAGCCACGGAATGGTTGGTGGACGCAGGGCTGCGTCCGACGCGCCAGCGCGTCGCTTTGGCTGAACTGCTGGTCGGCGACGGCCTGCACCGGCATGTCACGGCCGAAAGCCTGTTCGAGGCCGCCAAAAAGAACGGTGATGCCGTGTCGCTGGCGACAGTCTACAACACGCTGCGTGCGTTTTGTGAGGCTGGCGTTCTGCAGGAAATCACGGTTGACGGGTCGAAAAGCTATTTCGACACCAATACGCATGATCACCCGCACTTCTACTGGGAAGACGAAAGCCGCCTGAGCGATGCACCGTCGGACCAGTTGGTGATTCAGCGCCTTCCTGAGGCACCCGAAGGGGTAGAGATCGCGTCCGTCGACGTCGTGATCCGGCTGCGGAAAAAGTAACTTAGGCCAAAACCTCTGTCAGAAACTTTTCCGCTTGAGCCGTGTCTGGGTCCGCAGGACCTGTGCCATGGCGCGCCAGCACAACTGGTTCTGCGGCGATGTCGTCCCGGACCGGGCGACTGATCAGGGGCATCCCATCATAGCTGCGATCTGAGGGTGGGTTGGCGTAACTTACCGCGACCCCTTCGTGGTGGGCAGCCAGGCTCCGCTGAATTTCCAGTGAAGCGGCCCGATGAGCGACCGAAGGATTTAATCCAAGTTGCCGAAAAAGCCCTAGCACGTGTTGCGCCGACAAGCCTTCGTTGGACAGGATCAGAGGGTAGGCGGCCAGTTCGCTCAGCGAAACAGAGCTGTTCCGCGCCAAAGGATGATCAGGGGCTACGATGGCGTTGGGACGACTGGGAAACAGGGTCTGTTGTTGGAAACCGGCATCCATGCTCAGGCCGTAGGTCACCGCCAGGTCGATGCGCCCATCAACCAGATCCGATATCAGCCCTTCAAACCCGTCCACTTTGTACATAATCGTCAGATCCGGCAGTGCAGCGCGTAAGTGACGCAGCGCCTTAGCCAAGATGAACGGAGCGAGGTCCACGAAGCACCCCAGTCGCAACTGGGTCTTGTTTGCTCTGACCTCATCTGCCCCTTCAAGGCGAGCGGCGCTTGCCAGAAGAATCTCGGCGTCCTCTATGAACCTGCGACCTTGCGGTGTCAGCGCCATTGCCGCTCCGCGTTTGCGTGTGAAAAGCGGATAGCCCAGATGCGATTCGACACGGGTCAGGGCAGTGGACAAGGCTGGTTGCGAAACGTTCAGCTGCTGCGCAGCCGCGGACAAGCTGCCAAAGCGCCCAATTGCGCACACATATTCGTACTGGCGAAGTGAAATATATAACATGAAATTAAACCTAACTTAGAAAGATATTATTTGAACAGAGGGGTTATCCATGCACAGATCGGCAGACCACCGGCACGGAGATACAGATGACGCACCCTCTGGTTACGCGAGAGATGATTGACACCTATCAGCAGGACGGCGTGGTCCTGATCAAGGGGCTGTTCGCTGACCATGTTGAGGCCCTGCGGGATGGGATCGCCGCGAATATGGCAGAACCCGGCCCCTATGCCTCTGAGAACAAGAAAGAAGGCGAAACCGGCCGGTTTTTCGACGATTATTGCAACTGGTCGCGGATTGAGCAATTTCAGGCGGTCATTCAGGACTCGCCAGCCGCTGAAGTTGCGGCAGATTTGATGCAGTCTGACACCGTTCAGATGTTCCATGACCATGTATTGGTCAAAGAGCCCGGAACCTCGATGGCGACGCCGTGGCATCAGGACGGCCCGTATTACTTTGTGGAAGGTCAGCAAACGATCAGCTTCTGGTCGCCGCTTGATCCGGTCACGCAGGCGACGTTGCGATGCGTCGCCGGTTCGCACCGGTGGGAAAAAGAGGTGCTGCCAACTCGGTGGGTTTCGGAAGAAGGGTTCTTTCCCGACGAAGGCCAGTACATCGCCGTTCCGGACCCTGACGCAGAAGGGATGCGGGTGGTCGAGTTCGAGATGGAGCCGGGCGACGCCGTGGCCTTCAATTACCGCACGCTGCACGGCGCACGGGGAAATCAATCAGATAGCCGCCGACGCGCCTTTTCACTACGTCTGGTCGGGGACGATGCCCGCTATGTCGAGCGGCCTGGCCGTACGTCACCACCGTATCCGGGGCATGACATGGAGCCGGGTCAGCGCCTGCGTGAAGACTGGTTCCCGGTACTGCTGCGGCGGTAATCACGCACTGTTTGGGCAAAGAAAGCGGGTCAGAACCACTGGCCCGTTTCGATCAACCCCAGCTCAAGCAACTGGTTTGACGACCATTCGAACGGAATCGAGTTACGCCAGCGGAAGGTCGGGATGTCGAAGGTTGACCCCGAATTGGTTTTCAACGCCTTGGCCGCCCGGAACGAACAGACTGCAGCCGTCAGATTGTGGTGCCACGGGCAGGAATAGGTGTTGTATTCCTCATCAGTGAAGGTGTGATCGGACCGCAGAGCTAATTCAGGTTTGGATTTGAACAGCGTGATGCGGTCGATTCTGCGGCTTTGGACCGGCACGTGTTCCTCGAACCGCCACCGCAGCCCGCCAGACATATCCAGTTGACGCTCTTTGGGGTGCTTCTTTGCGTCCAACCGAGCCTGAGCAAAATAGCCTGTGCGATCCAGCATTGCCCGTTCCGGGGCAACCGCGTTCGGAAATGCATCCAGATCATCTGCATACAGGTCGACCACATGGGTCAGCATCGCGTCCCGTCGCTCTTCGGTGTGGAACGCCAGCATTTCGCCAACTGTCCGCGTCTCGCAGAACGGGAAAAACAGGTATTCCGCGTTGTAGCAGTAGTACATCCAAAGACCCGGAGCCGCCTCGATGATTCGGTTGATCGTCTCAAACACGACCGTGCGCGGGACACAGCTGAGCGTTACACGGTGGATGCGGTCAGAAAGCTCGGGATTCAGTCCAAAGGCCTGCGGCATGAAGACGATCACCGATTTGAAGCCAAGGTTCAGATGATGCCGGATGGTGCTGTCGATTTCGACCTCGTCCTCGACAAAAACCAATGCTACGGGCCCCTTGGTCAGCGCCGCCTTGCCCGTTTGCAGGAAACTGTCGAGGGATTCGTATTGCATTGCCTGTCCGCTGCTGCCTTGCTGGAGTTTCGGGCCAAAATCGGGTAATCGCGTCGCCATTGCAAGCGGCGTTCGTTGGGTATAGACGACGCCGGTCCCGCGAATGCAAAGGCCGTTTTCATGTCAGAACCAAAAAAGCTGTACATCAAGACCTATGGTTGCCAGATGAACGTCTACGACAGCGAGCGTATGGCGGAAACTCTGGGCGGGCAGGGCTATGTGGAAACCAAAAGCCCTGATGATGCGGATATGATTCTGCTGAACACCTGTCACATCCGCGAAAAAGCGGCTGAAAAGATCTACTCCGAGCTTGGCCGTTTCAAGGGACTGAAAAGCGAAAAACCCGACCTCAAGATCGGTGTTGCGGGCTGCGTCGCGCAGGCCGAAGGCGAAGAGATCATGCGCCGTCAGCCGATGGTGGACTTGGTTGTCGGGCCGCAAAGCTATCACCGCCTCCCCGAGATGGAGGCCAAGACCCGCACGGGTGCCAAAGCGCTGGACACGGACTTCCCCGAAGAGGACAAGTTCGAAAAGCTCAAAACCCGTCCCAAAGCCAAACGTGGCCCGACCGCGTTTCTGACCGTGCAGGAAGGCTGCGATAAGTTCTGCGCCTTCTGCGTGGTGCCCTACACGCGCGGGGCCGAGGTCAGCCGTCCCGCCGATCGTATTCTGCGCGAGGCGCAGGATTTGGTCGAACGCGGCGTGCGCGAGATCACTTTGCTGGGCCAGAACGTCAACGCCTATCACGGCGCGGGTCCGAACGGAGACATGACCCTGGCCGGGCTGATCTGGGAACTCAATAAGGTCGACGGGCTGGAGCGCATCCGCTTTACCACGTCACATCCCAACGACATGGCCGATGATTTGATCGAGGCGCACGGGACCTGCGAAAAGTTGATGCCCTATCTGCACCTGCCGGTTCAGTCGGGTTCGGATCGGATCCTCAAGCGGATGAATCGCAGCCACACCGCCGAAAGCTATTTGCGCCTGATCGAACGTATCCGCGCCGCGCGCCCGGATATTGTGATGTCCGGCGACTTTATCGTGGGCTTCCCTGAAGAGACCGAAGAAGACTTCCAGGCCACAATGGATTTGGTGGAAGAGGTCAAATACGGCTACGCGTATTCGTTCAAGTACTCGACCCGACCCGGAACTCCGGCTGCCGAGCGGTCTCAAGTTGATCCTGAGGCGGCGGATGACCGCCTGCAGCTCCTTCAGGCCCTGATCACCCGCCATCAGCGCGAGATTCAGGACGCCATGGTTGGCCGGAACGTCAAAGTTCTGTTCGAAAAGGCGGGCCGTTTGCCAGGGCAGATGGTCGGAAAATCCGAGTATCTTCATTCGGTTCACGTGTCCGACGCCGATGTGGCCGTTGGCGAGCTTAGAGACGTGCAGATCACCTCGTCCGGTGCCAATTCACTTGGCGGTGTGTTGCTGTAACCCCGGATTTATCCGGTGTTTGGAAACCATTGTGATCTGTTAATTCCAAATTAACCCTTGATTTATCACTTGGAACTATGTTCCGAGAAAAATCAGCTTTTCTAGGGGCCTAGGGTTTTGGGCCTCGCGGGAACCATATCTGTTCGGGCCGGGTGGTCGGTGCGGGCAATGGAAAGGGTACGAGTGAAGACTTTGGAACGTTTTAGTGGACTGCTGTTGAAATCCGCTCTGTCGGTTGTGATCGCCTTTACGGTTCTTCCCGGAACGACAGTGGCGGGCAATCTGGACCAAGGACTTGCTGATCCTCCGGTCATCGATCCCAAGCGGTTCGGAAGCGACGTCAGCGCCTTTTATCTGGGAACAACTGGCCTCTATGCCCTGGGCGGAGACGAACGGTTTGGGTTGAACACACCAAACGGAACCTCGGAAGTCGGTGAGCTGGATCTGAGTGGCACTCTGGGGGGGCTGCGCGCGGGCTGGCGTGGTGTTCTGCCTGCAAAAGGCGGGCGCGACTATGTCTACGGATTCGAGCTTGGATACGAGTTCGGCTCGCTCGACGACACGGCCACAGGCCAGGTGGACGGCAATGCTGTCAGCGGCGGGTCCAAAGTGTCGAACGTATTCTCGATTCGTCTGCGTAACGGTCTGACCAACCGCAGCGGTACCGTTCTGTACTATGTGTCAGCCGGATACGTGAACGGCGACATCGAAACCACAAGTCAGCAGGCCACCCGGTCGGCCATCCAATCCTTCGAGGACAGTGGACGTCGCAGTGGCTTCTCCGCCAGTATCGGGGCCGAACACAATCTGACCGAACACTGGTCGATTACGGGCGAATACGAATACGTTCAGTTCAGCGCCGAGGATGTTCGGTTCGACAACGGAACCTCGACCAGATCCACGCCGAAATACCATGGTCTAAAGATCGGATTGAACTACCGGTTCTGATTCTCGGCTCGAGCGTTGACCTGGCATTCCATTTCTCAGCGTGGGCCGTTTTGCCATCCGGCCAGGAAAAAATGAATCTGTGGCTTGCGCCCACCAAGATTTCTTGTCTACGCTCGGGGTGAAACGCCAAGATCAGGAGAGCGGATTGGCCATCGGTGCCCTTACCCCACCGCAAGATGAAATGCCTCAGCGCGAAGCGTTTGTTGAGTTTCCAGACAACCGATTGTTAATAGACCTTTGCGGCGAATATGACCGCAATCTGACGGATATTGAGCACAAGCTGTCCGTTCAGATCGTACGCCGCGGGAATCAGCTGGTTGTCATGGGCGACGAGGACGCTCAGAAACAGGCGATCGAGGTTCTGCAAGCCCTCTATACCCGGCTGGAAGGCGGGCGCGATGTCGAAGCGGCCGATGTTGACCGTGAGCTGCGCATGGGCGGGTCCGAGACCGGAACGGGGACTCGCGACGGCGACCAGCTTGAGATGTTCAAGGGCGGCACAGTCGAAATCAAAACGCGCAAAAAGCTGGTCGAGCCGCGCACAGATGCGCAAAAAGCCTATGTGCAATCGTTGTTCAATAACGAGCTGGCCTTTGGAATTGGGCCCGCCGGAACGGGCAAGACCTATCTTGCCGTCGCCGTTGGTGTGTCGATGTTCATCGGCGGACACGTGGATCGGATTATCCTTAGCCGTCCTGCTGTCGAGGCTGGTGAAAAGCTGGGTTATCTGCCCGGCGACATGAAGGACAAGGTCGATCCCTACATGCAGCCGCTATATGACGCGCTGAATGATTTTCTGCCGGGTAAGCAACTGGCCAAGCTGATCGAAGAAAAGCGTATCGAAATCGCGCCGCTGGCGTTCATGCGCGGCCGAACACTGGCGAATGCGTTTGTAGTGCTGGATGAAGCTCAGAACGCCACGACCATGCAGATGAAGATGTTCCTGACCCGTCTGGGTGAGGGTAGCCGTATGGTTATCACCGGGGACCGGTCACAGGTTGACCTGCCACGCGGCGTTCAATCCGGTCTGGCAGACGCCGAACGGTTGCTGAAAACCATTCCGAACATCAGCTTCAACTATTTCACCTCCAAGGACGTGGTGCGTCACCCGCTT
Organism: Ruegeria sp. BC3; assembly: GCF_056539265.1. Classification (NCBI taxonomy): domain Bacteria; kingdom Pseudomonadati; phylum Pseudomonadota; class Alphaproteobacteria; order Rhodobacterales; family Roseobacteraceae; genus Ruegeria; species Ruegeria sp. BC3. The sequence goes on from NZ_JBQFUP010000005.1 coordinate 65,774, forward strand.
GTGGCGGCCATTATCGAAGCGTATGAGGCCGACTCGGGCCGCGAGACTGCATAGCCATCGCAGCCTTTGGGCTTTGGATATGATGCGATGAACCTTGACGTGACGATCGAAGATGACCGCTGGCAACAGCTGGAACCGCTGGCTGCGCGCGCAATTGGGGCAGTATTGGATCACCTTGGCCTGCAAAGTGAGTCGTGCGAGGTCAGTGTGCTTGGGTGCGACGACGCGCGGATTGCCGATCTGAATGCCGAGTTTCGTGAAAAGCCCACGCCGACCAATGTGCTCAGCTGGCCAGCCGAGGATTTGGTTGCTGAAAAAGCCGGGGATTCCCCGGACCTGCCAAGCCCTGACTTTACCGGAGAGATCGCGCTGGGCGATATCGCGATCTCTTACGACACCTGTTCGCGCGAGGCGGCGGAAGCGGGAAAATCCATGGATGATCACGTCACACATCTGATCATTCACGGAACGTTGCACTTGCTGGGTTATGATCACATCCGTGACCCCGACGCCACTTTGATGGAGGGGGTCGAGGTCGAGATACTTGGCAAACTGGGTATCGATGACCCATATAGTATGTAATAGGGGCCACATTGGCCGATCATTTGGAACAGGATTATGGGCGATACAGACGGCAGTTCTATGGCGGCGCAAAGCGCGCAACCCAAGGACAGCGGTGAAAATGCCAGCGAAAAAGCGGGCTTCTTTTCTCGAATAGTGGATGCGTTCTCGCCGCAGAGCGAGGAACAGGTTCACGAGGCCAACGGACACGAGGTCGACAAGGTGCAGCCCAGGGGCATGATAAACCTGCGTCGGATGCGGGTTGAGGATGTCGCCATCCCGACGGCGGAAATCGTATCGGTGCCCTCTACGATCAGCAAAGATGAACTGGCGCAGGTGTTCCGTGAAAGCGGCCTGTCACGGATTCCGGTTTATGAAGGGACACTCGATACGCCGTTGGGGTTTGTCCATCTTAAGGATTTTGCACTCACACACGGGTTCAACGGCACGGGATCGGATTTTGATCTAGTCTCGATGCTGCGGACGCTGCTGTTTGTGCCGCCGTCGATGCCGATTGGCGTTCTGCTGACAAAAATGCAGACCGAACGCCGCCACATGGCGCTGGTGATTGACGAATATGGCGGCGTTGACGGACTGGTCTCGATCGAGGACCTGATTGAACAGGTGGTCGGCGAGATTGCGGATGAGCATGACGCGGACGAAGGCCAGATGTGGGTTCAGGAAAAGCCTGGCTGTTACATCGTGCAGGCCCGTGTGCCGCTGGAAGAGTTCGAGGCCGAGATCGGCCAATCCCTGACCAGCCACGAAGATGTGGACGAAGAAGAGATCGACACATTGGGCGGTCTTGTCTTCATGCTGTCCGGTCGCGTACCGGCCCGAGGCGAAGTAGTTCTGCACCCCGAAGGCCCCGAGTTCGAGGTGATCGACGCCGATCCCCGCCGCATCAAGCGCCTGCGTGTCATGTTGCCGGATCGCGTTGGATGAACCCTGCATGGGGCTGGCCATTCTGGTTGCGATTGCTTTCTGCGGCGGCGCTGGGCGTGGTCGCAGCGTTTGGCCTTGCTCCTTTTGGGATTTGGCCCGCAAGTGTCGCCGCTCTGATCCTGCTGGCTCCGCTGTTTCTGACAACCGAGACGCGGGGGCGGGCGGCTTGGCTTGGCTGGGCTTTTGCGACCGGATACTTTGCCCATGCGCTCAGTTGGATAGTCGAGCCGTTTCTTGTTGATGTGCAACGCCACGGCTGGATGGCCCCATTTGCGCTGACTTTCATGGCAGGCGGGCTTGCGTTGTTTTGGGCGGTGGCGTTTTGGATCGCGCGGCGGCCCAAGGGGCGGCCTGTAACACAAGCCGTTTTTCTGGCCATCTCAATCTCGCTGTTGGAATTTGCGCGCGGATATGTCCTGACGGGCTTCCCTTGGGCAGGTATAGCGCAGCTTTGGGTGGACACACCGGTCGCGCAACTTTTGTCTTTGGTCGGGCCATACGGTCTTGGCGCTGTGACCCTGTTGGCGACTTTGCCATTGGGCGCAGCCCTGTCTGAACGCATGGGATTTGTAGTGCCGCTGGGCCTGACGGTCGGGGCGGCCGCCGTATCGCTGTCCTATGCCGCGTCACGTCCGGTCGTCACTGAAACCGACCATGTTGTTCGGCTTGTTCAACCGAACGCCCCGCAGCATCAGAAATGGGACCCGGACTATGCTCCGCTGTTCTTTGCCCGTCAGCTGGAGTTTACAGCCGCTGGCCCGCGACCTGATCTGATCGTCTGGCCTGAAACCTCTGTTCCGGCGTGGCTGGGCAGCGCTCAGCCCTATCTGGATGCCGTGGCAGATGCGGCTCAGGGTACGCCTGTTTTTCTGGGTATCCAAAGGGGTGACGGCCCACGCATCTACAACTCGATGATCTACCTCGATGAGGCGGGCCAGATCCAGGAGCTTTATGACAAACATCACCTTGCCCCGTTCGGAGAATACGTGCCCTTTGGCGATGTGATGGCGCAGTTTGGTATCTACGGAATGGCTGCGACCACCGGCAATGGATTTAGCGCTGGGCCTGGCGCGGCCCTCTTGGACGCGGGCAAACTGGGCATGGCTTTGCCGTTGATCTGTTATGAGGCCGTTTTTACGCAGGATGTCCTGTCGGCCCCTGGTCGGGCCGATTTCTTGCTGCAGATCACCAATGATGCCTGGTTCGGTACCCGCTCGGGGCCGTACCAGCACCTCGCGCAAGCGCAGATGCGCGCGATCGAACAGGGCCTGCCAATGATGCGATCGGCCAATACGGGGGTGTCGGCGATGATTGATCCTTTGGGTCGGATTACCGACGCATTGGCATTGGGGCAGGCAGGCTATGTCGATGCCAAATTGCCCGCGCCTCTGGCTCCGACCATCTATGCGCGGATCGGAGACTTTCCGGTTTTCGTTTTGCTTGCCGCCATGTTTTTGCTGCTTTGGCGCAACGATTTACAGTGGCAACGCTAGTTTCGGATTGACGCTGAGTTTCAGGCTGCGTATCCGGTTGCATGCCCATCACAACGGCTTCCTGGCGTGATGGGGAAACTTAATGGAGCACATTCATGTCCCGACAGAACTACACTTTTACTTCGGAATCCGTTTCCGAAGGGCACCCGGATAAGGTTTGCGACCGCATTTCCGATGCCGTACTTGACGCTTTTCTGAATGAAGAGCCCGAAGCACGCGTGGCGTGCGAAACCTTTGCAACGACCAATCGTGTCGTCATTGGTGGCGAAGTAGGTCTGTCGGATCAGGACAAGCTGCACGACTACATGGGGCGCATCGATGAGATCGCCCGCGCGTGCATCAAGGACATAGGGTACGAGCAGGACAAGTTCCACCACGAGACCGTCGAGGTGACGAACCTGTTGCACGAGCAGTCCGCTCATATCGCTCAGGGTGTGGATGCGGCAGCTGACAAAGACGAAGGTGCCGGTGACCAGGGTATCATGTTCGGCTATGCCACCACTGAAACGCCCGCGTTGATGCCCGCTCCGATCCAGTACTCGCACGCGATCCTGCGCCGCCTGGCGGAAGTGCGTAAGAATGGAAACGAGCCCGCACTTGGCCCGGATGCCAAATCGCAACTCTCCGTCGTCTATCGTGATGGCAAGCCGGTCAGTGTCAGCTCGATCGTTCTGTCGACACAGCATCTGGACGAAGCGCTGAGCTCGGATGACATCCGCGCAATCGTTGAGCCGTACATTTGCGAAACTCTGCCTGAAGGCTGGTTGAATAATGAAACCGAGTGGCACGTGAACCCCACCGGCAAGTTCGTCATCGGCGGCCCCGATGGTGACGCTGGCCTGACCGGGCGCAAGATCATCGTCGACACTTACGGTGGTGCCGCACCGCATGGCGGCGGCGCGTTCTCGGGAAAAGACCCCACCAAGGTTGACCGGTCGGCCGCCTACGCAGCGCGCTATCTGGCAAAGAACGTGGTCGCTGCAGGCATGGCCGAACGCTGCACCATCCAGCTGAGCTATGCGATCGGCGTCTCCAAACCGCTGTCAATCTATGCTGACACGCACGGCACCGGGCAGGTTTCGGACGCCGAGATCGAAAAGGCCGTCGGTCAGGTGATGGACCTCACCCCGCGCGGTATTCGTCAGCATCTGGAGCTGAACAAACCAATCTACCAGCGTACCGCCGCGTACGGCCATTTCGGCCGCGAACCGGATGCGGATGGCGGCTTTAGCTGGGAGCGTACCGATCTGGCTGACGCGCTCAAAGCGGCGGTCTGATCCCAAAAAGTCAAAGCGCGCCCACGATGGCGCGCTTTTTCGTTCAAGCGCCGGGGTTGCAACACTTGGACCTGCGCAGTATGGGCACCGCCATGAGCACCCAGACACCACAACGGCCCCGCAGAAACTTCTATGGTCGCTTCAAGGGAAAAACCCTGAAGCAGAGTCAGAAGACGTATCTGGACGAAGACCTCGATGCCCTGTCTCCGGGCGCTGTTGATTGGGAAACCAACCCTGAACGTCACCCGCTGAATCTAGATGAGCAATTCGGTGGCAAGGACGTCTGGCTTGAGGTCGGTTTTGGCGGCGGTGAGCATTTGGTGCATCAGGCTGCCAGCAACCCTGATATCGGGATCATCGGGGCCGAGCCTTACATCAACGGCGTCGCCATGCTGCTTGGTAAAATTCGCAAGGCTGGCGTCGAAAACCTTGCCGTGCATCCCGGTGATGCACGCGATCTGTTTGACGTTCTGCCCGAGGCCAGCATCTCTCGTGCCTTTCTTCTGTATCCCGACCCATGGCCCAAAACGCGGCATCACCGCCGCCGGTTTGTGACGCCCGAACATCTGGAACCTCTGGCCCGAGCGTTAAAGCCGGGGTCGATTTTCCGTGTGGCAACGGACATCCCCGACTATGTGCGTCAGACGCTGGAAGAGGTCCCGCGCGCGGGTTTTGAATGGCTGGCCGAGCGCCCTTCGGACTGGCGCGAACCGTGGGATGACTGGATCTCTACCCGTTACGAGCAGAAGGCGCTGCGTGAAGGCCGAACGCCACATTATTTGACCTTCCGCCGTAAAGGCTGATTGCCGCTGGACCAACCGGCCCCAATTCGCTAATCCGCCTTGGACTGATAGCGAAAACAGGAGCCCCCATGTCCGGACACGGCACGCCCATCCCGATGACCTCGCATCCTTGCGGCCCGCTGACCGGCACGGCTGAGGTGCCCGGCGACAAGTCCATCTCGCACCGGTCTCTGATCCTGGGCGCGATGGCCGTGGGCGAGACCCGCATTTCGGGCCTGTTGGAAGGCGAAGACGTTCTGGACACCGCCAAGGCCATGCGTGCCTTTGGGGCCGAGGTTACGGACCACGGTGACGGTGAATGGACCGTGCACGGCGTGGGCGTCGGTGGGTTCGCCGAACCCGATCAGGTGATCGACTGTGGTAACTCGGGCACCGGCGTGCGGCTGATCATGGGTGCGATGGCGACGTCACCGATCACGGCGACTTTCACGGGCGATGCCAGCCTGAACAAGCGGCCGATGGCACGTGTGACAGACCCGCTGGCATTGTTCGGCACGCAATCGGTGGGCCGCTCGGGTGGTCGTTTGCCGATGACTATTATTGGCGCAGTCGATCCGACACCGGTCCGCTATGAGGTTCCGGTGCCCTCTGCGCAGGTGAAATCGGCGGTCCTCTTGGCCGGCCTCAACGCGCCGGGCAAAACCGTGGTGATCGAGAAAGAAGCCACCCGCGACCATTCCGAGCGGATGCTGGCGGGTTTTGGGGCAGAGATCACTGTCGAGGATACGGACGAGGGCCGCGTCATTACCCTGACCGGACGTCCCGAGCTGAAGCCGCAGGTCATTGCTGTCCCACGCGATCCGTCCAGTGCGGCTTTCCCGGTTTGCGCGGCGCTTCTCACGCCAGGTTCGGACGTGTTGGTGCCGGGCATTGGTCTGAACCCCACGCGCGCCGGGTTGTTCACCACGCTGCGCGAGATGGGTGCGGACCTGACCTATGAGAACGAGCGCGAAGAGGGCGGCGAGCCTGTTGCCGACCTGCGCGCCAAGTACTCGCCCAACATGAAGGGCATCAACGTGCCGCCGGAACGCGCGGCATCGATGATCGACGAATACCCGGTTTTGTCCGTGGTTGCGGCCAATGCAACCGGCACCACCATGATGGGCGGCGTCAAGGAGCTGCGCGTCAAGGAAAGCGACCGGATCGACGCCATGGCGCGCGGGCTGCGTGCCAACGGGGTGACCGTGGATGAGGGCGAGGAATGGTGGTCGGTCGAAGGACTGGGCATCGGCAACGTCCCCGGTGGCGGCACTTGCGAAAGCTTTCTGGATCACCGCATTGCCATGTCCTTTATGGTGATGGGGATGGGTGCGAAATACGCGGTTTCCGTGGACGACGGCGGCCCGATCGCCACGTCGTTTCCGATCTTTGAACCGCTGATGGCGTCTCTGGGTGCCAAGGTCGAGCGTACATGAGCTTTACAGTCGCCATTGACGGCCCCGCCGCCGCAGGCAAGGGCACGATCTCGAAAGCGGTCGCTGCCCAGTTTGGGTTCGCGCATTTGGATACGGGCCTGTTGTACCGGGCCGTCGGGCGTCGAACGCTTCAAGGCATGGAGCCCATCGCGGCGGCGCAGGCACTTACGGCCGAAGAGTTAGGGCAGGGCGACCTGCGCACGGCCGAGATCGCGCAGGCCGCGTCCAAAGTGGCAGTGATCCCCGAGGTTCGGGCGGCTCTGGTCGATTTCCAGCGCGCCTTTGCCCGTCGGACCGGGGGCGCTGTGCTGGATGGCAGGGACATTGGTACGGTGATTTGCCCCGAGGCCGAGGTGAAACTGTTTGTGACGGCCAGCCCCGAGGTTCGGGCCGAGCGTCGTTTTCTTGAGCTAAGCGCCAAAGGCAGCGACGTTGCCCGCGAACAGGTGCTGGCGGATGTCCGGGAACGTGACGCACGCGACGCAGAACGCAGCACCGCGCCGATGAAACCGGCAGAGGATGCAGTCCTATTGGATACCTCGGACCTGAGTATCGAAGCGGCATTGGCAAAAGCCGTCGAGATTATCGAAAAGGTTCGGCCCGCGGGAACTTGATCCCACGGGCCATACAGGGGCTGGACTACAGCTCGCCCACTGCAATGGTTTTGATTTTCGACCACTGGTCGTCTGCCGTTTTCGACGTGGCGGCGACATCTTTTAGAAAGGCTGCGCGGGTTTTTGCGTTCAGAAACAAGTACAGTTTTCCATCAGTCACCAGGTACTGATCCGGGTCGCCGTCGAACTTCTTGCCGACCGAAACCCCGAACGAACAGAACCCGCCGTGCTGCGGCAGATAGGCCGCGGGGTTGGCTTCGAACGCCTCGCGATTGGCTGCGCTGGTAAAATAGTAGGAGGCGCCGTCATAGGTGGCGGAATGCGTGGCAAAGCCTTCGACCGGGTTGCCATCATTGACCAGGGCCACAAGGTCGACCCCATGCGCGGCCAGCGGCGCACCAGCGGCGGAGATACCGTTTGAAACGTTGTTCTCATCCGCCGCAAAGGCCGGGGCGGCAATCAAGGGCAGCGTCGCGATAAGTGTGCTCAGGACAAAAGATTTCATGATGTGCTTCCTTTCAGGTTCAGTATCCGGCCAGCTGATCTGCCAGCCGCTGACACAAAGCTAGGAGCGGCGTTTTGAACGCGCTATCGCAGGCAGCCCCAAGTATCTTGCAGATCGTTCAGAGTTTTCGACGGCCCGGAAACACTCATCACTAAGCTTTGTTTGGTCACGCGCGCAGTCGCTTCCTATTGTCAAAGGATACCCTGCAGGAGCGTTGCCATGATCCGACTAGCCATTCTTGTGATCTTCCTCGCCGGAAGTGTAGTGGCCCAAGAGGCCCCTGAGCCCGAGCCTCCTATGACCTATGAAAGGCTGGGCAAGATCGTCTTTGCACTGGATCCTGATGCGCAACCGCTTGGGCCGGGGTTCCAGATGACGGTCTCGGACCGTTCGGTGTTGGTTGTCACGGACATCAACGCGGACCGGATGCGAGCGATGATTGCAATCCGCAGCGCCGAGGGTTTGTCGCCCGCCGATCTGCGGCGCATGATGCAGGCGAATTTCGACAGTACCCTGGATGCGCGTTACGCGCTTGCCAATGGCACATTGTGGGCGGCGTTCATTCACCCCTTGTCGCGGTTGAACAAAGAGCAGTTGATCTCGGGGCTGGCCCAGACGGTGAACATCGCCAACACCTATGGGTCCCTCTACACCGGCGGTGCGGCGGAGTTCGGAGGGGGCGACAGCCAGGACCTTCAGCGCGCGTTGATCGAAGAGCTTTTGAAGAAAGGCGAAGAGATCTGATTGCCGGTGCAAAGTAGGCTCATCCTGATCGTACAAAATTCGCTGCCCTTAGGCCCTAGCTGGATGCAGGAAAGCTGATATAGTCGCTGGCACGCCAAGAGGGAAAGCTGAACAAGCCCTAAAGAATAAAGGGCAGGCAGCTACAAAATTCCCCGAGCCAACAGGGACTAAAATTATGAATAATCGCTTGAGCAAAATCACCATCGTCGGTGGTGGTACGGCGGGGTGGATGACCGCGCTGATCCTCGAAATGGTGTTGTCACGCACGTCGGCAACCAAGGATCGCCCGCGCATCTGCCTTATCGAAAGCCCCAATATCTCGACCGTTGGTGTCGGAGAAGCCACGGTGCCGCGCATGCCGGTCACGTTACGCCAGGCGGGGATATCCGAGCGGGACTTTTTCCGGGAAACCAACGCGTCATTCAAACTTGGTGTGAAGTTCTGCAATTGGAACAAGGACGCCAAAGGCAACCGCATCGATTATGTGAACCCGTTTGCCCATGGCCAGTTGTTGGAAGGGCTGGAAAGCGCCGAGTACTTCCTGCGGTTCGGCAATGGGGATCGGGATTTCACGCAATCCATCTCACCGCACGATGATCTGGCCCGCATGTGCAAAGGTGCGCGGCAGTTGGGGCAGCCCGAGTTCGAACAACGGTTTGGCTATGCCTATCATCTGGATGCAGTGAAGTTTGCTGGCATGCTGACCAAGGTCTGCACCAAGCGTGGCGTCGAGCACATCCAGGACGAAGTGCAATCGGTCGAGTTGGATGAGCAAGGCAATGTCAGCCACCTGATGTTGGAGCGCAAAGGCCGCCATGACGTCGAGATGGTCATTGATTGCACTGGCTTCCGCGGGCTGATCATCAATCAGGCGCTGGGCGAGCCGTTCATGGACTACTCGGACTATCTGCCCAACGACCGGGCCATGGCGTTGCAGGTCGAACACCCGGACCCAGAGAAAATCGAAAGCGTCACACGCTCTACCGCCTTGGGAGCCGGTTGGACGTGGCGGGTACCGCTCTATAACCGAGTGGGCACAGGTTATGTGTATTCATCGGCGCATAGGACGGATGATCAGGCGGCGGATGAATACCTTGAATGGCTGGGCGACAGCGGCAAGGGGCTGACGCCGCGGGTGATCCCAATGCGGGTAGGTCGCGTGCGCCATGCCTGGGTTAAAAATTGCGTTGCTATCGGTTTGTCCGGCGGGTTCATTGAACCGCTCGAAAGCACGGCGATCCACATGATTGACCACGCAGTGCGCTGGTTCGCCGAACACCTGCCAACGAAAGACATCGAGCCCGCCTTGCGGGCCAGATACAACCGGCAGATGGACAAGCTTTATGATGAGGTTCTGGACTTCATCTGCCTGCACTATCGGTTGGGTAACCGTACAGACGACCAATACTGGATCGATGCCCGTACCGAGATGAAAATTCCCGACCGGCTGGCCGAAAACCTTGAGCTATGGCAGCATCGCTTGCCTATGGAAAATGATATCGAGTTCGCAACGCTCTTCAATTTCCGCGTCTACCAGACGGTGCTGCTGGGCAAACAGGTCTACGACACGGGCTATGGAGAGGGCATCCGTGACCGTTTGCGGCCCCTGAAAAAGCCGATTTGGTTCCAGTGGTGGAAGGGTGCCAAGATGGATCTTGCGCAGATCCTCAAGTCCATGCCGGATCACAAAACGCTGTTGCGAGATATTCGCGGCGAGTTGGAGCGGCCAGCATTTGGCAAGGCACAGGTCGCGCAGCCCACGGTGGCGATGCCGGGTACGGCTCCGGCGCCTGTGATGGTCCAGAACATGCCGAACTTTACCGAAATTCAAAGCGGCTCCAAGGACCTGCAATTGTTCTAAGCACGGCAGGTGCTCTGCGTCGATGGAGCATCCGCGACACCGAAGCGAAGCACTTGCGCTACAGTGCAGGTCCTTCGCTTAACTTTTCCTGCTCGGACGGTGTGGGCGTGTGATTGAACACAAATGCCGTTCGACAGGCTTCTTCACCGCCCAACTCTTCAATCTTCTTGCGCTGGTCGGAAAAGGCGCGGGCGTTGACTTCTTCGGGGTCGCAAATTTCACGCAGCCGTCTTTCTCCTTCGATCAGCGCAGCCTGAACCTGCGGGTCATTCGCCCGGTCCACCGCGCGATTGATTTCCTCATGCGGGTCGGTTGACAGGTCGAACAGCTGCGGGGTCTGGCCCACATAGTAGACGTATTTCCAGGTTCCCCAACGCACCATGAAGCTGCCGGTTTTCGAGCCGCCATCATGGTATTCGCTGAACCCCGATCGGTTAAGGTCGTCCGGCGCATTGGCAAGATCAATCAGAGACTTGCCGGGCTGACTGGCATTGTCATCGTCATCTGCCACGCCGCAAACATCACGCGCCGTCGCGGCAATATCCGTCAGGTTGGTACAGGTCGCGACCCGGTGTCCTGCAGGAATGCCCGGACCGGCTGCGATCATCGGAATTCCTGCGCTGGCCTCATACATGACCTGCTTGGTCCAGAACCCCTGATCGCCCATCATGTCGCCATGGTCCGAGACATAGACGACAACGGTATTTTCAGCCTGTCCGCTATCTTCCAAAGCCTTCACTATGCGCCCGACACAATCGTCCATTAGTGATGTCAGACCATAATATGCGGCCTTGGCCTCTCGCATTTTCTGTTCGTCAAAATAGTCGTCATAGTTGAAGAAACCCGCGATGTTGCGCAGTTCCTCATGATCTGGCAGGCCTTTGCCATATCCGACGGGCAGGTCCATCAAAGCGGGATCGTAAAGGTCATACCATTCCTTGGGGCAGGTCAGCGGGTAATGCGGACTGACCAGCGAAACGAATGCAGCCCAGGGTTGGTTTTGGCGCGCAAGGTCGGTCAACCACGCCTCGGATGCTGCGGTAATATCCAGATCGTAATCGGTATAGGTGCTGGGCCCGACGCCCACATCCTCGGCCAGCTCGGACGCCGAATCGTAGGCCGGAGGGTTCTCTCGTAAAAGGCCCACGGCCCAGCCAACACCGCCGACCACATGCATCGGCAGAATTTCCTGTGAGAATCCGTTGTCGTCATCGGCGGAGCGGAAATGCAATTTCCCGATGGATACCACCTCTCGCCCCGCATCGCGCAATTGCCGCATCCAGCTGCGCGGTTGCCCGTTATATGGCGTCGCGCTGTCCCAGTTTCCCGTTTTGTGCACCCAGTCACCGGTCGCCAGCGCGGCACGTGTCGGCACGCACATGGGTGAGGGGGTGTAGGCGGATTGAAACATCGTGCCACGTTCGGCCAATGCATCCAGATTGGGCGTTTTGACGATAGGATGCCCGGCACACCCCATCGCGTCTTTGCGGTGTTCGTCGGATATGATGACGAGAAAGTTCAGGTGCTGGCTCATGAGGTCCTCCGGCTTTGGGCAAGCCTCGCTACTGGGTCAAACATTGCTGTTCGAAACGCGACATTCGCCAGAAAATCTATCTGGTATCGCATCGAAGTCCGGCTTGCGCGTATAGTTTGCAAATGTAATAACATAGCAAAACTTTTGAGCGAGCATGACGACACCAATCCAAGCTGAACAAGGCAGGCTCATGCGCGCCAACGAACGGAGCGCGCGTTGACCAACCGAAGCAACAATAGAAACCTGCGCAGCCAGATCAAACGCCGTCGACGTGCCGGATCTCCGATGCAGGCTTATGACGCTCTGCCCGCCGAGTTGCGGCTTTGGTTGGCTTCGGCCTGCCTGCCATGGAGCCCGGCCTCGGCCCTGCGGATTTGGGACAAGGTTGGCGGCGCGCGAGACCCGGACACGGCTTATTCCCGCCTGAATGCGATTGAGCAGTCGATGCTGCAACGCGACGCGCAGGTTTGGGAGGTGGCGCGTTAACCCGAAAGACCGCCGAGCCCCTGTATTTCTTGGCTTTCCACTTGCGCCCGCTGGGGAAACCGCTTATACGCGCGCTGTCGATACAAGGGCGGTCAACGTCCGGATGACGTTTCTGAGCAGGGCCGGGTTACCTCGGCCCTTTGTGTTTGTTTGCTCAGGGGCGCACCGGGTCACGCCTGAAGACATCATGAAACAAGACCGGCGGAGACAACCGCTCGGCCAGCAAAAACGTTATGTAAAGGAAAATGACGCCACATGGCTAACGCATCCATGGAGGAATTCGAAGCCCTCCTGAATGAAAGCTTCGAAATGGACACACCCGAAGAGGGTTCTGTTGTCAAAGGTAAGGTTCTGGCGATTGAAGCCGGCCAAGCCATCATCGACGTAGGCTACAAAATGGAAGGCCGCGTTGATCTGAAAGAATTCGCAAATCCCGGCGAAGCCCCTGAAATCGCTGTTGGTGACGAGGTAGAAGTTTACCTGCGCGCCGCAGAAAACGCCCGTGGCGAAGCCGTCATCTCGCGTGAGATGGCCCGCCGTGAAGAGGCATGGGACCGTCTGGAAAAAGCATATGCCGACGACCAGCGCGTCGAAGGTGCAATCTTTGGTCGCGTAAAAGGTGGCTTCACCGTCGATCTGGGTGGCGCAGTTGCGTTCTTGCCCGGCTCGCAAGTTGACGTCCGCCCCGTGCGCGACGCTGGCCCTCTGATGGGTCTGAAGCAGCCGTTCCAGATTCTGAAAATGGACCGCCGCCGTGGCAACATCGTTGTCTCGCGTCGTGCAATCCTGGAAGAATCGCGTGCCGAACAGCGTGCCGAAGTCATCGGCAACCTGTCCGAAGGTCAGACCGTCGAGGGTGTTGTCAAAAACATCACTGAATACGGTGCATTCGTTGACCTGGGCGGCGTTGACGGCCTGCTGCACGTCACCGATATGGCCTGGCGCCGTGTGAACCACCCGTCCGAGATCCTGACGATCGGCGAAACCATCAAGGTTCAGGTCATCAAGATCAACAAAGAGACCCACCGCATCAGCCTGGGCATGAAGCAGCTGCAGGAAGATCCGTGGGATCTGGTTGCTGCCAAGTACCCGCTGGGCTCGGTCCATCAGGGTCGCGTCACCAACATCACTGATTACGGCGCGTTCGTCGAGCTGGAAGCCGGTGTCGAAGGTCTGGTGCACGTGTCCGAGATGTCCTGGACCAAGAAAAACGTCCACCCCGGCAAGATCGTTTCGACCAGCCAGGAAGTCGACGTCATGGTTCTGGAAATCGACGGCGCCAAGCGTCGCGTGTCTCTGGGCCTGAAGCAGACTCAGCGCAACCCATGGGAAGTGTTTGCAGAAACACACCCCGAGGGCACCGAGGTCGAAGGCGAAGTCAAGAACATCACCGAATTCGGTCTGTTCATTGGCCTCGAAGGCGACATCGACGGCATGGTTCACCTGTCCGACCTGTCCTGGGACGAGCGTGGCGAGGATGCGATCCAGAACTACCGCAAAGGCGACATGGTTTCGGCCGTCGTTTCGGAAGTTGACGTCGAAAAAGAGCGTATCTCGCTGTCGATCAAAGCCCTGGGCGGTGACAAGTTCGCCGAAGCCGTGGGCGGCGTGAAGCGTGGCTCGGTCATCACCGTCGAAGTGACCGCGATCGAAGATGGCGGCATCGAGGTGGAATACGAAGGCATGAAGTCGTTCATCCGTCGTTCCGACCTGTCGCGTGACCGTGCCGAACAGCGCCCCGAGCGTTTCTCGGTCGGTGACAAGGTCGACGTTCGCGTCACCAACGTCGACAGCAAGACCCGCCGTCTGGGTCTGTCGATCAAGGCACGCGAGATCGCCGAAGAGAAAGAGGCCGTGGAACAGTACGGTTCGTCGGACTCGGGCGCATCGCTGGGCGATATCCTGGGTGCAGCGCTGAAATCGGGCGACTAAGTCCGGGGCGCATCCCGAACACGATTTTCGGCCTCGCACGCAAGTGCGGGGCCGTTTTTGTTGCGAATCAACACCTTCCAAAATTTGGGTTTATTCCGGCAGTCGCTTGTGCATTTGGAGCAGAATCCGCCGGATCAAGCAAAAAATCGCCCGACTTCGCAGCAAAATGAAGGCATTGCGCCTCGAGTAAACGTTCCCCCGATCACGGTTTTTTTCTATACTGCCCAGAACAATAGACATGGTTAACCGGTCGCCTGGGAGGGTAACGCACATGATCCGTTCAGAACTGATTCAGAAAATCGCCGATGAAAACCCGCATCTCTATCAGCGTGACGTCGAACGGATCGTAAATACCGTGTTCGAAGAAGTGACGGATGCCATGGCCCGTGGTGACCGGGTTGAGCTGCGCGGTTTTGGCGCGTTCTCGGTCAAACAGCGGGATGCGCGCGTTGGTCGCAACCCCAGAACCGGCGAAACCGTACAGGTCGAAGAAAAATGTGTACCATTCTTCAAGACAGGCAAGTTGCTAAGGGATCGATTGAACGGTAAAGCCTGACACTATGATGCGCTACCTTCGATATGCTTTCCTGGCGATCCTTGGGATCGTCCTTGTGTCCGTCTCGCTGGCCAATCGCCAAATGGTCGAACTCAAGCTGATGCCGGATGCTCTGGCTGAATTGCTGGGCTTCAACCTTTCGACCAATCTGCCGTTGTTCATTGTCGTTCTGGGCGGTGTCGTGGCCGGTTTGATCATCGGGTTCCTGTGGGAATGGCTGCGCGAACATAAGCATCGCCGCGATGCCTCGGTCAAAACTGGCGAGGTGCGCAAGCTTGAGCGTGAGGTCAAGAAGCTCAAGAAGAAGCAGAACGAAGGTAAGGACGACGTGCTGGCTCTGCTGGACGAAGCCAGCTAAGGCACTCCAATGTCAGACATCGCTGTAAAAATCTGCGGGTTGACTGCGCCCGGTCATGTGCGCGCTGCGGCCGAGGCCGGGGCGCGGTATGTTGGGTTCGTGTTCTTTCCGAAATCACCCCGCCATCTTGAACTGGACAAGGCCGCTGAACTGGCCCAACTGGTCCCTGCTGGGGTGGCCAAGGTGGCGCTGACGGTCAATGCCTCGGATGAGGATCTTGACCGCATCGTGGCCGAGGTACCCTTGGACATGCTTCAATTGCACGGCAAGGAAACGCCCGAGCGGGTGTCCGAGGTTCGTGGCAAGTTCGGCCTGCCGGTCATGAAGGCGATTGGCGTTGCCGAGGCAGAAGACCTCAGCGCAATTGATCTATATTCCGAAGTGGCCGATCAGCTGTTGATCGATGCCAAGCCACCGCGGACATCCGAGCTGCCGGGCGGCAATGGGCTGGCCTTTGACTGGAGGCTTCTGGCGGGACGCAAGTACTGGCAAAAACCATGGATGCTGGCCGGGGGGCTGACGCCTGACAACGTGGCCGAGGCCATCCGCATGACCGGTGCGAGGCAGGTTGATGTGTCTTCAGGCGTGGAAAGCGCGCCGGGGATTAAAGATCCCATGAAGATTTCTGAATTTATCCAAGCGGCCTGTTGATCTATCCAAAGCTTTCCCCCGTATATAACCGTGGGGAGGATAGGAGATGCTCGCAGCGATTGGCGGAGTTTCCCTAAAAAACTGGTTCTACGCGCCAGAGTTTGTCTGGCGTGCTGGCCGTGCGTTGCAGCAGGCGCAAGGCGACCCGCTGTGCCTTCACGCTCAGTTGTTTAGGCACGAGGAGCGTTATTTTTCACTCAGCGTTTGGCAGGATGCCGAGGCAATGCTGACCTTTGCCCATTCCGGTGCGCACCGTCGCGCAATGGCGGTCGCGGCGAAGCTGTCGATCAGCCATGAGTTCCATCATTTCCCTTGTATTGCTGTGCCAACGGAAGAACAGGCATTGCGGATTTGGAAGCAACGGTTTCACCCTGCGAATTGATACGTTTTGCCATGGCAAAACCCTCCGCTACCTCCTATGAACAACGGGTACGACGAGGGAGACACCCATGGCCAACGATCTTTTCAATTCCTTCATGTCCGGTCCTGATGAGCAGGGGCGTTTTGGCATCTTCGGGGGGCGGTTTGTCAGTGAAACGCTGATGCCTCTGATCCTGTCGCTGGAAGAGGAATATGAGAAAGCCAAGGTGGACCCTACCTTCTGGGCCGAGATGGACGATCTGTGGGCAAACTACGTTGGGCGACCGTCTCCGCTGTACTACGCGGAACGCCTGACTGAGCATCTGGGCGGCGCGAAGATTTACCTCAAGCGTGACGAGCTGAACCACACCGGCGCGCACAAGATCAACAACGTGCTGGGCCAGATCATTTTGGCGCGCCGCATGGGCAAGACCCGGATCATCGCGGAAACCGGGGCCGGTCAGCACGGCGTAGCCACAGCCACCGTCTGCGCCAAGTTTGGCCTGAAGTGCATCGTGTATATGGGCGCGCATGATGTGCAGCGTCAGGCGCCGAACGTGTTCCGCATGCGTCTGCTGGGGGCCGAAGTGATTCCGGTGACCAGCGGTCGTGGCACGCTGAAAGATGCCATGAACGACGCCCTGCGCGACTGGGTGACCAATGTGCGCGACACGTTCTACTGCATTGGTACCGTGGCTGGCCCGCACCCGTACCCGGCGATGGTGCGCGATTTCCAATCGATCATCGGCAAAGAAGCCAAAGAGCAGATGATGAAGGCCGAAGGCCGTCTGCCCGACACGATCATCGCCGCCATCGGCGGTGGGTCGAACGCGATGGGCCTGTTCTATCCCTTCCTGGATGACAAGGACGTCAACATCATCGGTGTCGAAGCCGGCGGTAAGGGCGTGAACGAAAAGATGGAGCATTGTGCTTCGCTGACCGGCGGCCGCCCGGGCGTGCTGCATGGCAACCGCACCTACCTGCTGCAGGATGATGACGGCCAGATCCTTGAAGGGTATTCGATTTCAGCCGGTCTGGACTATCCCGGTATCGGCCCCGAGCATTCGTGGCTGAACGACATCGGTCGTGCGAACTATGTCTCGATCACCGACAAAGAGGCGCTGGAAGCGTTCCAGCTGTGCTGCGCGACCGAGGGCATCATCCCGGCGTTGGAGCCCAGCCACGCGCTGGCGCATGTGATGAAAATCGCGCCTGATCTGCCGAAGGATCACCTGATCTGCATGAACATGTGTGGTCGCGGCGATAAGGACGTTCAGACCGTAGCGAAGTACCTGAACTTCGATATGTCCGATACCGAAGGCCGCACAGCCGACTAAGGTCTGACCCGGGGCTTTGCGCCCCGGGTAATTCATGCCAACCTGCGTGGCATGCACAACGCATCCGGCTCAGAAAAGCTCGACCAAAAATATGATGCCGCTGCCCCCGGCTGGGCGGACAAGATGCGGCTGCTCGGCTATTTCGATGCGTATTTGGGGTTCCTTTCGGTCGGGTCACCTCAAGATTTGGGGCAGAACGCGCTGGACGTTGGGTGCGGCACCGGTGCCTTTGCCGAAGCCCGCGCGGTTATTCAGCCCCAGGGTCAAGTCACGTTGCTGGAACCATCCGGGAAAATGCTGGCACAAGCAGACCATGCTTTGGCCAGAAGGGGAGCCACCGCAACGACGGTCCAATCACACCTTGAGGATTTTCGACCTGCGGAGCCGCACGATTGCATCCTTGCGGCCCACGTCCTTGAACACTGCGAAAACCCGACCGGTGCGTTGCAGCACTTGCGCGGGCTTTCAGCGCCCGCAGCAAGGCTGTGGCTGGTCGTCAGCAAACCGCATTGGTGCAACGCGATTATCTGGTTTCAATGGCGTCACCGGTCCTATAGGCCACGACAGGTGGCCAAGATGCTGGGCGACGCAGGATGGGAATTGGAGGCGGAGCACAGCTTTCCAACTGGTCCGCCATCGCGCACGTCGCGCGGCTACCTGGCACGCGCTGTGTGATCTTCGTTCTGGACAGTGGATCAATCAGCTCTGGTGCAGAACGGTTTCGAACCCCTCGAACTGAGGCGGTCCCATCAGGGCATACTGCGTTTTGCTGTTGCCCGCATTCTTGTGCGCATCACGGAACTGTTCCGATTTGGTCCAGGCTTCGAAGTCGCTGCGGCTGTCCCAGATGACATGACTGGAATAAAGACGATAGTCCTCGCCTTCGGGGCCTTTCAGCAAACGAAACTCTTGAAAGCCCGGCAGTTCCTTCAGACGGCTTTCCCGGTCTTTCCACACGGTTTCGAAATCGGCTTCGCTGCCCAGACGGACCTTGAAGCGGTTCATGGCGATAAAGCTCATAGCCTACCTCGTTTGTTGACGGTTGCACGCTTGCTAAACTGAGTGTTGGCTGGCGGGTTTCTTTGATGCGTTTTTGACGACAAGGTCAATCAGGTTCCGCGGCATTTGCCCGCAGAATACCAATCGGAACGATGTCCAGCGCCTGTTGATGCGTGGCTTCAAGATACACCTTTGGTGCACAGCCTTCATCATGAGCCTGCAGAAAGCGCCCGGCGCATAGACACCATTGGTCGCCGGGTTTGAGGCCGGGAAAGTTGAACTCGGGGCGCGGGGTGCTCAAATCATTGCCGACGTATTTGGAATAGGCCAGAAACTCGGCTGTCATTACGGCGCATACGGTGTGGCTGCCCTGATCCTCGGCGCAGGTGTTGCAGGCCCCATCCCTGAAGAACCCGGTCAACGGATCGCGGGAACAGGGGGCAAGCACGCCCCCCAGCACGTTGACACTATCCAGTTTTTGCATGGCCGCACCTCACAGGCTTTGGGCGATCTTTCGGAACATCTCTATGTTAGCTTCGTTGACGCCTTTGTCACGGAAACTGCGATCAGCACCTGTGGACACGATCAGAACACCGCGTGGCTGATCAAAATAGATGTATTGCCCATAAACACCACGGGCCAGAAACTCGCCCTCATGCGCGCCGACAGGAATCCACCACTGATAGCCGTAGCCAATCTTTCCGGTCTCGGTTGGGGCGCTGGGGAGGACCGACTCGGCGATCCATTCCGCAGGGACGATCTGCTGACCGTCATGCACGCCGTTTTGCAGGATCATCTGCCCAAACCGGGCAAAGTCGCGGGTCGTAAAGTTCAGCCCTCCCAGAACAAAAGCCACGCCAGCACCGTCGGTGACATAGTAGCCATCGCGCTCAAGACCCAAGGGCTGGAGGACCTTCTCGGTCAGCAGTTCAGCCACAGGCCGTCCAGTAGCACCGCGGATCACCATCCCGATGACATGGGTGTCGATCGAGACATATTGCCAGGTGTCGCCGGGTGCAGTGAACGTCTCGTTCAGCGAGGCGGAGAAGTCATCCAGCTCTCCACCTAGGGCAACGACACGACCCATGCGGTTAATGTCTGAGTTATAGTCCAGATAGTCCTCGTTGAACGTGACGCCGCTGGCCATGTTCAACACATTGCGGACTGTCGCGCCGTCATAGGCGGTGCCCTGTAGTTTCGGTGCGTATTTGGTCACCGGGTCATCCAGTGAGTCGATGGCGCCCTCGGCCATCAGGATCCCGAACAGGGCGGAAAGATAGCTTTTGGCAACCGACCAGGAAATCCGGCGATCATCCGGAGAGGTTCCCAGATAGTATTCTTCGAACCGGATCTGTCCGTCCTGCATCACCAGCAAAGAGGTCACGGCGCGGTCTTCAATCCAGCTGTCCGTGCCTTCGGGCAGGTCGAATCCGGAGCCATAGGTCAGCTCATAGGTGGGTCCATCGCCGCGAGGCAGGCTGACAATTTTGAAGGCCTGATCCATATGCGAGAAGTTGTGAACGATCTTTTCCTCGGAAAACAAAGAGTTCACGGCCATTAGGCGTTGAATCTCTTCGCGCTTCCAAAAGCCCACAACAACAGCTGCCAGCACCAGCATCAAAACGATGCGCAGCACCCATTTCATCAGGGTTCGCATGTGTCACCTCCCGTTTGACTGCCGCATTGGAACGCGGCAGGCTTGTGTTCGCAATTAGGACGTAGCGGCAAATGCAGCGGGTCTATTTGAACTTGTCCAATAGTTTCTGCATTGCCGACCTGCTATCGGCTTCGGGTTCCGGCGCAGGTTCGGCGGCCGGTTTTTTAGGTGCGGCGGGCGATTTGGATGACCGCGGTGGCGCGGTGCGCAGCGCGACCGCATTCATAAATTTGCCGCCGTCACCATCGGCCAGATGCCCGGCACCATCGGAAACGCCCCGCAGTACATCATCCAGCCAGTCTGCATCCGCCTTTGCAAAATCGCTCAGCACGTAAGGTGAGACCATTTCCTTGCGACCCGGGTGCCCGATGCCCAGCCGGACCCTGTCATAGGCCGGGCTGATATGTTCGTGGATCGACCTCAGGCCGTTGTGCCCGGCATGCCCGCCGCCCGCTTTGACGCGAACTTTCCCCGGGGCAAGATCCAGTTCGTCATGAAATACGGTCACGTCGGTCGACTCAAGCTTGTAGAACCGCATGGCTTCGCCCACGGACTGACCCGAGCGGTTCATGAATGTTTGCGGCTTGACCAACAGTACCTTTTCCGAGCCCAGCCGGCCTTCAGAAATCTCGGCCTGAAACTTGGATTTCCACGGTCCGAAACCGTGGTCATCGGCGATCCGATCCAGCGCCATAAACCCGATGTTATGCCGGTTCCGGGCGTATTTCTGACCCGGATTCCCCAGTCCGACAAAAAGTTTCATGGCTCTGCTCCGCGCGTCCTTGTTCGCTTTGCCCCCTCATGCCCCGAAACGGCGCAGAAATCCAGACGGGGCAGGGGCAGAAGGTCGCTCTCAGCCCTCGGGCGTGTACCAGATAGGCGACGTATAGGCGCGTTCAGTGGTGGTCATCGGTACGTCCGCGTCCATCTGGACATTGAAACGCTTGGCTTCATAGGCGGTCCAACGCGGCGTTGGGATTTCGATGACGCGGACATAATAGAAGGCCCGTTGTGACGGATCGAACTCGGGGTCCTGCCAAAAG
The DNA here is from genome assembly GCF_056539265.1 of Ruegeria sp. BC3. NCBI lineage: Bacteria > Pseudomonadati > Pseudomonadota > Alphaproteobacteria > Rhodobacterales > Roseobacteraceae > Ruegeria > Ruegeria sp. BC3. Next base: position 86,905 of record NZ_JBQFUP010000005.1, read on the forward strand.
GTGATCAGTTCCGGTGCGCCTATCGTGTTGGTCCAAGTGGCATTTTCCACATCCACCGTGTTCCCGACTGAAGGCAGCTTGCCGTCCGCTCCGGGTGCGCGGTCGCCGCCCCACGCAACGTCAAAGACTTTCTCTCCGCGCGTGCCGTCTGCGTTCAACCAACCTTTGATGACCTGAACCCGGTCGAGGTTGCCGCTATACGGGTCTTTAAGCGCTGCGATCAGAAAGTTCGGTGCCCCATCGCCGGTTCTGGTTGGCAGGTCCGAACCCATGGGGACGCCTTTCGCGTATCCAAGGTCAGCAGGCAGACGGGACAGCGCATCCTCTTCCGCGAAATCCCAGCCGCCGAAGAACCGCACCAGAATCCGGGACCCGGTAGTGCCGTAGACCTCGCGCCGCTCAAGCGCGTCGAAAATCGCCTCACGCGTGTTCTCCATCGCCCAGACCGCCGCATAGCCGCCAGAGGCCTGTTTCCAGCCATAGATTGAAAACTCCGGATCAGGGGCTTCAATAACCAAATGCTCCCAGCGGTTCGGTTCCGGTTCCACGCCGGAGTGCTTGCCAAAGAAGTTTTCCTCTTCTACCGCAGCCATCCCTGTATGGGCATCGGTAGAGCCTATCTGGCCAACCTTATAGGGGTTGATGCCCAGCTGTTCTTCCAGCATCAAACCGGTTTTGTAGGCCTCGCGCGAATACTCGTATTGCAGCATGTCCTGCGTCTTGGCTTCGGTTCCGTTCAGGTTCGAAGCGTCCCACGTGTCGAAATCCGCAAACTCGTCATCTGGGCTGAGGAACGGGTGCGCCTCGCTGTCGCCTTTGATCTGGGTGGTTTCGATAACCGGCTCGAACCGGGCACGCAGGCGTGCGTTCTCTTCGGTCAGCGGTGTTCCGTCAAAGTTTGAGACCGAGAACAAACGGCCATTAGACAGGTTGCCGTTATGGGGAATGGCCAGCACGTCCCCACCTGTCCGATCTTCGTAGTCGGCCAGATGCGTCCAGAGATCTTCGGGGTTCTTGCTGTCGAACTGCGAGAACGGAAGCACCTGATTGGCCCTGGCGGCCCCGTCGCGGAAGATCACGTTGCGGTGGATGTTGTCGCCGCCCTCAGATGTCCACTCATACCCGATCAGAGCCGTAAAGACGCCCGGCTCGTTATACCGATCCGCAAGCGTGGTGTAGTCCTGCCAGGCATCCTTAATGGCTTTGGGGTTGTCGATCGGGGGCTCGTCCCCAGACAGGGATGCGACGATTTCCATTGCGGTGGCAAAGACTGTATCCGTGTCGTTGCTGGTCAGAGCGTCGTACCATGACTTTCCCTGAGGCGTGGACAGGATGTTCTGATCCCCACCCAAGAGCTGTGGCATCAACCCGTACATCTCAGCGTGGTCCGAGATCACAAGCCAATCCAACGGTCGCGCCAGTTTGGCCTGCAGGCCGTGCGTCGTGGTAACTTCATGGCCCCGCGCGAACCGAAAGGCGTCTTCCTGGCTTAGGCGAGTCATTGTCCCCGCGTCGACGGAAACGTCCGTATGCAGGTGCGTGTCTCCCCACAAGGGACGGGTCGGAAAGTTTCGCCCCGCATAGGGCGAGAAATGATCAGAGGTGAATCTGTCAGCGACCTCATCCTTGCTGGGCAGTGTGTCCTGCACCTGAGCGGCTAAGGGTGAAACGCAGACAAAACTGCCAATGACAGAAAGCAAAACGGGCAGGGAATGAATTTGTGATGTCATGATCGGAGGCTCCATAGAAGAATTCGATGGGCATGGGGTTCAAAAAACCGAACCGCTTAGGCGGAGCCTAGCATAGAAAACCATCAAATGCGAAAATTCGCATTTCAAAATGAAAAACGGGGCCCCGAAGGACCCCGTTTCAAATTCAGGACTATTTAGCCTGAACTTATTCTTCAGCTTCCTGGCCGACGACTTCGACTTCGTCTGCGGCCACTTCTTCGCCTTCTTCGTCTTCGCTGGTCGACAGGCCAGTCGGTGCCGAGATGTTGGCGATCACGAAGTCACGGTCGATGGTCGGCTTGGTCCCTGCGGGCAGGTCAACCGACGAAATAGTGACAACGTCGTTGATGTTCAGACCGGTCACGTCAACAGTGATCTTCTCAGGAATATCACCGGCGGTGCACATCAGCTCGACTTCCGGACGGACAACAGTCAGAACGCCGCCCTTCTTGATGCCGGGCGCTTCGTCTTCGTTGATGAACTCAACAGGGATGTACAGCGCGATCTTGGTGGTCCGACGCAGGCGCATCAGGTCCAGGTGGGTCGGCAGGTCTTTGACAACGTCACGCTGAACGTCGCGGCAGATGACGCGAACGTCTTCGTGGCCGTCAACTTTCAGGTTCCACAGAGTCGACTTGAACCGGCCAGCTTTCAGGCGCTTGAACAGTTCGTTGAACGGGATTTGAATAGGCAGCGGCTCTTTATCGCCACCAAAAACAATGCCCGGAACCATGCCGTCGCGGCGTGCTTGACGAGCGGCGCCCTTGCCTGTCCCCGTCCGTTCCAGAGCTACGAGATCAGGAATCTCTCCAGCCATGATAATTCTCCAAATGTTAGGGCGGGCATCCTCCAAGGCTGTATGCCCGCGTGAAGCCGCGTCCTTAGCTTGATTCACCCGGTTTGGAAAGGGGTTTTTGCGTTCCGCGTTTTTTGCGAGGCTCTGCCTCGCGCGCCGAGGCATTAGGGGCCAGATGAATAAAGGATCCCCTGCTTCATCTGGCTGAAAATACCTCGGGGGAGTCGCCCGAAGGGCGGCGGGGGCAGCGCCCCCTTTTACCCCCAAGGTTACTTTTGCCAGCGGCCGCCAAAGTCTTGCGGTACCAGAAGGTTGTGACGACCCAAATTGCCGACGTTCCGCTCGCCGCACAGTGCCATTGTGGTGTCTAGTTCTTTGTGGATGACCTCTAGCGCCGTTGTCACGCCTTTCTGACCCATTGCGCCCAGCCCATAGACAAACGCGCGGCCGATATGCGTGCCCTTGGCGCCCAGAGCCAGTGCCTTAAGAACGTCTTGGCCTGACCGGATACCGCTGTCCAAATGAACCTCAATGTCGTTGCCAACGGCGTCCATGATCTCGGGCAATACGCGGATCGAGCTGAGTGCGCCGTCCAGCTGACGGCCACCGTGGTTCGACACGACGATCGCGTCTGCTCCCAGCTTGGCGGCCATCTTGGCGTCCTCGGCGTCCAGAATGCCCTTTAGGATCACTTTGCCGCCCCATTGCTCCATCAGCTTTTCGACCTTGTTCCAATCGAGACTGGGGTCGAACTGTTCGGCTGTCCATGCGCCCAGCGATGACGCGTCTGAAACGCCCTCGGCATGACCAACGATATTTCCGAACTCGCGTCGGTGAGCGCCCAGCATCTCGATCCCCCAGGCCCATTTGGTCATCAGGTTCGCGAGAGTCTTGGCGGTTAGTTTCGGCGGGGCCGACAGGCCATTCTTCAGGTCTTTGTGGCGCTGCCCCAAAATTTGCAGGTCCAGTGTGATGACCAACGCCGAGCATTTGGCATCTTTGGCGCGCTGGATCAGACGGCTGACATAGTCCTGATCCTTCATCGTATAAAGCTGAAACCAGAAGGGTTTGTTGGTGTATTCGGCGACGTCCTCGATCGAGTTGATCGACATTGTTGACAAGGTGAACGGCACACCGAACTCTTCAGCGGCTTTGGCGGCCTTCATCTCGCCATCCGCGTGCTGCATTCCGGTCAGGCCGACCGGGGCCAGGGCCACTGGCATAGCCACATCTTCGCCAATCATCTGCGACGCGGTCGAGCGCCCGTCCATGTCCACTGCTACCCGCTGGCGCAGCCTGATCTCTTCGAAATCCGAGGTGTTTTCGCGAAATGTCTGTTCGGTCCAACTGCCACTTTCGGCGTAGTCGAAGAACATGCGTGGCACACGTCGTTCGTAGATGCGTTTCAGGTCGTCGATATTGGTGATAACGGGCATATGGTTCGGCCTTCCCAGGATTGGTTCTTTTTGTTTACCAATCATTTGAGGGCCTCGCAACGCTGCGAAATTGTAACTCACGGCCGGGTTGGAAAAGACAACAAAAAACGCAGCCGGTATGTGCCGACTGCGTTCAAATCAATTCGCGACAGGATTAGGCCGAATGCGCGCCGTCCGCCAAGGATTTCACGAAATCCAGAACCTCGGTCGTGGGCTTGCCCGCTGCGATCTGGCTGACGATGGCCGAACCGACCACGGCACCATCGGCGACAGAAGCAATGGCTTGCGATTTTTCCGGTGTGTTGATCCCGAAGCCGACGATCACCGGCAGATCGGTTGCGGACTTGATCCGGGCAACTTCGGGGCCGACATTGGTGGCCTGCGCTTCGGCGGCACCGGTGATACCGGTGATCGAGACGTAGTAAACAAAACCGGATGTGTTCTGCAGAACGCGAGGCAGGCGCTTGTCATCGGTGGTCGGAGTGGCCAGACGAATGAAGTTCAGACCCGCATCTTGCGCGGGAAGGCACAGTTCTTCGTCCTCTTCCGGCGGCAGGTCGACAACGATGAGCCCGTCAATGCCGGCCTCTTTTGCATCAACAAGGAACTTATCAACGCCGCGGCTATAGATCGGGTTGTAATACCCCATCAGCACAATCGGAGTGGTGTCGTCGGTTTCGCGGAATGCACGGGCCAGATCCAGCGTTCGCTGCAATGTCATGCCGCCATCCAGCGCACGTTGGCCGGCCGCTTGGATCGTGGGTCCGTCCGCCATCGGATCGGTGAAGGGCAGGCCCAGCTCGATCACATCGACACCTGCGCTCGGCAGGCCCTTCACGATTTCAAGCGAGGTTTCGAAATCCGGGTCTCCGGCCATGATATAGGCGACGAACGCCTTCTTTCCCTGTTCCTTCAGAGCGGCGAACTTGGCGTCGATACGGGTCATAGGCAGTCCTTGCAATCAGGTTCAGGCCCGATGTGCAGAAACTTTGCCCGGAAATCAATCCCGGTTCGAGCCAGTTGGCTCAGAACGCGAAATGGTATCTGAGCAAAACTGAGTTCAATCCGGGGTTGGGTTCTTCCGTGCTGGCGTTGGATTTATGGGTAAATGCCACGGACAGCTTGTCGCCGCCGTTTAAGGTATACCCAACTCCAAGCAGGCTGCGGATTTGGAAATTGCCCCCAAGGTCATTCTGGGCGTTTGACGCGTTGTAGTAACCCGGCATAACACTGCCTTCGACAAACCAGCGGTCTCTGAACGTGTAGATTCCTACTAGGCCCAGTCCAATGTGATAGTCGCCATCCACGTCAACCGACAGCGCGCTGCCCCATGTTGCGCTGAATCGAGCGGCCTCATGAAATGGTCGATGTTGATACTCCAAAGCGAAAATAGCCTGATCTTCATAAGGGCTATCTGCCAATCCGGCATACCCAACTCCGAGTATTACAGATTGTGCATTTGCGGACGTCGCAGCCAATAACAGCCCAAAGGCAAAGCAAAGAGATTTCATGACAAGCATTCACTATTCATTTGTTTCAATTCGCTAATTGGTGATCCTAAAGCCCAGTTTTCAACATACGCAAGCGCACAATTTCGTAACAGTATTTTGATGTTGTCATTTGGTTGCGTTGATCTTCGGTTGCCCCTACCTTGCGCATTGGCCCCGACCTGCATAGAAGCTGCGCTCGAATGGTATGCAGGAGGCCGTTATGGGCTTTAAAATGGGAATCGTGGGTCTGCCGAACGTTGGCAAGTCGACCCTCTTCAATGCGCTGACCAAAACCGCAGCTGCGCAGGCGGCAAATTTCCCGTTCTGCACGATTGAACCCAATGTGGGGGATGTTGCCGTGCCCGATGCCCGGCTGGATAAGCTGGCGGCCATAGCAAGCTCGAAACAGATCATTCCTACACGCATGACCTTTGTGGATATTGCGGGACTGGTGAAGGGCGCGTCGAAGGGTGAAGGCTTGGGCAACCAGTTTCTGGCCAATATCCGCGAGACGGATGCGATTGCCCATGTGTTGCGCTGTTTCGAAGATGGTGACGTGACCCATGTGGATGGCCGTGTCGATCCGGTGGCCGATGCCGACACCATCGAGACTGAGCTGATGCTCGCCGATCTGGAAAGCATAGAAAAGCGCCGCGCCAATCTGGTGCGCAAGCTGAAAGGCAACGACAAAGAGGCGCAACAGCAGGACCGCCTGCTGGCCGAGGCGCAAGAGATGCTGGAAAACGGCAAGCCCGCGCGTCTGGTCGAAGTGTCCGATGAGGATGCGAAAGCCTGGAAAATGCTGCAACTGCTGACCACCAAACCGGTGCTATATGTTTGCAACGTCTCGGAAGAAGAAGCCGCCGAAGGCAACGAATACTCCGCCAAGGTGGCTGAGATGGCCGCGGCTCAGGGCAATTCCCACGTCATCATCAGCGCCAAAATCGAAGAAGAGATCAGCCTGCTGGAAGAAGACGAGGCCCAAATGTTCCTCGAAGAGATGGGCCTGGAAGAGGCCGGTTTGGACCGTCTGATCCGTGCTGGCTACGACCTGTTGAAACTAGAAACCTATTTCACCGTCGGTCCGAAAGAGGCCCGCGCCTGGACAATCCGCACCGGTACTGCCGCGCCGCAGGCCGCTGGCGTAATCCACGGTGATTTCGAGAAAGGCTTCATCCGCGCCGAAACCATCGCCTATGACGACTATATCGCCGCGAATGGTGAGCAGGGTGCGAAAGAGGCGGGCAAGATGCGGGCCGAGGGCAAGGGCTATATCGTCAAGGATGGCGACGTGATGCACTTCTTGTTCAATACCTGAACGCGATCAGCGTATACGTCAGCCCGTTTCGTTCAGACTGCAGTGAGTGATCAGCCATCTTCCGTCTGGCTGTTCATACAACACGTTAAGCGATGTCCCGTGATCGGCTGCACCTTCGCTGAAACGGGCAAGACACCAGCCAATGTGGCCGTTGATATCGGCCTGTACGACCTCAATGGCTTTGGTCTCCGCCCCTTCGTCGATCCACTCGGCATGCGTCGCTTCGATGGCCTTTCGACCCTTTGCCGCTGGCCCATAAGGTGAGAAGATTTCTGCGTTGTCAGAGAAAAAAGACGCACATCCTGCAGGGTCATTTGATCGATAGCATGCGACATAACCGTCGAACAATTTCTGAAATTCCAATATCGCGGTCATCTTACGTCTTTTGGCCTTCCTGCTGCGTCATGCTGACTCGACGGGTTTCCGTCGCGCCATGACGTGGTCAATGGCGTAGCTGAGCACCTCGACGTCTTTTTGGTTGTATGAACGATAGCGGAATCGGACCGTACCCCTGTCAGGCTTTGAACGGGATGGCTTGATGGATTCGACCGTGACACGTGCGCGGATTGTATCGCCCGAGAAGACTGGAGCGAGCCACCGCACCTCGTCCATACCATGGCCGCCGAGATTTGTGCCGTTCAGCACACCGGTGTCGCGAAACAGCCGGAAGGTCAGAGCAATGGTTTGAAATCCACTTGCGACAAGGCCTCCAAAAATTGACTGCGCCGCTGCGTCTTTATCCACATGGAAGGGTTGTGGGTCGTGTACCAGGGCAAAGTCTACAATTCCGCCCTCGGTGAGTGTGATGCCCCCGGTTTCGAAGGTATCCCCCACAGCCAGATCGTCGAGATATTTGCCGTTCGTCATACTAATACCCGCATAAACTCTGATTTTCACGATACCGTCGCGTAATCCAAAAAGATACGGTATGCCGATTTTGGGCAGTGCGCACTTTTATACACTAAAAAAAGCGATAATCTGACGCCTGCCTTCCAGCTGGACAAATCCAAATGATCGAAATCCGCGACCTTCAATTGCTCAACGCCCTGGCGCGGCATCAGCACTTTGCAAAGGCAGCTGAAGAGTGCGGGATTTCTCAGCCTGCCTTTTCGATGCGCATTCGCAACCTTGAGGATCGTTTGGGCGTCTCGATCGTTCGGCGGGCCAACCGCTTTCAGGGCCTTACTGAAGAGGGCGAGATGATCGTTCAGCGTGCACGGCGTATTCTGGACGACGCCAAAGCGCTTGAGCAGCAAGTGCTTGCCTCAAAGGGCGAGATCACAGGCACATTGATTCTGGGAGTGATCCCTACTGCGATTGCCTTCACCGGACGTTTGACCAAACGCTTGCGCGATGCGCATCCCCGCATCATCACACGGATCGAAACCATGTCCGCCACGGCAATCCAGCACCGATTGGACGAGGGCAGTTTGGACGCAGGTATCACTTACGGCGACAGCATCGGGACCGATCTGCGGCAGGTGCAACCGCTTTACGAAGAGACCTACGTGCTGCTGGTCCCGTCTCATATGACCGATGCGACTGGCCCGATCCCTTGGGCGCGCGTGGCAGAATTTCCGATCAGCCTTCTTGAGCCTCAGATGCAAAACCGGCGCATCCTTGACCGGATCTTTGCCGAACAGGGCCTACACCCGGATGTTGTCGCCGAAACCAGCGGGTTCACCGCCTCGATGGTCATGGCGCGCGAAGGATTGGCAGCCACTGTTGTCCCCCGTGTACTGGTCCGTGCGCTGGGGGATTTGAAGGGCACGAAAGTGTTGCCGCTGGTCGACCCTGTCGTCAGCAAACCGATCTGCCTGGCAACCCTAAGCCGGGATCCCGAATTGCCGACCGTCAAGGCGCTGCGTGCTGTGATGACGTCTTTACGGTGATAAACTGTCGTTATCGTGTGATTGCAATATGCGATTTGACGATATGCTAATCTGATGAGACACGGAGCCTCAATCGGAGGGCATCATGGCACCATTAGACACCAAGCCATCAGGCGCGCCAAAGGGCGTCTGGAAGTCAGGTAAAGGCAAGGGGCGGCACACGCCCAAAGGCCGTCAGTTCACGGATGAGGCGCAGGCTGAAATCGCTCGCCTGCTGGGCGACCGCCCGCGCCGTCGCGATCTGCTGATCGAATTCCTGCATTTGATTCAGGACGAACACGGCCATATCAGCGCCGACCACATCGCCGCATTGGCGGTCGAAATGCGGATCGGTCAGGCTGAGATTTACGAGACCGCCACATTCTACGCCCATTTCGACGTGGTCAAAGAAGGTGAGACCCCTCCGCCCGCGCTGACGATCCGTGTTTGCGATTCCCTGTCCTGTGAAATGGCCGGTGCCCAGCAACTGCAGAAGGCTTTGGAGGACGGTCTGGACCCGTCCGAGGTCCGCGTTGTCCGCGCGCCTTGCATGGGTCGTTGCGACACCGCTCCGGTGCTGGAAATTGGCCACAACCACATTGACCATGCGACCCCTGAAAAGGTGCAGGCCGCGATTGCCGCTGGTGACACCCACGCGCATCTGCCCGATTATGAAACCTTCGCGACCTACGAGGCCAACGGCGGGTACGCCAAGCTGAAAGAACTGCGCGACGGCGGCGATTGGGAGAAGGTGCAGGAGGACGTCCTGTCCTCGGGTCTGCGTGGTCTGGGTGGGGCCGGCTTCCCGTCCGGCAAGAAATGGGGCTTTGTTCGCATGAACGAAGGCCCACGCTATCTGGCCGTTAACGGCGACGAAGGCGAACCAGGCACATTCAAGGACCGTTACTATCTGGAGCGCACGCCGCATCTCTTCCTCGAAGGGATGCTGATCGCCGCTTGGGCGGTCGAGGCGGAAACCTGCTTTATCTACATGCGCGACGAATATCCTGCGGTTCTAGAAATCCTGCGCCGCGAGATCGCTGCGTTGGAAGGTGCCGGGATTGTTGAGCCCGGCTATATAGACCTGCGCCGCGGTGCCGGTGCTTACATCTGCGGTGAAGAATCCGCGATGATCGAGTCGATTGAGGGCAAAAAGGGCCTGCCGCGTCACCGTCCTCCGTTCGTGGCGCAGGTTGGGGTCTTCAACCGCCCGACCTTGGTGCACAATGTCGAGACGTTGTACTGGGTCACGAAGGTTTGCCGCGAAGGGCCGGAATGCCTCAACAGCACCGAAAAGAACGGGCGCAAGGGCCTGCGCAGCTATTCGGTCTCGGGCCGTGTTGCGAAGCCGGGCGTTTACTTGCTGCCTGCAGGCTCGACCATTCTGGACGTGATCGAAGCTGCCGAAGGCATGGCCGAAGGCCAGACCTTTAAGGCCTATCAGCCGGGTGGTCCGTCCTCGGGCCTATTGCCCGCATCGATGGATGACATCCCGCTGGATTTCGACACGCTGCAACCGCATGGAACCTTCATCGGCTCTGCCGCCGTGGTGGTTCTGTCCGATCAGGACACCGCGCGTGATGCGGCGCTGAATATGCTGCGGTTCTTCGAGGATGAAAGCTGTGGCCAGTGCACCCCCTGCCGGGCGGGCTGCGAGAAAGCGGTGAAGCTGATGCAAGCCGACAAGTGGGATCAGGATTTGCTGGAAGACCTGTGTCAGGTCATGGGTGATGCCTCGATCTGCGGTCTGGGGCAGGCGGCCCCGAACCCGATCCGCCTTGTAATGAAACATTTCGCTAACGAAATCTGAGGGAGACAGAGCCATGCTTGATGCAAGCCCAAACAAGACCGTCACCTTCAACCTGAACGGCGAAGATGTCACCGTGCCCGAAGGCTGGACCATCTGGGAAGCCGCCAAAGGGCAGGGGTTCACGATCCCGCACCTGTGCCACAAGCCACAGCCGGGGTATAAACCCGACGGCAATTGCCGCGCCTGTATGGTTGAGGTCGAAGGCGAGCGCACTCTGGTCGCCTCGTGCATCCGTCCTGCCGCAGACGGCATGGTGGTGAAAACCAACAGCGACCGTGCCGAGAAATCGCGCGCGATGGTCATGGAACTGCTGGTCGCCGACCAGCCGGAACAGCCGCACGATGCCTCCAGCCATTTCTGGGATATGGCCAAGCTGAACGATGTCAGCGACAGCCGCTTCCCGGCGAAAGAGGCTGAGAAAATCCCGTTGCTGGATGACAGCCATGTTGCGATGCGTGTCAATCTGGATGCGTGTATCAACTGCAACCTCTGTGTCCGTGCTTGCCGCGATGTGCAGGTGAATGACGTGATCGGCATGGCCGGACGCGGGCACACGGCGCAGGTGGTTTTCGATCAGAACGACCCTATGGGCGATTCGACCTGTGTCGCCTGCGGTGAATGTGTTCAGGCCTGCCCAACCGGCGCCCTGATGCCAGCCACCGTGCTGGACGATCAGCAGCACGGCGACAGCAAGGACTATGACTCAGAGACCGAAAGCGTTTGCCCGTTCTGCGGCGTGGGCTGCAAAGTCTCGCTGAAGGTCAAAGACGGCAAGGTCAAATATGTCGAGGGCATTAACGGCCCCGCAAACGAAGGCCGCCTGTGCGTCAAAGGCCGCTTTGGTTTCGACTACATTCACCACCCGCACCGCCTGACCAAGCCGCTGATCCGGCGCGAGGATGCGCCTGCGAAGGGGCTGAACGTTGATCCGGGCAATCTGTCGACCCATTTCCGCGAAGCGACATGGGAAGAGGCGATGGATCTGGCCGCGACCAAGCTGAAAGCCCTGCGTGACGAAGACCCGCGCAGCGTTGCGGGCTTTGGCTCGGCCAAGTGCACCAACGAAGAAGCCTATCTGTTCCAGAAGTTCATCCGTCAGGGCTTCAAGCACAACAATGTCGACCACTGCACCCGTCTGTGCCACGCGTCGTCCGTTGCAGCCCTGATTGAAAACGTGGGTTCTGGTGCCGTGACCGCGACCTTCAACGAGATTGAAAACGCGGATGTGGCGATCATCATCGGGGCCAACCCGATCGAAAACCACCCCGTTGCGGCGACCTATTTCAAGCAGTTCACCAAACGCGGTGGCAAGCTGATCGTGATGGACCCGCGCGGTGTTGGTATGCGTAAGTTCGCTGACGAAATGCTGCAATTCCGTCCGGGGGCGGATGTCTCGATGCTCAACGCGATCATGAACGTGATCGTGGAAGAGGAGCTTTATGACAGCCAATACATCCACCGCTGGACCGAGAACTGGGAAGCCGAAAAAGAGCATCTGCGCCAGTTCACGCCCGAGGCGATGGCCCCGATCTGCGGTATCGAGCCGGATCAGCTGCGCCGCGTCGCGCGCACCTTTGCGCAGGCCAAGGCCGGTCTGATCTTCTGGGGCATGGGCGTCAGCCAGCACATCCACGGCACCGACAACTCGCGCTGTTTGATCAGCCTCGCTTTGATGACCGGCAATGTCGGTAAACCCGGTGCGGGTCTGCACCCGCTGCGTGGCCAGAACAACGTGCAGGGGGCCTCGGACGCGGGTCTGATCCCGATGTTCCTGCCGGACTACAAAACGGTCACGGATGACAATATCCGGGCGCAGTTTACGGATGTCTGGGGTTCGGACGATTTCTCGAACGAGAAGGGTCTGACTGTCACTGAGATCATCGACCAGATCTATGCGCGCAACATCAAGGGGATGTACATTCTGGGTGAAAACCCGGCCATGTCCGACCCCGATGTGAACCACGCGCGCGAGGCTTTGGCCAAACTGGACCTGATGATCGTACAGGACATCTTCCTGACCGAAACGGCGAACTACGCGGATATCATCCTGCCCGCCTCGGCGCTGTACGAAAAGAACGGCACGGTATCGAACACCAACCGCCAGGTTCAGCGGGTTCGCCCTGCAGTGGCACCTCCGGGTGAGGCGCGCGAGGATTGGGCAATCACAGTCGAGCTCGCGCAGCGTATCGGTCTGAACTGGGAGTACACCGATGTCTCGCAGGTCTTTGCCGAGATGAAGTTGACCATGGAGTCGCTGAACAACATCACCTGGGAGCGGCTCGAGACCGAGTCGATCACCTATCCGTCGCTCAGCGAAACCGATCCCGGCCAATCCATCGTGTTCGGCGATGGCTTCCCGCGCACGGATGGCAAGGCACGGTTCACCCCGGCCAGCATCATTCCGCCGGACGAGGCACCGGATGAAGATTACCCGATGATCGCCACCACGGGCCGTCAGCTGGAGCATTGGCATACCGGGTCCATGACCCGCCGGTCCAACGTTCTGGATGCGGTTGAGCCGGAAGCGAACTGCTCGATGAACCCGCGGACGCTGAAGCTGATGGGGATTGAGCCGGGTGAAATGATCCGACTGACCACCCGTCGTGGTTCGATCGAGATCATGGTTCGTGCGGACCGGGCAATTGCCGAAGATATGGTGTTCATCCCTTTCGCCTATGTCGAGGCGGCGGCGAACATCCTAACGAACTCGGCCATCGACCCCTACGGCAAAATCCCCGAGTTCAAGTTCTCGGCGATCCGAGTGGAAAAGATCGAAGACGCCATCGCGGCTGAATAGATCTAAGACGATACGCAAGAAGGGCGGCCCCTGTGGCCGCCTTTTTCTTTGCTTGACAGCCGCTTACCTGCAGCCAACCCTGTCACCGGTTCTGAAGGAGGTGCATATGGCTCGCCGTTTTGTCGATTTGTCCGTTCCGCTGGAAACCGGGATTGTGTCTGATCCGCCGATCATGCTGCCTCAGATCGAATACCTGACCCATGACGAGACTGCCGAGCAGGTGATGTCCTTCTTTCCGGGTCTCAAAAAGGAAGAGCTGCCGGGTGGCGAGGGCTGGGCCATCGAACGCCTGCAAATCGCTACGCATAACGGCACCCATCTGGACGCGCCTTACCACCACCATTCGACGATGAACAACGGCGAGCGGGCTATCACCATCGACGAGGTGCCCCTGGAATGGTGCATGAACCCTGCGGTAAAGCTGGATTTCCGGCATTTCGACGATGGCTATGTGGCGACGGCCGCGGATGTCGAGGCGGAGCTGAAGCGGATTGGGCACGAATTACAGCCCTTGGACATTGTGGTCGTGAACACCTCAGCCGGGACGCAATACGGGCAGCCGGACTACCTGACCAGGGGTTGCGGCATGGGGCGCGAGGCGACCTTGTACCTGACCGAACGCGGGGTGCGAGTGACCGGAACCGATGCCTGGAGTTGGGACGCACCGTTTCCCTTGACCGCACAGGAATATGCTGAAACGCAGGACGCATCTATAATCTGGGAAGGGCACCGGGCCTCGATCGAGGTTGGGTATTGTCACATGGAAAAGCTCACCAATCTTGAAACCTTGCCGCCAACGGGGTTCGAGATTTCCTGCTTCCCGTTCAAGATCAAAGGGGCCTCAGCCGGGTTCGTCCGCGCCGTCGCGATCTTTGATACGCAACAAGGAGACCGCGATGGAAATGACGCCTGAAACACGCGCTGGCCATGACGGACCATATGATGCGCCGGTCGAGTTTCGCGGGTTCACGGCGCGGCCCGAATGGATCGACTACAACGGTCATATGAACGTTGGTTACTACGGTGTGGCTTTTGACAATGCACTCGAACTGTTGATGGTCGACCACCTTGGCCTGGGTGAGGCACAGGTCAACGCGATGGGGCAGGGGCCGTACATCCTGCAGTCACATATGAACTTCCTGCGCGAAGTCCTCGAGGGTGAAGCGTTCAGCATCCGATTTCGTCTATTGGATGCCGATCACAAACGCGGTCACTATTTTGCGCAGATGGTTTCGGAAAAGGATGGCGCCGTCTGCGCCACGCAAGAGGCGCTGTTCATGAATGTCAGCCACACCACGGGGCGGTCGATTCCCTACCCGGATTGGGCTGTGACACGGCTACAGCAAATGGTACAGGACCATGCCTCACTGGACCCAGCACCAGAAGTTGGACAGCCGATCGGCATTCGCAATAAACAGACCGTTTAGTAGTCGCGGGAAAAGAATATCCCGACCCCGGTTTCACCCCGGCCATCCACCGTGCCTTTGACGGTGAAACTATCGGTCACATCCAGGTTCAGGTTCACCTCGGTATCGCCCTCGGTATTGACGGTGAAGTCGGTGTAGAGGTTGTCGCTTAGGTAGGCACCGGCCCCGAACCGGCCAGCGCCGCCATCGGACACGCCGATATCCACCGTGTCGACCCCTGTTGAATCGCGCAGGCCTTTTGTGGCGTCGCCGCCTGCACCGCTCAATTGGGCCAGCGAGGCCGCCATTTGCGCGATCACAAAGGGCGACAATTCCGAAAAGCGATTGCCGAACAGCAGCATCGCCAAGGCCTCTTCAGCGGGGCGTTCCGGATCCGAGAACACGTTGACCTCGGGCGCGTCCAAAGGCCCGGCGATTTCGATGGTGGCCGAACCGTCGGATGTGCTGGTCGTGGATTCGAACTCGATATACGGGGTCAGGTCGCCCTGAAGCGTCACCAGTCCTTTGGTAAGGGCCAGCCTGCGGCCCAGAATGTCGATGTTGCCCCGGATCAGCTCAATTTGTCCGGAGGGGATAACCGAAGCTGTCGTGCCGCCGATATTGATCCGTCCGCCCAGTTCCGCATTCACCCCGCGCCCGCGCACAAACACGGCTTTGGGGGCCAGCAGACTGATGTCCAAGGCGATGCGCGAGTTGCTTTTTTGCCCGCCCTCTTTTTCAACCAGGCCCGCGCGTTCACGGGTCAGGAAACCTGCGCTGGTTTCGTTCACGTGCTGGATCTCGGGGATGGGCGCAGCCCCCAAGGCACCGGTTGCGGCTGCAAGGTTGATGTTGGTTTCGTCGAACGTAATCTGACCGGCGATCGAACTGTTTCCGGCCAGCGCGCCGGTCATCGCAACTTGGCCGTTCAGCGTCGTTTCAAACAGCAGTTTATCCGTCAGCACCAGACTATTGAGCGCAGCGACGATGTTCGCGTTGAATGGCGGCGTAAGGTCAACTGGACCGTTGACGGTAAAGTTGCCGCCAGCACGGGGACCACCGCTTAGCGATATCGTGGCGCGGCTTTGCGCCAGTTCGACCGCGCCGCTAATGCCCGTGAATGTTTGCCCAACATCCGGAAGGGCCAGAGATGTGCCAGAGGTTGTGATCGAGCCGGACAGAGACTCAAGTGCGGGTTTTCCCGACAATTTCAGGTCATAGCGGGCGGTACCATCAATCTTGTTGGGGGTGATGAACAGGTTGGCGATGCCCAGATTGACGCCGCCGGTCGCGGCCAAGTCCGCTTCACCGCTGCCTTCATCGAAAGTGCCAGAGATGTTGCTGTTGATCTGCGCCGGGCCTTCCGCCTGCGTGTCGATTGTCCAGACACCCTTGTTGCGTTTGGCCGTGCCCGTGGCGGCGATCGTGCCGGGAAACTCGGGCGCGAACCGTTCGATCCGGTTGAACTTGGCATCAAAATCCAGATCGGCCGTACCGTCGCTGTCAACTGTGCCCTCAAGCTTGGCATAGGAACTGTCAGGGCCGTTCAGGTTCATGGTGCCCTCCAACCCGGAAGAGGTCGGGGCCACATTTCCGGCCAATGTCAGCGGGCCGGAGAGGGTGTTCAGAATGCGCGCCAGATCATCCAGCCGGACCGAGTAATCCAGCCCGCCAGACTGGCGGTCCAGCTTACCCGAAGCGGTTGCGGTGATGGCAGTTCCGTTCAGGCGGAAGGTGCGAATGTCGATGACCTGCGCCTCTTTCGCGGCATCGATATCCAGGGTTGTGCGACCTTGGATTAGCTTGTCGACAATCTCGATGCCGGTCTGAATGTTGTTGGCGTCCAAGTCGCCTTGAACGTCGAATTCCTTGCTGGACAGGGTGCCGTTACCCTTCACATTGGCCGAAATCGATCCGGCCAGATCGCGTCCGGCCAAGCCGGAAAACAGAGACAGGTTCGGCACGTTCAGTTGCGCCTGTCCATCGGCCGACAGGTCACCGGTTGGGTCATTCACCACGGCCTGCACCTGCGCAGTCAGCGCGCGGCCGTTGACCGAGGCGTTGCGAATGTCGACGCGATCTGCGGTTCTGGCACCGTCCCATTCGATCTGCGTGCGCCCCGACAGCAAGGGATCAATGTCGGTCAGCCCGGTCTTGATGTTCTGGCCTGTCACATTGGCAGTGCCATCAAATTCCAGCGTTTGTACCGTGCCTTTGCCTTGCACGGTGGCCTGAACCGAACCGCTCAGCTCGCGCTTTGCCAGACCTGAAAAAACGGACAAATCCGACGCGCTGACCCGCGCTTGGCCGTCGATGGTCAAGTTGCCATCTGGCGTGGTCACAACACCACTGGCGACGGCCTTGGCGGCCTCACTATCCAGATCAAACTCACGGATGGTGATGCCGTCTGTGCCCCGGCTACCGTCCAATGTGATCGTGGTTTCTCCGGTGATAACAGGGTCGATATCGTCGCGGCCCGTGGACAAATCGCGGCCCTCAACGATGACTTTACCGTCAAAGCTCTGCTCCAGGGGCGAACCTTTGCCGGTTACGCTGGCTGAAACCTGTCCGGCAAGATCCAACTTTGCCAGATCCGAAAATCGCGACAGATCGGTGGCATCCAGTTTGGCCGTTCCGTCAACCGTCAAGCCGCTGGTCAGCCCGGCGATCAACGCGTCCAACGCCAGCGTGTAATCCGATCCCACAAGTTCGAACCCAGACAGGTTCAGCGACTGGTCGCTGCTGTATTCGAACTGACCATCCAACGTGATGCGCTGACCCAACGCCGTCGTCAGTGCTTGATCCGCCATGTCTATGCCATTGACTGCAACCTGAACGTCACCATCAACGGTCAGAACCTCGCCTTGGTCCAAGGTGCCTTGGGCGGTGATCCTTGCATCGTCCAGTTTGGCCTGTGGGGACTCAAAATCGTTGGCGGTCAGGCTCAGGTCCCAAAGGTTGCCGTTCTGGCGATCGAACAGAGCCGACAGTTGCGCCGACTGGATCGAAGTATCGCCACCCGCCACCGGCAGGACGACCGCCTCTCCATCCGGTGGCGTAATGCGCCCTTGCAGGGCCGCCAGTTGCAGTGCCCCGCCTTCTGCCAACTTCAGTTCACCCTTCAGGTCCAAGGCTTGTGTGGTGAGCTCAAGGTCCGAGATGTCCAGAGCGCCTTCGGGCTTGGTTTGACCATCGACGAAGAGCCGCGATTTGGGTCCAAAGAAGGGATCAATCTCGGGACCCAGAAACGGGGTCAGGTCACCGTTCAAATCTGTCGTAAAGGCAATGCCGTCCGCCGCGCCGCCTTCGGCAGCTTGAAGTCGCACTTGCCCGGTGACACGCATCTGGTTGTCACTGCTGAGGCCGATATCGGCCGTGAAGTCCGTCAATGGCCCCGCGCCTTGGGCGGTCAGGCCGATCGGAGGACTGTCGGGAATGTTCAGCGCAGTTGAAATCAGACCGCCCGAGGCCTCATTCACCTGCAGATCCAGATTGATCTCGCGCGAGGTGTTCTGAAACCCGGCTGTCATCTTGATCTCATCGCCTGCGCGGTCCAATCGGATGATGTCCAGATTGGTGTCCAGCGCCCCGTCTGCCAAAGACAGGTTACCCGTCACGCTGAGATCTGCGGCGACACCAATCAGCGGCTCGCCCAGGGACAGCTCATCCACCCGGATTTCACCGATTTCGATAGAGACCGGCAGCTCGGGCAACTGAAACGGTTGTGTTTCAACGGATGCGGGCGGCTCTTCCTTGGTGGTTGTGCCAGGCGCGCGGGCAATGTCGATTTCCTGTGCCGTCAGGGAATTTACCGAGAACCGCCCCCGGAAAAGCGCGAGGCGATTCCAATCCAGTTCGGCATCCTTGATGGTCAGCCAGACACCTTCGTCATCGGCCACGGTAATCTCAGCGATGGTTGCGCGGGCGCTTAGGGCACCTTGCAGCCCGGTCACGGTGACGTTTTGGTCATCGCCCGACAGCGTATCCTGCAGAAAACGCTCGAGCATGCTGCCGCCTTCTTCCTGCGCGGCAAGCGGAAGGGGGGCGGTCACAACCAGACCCGAAATCAACCAAGGATATGCACGACGTCCAATCAAAATGCCTGTCCGATCCCGATATAGAACTGCAACCCGTTGCCCGTATCGCCCTGAACCGGGACGGCGAGGTCAAGTCGCAGAGGCCCAAATCCGCCCAGATCGTACCGGACCCCAAGCCCGGCACCCGAATGGTATTCTGCCCCGCTGCCGATGAACGAGGACGTGTCGACCGTACCGTAGTCGTAAAATCCGACCAGCGATATGGCCTCGGTGATTTTGCCTCGAACCTCGGCGGACAGTCCAAGGAACGATTTCCCGCCCGCTACGCCTGTGCCAACCGGAATCCCAAGGCTTTCGTAAGGCTGACCACGCACGGTACCGGCACCACCTGAGAAAAACAGAAAATCCGGGGTCACACCATCGGGCGAGGGGCCAAGTACCGACCCCAGTTGGACGCGGCCTGCCAGAACCAGCCTGTCGCTGGATCCAACGCGCGTGTACCCGCGGCCATCAAAGAACAGCCGGATGCCGCTTTCGGTTTCAGATAGGCCAGCAAAAGGTGTGACCTGCGAGTCGAGGTAAAATCCGCGCGTGGCACTGACTTTGCTGTCCCGCCTATCCCATTCCGACCGGAAGGGCAGGACGAAATAGCGGAATCGGCGGTCGTCGCCATAGGCGTCATCGGCGCTCGACCATTGGAAACCGGCTGCGGCCTCTGCGTACAGACGGTCAGAGAACGTCCTTCGTGCACCATAGGCCAGCGAGGCCACCGTCACGTTGTAGTTTTCGGTATTTCGCCGTTCTAACAGGGCATTCCAAAAAGTGTTGTCATCCGGGCCCAGCCGGTCGGGTTGATCCAGACGCAGGCCGATCCGCCCGTCAATGTCCTCGGCTCCGCCAATGTTGCGGATGGCGGCCTCGAACCGCAGGCGCTCTGCGCGGCGGAACACGTTGCGGTGGGTCCATGTTGCGGTCAGGTCGAGCCCGTCGCGCGATGCCAGCTCAAGCCCGAAGGTCAGTTGGCGTTTTGGCAGATCCTCAAACGTGGCATCGAAATCCAGCGTGCCGTCGGGATTGGGTGTTTCACGCTCTTCAATAGCGACAACGTTAAAGGTGCCGGTCCGCCGCAGCCGAGTGCCGACCTTCTGGATTTTCTCCGGAGAATAAACTTCGCCCGCGGGAAAACCGGCGATTTTTTCAATCGAACTGTGGCGCACATCCGAGTCGCCCTGGATGATCATTTTGCCAAACCTAAGACGCGGGCCGGGGGCAAGATCAATTTGCGCATCCAGTTTGTCTTGGGCGTGGCGCGCGATGACCCTTTGGTTGCCGACTTCGGCCTTGGCGTGCCCGGCGTTGCGCCAGCCCTGCACACCCGCCGATGCGGCCTGCTGAATGGCGCCGGTTGTGGCCACTTTGCCGACCGCAAATTCTTCGGGCAACTCTGTCTCAGGTGTGACCGGCTGAACGATTGCCTCGCCAAAAGTGAACTTGGGACCTGTCTGCACCGTTATTACCGCGCGGTTGATCTGCGCTGGTACGCTGAGCGAGCTAATCTCGGCGGCCTCTATCCCATCCAGCTTTATGCTGACGGCAGGGCCAAAGTAGCCCTCATCATACAGGATCTGCACCATTGTGCGGTAATCCGACAGCGCGGCCGACAGGATTTCCAGCGGCGTATCCAGGCCACGGGATTCAGCGGTCGCAACTGATGAGTTTTCTTCAAGCCGTTCTACAAGCTCTTTTGACCCGCCCGGAGCGGTCAGTGTCGTTTCCAGCGCGGCCAAAGTGGTCGGCAAGGACATCGCAAACGCGCCGAGAAGGCAAGTCGTCAAAAAGGCGCGTGGCCTGCTCCCCGGCATGTGATAGCTCCAACTGCCCCAAGTCGAAATCTCTTTCGCCGTCTTATGGATAGCGACGGCTGCTAATATTCATGTTAGAGCATCAGAGACGTTGCAGGAAAAGAGATTATCTTGTGCCGGGAGAATTTTGCAGCGTGTGTGGTGGATCGGTCTCGGGATCAGGATCCGGCATTGCGGAACCAGCGGATGATGGCCTCGCGGTCTTCGGGTTCCATATAGGTTACATTGGCGGGTGGCATGGCGTGGCTGACGCCTGCCTGCAGATAGATTTGCTGCGCATTTCGGGCGATGTCGCCTTCGGTTTCCAATAGAACACCCTTGGGAGCCCACAGGATGCCCTCCCACACGGGTTCGCGCGCGTGGCACATGGAGCAGCGCCCCAGAACAACATCATGTGCCTGTTCAAACCCATCCGCAGCGGCGAACTTCTGTTCGTAAGGCGTCAGCGGCTGTGCCTCGGCCTCTTCTAATGGTTTGTACATCGGGGCGGTGGACAACCACATGATCGCGATGAACAACAGTGCAGTCACAAGCCAGGTCCAGGTCGGATTCCCGGCCCGAGCGTGGCGCGTATTGAAATAGTGCCGGATGGTTACGCCCATCAGGAAGACCAGCGCCGCGATAATCCAGTTGTATTCGGTGGCAAAGGCCAGCGGGTAGTGGTTCGACAGCATCAAGAACACGACCGGCAGCGTGAGGTAGTTGTTGTGGGTCGAACGCAGCTTGGCAATCTTGCCGTATTTTGGATCAGGCGTTCTGCCGTTCTTGAGATCATCCACCACGATCCGCTGGTTTGGCATGATGATGAAGAACACGTTTGCCGTCATGATTGTTGCAGTGAATGCCCCGAGATGCAGCATCATCGCGCGCCCGGTGAAAATCTGGTTGTAGCCCCAACCCATTGCCACCAGCAGCACAAACAACAGCACCATCAGCAGCGTGGGGCGTTCGCCAAGCCCCGATTTGCACAGGAAGTCATAGACCAGCCAGCCGACGGTCAGCGAAGCTGCCGAGATCAGAATACCCTGCCACAGTGCCAGATCGGCCTTTTGTGCATCAATCAGATACAGCTCTCCGCCAACCCAATAGACGATCATCAGCAGGGCCGCCCCGCTGAGCCATGTCGCATAGCTTTCCCATTTGAACCAGGTCAGGTGGTCCGGCATGCGCTCTGGCGCGACCAGATATTTCTGGATGTGGTAGAAGCCACCGCCATGCACCTGCCATTCCTCGCCATCCGCAGGGCCGGGGATGTCGCGATTCAGGCCAAGGTCCAGCGCGATGAAGTAAAAGGATGATCCGATCCAGGCGATAGCGGTGATGACGTGCAACCAGCGCACGGCAAAAGCCATCCAATCCCAGAACACGGCAAAGTCGTACATGCGAAAGCTCTCCGGTTGGTTGCTGCCACACTAGGCAACGGGCACTTTCTTCGGTATTCCCGGATATTGTCAAACTGTATCAAAAAAAACGAAAAGATGTCCTATCTCGACAATATCCGAACCTTTGTGCGTGTCTATGATCTAGGCAGCATGTCCGCCGCCGGGCGAGACCTACGTATTTCGCCCGCAGTGACATCGGCGCGCATTTCCCAGTTGGAAGATCATTTGGGTGTGCGTCTGTTCCAGCGAACAACACGTAACCTCAGCCCGACCGAGCAGGGGCGGGCGTTCTATCCCGGTGCTGTGGCCGTTCTTGATGCAGTGGATGACGCCGAAGCTCAGGTCGTCCATCTGACCGAAGCCCCGCGCGGGTCTTTGTTCGTAGCGGCTCCGCTAGGCGTTGGTCGCAGGTTGTTGGCCCCGCATGTGCCTGATTTTCTGTCGGAATACCCGGAAATTGACGTGCGCCTGCGGTTAACCGACCGGTCCGTCGACCTGACCACCGAGGGGTTGGATCTGGCCTTTTTCATCGGCCAGCCCGAAGACAGCACCTTGCGAATCCGCAAAATCGCCGACTGCCCGCGCGTCTTGTGCGCTGCCCCGGCCTATGTCGAATGCAGGGGGATGCCGTTGACCGGAGCCGATCTGGTCTCGCAACGGCATGAGTGCCTGAACCTGAGGTTCCCTGGCGCAACTGAGTTTCAGTGGCAATTGGAAACGCCTGACGGCCCCAAACGGTTCGCAGTGTCTGGCCGGTTCGAATGTGATGACGGTGACGTGCTGACGGATTGGGCGCTGTCAGGGCAGGGGATCGCGATGAAGCCGGTTTTTGAGGTGGCCGAGCACCTGAGTTCCGGGCGTTTGGTGCCGGTTGCGGTCGAAACGCCGCCTGTTTCGGTGCAAATGGCGTGCCTTTACACTCATCGTCGCCATCAGGACCCCAAAGCGCGGCTGTTCATGGACTTCATGATTGAACGGATCAGTAAAGTGGTTCGCGCATCGGAAATCTCTGACTCTTAAAGCTCCCGCCGTTGTTTGCGCCCTTCGGGCGCGACACAACGTTGGGCCGGGCACCGCGGCAAAGCCGCGGTGCGTCAATGTGGTTTCAGGCGAAACGAAAATATCTGCGCGACCGCGCCACACCCGGCAGGGGGTGGCGCTTGGCCCAACCGGAGGAGCCCCGTCAGGGGTGAAGGACGGGCGGGAGCCTTGCCAGCTTAGAGGTCAGCTGCCCCGATAGGTCGAGTAACCAAATGGCGATAGCAGCAGCGGAACGTGGTAATGCGCGTCCGGTTCGGACATGCCGAAGCGAATGGGCACCTGATCCAGAAACAGCGGGTCTTCGTCGACCTGTCCGGTTGCGCGCAGGTAGTCCCCGGCAAAGAAAACCAGCTCATAAGTCCCGGTTTCAAACGACTCCTGCGGTAGGATCGGGCTGTTGGTCCGACCGTCCGCATTGGTTTCCGTCTCGGCGATCTTGCGATGAGAATTCCCGGACACGCGGTAGAGTGCAATTTTTAACCCCTCAGCCGGGCAGCCGCGCGCCGTGTCCAAAACATGGGTTGTCAGATAACCAGCCACGGAGGTCTCCTTTGATTTGTCTTTTGCTTTGTTACAGTCTGGCGCAAAGTTCGAAACAGTTGAAATGCCGAAAGAACCGGAAACAGCGTTCGGATTGATTTGATAATCATTGACGCGCTTCTGGGCTAAAGCTGTTCTGAAGCACAAGAATGGAAGAAGCCATGCAGCCCCCTCGTTATCCTCGTGACATGATCGGCTACGGTGCCAACCCGCCGGACGCAAAATGGCCCGGCAATGCCAAGCTGGCTGTTCAGATCGTGTTGAACTACGAAGAGGGCGGCGAGAATTGCGTGCTGCATGGCGATGCCGCGTCCGAGGCGTTTTTGTCCGAGATCGTGGGGGCTGCGCAATGGCCAGGTCAGCGCCACTGGAACATGGAATCGATCTATGAATACGGATCGCGTGCGGGGTTCTGGCGCTTGCACCGGTTGATGCAGGATTTGCCGATCACCGTCTATGGTGTTGCCACAGCGCTTGCACGCTCACCCGATCAGGTCGCCGCGATGAAATCGGCAGGTTGGGAGATTGCCAGCCACGGGCTAAAATGGGTGGAACACAAGGACATGCCCGAGGATGAAGAGCGCGCGCAGATCGCCGAGGCCATTCGTCTGCATACCGAGGTCGTCGGTGAACGCCCCCGCGGCTGGTATACGGGTCGGTGTTCAGAAAACACCGTGCGATTGGTGGCCGAAGAGGGCGGCTTTGATTACGTCGCCGACACTTATGCGGATGATCTGCCGTATTGGATGCAGGCAGGTGTTCGGGATCAGTTGATCGTGCCCTATACGCTGGACTGCAACGATATGCGGTTTGCCACGCCACAAGGGTTCAACTCTGGCGATCAGTTTTATTCCTATCTCAAAGACAGTTTCGACGCGCTTTATGCCGAGGGAGAGATGGGCGCGCCCAAGATGCTGTCGATCGGTTTGCACTGCCGCCTGATTGGGCGACCGGGCCGGGTGATGGCCTTGAAGCGATTTTTGGACTATGCGGGCGGCTTTTCAGATGTCTGGTTTGCCACGCGGTTGCAGATTGCCCAGCATTGGGCCGAAACGCATCCACCTGCGCAGTATCCGAAACCTTCGCAGTTGGCGCGGGATGAGTTTGTGGCGACCTATGGAGGTATTTTTGAACACTCGGCTTGGATCGCCGAAAGGGCCTATGATCTGGAATTGGGTCCTGCGCATGACACGGCGGGTGGGTTGCACAACGCTCTGACCCGCATGTTCCGGTCCGCCTCAGAGGAGGAGCGGTTGGCTGTGTTGACTGCGCACCCTGATCTGGCTGGAAAGCTGGCACAGGCGAAGCGGTTGACGCAGGAAAGCACGTCCGAACAGGCGTCGGCGGGGTTGGATGCTTTGACGGATAGCGAGCGCGCGGCGTTCACCGATTTGAACCAAAGATACACCGAGAAGTTCGGCTTTCCGTTCATCATCGCCGTTCGGGATCACGACAAAGCGTCGATCCTGCAGGCGTTCCAGCGGCGCATCGAGCAGGACCGTGACACCGAATTCGCCGAGGCCTGCCGCCAAGTCGAACGGATCGCCGAATTTCGTTTGCGGGACATTTTGCCCTCATGAGTGTTCGGATCAAGACCGCGCCTTTGACAGCTGAGGCTTTTGCCCCGTTCGGGGATGTGCTTGAGGTCGCAGGTGACCCAGACAAGATCATCAATCAAGGGCATTGCGGCCGGTATCATGATCTGGCTCGGCTGGATTTCGCGGACGGGCGTGCGGGGATAAGCTTGTTCAACGCCAATCCAAGGGCGTTGCCGTATGAGCTGGACATGGTCGAACGGCATCCTGAGGGCAGTCAGGCATTCATACCGATGACACATCAGCCTTTTCTGGTCATCGTGGCCGCTGACGAGGGTGGTAGACCGGGGCAACCGAAAGCGTTTGTCACCAAACCCGGGCAGGGTGTGAACTATTTCAGGGGCACCTGGCACGGGGTGCTGACGCCGTTGCATGGGCCAGGCTTGTTTGCCGTGATTGATAGGATCGGAGAGGGCAGTAATCTCGAGGAATTCTGGTACGAAACCCCATTTGAGGTTGTGGAAGGCTAGGGCTCTCCCGCCCGGTCCCGGCGCATCAAAGATGCTTGTGACCCGTTGGGCCGGGCAGCGCGCGGGCAAGCCCGCCCGCTGCGGTACCGCGGGTCAATGCTGTGTCATCAGGCGGGCAACGTCCAGCATGCGGGCGGAAAAGCCCCATTCATTATCATACCAGCCAAAAACCCGGATTTGATGTTCCCCGACCATGCGTGTTTCGGGGCCAGCGATCACAAGTGACTCAGGCCGGGTGCGTAGGTCGGACGAGACCAGCGGCTGATCGGTCCAGCCCAGAATGGGTGATGCCTGTGCAGCTGCCCGCAGTTCCGCCTGAAACGATTCTGCTGACATACCACGCTCTAGCGTCGCCACCAGGTCGATGGCTGACACGCTGGCAGTTGGGACCCGCACTGCCGCGCCTGTGATGCGGCCGGCCAGATGGGGCATGACTTCGTCTATCAGGTGCGTCGCGCTGGAGGTGGTGGGTACCATCGACAGCGCTCCCGCTCGGGATCGGGCCAAATCACCGCGAGGGGCGTCCACCATCGGTTGGCTGTTGGTATAGCAGTGGATCGTCGTCATATGCGCTGAGGCGATGCCGCCGATCTGGTCCAGCACCTTGACCAGAGGCGCAAGTCCGTTCGTCGTGCATGAGGCATTGGACACGATACGTGCATTGCCCAGTTGATCTTCGTTGGCACCCAGAACAACGGTGATTTCAGTTGCGGGCGATGGGCCAGAAATCAGGACTTTGCCGGCCCCGGCGGTCAACCCTTGGCTGGCCACATCCGAGGTTCGCGCGACGCCGGTGCAATCCATCAGAACATCGACGCCTGAAAGATCGACATGCGCCAGGTTGGGGCTGTGCGTCATGGGAAACGAACGCCCATCGACGACCAAGACCCCGTCGCCTTGTTCAACGGTGCCCGGATAGGGGCCAAACGTGCTGTCGTATTTGAAAAGGTAGGCGCAGGTCTCAAGCGGTGCGATATCGTTGATCAGCACCAGCTCGATACCTGCGCCCTGCGGCATAGCCAACAGCTGCCGCAA
This sequence comes from Ruegeria sp. BC3, assembly GCF_056539265.1. NCBI lineage: Bacteria > Pseudomonadati > Pseudomonadota > Alphaproteobacteria > Rhodobacterales > Roseobacteraceae > Ruegeria > Ruegeria sp. BC3. The sequence goes on from NZ_JBQFUP010000005.1 coordinate 113,521, forward strand.
GATCGTGCGGCCGATGCGGCCGAATCCGTTGATTGCAAGTTTCATGCGCAAGCTATGGCAGCGCGCTGCCAATAGCTCAATGCCCGTTCTGACCTATGGTCAGTTGCAGCTGACCTGTGAGAAGAACTGGCCGGAAATGTTCTGATACATACTGGCCACAATGGGGCGGCATCCGGTCGCTTGCTGAATGGCAGCGATGGCCTGAAGGGTGCGCAGTCGCGGTGGCGGGCCAAACGGGTTCAGATTGTTGTTGTCGCGCGTCGCACGGTACACGACCGGAGCGTCCGAGACCTGCGTCACCGCCCAGGTGCGGCTCATGACAAACACCTGTTTGGTTTCTTCCTTTGCGGCGACAGGCGTTGCATCAAATGCTGTCAAACCAATTCCTGCTGCAAGTGCCAGCATCGTTACGCGCAGTACCATTGAACAATCTCCAGTGCTAAAAACCGCTGTTATTTCACCAGATTCAGGGGCTTCTGTGAAGCCCTGCGTGAAAAAAAGCGTTTAAAAGCCTAGCGTTTGGGCAACGTCAGCGGCATGTGCCGGTTCACATCCTTGTAAAGCAGGTACCGAAACCGCCCCGGTCCACCCGCATAACAAGCCTGCGGGCAAAAGGCGCGCAGCCACATATAGTCACCGGCCTCGACCTCGACCCAATCCTGATTCAGCCTGTAAACCGCTTTGCCTTCCAGCACATATAGCCCGTGTTCCATCACGTGGGTCTCGGCAAAGGGAATCACGCCTCCGGGTTCGAAATTGACGATGTTGACGTGCATGTCATGGCGCAAATCCTGCGGATCGGCGAAGCGAGTCGTGGACCAGCGGCCTTCGGTGCCGGGCATTTCGTTCGGTGTGACGTCGCGCTCATTTGTGATGATCGGGTCGGGTGCGGGCAGGCCTGGCACAGCTTCGTAAGCTTTGCGAACCCAATGAAAGCGCGCGGTTTTTTCGGCTCGGTTGTGCAGAGTCCAGTCCGATTCCGGTGGGATATAGGCGTAACCGCCAGTGTCCAGAACATGGACTTGACCGTTCAACGTCAGGGTCACCTCGCCCTCGACGACAAACAAAACGCCCTGCGCTTGGGGGTCTGTTTCCGGGCGGTCGCTGCCGCCGCCCGGCTGAACCTCCATGATGTACTGTGAAAATGTCTCGGCGAACCCGCTGAGGGGGCGGGACAAAACCCAGAGCCGGGTGCCCTCCCAAAATGGCAGGAAGCTGGTGACGATGTCGCGCATCGTGCCTTTGGGGATCACCGCATAGGCGTCAGTGAACATGGCGCGGTCGGTCAGAAGTTGGTCTTGTCCGGGATGTCCGCCTGTCGGCGCATAGTAGGTCGGCTGTGCCATTTCATGCCTCTGGTTCGTTGTTCGGGCACTATGAGGGGATTGATCGGGCGCTCCTAGCGGCCGAGTCGCGATAGGTTTGTTCGGTATTATTTGAAGGTCGGGCGGCAGGGCTTGGCCGCAGTTCGCCCGCGGTATAGTCTTGAGGTCAAACTTATTTCAGCAAGGCGAGAAGATCATGAAAGCCTGGATTTCACCCCTGTTCGCTGCCGCCATTCTGGTCGGCGCAGGTTCACTGGCGCAGGCCAAGCCAATTTCGAGAATCATTGCCGAGATGGGCTTGACCCCCGAGGATTTCAGCGTCGTGAACGCGACAACCACCGAGATACTTGCTGGCGGAATGCCCCAGGTCGGGACCGAGCGGAACTGGTCAAATGCAGACACTGGATCAAAGGGTACGGTGCGCGTGCGTGAGGTTCGCGACAACTGCGTGCATTTTCAGCATTTCATCCAACCCGCAGGGGCCGAGCAACCGCGCGAGGTCAGAACCCGCAACTGTCGTGACGCCAGCGGCAACTGGGTTCTGGCCCCTTGATCAAACCTCAATAGCCGCGCGTGCGATCGACCTCGTGCAGCAGCGGTGCGCCTGAGGACAAACGACGGAAGTTCTCGGCCACGTCAGACAAGGCCTCGCCCAGATGCCAGCCCGAGACATGGGGCGTGATCGTGACGCCGGGATGTGTCCATAGCGGGCTGTCCGCGGGCAACGGCTCTTTGCTGGTTACGTCCAGAACGGCGTGACCGGGCGTTCCGCGGTCCAAAGCCTCGATCAGAGCAGATTCGTCGATCAGATCTCCGCGTCCTGCGTTCAGCAATTGGCTGCCGGGTTTCATGGCCGCCAGCATGTCAGCGTTGAACAAACCAATGGTTTGTGGGGTGGATGGCAAAATGGCGCAGACATGGTCGCATTGCCCCAAGACTTCTGGCAGCGCGTCGTCCCCGTGCAGGCAGGTGACGCCTTCGATTTCTTTCGGCGACCGGCTCCAGCCGACGACCTGAAACCCAACGGCGCGCAGCATCCGCGCGCTGCGGGCACCGATATGGCCCAAACCCAGCACGCCAACCACGGTGTCAGGTGAGAATCCCGGAGCTTTGGGCAACCATTCGGACTTACGCTGGGCGGCTTCGTGAAACGCCATGTTGCGCTGACGATGCAGGATGTAGGCCACGAACCACTCGGCAATGCCCTGCGCCGGTGCGTCGGGCTTGAGGCGGGCGATGCGGACGTGATCGGGCAGGTTCGGGTTGCTGACAATCGTTTCGACCCCAGCACCCAGTTTCTGCACGAGTTTCAGGTTCGGCAGCCTTTTCGGGTGGTCATTCTGCAGCCCGACAACCGCGACCATCGTGATCTCGCCTGCGTCGCCGATCGTGTCGGGTGTGCGTACATCCGTATCGGGGTGCATTTTTCGGATTTCATTGGCGATGTCATCGTCACTCATCCAATCGGACAGCCCGGTTTCGATCAACAGCGCCATAATTCATTCCCCGTAGTTTCATTTTGATTGAGTTGACGTTCCGTCACACAGCTAGACATCACGTCCGCAGCTAAGTCATTCTCTGCTCAAAGGTAAAGCCCGGTCTTTGGGCCTGAGGAGGGAAATTTATGAACATGTCATTCGGCCTGCGCGAAGAAAACCGCGCTCTGCTGCAACGCGTTGCAGATATGATCCGGGACGAGATCATGCCGCTGGAAGAGGAATATCAGGCCGAAATCGACAAGGGTGATCGCTGGCAATACACCGAGCGTCAGGCAGAGATTCTGGAAGGGTTGAAAGCCAAGGCCAAAGCCGCAGGGTTGTGGAATTTCTGGCTGACGGACAGCGACAAGGGCTTTGGGCTGAGCACTGTGGAATATGCCTATTTCGCCGAAGAGATGGGCAAGACGCCCCTCGGCGCCGAGGTCTTCAACTGCTCGGCCCCCGATACCGGCAACATGGAAGTGTTCGAGCGGTACGGCTCGGACAAGATGAAAGAACAGTGGCTGAAACCGCTGCTCAACGGCGAAATCCGGTCGGCCTATTTGATGACGGAACCGGATGTGGCGTCTTCGGATGCGACGAATGTATCGATGTCTTGCGTCAGGGACGGGGATGACTATGTTCTGAACGGCGAAAAATGGTGGTCTTCCGGTGCAGGCGATCCGCGCTGCAAGGTCTATATCGTCATGGTCAAGACGGCGGGGGATGAACAGCCCAAGCACAAGCGTCAATCGATGATCGTGGTCCCGGCTGATGCGCCGGGCATCGAAATTCTGCGTCCCATGCAGGTGTATGGCCATGATGACGCGCCGCACGGCCACATGCATATCCGCTTTACCAACGTCCGGGTCCCGGCCGACAGCATCCTGTTGGGCGAAGGGCGCGGGTTCGAGATCGCCCAAGGGCGTCTGGGGCCGGGCCGTATCCACCACTGCATGCGCGCGATTGGTCAGGCCGAGTCGGCGCTGGAACAGATGTGCAAACGCGCGCTGCAGCGCGAGGCGTTCGGCAAGAAACTGGCGCAACTGGGCGCGAACTACGATATCATCGCCGAGTGCCGGATGGAGATAGAGATGGCCCGCCTGCTGTGCCTGAAAGCCGCCTGGTACATGGATCAGGGGGACGCCCGTGCGGCGGCCCCTTGGATCAGCCAGATCAAGGTCGTCGCTCCGCGTGTCGCTTTGAAGGTCATCGATGAGGCCGTGCAGATGTTTGGCGGGCAGGGGGTCAGTCAGGATACTCCGTTGGCTACAGCTTGGACTCATGTGCGGACGTTGCGGTTGGCTGATGGTCCGGACGCGGTGCATCGCCGTCAGGTGGCCCGGGCCGAGTTGAAGAAACACACTCAGGAAAAAGTCTGAGGGATACGATTGTGTTGAAACCGGATCCAAGCGAACAGACCTATTTCCACATCCGGGCAGACGGAGCCTTTATAGGCAACGATCCAGCACGGGGGCCGTGGTCTGCAGATCACTGTCATGCCGGGCCGGTCAGCGGCTTGATCGTTCGCGCGGCAGAGACCGAGGTCGGGCCGGAGAAGATGCTGACCCGGTTGACGGTGGACCTGCTGCGGCCGCTCCCGCTTAGCGGACTGCGGGTGGCCGCTGAGACCACGCGCCATACCAAGACGCTGGCGACGACTCGTGTCACAGTCCACGATCTGGACGACACCTTGTGCGCCACGGCCACGACCATGCACATGGCGCGCCGCGATTTGGGGCCCGTTCCAAATGTTTCTCTACCAGCCCCTCTGCTTGATGACGCGGTAACCGGGCCCTTCCCGATTGGCGAAGTGCGCCATGGTCTGCCGGGTTTTGCGAACCACTCGGACATCCTCTACCCCAAGGGGGGCAATCAGAAGGCCGGGCCAAAGACGGTCTGGATGCGTACGCCACCTTTGCTGGAAGGCGAGGCGCAATCTCCGATCCAGTCGCTGTGCCCGCTTGCAGATTGCGGCAACGGCATATCGTGGAATGCGCCAACGTCCAAAATGGGGTTCATGAACACCGATCTGACCGTGCAAATTCACCGAGAGCCCGTTTCAAACTGGCTGGCCTCGCAGTCCGTGTCACATTGGCAACCGTCGGGAATAGGGATGTCGCAATCGGTTCTGTTCGATACCGAAGGACCGGTCGGAACGGCCCTGCAGACCCTGGTATTGTTCCCGCCCGCGTGAAGCGCTTGGCCAGTTCCTGCGCGGCGGCACCGAAACGCATTGCCGGGCACCGGGCAAAAGCCTATCTTTCACCTATGCGCTGGCTCGTAACCATACTGTCCTGCTGTCTGCCGATCCCGGCATTGGCTCACCCGCATGTCTTTATCGACACCGGATTGGAGTTTGTTGTGGATGACACAGGCCGACTGACCCACGTCCGGGTGACTTGGGCCTATGACGAGCTGTATTCGCTGTTCCAGCTTGAAGAAATGAAGCTGGACCAGGATTTTGACGGAGTTCTGACGGAAAGCGAAAAGAAGTTCCTGTCAGGTTTCGATGCCGAATGGGTCGAAGGGTATAACGGCGATCTCGTGGTCTATGCGGACGGCGCGCCGGTGTCTTTGTCCGGCCCGATGGAGGCGCAGGCCACGACCGAGGATGGCCGCATCGTCACCACCCATCTGCGCGAAGTCTCCGGGGGCGGGGTGCCTGCCAATGCCATCACGGCGAAAGCTTTTGATGAGACTTACTACACCGCCTACGAGGTGACGCGCCCGGTGACCGTCTCCGGGCCTTCGTCGTGCCAGATCAGCAGGATCGACCCAGATATTGATGGCCAGCTGGCCCAAATGCAGGCTTTTTTACGCACCCTAGACGCAGATTACGACCTTGAAGAAAATGATATCCCGCTGGTCGGGGAAAGTTTTGCGACCGAGATTTTCGTTTCATGTCCAAATACCTGATTGTCCCAGTCGCCATCGCTATCGGGCTGTTGCTTTGGTTTTGGGGCAGCGGTGGATTTGACCAACTGGCTGCCTGGGCCGCTGGAGAGCAGCGCGAGTTCCAGAACCAGATTGCCCGCTCATTGCGCGCCGCACGTGCGGAACAGCCCGAGGCCGTGGCAACGCTGCTTACCGTCTGTTTTGCCTATGGCTTTTTTCATGCGGTTGGCCCGGGGCACGGAAAGGTCCTGATCGGTGGCTACGGTCTGGGTCGGAATGTGGCTTTCCTGCGCTTGTCGGCGATCAGCGTGCTGTCCAGCCTGGGGCAGGCGGTGACTGCGATTGTGCTGGTTTACGCCGGGGTGCTGGTGTTTCAGATGTCCCGCGACAGCCTTGTTGGGACAACCGAGCAAGTTATGGCTCCAATCAGCTATGGGGCGATTGCGGCGATCGGCGTATGGCTGATCTTTCGCGCTGTGCGCAGTTTTGCGCGTCGGTATCGCACCGAAAAGGCGCATCACCACGATCATGACCATCACCACGATCACGGTCACCACCATCACGACCATCACCATGATGATGACGTTTGCGCGGATTGTGGGCACCGCCATGGCCCCACGGCCGAAGAGGTGGCGCAGGTCGGAAGTCTGCGCGAAGCCGCCGTTCTGATCACAGGAATTGCCGCGCGCCCCTGTACAGGTGCCTTGTTCGTTCTGATCCTGACCTGGCAGATGGGCATCGCCATGGTGGGCATTGCCGGTGTTTTCGCGATGGCGCTGGGCACCGCAACCGTTACGACATTGGTTGGGTGGACCTCATTCGGGTTGCGTGGGGGCCTGCTTGCCTCGGCTTCGGCTGCGCGTTTTGCCGCGGTTCTGGCCCCAACGATTGAACTGGTCGCCGGGCTGGTGATCGCAGTTGTGGCCGGTGGCCTGCTGCTGCGTGCGCTTTAGTCAAAAACTGGCGCAGGATAGCCGACACGCGCCAGATACAATCCTTGCGGCGGGCAGACCGGACCGCAAGTGGCGCGGTCGGTGGCCTCCAGAGCATCCCGCACATCTTCTGGTGACCACGCCCCCGCGCCAACGCGTTCGAGGGTGCCGACAAAACTGCGAACCTGATTGTGCAGAAAGGACCGCGCGCGAACGTGAAAGTGGATTTCGGGGCCTGAAAACCCCTGAACCTGTTCAACCTGCAGCTCATCCAGAGTTTTGACCGGGCTGGCGGCCTGGCAGATTGAGGACCGGAAGGTCGTAAAGTCATGCTGCCCGATCAGCATATCCGCGCCCGCCTGCATCGCATCGACGTCCAGCTGGTGATTGATCTGCCAGACCTGTCCGGCATCATGGGTGGCAGGTGCGCGGCGCATCAGGATGCGGAACAGGTACTGACGTTCCAACGCAGAAAACCGCGCGTGCCAGTCGTCGTCCACCCGCGCGGCTTTGACAATGGCCACTGGCTGCGGCTTGAGGTGATAGTTCAACGCCTCAGACAGGCGAAAGGGATCCCAGTCTTTGTCCAGATCACAATGGGCCACCTGACCCAGCGCATGCACGCCCGCATCCGTCCGTCCGGCTGCGGCGATGGTATGTTCGCCGGGTTGCAGCCGCGACAGGGCCTGTTCGATTGCACCTTGAACAGACGGCTGATCCTTTTGCCGTTGCCATCCGGCAAACGGTTCCCCTTGGTATTCGACTTTGAGCGCGTATCTGGGCATGGGCTGCTGGTAGCGCGCCCTGCATGAGGGGGCAAGGGTGGGAAACCACTGGTATGTCCGACAACCGCTACTTATCTTGGACCAAACGATAAAAGCGGGGCGACGGTTTGGTCATCTCATCTCTGGCAGACAGTCTTGTGCGCGGCGTCGAGTCCATTGGCGACAGCGTGTCCGAGACTTTTTTCGAGCCGGTGATCCGTCTTGGCGTCACCGGCTTGGCCCGGTCGGGTAAGACGGTTTTCATCACGTCGCTGGTGGCGAACCTGTTGGACCGTGGGCGGATGCCGGGCCTTGTTGCGCAGCAAGAGGGGCGGATCAGCGCCGCATATCTGCAGCCGCAACCGGACGACACCGTGCCTCGGTTCGACTATGAAAACCATCTGGCCGCACTGACCGGTCCGGAACCCCATTGGCCGGACAGCACCCGCGCAGTGTCTGAGCTACGCCTGTCGTTCAAGGCGCGGCCTTCTGGCTTGTTGTCAGGATTGCAGGGTCCCCGAACCATCCACCTGGACATCGTGGATTACCCGGGCGAGTGGCTGCTAGATCTGGCCTTGTTGGATAAGTCCTATGAGGTTTGGTCGCAGGAAACGTTGAAGCGCATTGCCAACCGGACCGAGGCCACGACTTTTCTGTCTTTGGCGCAAGGCACTGATCCCGAAGAAAAGCACGACGAACCCCAAGCACAATCGCTGGCCAAGGCGTTTGCGTCTTATCTGAATGCTGCACGCGATGCCGGGTTCTATGATTGTACGCCGGGGCGGTTTCTGTTGCCGGGTGATTTGGCCGGGTCACCGGTTCTGACCTTCGCGCCATTGCCGGTCGACGGCCACGGTCCGCGGCGCAGCCTGCATCGCGAGATGGAGCGGCGCTACGAGGCCTATAAATCCCAAGTGGTGAAACCGTTTTTTCGAGACCACTTTGCGCGCATTGACCGGCAGGTCGTATTGGTCGACGCGTTGGGCGCGATCCACAATGGCCCGCAGGCGGTCGAAGACATGAGACGCGCGATGGCGGATATCCTAGCAGCGTTCCGGCCGGGACGGAATGCATGGCTTAGCCAGTTGCTGCTGGGAAAACGGGTCGAACGCATTCTGTTTGCAGCGACCAAGGCCGACCATCTGCACCACACACAACACCCCCGTCTGACCAATATCATGGAGGCCCTGACCCGCGAGGCACGTGACCGCGCCAGCTTTGCCGGGGCCGAAACGGCGGCCTTATCGCTTGCTTCTCTGCGGGCCACGACCGAGGAAATTCGCGACCACAACGGTACTGAGTTGCCCTGCGTTCGCGGCACGCTTTTGGGCAGCGGTAAACAGGCGGCTTTCTACCCCGGCGATCTGCCCGAAGACCCATCCCATCTGCTGGGCCCGGCGCGCAACGGGTCCGACAGTTGGCTGGGTGAAGACTATGGGTTCATGGCCTTTGCCCCCGCGCATCTGACCTTGCGCCCAGGTGATGGCCCGCCACATATCCGGCTTGATCGGGCCGCTCAATTCCTGATCGGTGACCGGTTATGATGGTCAAGCTCCGTCCCGCCCGCAGCACGGATGCCGGTGCGACCGGCGAGATTTTGCACGGGTTCACCCGCGAACATGACTGGATGCCCGAACTTCACACTCGGGCGGAAACCATCGCCTTTTGTGGCCGGATGATCGAGCTTGACTGGATGACTGTGGCCGAAACGGACCTGGGGGTGGTGGGTTTTCTTTCGCTCAACGGGGACGAAGTGCACTCACTCTACCTTGCGCCCAACGCGCGGGGGCAGGGGATTGGTCAGCGGTTGCTGGACCATGCCAAAGCGCGCCGGTCCGAGTTGTCGTTGTTTGCGTTTCAGGCAAACCATGGAGCATTGCGGTTTTACGAACGCAACGGTTTCGTCGAAGCGGGGCGCAGCGATGGCGCCGACAACGACGAGAATCTCCCGGACATCAAATTTGTCTGGACCAGCAAAGGAGCAGCCGATGGCTAAAGGCCCGGTTCTGATAGATCTAGACGGGGATGAGCCCGCCGCCGACGTAGCACAGGCCCCTCCGGTTCCGGATATCGCAATGCCACAGGGGCAGGCGATGCAGGGCGCGGCACGCCTTGCCGCCCGCAAACCCTCGGCCCTGTCGCGCTGGTTCTGGGGATTGGCGCTGGCCGTGATCGGCGCTGTGGTGTCCGTGGCGGCGTGGGACTTTGTCAATTCTCTGCTTTTGCGCGCGCCGATCCTGGGATGGATCGTAACAGGGCTGTTCGCGGCTCTGGTCTTGGTTGCATTGATCATTGCCGTGCGAGAGCTGGCCGCCATCGGGCGCTTGTCCCGCGTGGACGGGATGCGTCACGCAGCGGATACGGCCTTGGCCGAAGAAGACCTGGCTCAGGCCCGCGCGGTCACGACCCGTTTGCTGGCGTTCTACAAAGGGCGCGAGGATACCGAATGGGGCCGTGACCGACTGTCCGAACGGATGGACGAGCAGTTTGATGCCTCGGGGTTGCTGACGCTGGCCGAGGATGAGTTGCTGGCCCCGCTGGACGTCGCCGCCAGCCGCGAGGTCGAGGCCGCCGCCCGACAGGTTGCGACCGTGACGGCCCTTGTCCCTCTGGCGCTGGCGGATGTGGCCACGGCGCTTGCGGCGTCTTTGCGTATGATCCGGCGCATCGCCGAAATCTATGGCGGGCGCGCCGGGTTTCTGGGCAGCTGGCGGCTGACACGGGCTGTCTTCGTGCATCTGGTGGCAACCGGGGCCGTGGCCGTCGGGGATGATCTGCTGGAGCCCGTGCTGGGCGGATCCGTCCTGAGTAAACTGTCCCGCCGTTTTGGCGAAGGGCTTGTAAATGGTGCGCTCAGCGCCCGCGTCGGCGTCGCCGCGATGGAGGTCTGCCGTCCGCTGCCTTTCTCGGACCGGCACAAACCGTCGACCCGAAGCATCATCAAACGCGCGTTGGCCGGTTTGTTTTCGAAAACTTGACCTGACGCAAAGTCATGCGGTCTGGCGGCGCGCATAGTGGTGCCAGAGCCAGCCATGACCGATCACGGACACAGCCAGCAAGAGATTGCCGCCCGCATCAACGCTCCTCCGGGGCGGGGGGTGCTGCGAGATGTTGTGTACGGGGGGATCGACGGGTCGGTCACCACCTTTGCGATCGTGGCCGGTGTTGCCGGGGCGGGTTTGTCCCCTTTCATCATCGTCGCGCTGGGGCTTGCCAACGTGCTGGCGGACGGGTTTTCCATGGCGGCGGGAAACTACTCTGGCACCAAGGCAGAGCTGGACAATATCCGGCGCATTCGCGCGGTCGAGGAACGCCATATCCGCTTGTATCCCAAGGGTGAACGGGCCGAGGTGCGCGAGATTCTATCACAAAAGGGTCTGTCCGGGCAGGTGCTGGAAGACGCCACAGATGCCATTACCGCCAATCGCGACAACTGGATCAACCTGATGATCGAAGGCGAGTACGGCCTGGGCAGCGTCGATCCACACCCGCTCAAGGCAGCGATGGCGACGTTTTTGGCCTTCCTTGTAGCTGGCATGGTTCCGTTGCTGCCGTTCCTGCTGTCGATGGACCGGGCTTTCGAAACTTCGGCAGCAATGACCATGGCAGTCTTTTTCGCAATTGGAGCCCTGAAAAGCCGATGGTCGCTGTCGCCTTGGTGGCGATCCGGGCTTGAAACCTTTGCGATCGGCGGGGCCGCGGCGTTGATGGCCTATTTGGTGGGCTCGTTGTTTCATCCATAGGGACCGAATTTGTTCCCTTGAAACGAAGCGTGGACCCTTGAAGCGCCGCTCCAGGTACTCTTCGCTGCAATTTACCAAACCCAGCTTGAACTTAGACTCGCGCAAGTTCATGACTTTTCGGACTGTTACGTGGATCAGCACCCGGGTAGCCTGACCGAACACCGTCGCGGAGTCTTCACTTGGAATCCCTGTTTGTACTTGTTGGATTGATTGTCCTCGCCATCCCGGTGGGCGTTGTCGTTCTATTTGTGCTTCACCTGCGCCTGCGCCGCAGGGTCGAGCAACTGGAACAGCGGGTTCTGGAATTGGGCGGTGACGTCCCGGTGGAAGAGGTCACGCCCGAGGCTCCGACACCGCCCGTAGAAAAACCTTCTCCTTGGCCGTCCGTCAAAGCGCCCGAGGATCCACCAGTAGAGGTCGAACCCTCTCCGGTTGTTCCGAAACCGGACCGATTTGCCGCGTTCGGTGGCTGGTTGCGTGAAAACTGGTTCTACGCGGTCTCGGCGCTATCTCTGGCGTTGGCCGGTATTTTCCTTGTGCAATACGGGGTCGAAAGCGGCGTGCTTTCGCCCGCAATGCGCGTCATTGCAGCTTTGGTCTTTGGAGCGGCGCTGATTGGTGCAGGAGAAGTGATCCGGCGCAGGTACGGGGATGATGAATCTTCGGCCACGGCCTATCTGCCATCGGTCTTTTCCGGGGCCGGGCTGGTGGCCCTCTTCGGCGGGCTTTTGGCCGCACGGCAGCTTTATGATCTGATTGGCCCGGAAACGGCGCTTGGTGCGATGATCGCCGTGGCGCTTGTGGGCCTTGTTCTGGGCTGGTTTCACGGGCCTTTGCTGGCCGCAGTCGGTTTGATCGGCGCTTTTGCGGCGCCCTTTGTGGTGGGCGGGGCCTCGAAAGATCCTGACTGGGTTTATGGATATTTCTTTGTGATCGCAGTGCTTGGGCTGGGGATCGATACCGTGCGCCGTTGGGCCTGGATATCCGTTCTGACCCTTGTCGGGGCGTACACCGCCTGCCTGTTACTGGTGCTGTCCGCACCTCGAACTGAGCCAGCCTACCTTGTCATTGTGACTGCGCTGGCGTTGATCGCGATTGCGATCCCGGTACGCAGGCTTTGGCCGGATCATGGCGGACGGATGATGACCGAGGTCATCGCTTTCAAAAAGGGGCTTCAATGGCCCGAGTTTCCGACCCGCCTTGCCTTTGGCGCGGTGGCGGTCAGCTCGGTCATCCTGTCGGTGCACTGGGCGGATTCAGCGGCCGAGTTCTGGTTGGGGATTGTCCTGTTGTCCGGCCTGACACTGGCGTTGATCGTTTGGGCCCATCAGGCGCGTGCGTTGCAGGACGCCACTTTGTTACCTGCCGCCGGTCTGATCTGGTTCGTTTTGGTCCACGGGTTGGATAACGGTGCCGTCGCGCGCCAGTTCGCGGCGACCTATGCCGAAACCGCCGAGGCTGATTATCCCTGGTCCGTGACCCTGTTGGTGGCTTTGGGTGCCGTGATCTCGGCGCTTGCGGCCTGGCGGTCTATGCGAGCAACCGGCCATGCGGCGGCCTGGGCTGCGGGGGCTGCTGTCTTTGCGCCGGGACTGGCCATTGCGTTGGATCTGGGGTGGCACCCAGCCGAGGTTATCGGAGCTTATCCTTGGGCACTGCATGCGATTGCCTTGGCGGTGCTGATGGTCGTGCTGGCTGGCCGGTTTGCAAAGGTCGATGGGGAAAATCGCCTGCGCGCAGCCTTGGTGACCTTGTCCGCCCTGTCCAACCTCGCTTTTGCCTGCGTGATCGTCCTCAGCTCGGCCGCATTGACCGTTGCGTTTATTGTTCTGGTCGTCGCCGCCGCCGCTTTGGACCGGCGGTTCAATCTTCCACCCATGGGCTGGTTCATCTGGGTCGGAGTTTTCACGGTGACCATTCGTCTTGTGCTGAATCCCGGTCTGGATTGGGCAACAGAAGCACCTTTGGGGGAAATGACACTGGTTTACGCCGCCGCTGTCGCAGGATTTTTGGCCGCCTGGATCACCCTTCGCCCGCTGGATCGCCCGGTTGTTGCATTGTTGCTGGAAAGCGCGGCCTGGGCGACCGCCGGTATCCTGCTGTCCTTGCTGTTGCTGCGCTGGCTCGAAGGGTTTGGCGAGGGTGGGGCACATGACAGTCACTGGGGCCTTGGCCTGTTTTCCGTGATCTGGTTGCTGTTGGCCTGCGCGCAGGTGCGGCGGTTCGAGCTGGGCGGAAAGCTGACCTATGCACGCTACGGGCTGGCATTGTTCTTTGCCGCGCATGGGTTGGTGCGTTTAGGTCAAGCACTGACCGAGGCGAACCCCCTACTGAATGCCCAAGCGGACCCGGTGTTAGGAGTGCCAGTCCTCAACACCCTTGCGATCGCCTACCTTGTCCCTGCGGTCCTGCTGGCCGTATCGGCAGCTTGGTTGCCTGCACTGCATCCACGTTTGCGACAGGCGTGTTTCGGTTTGGCGGCCGCGGTGGGTGCGGTGTGGTTGGGGCTGGCCATTCGCCATATCTGGCAGGGAGCGGGCGGTATGTATGAGGGCAACGGCGTGTCCCAACCCGAGCTCTACACCTACACAATGGCGTTGCTGGTGATCGGCGCGGCGCTGTTTTACCAATCGCTTGCCCGACGGTCCGACCTGATGCGCAAAGCGGGTCTGGTGGTCATCGGGCTGGCCGTGGCCAAAGTGTTCCTGGTCGACATCTCAGGTCTTGGCGGTCTGATCCGGGTGTTCTCGCTGCTTGCACTTGGTCTCGCGCTGGCCGGTCTGGCCTGGCTGAACCGCTGGGCCAAGCTGCGCCATTCGCCGCAGCAGGCAGAACCTCTGGACCATTAGGCGCGGGCAGCCTATAAGCGCGGCCATGTATGACCGGACGGCCATCATTATTCGAATTATATCCCCGGCGCTCTGACCCTCTGAGACGCCGGGCAAAGGTGTTTGAGACTTCGCACCGACCGCTTCGATCCTAGTACGACCAGATCATCCAAAGGACGCCCCCAATGTGCGCCGACACGATCCAGACACCTGATTACAAAGACACGCTGAACCTGCCTAAAACTGACTTTCCCATGCGCGCTGGCCTGCCCAAGCGCGAGCCTGCTTGGCTGGAACGCTGGGAAAAGATCGGCGTCTACGACCGCTTGCGTGAGAAAGAGGGCCGCACGCCCTTTACCCTGCACGATGGCCCCCCCTATGCGAACGGCCACCTGCATATCGGTCACGCTCTGAACAAGACCATCAAGGACATGATCGTGCGGTCTCATCAGATGATGGGCCATGACGCGCGTTACGTGCCGGGTTGGGACTGTCACGGCCTGCCGATCGAATGGAAGATCGAGGAACAGTACCGCAAGAAGGGCAAGAACAAAGACGAGGTGAACATCGTTGACTTCCGGCAGGAATGCCGCAAGTTCGCTGAAGGCTGGATCGATATCCAACGCGAAGAGTTCAAGCGTCTGGGCATCACCGGCAACTGGCCCGATCCCTACATCACGATGGACTATCACGCCGAGGCTGTGATCGCGGATGAGTTCATGAAGTTCCTGATGAACGGCACGCTCTATCAGGGCTCCAAGCCCGTGATGTGGTCGCCCATCGAAAAAACCGCTCTGGCCGAGGCCGAGGTCGAGTACCACGACAAGGAAAGCTTCACCATCTGGGTGAAGTTCAAGGTCGTGAATGCAGGCGATCTGGATGATGCGTTTGTGGTGATCTGGACGACGACCCCTTGGACGATGCCGTCGAACAAGGCGGTCGTCTACGGCAAGGACATCGCCTATGGCCTTTACGAAGTCACTGGCGCGCCGGATGAATGCTGGGCCAATGTTGGTGATAAATTCCTGCTGGCCGACAATCTGGCGGCGGATGTTCTGGGCCGTGCCCGTCTGAACGACGACCAATGGACTCGTGTCCGCGATGTGACCAGCGATGAGCTGGCAGGCGTCCAACTGACCCACCCGCTGGCCGGGGCCGAGGGCGGCAATGGCGAATGGGACGACATCCGTGATTTCCGCGCCGCCGAGTTCGTGACCGACACCGAAGGGACCGGCTTCGTTCACTGCGCGCCGTCGCACGGGATGGAAGAATTCGAGCTTTACCGCGATCTTGGCATGCTGGAGCAGGTCATCACCTATAACGTGATGGATGACGGTTCGTTCCGCGCTGACCTGCCGTTCTTTGGTGGCAAGTACATCCTGTCCCGCAAGGGCGGCGAGGGGGACGCGAACAAGGCGATCATCGACAAGCTGGCCGAGGTCGGCGGGCTGCTGGCGCGCGGCAAGATCAAGCACAGCTATCCGCATTCGTGGCGCTCGAAAGCTCCGATCATCTATCGCAACACGCCGCAATGGTTTGCCTCGGTCGACCGCAAGCTGGACGATGGCATGGGCGAGATGGGCGATACCATTCGCGAACGCGCCCTGCGGTCCATCGATGAGTTGGTGAAATGGACCCCGCAAACCGGTCGTAACCGTCTGTATTCCATGATCGAGGCCCGCCCGGACTGGGTTCTGTCGCGCCAGCGCGCCTGGGGCGTGCCGCTGACCTGCTTTACTAAGAAGGGCGCTCTGCCCACTGACGCCGATTACCTGCTGCGCAATGCAGACCTGAACGCCCGTATCAAAGCCGCGTTCGAGGAAAACGGCGCTGATGTCTGGTATACGGACGGGTTCAAGGAACAGATGCTGGACGGTATCGCCAACCCGGACGACTACGATCAGGTGTTCGACGTGCTGGACGTGTGGTTCGACTCTGGTTCGACCCACGCGTTTGTTCTGCGTGACCGTGAGGACGGGACCGAGGACGGCATTGCCGATGTCTACATGGAAGGCACCGACCAGCACCGCGGGTGGTTCCATTCCTCGATGCTGCAGGCTTGCGGGACCAAGGGGCGTGCGCCGTACCGCAACGTGGTGACCCACGGCTTTACGCTGGATGCCAAGGGTAACAAGATGTCCAAATCGCTGGGCAACACCATCGTGCCGGAAGAGGTCGTCAAGCAATACGGGGCCGATATTCTGCGCCTGTGGGTGGCGCAGACCGACTATACCGCCGACCAGCGGATCGGGCCGGAAATCCTGAAAGGCACTGCTGACAGCTATCGCCGCCTGCGCAACACGATGCGGTTCATGCTGGGCTCGCTGGCCGATTTCACCGAGGCGGATCGGGTCGCACCCGAGGATATGCCGCGACTGGAACGCTGGGTGCTCAGTCGTTTGGCCGATCTGGATAGCCAAGTCCGCAAGGGCTATGCCGCGTTCGACTTCCAGGGTGTGTTCAGCGCCGTGTTCAACTTTGCCACGGTCGATCTGTCGTCCTTCTACTTCGACGTCCGCAAGGATGCATTGTATTGCGACGGAGACAACCTGCGCCGCCGCTCGGCCCGCACCGTGTTGGACATCCTGTTTCACCGCCTGACCACATGGCTGGCCCCGGTTCTGGTGTTCACCATGGAAGAGGTGTGGTTGGAGCGGTTCCCGGGTGATGACAGCTCGGTCCATCTGGTGGACTTCCCCGACACGCCTGCCGACTGGCGCGACGCCGAACTTGAGGCCAACATGGCCAAAGTCCGCCGCGTCCGCCGCGCCGTCACCGCCGCGCTTGAGGTGCAGCGTCAGGATAAGGTCATCGGCTCGAGCCTTGAGGCCGCACCGATCGTGCATGTCGACGACGCCGAGACGCGCGACCTGCTGGCGACCTTCGACGTGGATGATATGTGCATCACGTCCGGCTTGACCGTCACCGGCGATCCTGCCCCGGCCGAGGCGTTCCGCGTGCCCGAGATTGAAGGCGTCGCTGTGGTCTTTGAAAAGGCAGAAGGCGAAAAATGTCAGCGCTGCTGGAAGATCCTGCCCGACGTCGGGCTGCACGCCCATCCGGGCGTTTGCGGTCGCTGTAACGACGCGTTGGGATAAACACCTAACCCCCGGCCAGATTGGTCGGGGGTTTTTCGTTCCAAGCTTGCGTGTGGGTCGTCGATCTGAAACGCTGCTTTCATGTCGATGATTGCCGTTGAAACTCAGTTTGGCCGCCTTGGGGTTGAAGAAACCGACGGGGCCATCACGCGCCTTGTCTGGAATGGCCGTAACGAAGGTCCCGCCACGCCGCTGTTGCAAGAGGCTGCCGCCCAGTTGACCGCCTATGATCAGGGGCGGTTGGATGCGTTCGACCTGCCGTATCACGTTAACGGATCAGAGTTTCAGAGGCAGGTCTGCGACCTGATGTTCGCGATCCCGTTGGGCGAGACCCGAACCTACGGAGACATCGCTAATGAGCTGGGCCTGCCGCCGCAACCGGTGGGGCAGGCCTGTGGTGCGAACCCCATTCCCGTGATCATTCCCTGCCACCGGGTACTGTCTGCGACAGGGCTAGGCGGCTTTTCCGGCGAGGGCGGGGTCGAGACCAAAGTGGCCCTCTTGCGCCATGAACGCGCTGCGGGGCTGCTGATCTGAGTGGTGAAAACCGGTTGCAATCCCGCTGATTGAGGCCCAACCTATATCAGTTACTGAATTTGAAGGACCGCATTGCATGACTGCCCACACTGACCCGGCCGCCCGCAAAAAGGCCATCATTGACCGTCTGATGTCGCTGGAAGAACAGGAGCTGGCGACTGCGCAGGCGCATTACGACGCATTTCTGAAGGACTCGCAACTGGATGACCGCGAAGGGCATGACAAGGACGATATTGCTGCCTCACGCGAAAACGCCGATCTGGCGGCGGCGTTTGACGCACCGGTTCACGCCCATCACGCAAAGATCGACGTGATCGAAAACACTGATTTCAGCCTGACGGACCGGGTTCAGCCGGGCGCTGTGGTCAAGTTCAATAACCGCCGTTTTGTCGTTTGCGTTTCCACGACCCGCTTCGAGGTTGACGGCAAGACGTATATGGGGATCTCAACCCAAAGCCCGATCTACCTGGCCATGACGGGCCTGCAGGAAGGTGACGTTTTCACCCATAACGGGACCGAGTTCGAGGTGCAGGAAATCCTGTAAGCCTCAGCCTTTGCGCGGCGGGACAATCTGCTGCGCAATTCCGGCCAGCGCCAGATAAAGGCTGGTCACCACTAGCCCCCAATGCGCCCAGCTTTCGGGGTGAAAATCGACCCAAGCCGCCCAACCGGCAAAGAAGGTCCAGGCGAATGCCATGGGCAGCGAGACGTTGCGCCAGCGTTCCGTGCGCACCGGATGAATGAACTTGAGCGGCAGGAACATCGCCAGCGAGAGCAGCGAAACCAGCATCAGGATCACCCAGAAATTCGGCTCGAGCGCGAAGATTACGATGACAAACATATTCCAACAGCCCGGAAAGCCCGAGAATGAGTTGTCCTTGGTCTTCATCCGCGTGTCGGCAAAGTACATGGCGCTGGCGAAGGTGATCACGATGATGGCAAACCACCCGGTCCAGCCATCCATCAATCCTGATTTGAACAACGCAAAGGCCGGGATGAACACATAGGTCAGATAGTCGATGATCAGGTCCAGCAATACGCCGTCGAATTCCGGTGCGTTCTTTTTGACATGATAGTGGCGCGCAAGCGGGCCATCGATACCGTCCACGATGAACGAGATCACAAGCCACAGATACATCAGGCTCCACTTCTCTTCGACGGCGGCCAGCATGGCCAACATCGCGAAAACGGCACCGGTTGCGGTAAACAGATGTACGGAAAGGGCTTTGAGTCTAAGTGTCATTTTTGTCTCTTGGACGATGCGCGCTGCAGATGCAAACTAAAAGCCAGCTTGGTGAAAAAACCCTGACGTCACTGTGTGATCCGGGGTCAGGCTTTGGGGTGCGCGCGGTTGTAAACTTCCATCAATCGAGCCGTATCGACGGCCGTATAAGTCTGGGTTGTGGACAGAGAGGCATGGCCCAGCAATTCCTGTATCGCACGCAGGTCACCGCCAGCGGACAGAAGGTGAGTGGCAAAGCTGTGTCGCATGGCATGCGGTGTTGCGGTTGCGGGCAGGCCCAGTTGCATACGCGCCTTGGCCATCACGCCCTGGATTGCACGTGGGTTGAGGGCACCGCCACGTACGCCACGGAATAGCGCCTTGTCATGGGCTTTCGGATGCGGGCAAAGCTGCAGGTACCGATCCACGGCGGCGCGCGCAGCTGGAAGCACCGGGACGATCCGTTCCTTGCCGCCTTTGCCAACAATGCGCAGGCTTTCTGGTAACGGGGCGTCAGCGCCGGTCAAAGACAGTGCCTCAGAGATGCGCAGGCCGCAGCCATACAAAAGCGTGACAACCGCAACGTCGCGGGCCGCAACCCAATCGTTGGCTGACTGCAGTTCGACCGTGTCGATCAGGGCGCGTGCGGCGTCTTCGGCCAATGGGCGGGGCAGCTTCTTAGTAAATTTTGGCGCCCGGGTGGACAGGACGGCGGTGGGCTCGAACCCCTGGCGCTCGGCCAGCCAGCGATAGAAGCTTTTGACCGCCGACAGCTTGCGTGCCAGCGATCGCGCGCCCACACCTGAACTTCGTTGGTCCGCCATCCAGGCACGCATGTCGGAAACAGAAATACGCGCCAGAGCGGCCAGCCCTTGTTGTTCGCTGTGGTGCAGCGTCATGAATGACAGGAATTCAGTGACATCGCCCCGATAGGCGGTCTGAGTGTTTTCCGATCGCCCCGCAAGCGCGCTCAGACTGTCCAGCCAATGCTGTAACGCGTCGCGGCAGGCGGGAGAGATCAGGCTCACGACAGCCAGTGGCGCATTGAGCGTTCGAAAACCCCGGCGAAGAAGGACAGAAGATCTGTACCCAATTGCGGTGAGAAATGATTGCGGTCTTTGGCGCTCATCACGATCATGCCGGGCAGGCGGCCATCGCCCAGATCCAGCCGCAGGCAGGCCTCGGACCGAAGGTGTTCAGCGTTCGGGCCAAAGATGCGATGTGTGGGGTGCAAAATTTCGCGCAGAACCACGTCGCGCGCCGGGCCGCTGCGGTCGAATGTCAGATAGTTGTCCACGAAGCCGGGCTCGACCACGGACAGGACGCCGTCCAGCGTATCGATAGCCGGATCTTCTTGCGTGGCTGTGGATTCAAGCACCAGAGTGATCCGATCGACGCGCAGAATTTCGGCAACGTCCGTGCCGAGCGTGCGCAGGAAATCCTCGAAATCGGCCGGTTCCAGCAAGCGGATGATCGCGCGATGCACCTGATTGGTGCCGGCGAGGTTTTCGTAGGCAGCTGCGATGACTGACCGATGAGTGTCTTCCAATCTGTCCAGCCGTTGCTCGAGCCGCTGCATGGCGATGCCGCGCAGGTCGATTACATTGTCCCCGCGCGCCTGTTCGTTAGCTGTAACAAGGGCTTGCATCAGATCCTTGTCGTCCAGCACAGCGTCTGGTTCAGCCAGAATCGCGGCGCGCAGATTATCCTGGAGTTTGGTGTTGCTGCTCATGTCCCGTCCGGTCTTTTTTTGTTGAGGAGCTTATAACATGAGTTGCAAGGTTTTCCTTGGAAAAAATGCACGAAAGCCGGATTTCATTCCGGCTGTGGCCAGGGGCTCCCGCCTGCAAAACCCTGATCAAAGATCAGCGCTTGGCAGTTGGGCCGGGCGCGGCACCTTGCGGTGCCGCGCGGCTGAGTAATGGATCAGAGGATTTTCTGACCAGTCTTGGCCCAGTCAGCCAGGAAAGTTTCCAGGCCCTTGTCGGTCAGCGGGTGGTCGGCCAGCTTTTTGATCACAGCGGGGGGTGCGGTGATCACGTCCGCACCAATGCGGGCGCTGTCCGTCACGTGGTTCACGGTGCGGATCGAGGCGGCAAGGATTTCGGTCTCGAAACCATAGTTGTCATAGACCTGACGGATGTCGGCGATCAGGTCCATGCCGTCGAGGTTGATGTCGTCCAGGCGACCAATGAAGGGTGAGATGAAGGTTGCGCCTGCTTTGGCCGCCAGAATGGCCTGATTGGTCGAGAAGCACAGGGTCACGTTGACCATCTGGCCTTCGTCGCTGAGCGTTTTGCAGGTTTTCAGGCCCGCCCATGTCAGCGGCACTTTGACGGCGATGTTCGGCGCAATCTTGGCCAGCTTGCGGCCTTCGGCGATCATGTCGTCGGCCTCGGTGGCGACCACTTCGGCGGAAACGGGACCGTCGACCAGATCACAGATTTCCTTGGTCACTTCCAGAATGTCGCGACCGGATTTCAGGATCAGCGATGGGTTGGTGGTTACGCCGTCCACCATGCCCAGATCGTTCAGTTCGGCGATGGCGTCGATCTCGGCTGTGTCTACGAAGAATTTCATGAGGGCAGTCCTTTGATGGGTTGGCCTTGGTCGCGGATGCCTTTACCTCAAAGAGACCCATGCTGAAACCCCCTGACCAAGGATATGCGGTGAGCGCTCAGGAGTATTTCGATCAAGGTGAGCTGGTGGCGGTGCTGACAACGCAGCCGCTGGACCGGACGCTCGATTACAAAGCGCCCGAGGGCGGGTGCTTTCTGGGGGCATTTGTCGAGGTACCTTTGGGTCCGCGCAAGGTTCTGGGTGTTGTCTTGGGGCCAGGGCAAGGCGGGTTCGATCTGAGTAAGGCCCGGTCTGTGATACGGGTGCTGGAGGTCGCGCCCATGCGCGAAGAGATGCGCGTGTTTCTGGGGAAGGTGGCTGACTATACGCTGACGCCGATGCCTGCGATGTTGCGCTTGGCGACCCGCGCGCCGGGCTTGGGTGATCCGCCGTCAATGCGCAAGATCTATCGTCTGGGCGAGGCGCAGCCAGATCGGATGACCGATGCGCGAACCCGAGTGCTGGAAGTTTTGCGCGACTACGGTGGATTGGCGTTCACGCTGAAGGAATTGTCCGAACAGGCGGGAGTAACCTCCTCCGTTATCAAAGGTTTGGTCAAGCAGGGCGCGGTGCGCGAGGAGGACAGCCCACGCGATCTGCCCTACCCGCATCTGGACCCGGATCTGCCTGGCAAGGAATTGACCGACGATCAGGCAGCGGCGGTTGCGCGGCTGCAGGCAGGGCAACGCACGGGGGACTACGGCACGACATTGCTGAAAGGTGTGACCGGGTCGGGCAAGACCGAGGTCTATCTGGAGGCGGTGGCCGAAGCATTGCGCATGGGGCGACAGGCATTGGTGTTATTGCCCGAGATCGCCCTGACGGCCGAGTTCCTGACGCGGGTTGAGGCTCGGTTCGGTGCGCGCCCTGCGGAATGGCACTCCGGCGCCACCATGACCGAACGCCGCCGGGTCTGGCGGATGGTGGGGCAGGGCGATGCGCAGCTGGTCGTCGGTGCGCGCTCGGCTCTGTTTCTGCCGTTTCGCGATCTTGGTCTGGTGGTAGTCGATGAAGAACACGACACCTCTTACAAGCAAGAAGACGGGGTACATTACAGTGCGCGCGACATGGCTGTTCTTCGGTCGGCAATTTGTGGCGCGCGGGTGATTCTGGCCAGTGCGACTCCGTCGCTGGAAAGCTGGGCCAATGCCGAGGCTGGCAAGTACGAGCGGGTTGATCTGACCTCGCGCTTTGGCGCGGCAGTGCTGCCGGAAATGAAGCCGATAGACATGCGCGCCGAACAGATGCAGCCGGGAACCTGGATTTCGCCGTCCCTGCGACAAGCAGTTAGTCAGCGGATCGAACGGGGCGAACAGTCGCTGCTGTTCATCAACCGACGCGGCTATGCTCCTGTAACCTTATGTCGTGCATGCGGTGAACAGATTGCCTGCGATCATTGCGACGCGCGGATGGTCGAGCACCGGTTCCTGAAACGCCTGATGTGCCACCAATGCGGGGAAACCAAACCGATGCCCGAGGCCTGCCCCTCCTGCGGGGTTGAGGGCAAACTGGCCCCGGTCGGGCCGGGAATCGAGCGGTTGGCCGAAGAGGCTGAGGCGACTTTCCCCGAGGCGAAGATCGCGATGCTGAGTTCCGATTTGTTCGGCTCGGCGCGCGCGTTGAAAGCCAAGATCGAAGAGATTGCCGAAGGCGATGCGGATATCATCATCGGCACGCAGCTGGTTGCCAAGGGGCATAACTTTCCCAAACTGACTTTGGTTGGCGTGATCGACGCAGACCTGAGCCTGCATGGGGCCGATTTGCGCGCCGCCGAGCGGACATTCCAACTGATGCGTCAGGTCGCAGGCCGGGCCGGGCGGGCCGACAAGCCGGGGCAGGCCTTGTTGCAGACATTTCAGCCGGAACACCCCGTGATCCGCGCTATTCTGTCAGGCGACGAAGAGGGTTTCTGGAAAGCCGAAGCCGCCGGGCGGCAGGCCGCAGGCGTTCCGCCTTACGGTCGAATGGCCGGGATCGTCTTGTCGGGGCCCGAGGTTGGGCCTGTCTTTGATCTGGGCAACGCTATGGCTCGCAATGATGCGCCCCTGCGCGAGGTTGGTGCGCAGGTGTTCGGGCCAGCCCCTGCCCCCATCGCGCGTATTCGCGGCCGTCATCGGGTACGCTTGCTGGTCAAAGCCCCAAAAGGCGCGCCAATTCAGGACGCAATCGCTCGTTGGATAGCGCCATTGCGCCTGAAGGGTGACCTGCGCCTGACGGTGGATATTGACCCGCAAAACTTCTACTGACCTCCGCATCAACGCAGGGTGACTGTGCGCGGGTGGCTTCCCTCTCGCCAAACCGAACAAATGGGCGTAGAGGAGTCCCATGCTGAAACCAATGCCCCTGTCCGAGGCGCAGAGCCTTCCGTTCTGGCGCCGTCCCGTGACCCTCTTGTTCATGATGGCGCTGACCATGCCCATTGCGTTCAACGGGTGGAGCGCGCTGCTGAACAACTTCGTCATTGAGGTGGCGAATTTTGACGGGGCCGATATTGGTCTGCTTCACACGGTTCGGGAGATCCCCGGGTTCTTGGCTGTTGGCGTGATCGCGGTCATCATTTTTGTGCGCGAGCAGGTGTTGGCGATGATTTCGCTGATGATGCTGGGCGTCGCAACGGCGGTCACCGCCTGGTTCCCAAGTCTGGGTGGATTGCTGTTTGTTACACTCTTCAGCTCGATCGGGTTCCACTACTACGAAACGGTGAACCAGTCGCTTCAATTGCAATGGCTGCCCAAGGATCGTGCGCCCCAGGTGCTGGGCTGGCTTGTGGCCATGGGCTCGGCAGCTACGGCAGTGGTTTATGGCTTGATCGTTCTGACCTGGGACCGGTTTGACCTGTCCTACAATACCGTTTTCATGGCCGCAGGGGGCGTGACCGCGCTGCTGGCGCTGTTCTGCCTGCTGGCCTACCCGCAATTCGATGCACCAACGCCACAGACCAAAAAGCTGGTGCTGCGCAAACGCTACTGGCTGTATTACGCGCTGCAGTTCATGGCGGGGGCACGCAGGCAGATCTTTGTGGTTTTTGCAGGCTTCATGATGGTCGAAAAATTCGGCTTTGAAGTGCATGAGCTGACCAGCCTCTATTTAATCAACCTTGTGATCAACATGGCCGCGGCCCCGATGCTGGGTAAAGCGGTTTCGGTGTTCGGAGAGCGCAGGACCCTGATCTTCGAGTATGCCGGTTTGGCCATCGTCTTTGCGGCCTACGGCGGGATTTACTGGTTTGGCTGGGGCGTGGTTTTGGCAGCGACCTTGTATGTGATCGACCATGTTCTGTTCGCTTTGGCGCTGGCTCTGAAAACATATTTCCAGAAGATCGCAGACCCGGCCGATATTGCGCCGACTGCGGCGGTTGCTTTCACCATCAACCACATTGCCGCTGTGTTCCTGCCCGCGCTTCTCGGCCTGCTGTGGGTCATTTCGCCAGGGGCAGTGTTCGCATTGGCCGCTGCAATGGCGATGATTTCTCTGTTGTTGTCGCTGCTGATCCCGCGACACCCTGAGCCGGGCAATGAGACCATCCTGACGAAATACGCGCCTGCGCCCGCCGAGTAAGCGCCAATACTTGACCTTGGCGGGCCATCGCCATAGGCGCTGTGTCAACTGATACAGGAGGCCCCCATGCCCACATTCACCGCGCTGACCACTCTGACCGGTAAGAAAGCTGCCGAAGAGCTGGGCGAAGCCATGGAGCGCCTTGAGCCGGAACCCACCGGCGTCGGCGTGTTTGAAGTCGAGGACGGTTCGGGCCTGTGGGAGGTCGGCGGTTACTTCACCGAGACTCCGGACGAAACCGCGCTGGCCGTTTTGGCCGCCGCGTTCGAGGCCAAACCGTTTGTGGTCTCGGTACTGCCCGAAACCGATTGGGTTGCCCATGTACGCCGCGAGCTGGCCCCCGTCGAGGCCGGGCGGTTCTTTGTCTACGGCAGCCACGACGCAGACAAGCTGCCGGAAGGGCGCATCCCGCTGCTGATCGAGGCTGCAATGGCCTTTGGCACCGGCCACCACGGCACCACACTGGGCTGCCTGAAGGCGCTGGACCATCTGCTGAACCAAGGGTTCACGGCCAGCAAAGTGGCCGATATCGGTTGCGGAACGGCCGTTTTGGCCATGGCCGCCGCGCGGGTTTGGGACGGCGACATTATCGCCAGTGACATTGACGAAGTGGCCGTTGACGTGGCCGAAGCCAACCTGAAGGCCAACGGGATGGCTGGTCAGGTCCGTTGTGTCGAAGCGGCAGGGTTCGATCACCCCGAACTGAAGGCCCTTGCGCCCTATGATCTGATTTTCGCCAACATCCTCAAGGGTCCGCTGGTGGCTCTGTCCCCGGAAATCGCCGCGAATCTGCGAGTCGGTGGATACGCCATCCTGTCGGGAATCCTTAACGAGCAGGCCGATGAAGTGGTTTCCGTTTATTTGCAAAACGGGTTCAATCTGGACAAAACCAACCAGATTGGTGAATGGACGACGCTAATATTAAGCAAACAGGGCTAAATCTGGACCATTTGCAGGAGCTTTCTAGTGTTTTGCCTCGATTTTGTCGCATTCTGTTTCTACCGTCTTAACGTGGAATCGGGGGCGGTTTGTGGAGGCTGCCATGACGGGAAAACAACTAGAGTTTGATCAGCGCGTTCATCGTCTGAACAAAAAGCACGCCAAGCTGAGCCGTGGATACCGCGCGACCATGCGCAAGGACGGGCTTGTTGTGATGAAACCGCAGCGGGTGAAATCTGCTTTGCCTGCCAAGGTTCTGGTGATGTGTCTGCTCGGCTTGTTTTCGTTCAAGACGTTCTTGCTGACCAGCTTGGGCACTTCCGGCTATCAGTACAGGGTCGACGCTTTGGCCGAGGGTACTTCGGTGGAAAAGGCCGGGGCCTGGGTGATGCAGATTGATCCGGTTTCGCAACTGCTTGCGGAACAACTGAACAAGCTTTTGCCCTGACAATTGGTCATTTGAATCAGAAACGCCGCGCATGAACTTGCGCGGCGTTCTGTTTTGCCCCCCGAGGGAGATAAGGGGCATATGAGTGGTGGGGTGTGCTAAACCTTAGCGACGACCTTCAGCCACGACGTCAATATCGCCACGGCACAGTCCGATATCTTCCAGTTCGCGATCCGTCAGACCGCTCAGCGCGTTGCGGGTGACGCGGGCGTCGTTCCATTCGATAACGGCGTTTACGGCCGAAGCGAATGTTGCGCCGATACGGCCAACGAGGCCGAACGAGCCAGTGGTGGTGCGGGTGGTGTCCAGTGCAGCCATATCCTGTTTCCTTCTGGTTTAAGTTAACGTTTGATCGTCTGATCTGAGCGGCATCTAGTGCTGCCAAATCGGCTATGCAAGTGCGGAATTTGCAACTGTCCTATGCAATTTTTGCAGAGCTTGAATTTCATGAAAGTCCCTTAATTTATTGGTCATTTTCGCCTCATGAAACGTGTCGATTTCAGACTTTTCGCTGTCGCAAACGGGCCGATCTGTCGCCCTTGAAACAGGTCTGTCGTTTTTGAGCGCTGGCGCAATTCGCTTGGAAAATGTTCACGCTTCGTGCTAATTCGAAAGAAAGATCACAAAAACCCGAGCAGGCCGAGGCGAAACATGCGGATTTTGGGCATTGATCCGGGGCTCAGGACCCTGGGATGGGGCGTCATCGAATCGCATGGCAGCCGCCTGAGCCACGTTGCCAACGGGTTATGCAAGTCAGATGGGGACGATCTGGGTGAGCGATTGTTGTCGCTTCATAACCAGATTGTCGAGGTCATAGCCGAGCATCAGCCGGATCAGGCGGCCATCGAACAGACCTTCGTCAACAAGGACGGGGCCGGGACGTTGAAACTCGGCCAGGCCCGTGGCGTGGCGTTGCTGACATTGGCGCAGGCAGGGCTGCCTGTAGGGGAGTACGCACCCAACCGGGTCAAAAAGACGGTGGTGGGCGTTGGGCATGCTGAAAAAGAGCAGGTTCTTCATATGGTCAAACTGCAACTGCCGGGCTGCCAGCCCAAAGGGGCGGATGCGGCAGATGCGCTGGCGATAGCCATCTGTCATTCCTATTACGGCACAGCGCCACAGGCGCGCTTGAAAGAGGTACGGGCATGATCGGAAAGCTGACAGGGCGCCTGGACTATCGCGCGGCGGATCACGTTCTGATCGACGTGAGGGGGGTTGGCTACATCGTCTACTGTTCGGACCGGACCATGGCGGCACTGCCGGGTGTGGGCGAGGCCGTCTCGATCTACACCGACATGGTTGTGCGCGAAGATCTGATGCAGCTGTATGGGTTCCTTTCGCTGGTCGAAAAGGAATGGCACCGGTTGCTTTGCTCGGTTCAGGGCGTCGGGGCCAAGGTCTCTCTGGCCATCCTGTCAGCGCTGGGACCGGACGGGGTCAGCCGCGCGATTGCCTTGGGGGACTGGGGCGCAGTCAAAGCAGCCAAGGGCGTCGGGCCAAAAACGGCGCAGCGGATCGTGTTGGACCTCAAGGACAAGGCGCCCGGCGTGATGGCAATGGGCGGTACGGTGACCGAGGCGACGGATGGCCCCGAGTTAGAAGTTGTTGAACACGTCGAAGCGACACCCGCACCGAAACGCACGGTCAAACCAGCCTCGGGTTCTGCCGCGGCTTCGGCGGGTGCGTTGTCGGCGCTGTCCAATCTGGGATATGGCCCGTCCGAGGCGGCCTCGGCCGTGGCTGAAGCGGCTGCCAATCTGCCCGAGGCGGGCGAGGCCGAGCTGATCCGGGCTGCGCTCAAGCTGCTGGCTCCGAAAGGGTAGATGAATGGTCGACGCTGATCCCACGCTGCGCCCCGAACCCATGCCCGAGGACAATGACCGCGCCTTGCGTCCGCAGGGTTTAGATGAATTCATCGGTCAGGCCGAAGCACGGGCCAATCTGCGCATCTTTATCCAGTCCGCGCGTCAACGCGGCGAGGCGATGGACCACACACTGTTCCACGGCCCTCCGGGGTTGGGTAAGACGACGCTGGCGCAGATCATGGCACGAGAGCTGGGGGTGAATTTCCGTATGACCTCTGGTCCGGTTTTGGCCAAGGCGGGCGACCTGGCGGCGATCCTGACCAATCTGGAGTCGCGGGATGTTCTGTTTATCGACGAAATCCATCGGTTGAATCCGGCGGTCGAAGAGGTGCTGTATCCGGCGATGGAAGATTTTGAGCTGGACCTCGTGATCGGCGAGGGTCCGGCGGCGCGGACGGTGCGGATCGAACTGCAGCCGTTTACGTTGGTTGGAGCTACGACGCGGATGGGTCTGCTGACGACGCCGCTGCGCGACCGGTTCGGCATTCCAACCCGGCTGCAGTTCTATACGGTAGACGAGCTGCATGAGATCGTGACCCGCAACGCCCGCAAACTGGGCGCGCCTGCTGATGACGAAGGCGCGCGTGAAATTGCGCGCCGGTCCCGTGGGACGCCTCGGATCGCGGGCCGGCTGCTGCGCCGGGTGGTGGACTTCGCCATTGTCGAGGGCGACGGGCGGATCACGCGCGAGCTGGCGGACGGGGCTTTGACGCGACTGGGCGTCGACAATCTGGGCCTTGATGGTGCCGACCGTCGGTACTTGAAGCTGATCGCCGAGAACTATGCAGGAGGTCCGGTTGGGATCGAAACGCTGTCGGCTGCTCTGTCGGAAAGCCGGGACTCGCTAGAAGAAGTGATCGAGCCATATTTGCTGCAGCAAGGTCTGATTCAGCGCACTCCACGCGGAAGGATGTTGGCACAGAAGGCCTGGACGCATCTGGGTATGGCTGCGCCAAAGGGCCAAAGCGATCTGTTTGGTTGAAGCTGCGCGGCTTAGATTTTATGCCTGCGGTCGAAGAAGCTGAAAAACGATGAAGGACTGCGCGTGAATCCGGACGAAATCGAGGCCCTGTTCACCCGCGAAAGCGGCGAGTTTCTGTTTGCCCGTTGGGGCCGGCCCATCGTGCCCATCGTCTTTGGCGTCGAAGATGAGACGCTTGCGACCGTAAAAGGTGCGTTTGAAGCTGTTGTAAGTCTGGCAGATCACAAGATGGCCGAAACCGACCCGGAGCTGGGTGCAAACTGCATGGTGTTCTTCTTCAGGGATTGGAAAGAACTGTTGGAGGTCCCCGATCTGGACCGGCTGATCCCTGATCTTGGTCCGCTGGTGGATCGACTTATCGCGGCGGATGCCAATCAGTACCGCGTGTTCCGCTTCGAAGAGGACGGCGCGATCCGAGCGGCCTTTGTGTTCTTGCGGATGGACAAAGAACTGTCGAAGGTCCCGGCCGAGACGCTGGCGCTTAGTCAGGTCGTGCAGACCATCCTGTTGTGGTCAGACATGGCGTTCAGAGCGCAATCACCTTTGGCGGTTGCTGGGGATTCGACCATACTGCGTCCGGACATTGCCGGGCTGATCCGCGCGGCCTATGATCCGGTGCTGCCTGGCTCTGCTCAGGATCCGGCGCATGCGCTGCGCTTGTTTGCCCGCCTGCAGCAGCCGCAGTGATCCGGGTGCGTTCACGATCCGGATGAGGTGCTGCGTTTGTATGCGTGCAGCAAGTCTTCTCCGGTGTGGAAAAAGGCGTCCTCGCCGACCAGATCTGTCACGCCGTACCGACCCAGCTCTGATCGCACATGCGGTTCGACCATGAGGAAGACCAGCTTGATGTTCTTGTCCTTCAGCAGTTTGAGAACGTTGCGCAGGGTGTAACCTGCAGTGAAATCGACATCGTCAATGGCCGTGGCCTCGATGCAGAACCATTGAACCGGGGTCTCTTGGTCTTTCGTGAGTTCTGCAATTTCATCTGAAAGCCGTTGCGTGTTTGCGTAATACAGGCTGTGTGAAAAGCGATAAATCACTAGGCCGGGTTCGAACTGGTTGGGGCTTGCGACAGGCTTGGAGCGCCAACCGCCGCCCGCAGTTCTGACGATCACTGCGTTTTTGGGGCGGTACCCCCGGCGGGTGTGGTCGATCAGGGACAGGACCATTGCAAAAATGATGCCCTGTTCGACACCCACAAAGACGACGACAGCCGCCGTGGCCACAGCGATCCAGAATTCGGACCGCGCTTGTTTGTAGATGGCGGTCAGACCCTTCAGGTCGATCAGCTTCAGACCGATCAGGAAAACGACCGCCGACAAGGCCGCGTTTGGCAGATAGGCCAAGGGGCCTGTCAGGAACAGAATGACCACCAGTACGATCGCGACGGTCGTCAGTTGGGCAATTTGGCTGCGCCCGCCTGCGCTGGCCACCATCTCGGTCTTTGTCGGGCTGCCGTTAACAACAAATGTGCCTGAAAAGGCTGCGCCAAGATTGGCAAGGCCCAACCCAACGAGGTCAGTATTCTCGCTGAACTTCTCATCATATCGGGCCGCATATGCACGCGAGGTTGCAGCGCTTTGGGCCAGGATCACGACAAAGATCGATAACGCTGTTGGCAGCAATTGTTTGAACAGCGTCCAGCTCCAATCGACATTGGGGATCGACAGGGCGGGCAAGCCGCCGGGAACCGGACCTAAAACCGCGATGCCGGACGCGCTGAACGTAAAGGCCCAGCTGCACAGGATAACGCCCAGTATCGCGAATAGAGGGCCGGGCAGTTTTGGTGATAGCCTTCTGCATCCAACCACCACCAAGAGGACCGCCAGTGACACGCCCAATGTGGGCCAACTGGTCTGGCCGATGTTTTGAAATGTTGCCTGCAGTTTGGCAATCGTTCCGTGTCCATCGCTTTGGATGCCCAGCAAACCGGGGATCTCGCCGGTTGCGACCTGAATTCCGACACCCGTCAGAAACCCAACAAGTACGGTCCGTGACAGGAAATCCGCCAGAAACCCAAGCCCGATGACCCGCGCAGCAATCAGTAGAACCGCTGCCATCAGCGCCAGCAGGGATGCCAGGGCAAGATACTCGGAGGATCCCGAAACGGCCATACCCGCAAGGGCCGAAGCGGTGATCGCTGCGGTGGCAGAATCCGCCCCCACAACCAGATGCCGAGACGATCCGAACAGGGCGAACAGGGCCATGGGGATAAGGATCGTATAAAGGCCCGTGACCACCGGCGTGCCCGCGATCTTCGTGTAGCCCATGACCTCGGGGATCGCGAGGCAGGCAAAGGTGAGGCCCGCCAAAACCTCGGCGGGCAAAGTCGCGCGGTTGAACGGCAGAACGCCCTGAAGGATCGGAAGAGTGCGCTTCCTTTCTTCCTGTTGTGGCTTAGCCATTGAAACTCCTGTCGGATTCACGCGGGTTGTCGGAAAGATTAGACGGCAAATCGTTGAAATTCGACACTTTACATCTGGGGTCATGCAAAATGCCCTCGCGAAGGGATTGCAGGACTCGCAGCAACAATGCATCTGTTTGTCAGAAGGACTTACCAAGCGCCGGATTTGAAGGCGCCCTCGAGAAGGACCGGACCTGACACAATGGCCAACACCGCGGACGCGCCCCACAAACACATCTTTCCGATCCGGGTCTATTATGAAGACACGGATATGGGTGGGGTGGTCTATCACGCGAACTATCTGAAATATATCGAACGTGCGCGGTCGGACTATGTCCGTGGTCTGGGCAATGATCAGAATGCCATGCGCGATGGTGGGATCGTCTGGGTTATCCGACGGATCGAGGCCGATTATCTGACGCCAGCAAAGTTCGACGATGAGCTGATCGTTGAATCCTGGGTGTCATCCATTTCGGGCGTGCGGCTCACGATGGGGCAGCTGGTCAAACGTGGAGAGACCGAGGTTTTTCGTGCTTCGGTGACCGCCGTCTGCATGAACCAAGAGGGCAAACCGGTGCGCCTTCCGGCAGAGATTCGCGCATTGATGTAACAATTTGGCGGTCTGGGGTGGTTATGTTGGCTTTTCATAACCAACTGCGTTAGCGTTTGGCAAAACAAGGCCAAATAAACGGCCGTCAGGCAAAAAACAAAGAGCAGGTTCATGGAAGCTGAAACGCTGGCGCTGGCGCAGGAGATCGATTTCTCCATGTGGGGGCTGTATGCCCGCGCGACCTTTATCGTCAAACTGGTGATGTTGATGCTGATCGGCGCATCCATCTGGTCCTGGGCGATTATCATTCAGAAACTGATCAATTATCGTGCCGCCCGACGCGAAGCGCAGGTGTTTGATGAGTCTTTCTGGTCTGGCAACCCTTTGGATGAGCTTTTCGAACAAATGGGCGCCCAACCTGATGGCAGTTCGGAAAAGATCTTTGCGGCCGGTATGATCGAGTGGCGCCGCTCTCATCGCACGGATGGTGGGCTGATCGCTGGGGCGACTGCGCGGATCGACCGTTCGATGGATGTGGCGATCGCGAAAGAGGCTGAGGGGCTGCAAAAAGGTCTGTCTATTCTGGCCACAGTCGGCTCGACCGCGCCGTTTATCGGGCTGTTCGGTACTGTCTGGGGTATCATGAACGCCTTTATCGAGATTGCCGAGCAGCAGAACACCAACCTGGCCGTTGTGGCACCCGGTATCGCCGAGGCTCTGCTGGCCACGGGTCTGGGCCTGTTGGCGGCGATCCCGGCGGTGATTTTCTACAATAAGCTCAGCGCGGACAGTGACCGGATCGTCGGCGGCTATGAGGCCTTTGCCGACGAATTCGCCACCATCCTGTCGCGTCAATTGGACAGCTAACATGGGCGCGGCGGTTCAGCAGAACGGAGGCGGAAACGGGCGCAGGCGCGGTCGCCGTCGCGGTCGCGCGCAGCCCATGGCCGAGATCAACGTGACGCCTTTTGTGGATGTCATGCTGGTGTTGCTGATCATCTTTATGGTGGCCGCGCCGTTGCTGACCGTTGGTGTTCCGGTGGACCTGCCAAAGACTGCTGCAAGCGCGTTGCCAGGCGACAATGAAGAGCCGCTGACAGTGACAATGACCGCAGATGGACGGGTTCAAATCCAGACGACAGACGTCGCGCGCGAAGAGTTGATTGGTAAACTGCGTGCTATTGCGGCAGAGCGGAGCAGTGACCGCGTGTTCCTGCGTGCCGATGGTGCGATCCCCTACGCGCAGGTGATGCAGGTCATGGGCGCGCTGAACGCGGGTGGGTTTTCCAATGTGGGGCTTGTGACCGATACCGGCGGCCCCGCGCTGGACGAAGGTGGAGAGTGAGGCCGCGCGGTGGATACCGGCACCAAGATCTCGGCAATAGCCCATGTCAGTTTGATTTCCTGGGCTCTGTTTGGCGGCACCTTCCGGTCCGAACCCTTGCCTATGCCTGTTCAGGATGTCTCGGTCATTTCAGCCGAGCAGTTTGCGGCAATGACCGCGCAACGTGAGGCTCCTGAAGTGCCGACGCCTGCCGCCCTGCAGCAACCCGAAGCACCCACAGAGGACGTACCCACGCCAGAACCGGTCGAGGAAGAGCCTCCGACTCCCGAAGTTTCCGAACCGACCGAACCAGAGCCAGAGCTTCAGCCCGAACCGCTGGCTCCACCGCCCGAACCGATTGAGATAGAACAACCCCCTAAACTGGAAGCCCCTGAGCCCGAAGCCACCCTCTTGCCCGTGCCGCCAGGCCCCGAGGCGCAGCCGCGCCCTGCCGACAAGGTCGCGCCGGAACCTGTTGCACCGCCACCGCCAGAGGCTGCGCCGGACGACATCGAAACCCCGGCCGTTTCGCTGGATGAAGGGGCCGAGACTCAACAAGAGCAGCAAGACCAGACCGCGCCGGAAGAGGCCACCGATGAAATTGTGACCGAAGCGGAAGAGGCCAAGGAATACGCGCCGCGTAGCTCGCCTCGCCCGCCACTGCGCCCGAGCCGACCAACACCACCAGCAGAGCCCGAAGTGGCCGAGGTGGAGGAACCGACGCCGACGCAGCCCGAATCCAACAATGAGGCTGCCATTGAAGATGCGCTGACCGAAGCGTTGGCGCAGGGCAATGAGCCGTCTGGCCCACCTTTGACCGCCGGCGAAAAGGACGCCATGCGGCTGGCCGTATCCAAGTGCTGGAACGTCGGCTCATTGTCGACAGACGCCTTGCAAACAGTTGTTGTGGTTGGCTTCTCGCTGACCCCGGACGGCAAAGTGATTGGCGGCAGCCTGCGGATGCTTGACAGTTCCGGCGGGACAGCGACGTCGGCCAACCAGGCCTATGAGGCCGCCCGGCGAGCGATTTTGCGCTGTGGGGCCAAAGGATACACCCTGCCTACTGACAAATACGATCAATGGCGGGATATTGAGATTACATTCAATCCCGAGAGGATGCGGATCAAATGATGAGATTTCTGACCAGCCTGTTGCTTGGCCTGACCCTATTGGCAGCGCCGGTGCATGCCCAAAACGGACCGCTGCGTCTGGAACTGGATCAGGGGATCATCGAACCCTTGCCGTTTGCGGTGCCGAACTTCGTACCAAACGGTCAGGCAGCAACGCAATACGCCAATGACATCTCGCGCGTAATCGCAGCGGATCTCACCGGCACCGGGTTGTTTCGCGAAATCTCCTCGGATGCGTTCATCAGCCGGGTCAGCAGCTTTGAAGCACCCGTGCAGTTTGCAGACTGGAAAGCGATCAATGCCGAGGCTCTGGTGACCGGGGCGGTGAGCGTTTCTGGCAAACGGCTGACCGTTCAGTTTCGGGTCTGGGACGTGTTTTCGGGGCAGGAGCTGGGCAATGGCCTGCAGTTTTCCGGCACGACCGATGGTTGGCGCCGCATGGCGCATAAAGTGGCCGATCAGGTCTATAGCCGGGTGACCGGCGAAGGCGGGTATTTCGACAGCCGCGTTGCATTCGTTTCGGAAAGTGGTCCCAAGGATCAGCGTCAGAAACGTCTGGCGATCATGGATTATGACGGGGCCAACGTTCAGTACCTGACCGACAGCTCGGCCATTGTTCTGGCCCCGCGCTTTTCGCCGACCGGCGATCGCTTGCTTTATACCAGTTACGAGACCGGCCAGCCGCGGATTTATGTTCTGGACGTCGACCGCGTGCGGCGGACTGAGTTGAACACGCAGGGCGGCACAATGAGCTTCTCTCCGCGCTTTTCGCCAGATGGCCAATCAATCGTCTATTCGTTGATTGATGGCGGCAACACCGACCTGTGGAAAATGGATCTGGCCTCGGGTCAAAGCGTACGCCTGACAAACACACCCGCGATCGAAACCGCGCCCAGCTATTCGCCGGACGGCTCGCAAATCGTGTTCGAAAGTGACCGCTCGGGCACGCCGCAGCTGTACATCATGCCCGCAAACGGGGGCGAGGCGACGCGTATTAGCTTTGGTCAGGGGCGCTATGGCACCCCGGTCTGGTCACCGCGCGGAGATTTGGTCGCGTTCACCAAGCAAAACAAGGGCCGCTTCCATATCGGTGTCATGCGCACGGATGGCAGCGAAGAGCGCCTGCTGACCTCATCCTTCCTGGACGAAGGACCGACCTGGTCACCAAACGGTCGCGTTATCATGTTCACCCGCGAAACACAGGGGGCAAGCGGTCGGGCGACACTGTATTCGGTTGATATCTCGGGCCGTAACCTGCGCCCGGTGCGGACACCGGACGGGGGCAGTGACCCATCCTGGGGGCCGCTGCAGAATTGATTGGGGCAGGGGATTGGAAAAGTTCACAAATTTCCTGCACTGTGATAACGAAGACTGCAACAAAGCGATAAAACCACGAGGCACCTGAAATGAATGTATTGGGCAAAGTCATAGCATTGGGCGCGCTGGGCGTAATGGCCGCCTGTACCAACAACGATCCATCGGCGCTGGGCGGTGGAGCGGGCGGAAACGGCTCGATCGTGCCGGGTTCGCCCAGCGATCCGCGCTCGCCTGCGTATTTCCAGCAAACGGTCGGTGACCGTGTGTTGTTTGCAGTGGATCAGTCGACCCTTAGCCCTCAGGCTCAGACGGTTCTTCAGGGGCAGGCCGACTGGCTGTTGGCCAACCCGGATTTCGTAGCCACCATCGAAGGCCATGCTGACGAACAGGGCACCCGCGAATACAACCTCGGCCTTGGGGCCAAGCGGGCGAATGCAGCGCGAGAGTTTCTGATTTCTCGTGGCGTTGCGGGCAACCGTCTGACCACAGTCAGCTATGGCAAGGAGCGCCCGATCGAGATTTGCAGCACCGAGGACTGCTATTCCAAAAACCGCCGCGCGGTGACGGTGCTGACCGGTTCAACTTTGGGGTAATATGATGCGAGTTGCAGGATGGGTTCTGGCGGCGGTCGTGGCGACCGCTGGCGTGGCAAATGCACAGGATCAGCAAACGCTGGCAGATATTCGTCAGGAACTGACGGTCCTGCACGTTGAAATTCAGCGTTTAAAGCGTGAATTCTCGACCACTGGTACGCCAGCGCCCAATCTGGCTGGCAGTTCCGTTCTCGAGCGTGTCGACGCCATCGAAGCCGAGCTGCAGCGCCTGACCCGTCAGACCGAGCAGTTGAACCAGCGGGTGCAGAACATCGTTTCTGACGGGACCAACCGCATCGGCGACCTTGAGTTCCGGCTAGTCGAGTTGGAAGGCGGCGATCTCAGCACCTTGGGTGAGACCTCGACCCTCGGCGGCGACAGCGACATCGCGGCGGCGGCGCCTGCGACGATTGCTCCGGCAGAACCTGCGCAGATCGAACAAGGTGAACTGGCTGTCGGAGAAAGAGCCGATTTTGACACCGCGTCGCAGGCCTTGGCGGATGGCAATTTCCAAGCTGCGGCCGAACAATTCGCAACTTTCGAAACTTCATATCCCGGCAGCCCGCTGGCCCCCGAAGCCAATCTGAAACGCGGTCAAGCCCTGGTAGGGCTCGGTGACACGCGAGAGGCAGCGCGGGCGTTCCTCGCCAGCTTTACCGGCGACTCGGAAGGCACGTTCGCCCCCGAGGCACTGTTCCAACTGGGTTCGGCCCTGGGGCGTTTGGGTCAAACCGATCAGGCCTGCATCACTCTGAGCGAAGTGGGCGTGCGGTTCCCGGGTTCGGCCTCGGCAACAAATGCCACTCAGGAAATGGTAAGTCTGGGCTGTTCTTGACGGAACAGGCGGAAAGACTGCGCGCTGAGATTCGCGCGCGTTTACCCAAGACCTTGCCAGCGCGACTGGGCGTCGCCGTTTCAGGCGGCGGCGATTCAGTTGCGTTGCTTTTGTTGATGAGCAAAATCGCCCAAAGCGAACAGGTGGCACTGTTCGCCGCAACCGTCGATCACGGTCTGCGCCCCGAAGCGGCGGTCGAAGCGCAATACGTCAGCGCAGTTGCAGGGCGTCTGGGCATTCCGCATGAAACGCTTGTCTGGACGGGGTGGGATGGTGACGGCAACCTTCAGGACCAGGCGCGGCAGGCGCGGTATCGGCTACTGTCAGATTGGGCCCGCGGCCACGCCATCAGCGCAGTTGCGCTTGGCCATACCGCCGACGATCAGGCCGAGACGTTCCTGATGCGCCTTGGCCGCGCCGCTGGTGTGACTGGGTTGTCCGGAATACGGGGGAAGCGATTGCGGGACGGGCTGACGCTGCTTCGGCCTATGCTTGGCGTGACTCGCCGTGACTTGCGCACGTATCTGACGGAGCAGGGGGTTGAGTGGATCGATGACCCCTCGAATCAGGACATTCGGTTTGATCGGATCAAGGCGCGGCAAGTGTTATCTGACCTCAAGGACTTGGGCATTACGGCGCATTCGTTGACACGTGTAGCAGAAAATCTGACCCAAGCGCGTGAGGCTTTAGAGGTTTTTGCGCAGGAATCTGCCCGTTCGATGGCAGAGGTGGATGCCGGGGACATTTGTTTGGATCGGGCCGCCTTCCAAACGCTGCCCCAAGAAATCAAGCGCAGGCTGGTGGTCGGCAGTATCGGATGGATCGCAGGGCGAGGGTATCCGCCCCGGCAGAGCGCGGTCGACCAGGCCGTTCAGGCTATCGATACGGGAACTGCAACCTCAATCGGTGGCTGCCTGTTGGTGCCTCAGGGCAATAAGATGTGGATTTGCAGAGAGCTAAACGCCGTCCAAGGCAAAGTTACGCGCCCAGGCCAGAAGTGGGACAACCGCTGGATCGTGACGGGGCCTTTGGTCGCTGATGCGCAAATCAGTCCGCTGGGCGAAGCGGGCTTGCCGCAGGTGCCAGACTGGCGAAACTTGGGCAAACCAAGACAAGTTTTTCTGGCCTCACCCGCCGTTTGGGTTGCTGATGAGTTGGTTGCGGCCCCAAATGCTGGTTTTTCCAACGGATGGCACGCAGAATTGGCCCCAGACTGGCCTCAGTTTCACTCTTCTTTTTTATCGCATTGAACCTGCTTGAATCATCTCTATTTTAAAGAGCAACCCGGCAGACCCCCACCTGCCGAAATCTTTTGGGAGATTTTCCTTGGGCAACGCTCGTAACATCGCCTTCTGGGTCGTTCTGTTTTTGCTGATCCTTGCACTGTTCAATTTGTTCAGCGGACCAGGCGGAACGCTTCAGAGCAATGAAAGAACCTATTCCGATTTTGTCACCGCAGTTGAAGCGGGCGAAGTCAAGAACGTGACGCTGGATGGCGAACAGATTCGCTATACCACCCAAAGCGGCGCGAACTATACGACGATCAAACCCGGTGACGCCGAAGTCACCAAACTGCTGATCGACGAGAACATCCCCGTTCGTGCAGAAAAGCAGCAGCAGTCCGGTTTCCAGTCCTTCCTGATCACCCTGTTGCCGTTCCTGTTGCTGATCGGCGTTTGGGTCTATTTCATGAATCGGATGCAAGGCGGCGGCAAAGGCGGCGCGATGGGCTTTGGCAAATCCAAGGCCAAGATGCTGACCGAAAAGCATGGCCGCGTGACCTTTGATGACGTCGCAGGCATCGACGAAGCCAAGGAAGAGCTGGAAGAGATCGTTGAATTCCTGCGCAACCCGCAGAAGTTCTCGCGTCTGGGCGGCAAGATCCCAAAAGGTGCACTGCTGGTTGGCCCTCCGGGTACCGGTAAGACGCTTTTGGCTCGAGCGATTGCGGGCGAAGCGGGTGTGCCGTTCTTTACCATCTCGGGCTCTGATTTTGTTGAGATGTTCGTGGGTGTTGGTGCGAGCCGCGTGCGCGATATGTTTGAACAGGCCAAGAAGAACGCGCCTTGTATCGTGTTCATCGACGAGATTGACGCCGTGGGCCGTCATCGTGGTGCCGGTTATGGCGGCGGTAATGACGAACGCGAACAGACCCTCAACCAGTTGCTGGTCGAGATGGACGGGTTCGAGGCCAATGAAGGCGTGATCATCCTAGCGGCCACCAACCGTAAGGACGTTCTGGACCCCGCTCTGCTGCGTCCGGGCCGCTTTGACCGGAACGTGACCGTCGGCAACCCAGACATCAAAGGCCGTGAGAAGATTTTGGGCGTACACGCGCGCAAGACGCCTCTGGGCCCTGATGTCGATCTTCGCATCATCGCGCGCGGTACACCGGGCTTCTCGGGTGCCGATCTGGCGAACCTTGTGAACGAAGCCGCGCTGATGGCTGCCCGCGTTGGGCGTCGCTTTGTCACCATGGAAGATTTTGAGAACGCCAAGGACAAGGTGATGATGGGGGCAGAGCGCCGCTCGATGGTGCTGACCCAGGACCAGAAGGAAAAGACAGCCTATCACGAGGCTGGCCACGCCGTTGTGGGTCTGGAACTGCCGCTGTGCGATCCGGTCTACAAGGCGACGATCATCCCGCGCGGTGGCGCGTTGGGTATGGTTGTTTCGCTGCCTGAGATGGACCGCCTGAACTATCACCGTGATGAGTGCGAGCAGAAGTTGGCGATGACAATGGCGGGTAAGGCTGCTGAGGTCATCAAATATGGCGAAGATCACGTATCGAACGGTCCCGCCGGCGACATCATGCAGGCCAGCCAGCTGGCGCGCGCCATGGTGATGCGCTGGGGCATGTCGGACAAGGTCGGTAACATCGACTATGCCGAAGCCCATGAAGGCTATCAGGGCAACACCGCCGGGTTCTCGGTTTCCGCTCATACCAAAGAGCTGATCGAGGAAGAGGTGAAGCGTCTGATCCAGCAGGGTTACGAGCGCGCCCACAAAATCCTGACCGACAAGAACGAGGAATGGGAGCGTCTGGCGCAAGGTCTGCTGGAGTATGAAACTCTGACCGGGGATGAGATCAAGCGCGTGATGAATGGCGAGTCGCCCAACGAAGGCGATGACGAAGGTGACAAGCCCGATGAGGGTAGCGCGCCCAGTGTCACGGCCATTCCGAAGACCAAGATCAAGAAAACCCCACCCGACGGTGGGATGGAGCCGGAACCATCGGCATAAACCAATCAGACCCGGGCATAGTCCCGGGTCTTTTTTCTTTTCATTCTGTTTGGTCTGCCTTCTAGTGCGGGATTGAAGATTTGCTGAACTAAGGGGCGGCCCAATGCCAGTGTTGCGCGAAACTGAATTCACCGGAGAAGTTGTCTGGCTGGGCCACGTGCCTGTGGGCGGATCGATCCGGGCCCAAGCGGTTGATGTGCTGGAATTGGGTTTCGCCGGAGGAAAAGGCGAGCGGCACGAAGGGGAAAACCGAGCCTCATGCGTTCGCGTAAAGAACCTGTACCCTGAAGGCACCGAGATACGAAACGTGCGTCAGCTGTCGGTTCTGTCCGCCGAAGAAATGGACGCCACAGCAAAAGAGATGGGGATGGACCGCTTGGAACCCGCGTTTCTCGGCGTCAGTATCCTTTTGCGCGGCATCCCTGACTTTACCCATATTCCGCCGTCCTCGCGACTGCAGGCCCCTGACGGCGCAACGATCACAGTGGATATGGAGAACCGGCCCTGCGTCCTTCCGGGCCGCGAGATCGAGGCGGATCAACCAGGATATGGCGCTGCGTTCAAGCCTGCCGCGCAAGGACGCAGGGGCGTAACGGCCTGGGTGGAACGCCCCGGACAACTGCGATTGGGTGACCGGATGACCCTGTTCGTGCCGGATCAACGGGCATGGGCTCCATAAATGTCAAGTGTTTCCGATTTGAAACCGGTGAAATGACGCTACGCCGTTTCACGGCATGATTATGTCGGAATCTCTATCCATCGCGATTGTGCACAACGGTATGGATTGACCAGCACCGGCCCAGCTGTGCCGATTTGCAAGGAATTCAACCAGGGATCTTGCCCAATGAGCTATAAATCCGACATCGAAATCGCGCGTGAAGCGAACAAGAAGCCGATTCAGGAGATCGGCGCCAAGCTTGGTATCTCCAGCGATGATCTGCTGCCCTATGGCCACGACAAAGCGAAGGTCAGTCAGGACTTCATCAACTCGGTTCAGGACCGCGAAGACGGCAAACTGATCCTTGTCACCGCGATCAACCCGACCCCGGCGGGTGAGGGCAAAACCACGACCACCGTTGGTCTGGGTGACGGCCTGAACCGCATCGGCAAAAATGCGATGATCTGCATCCGCGAAGCGTCGCTTGGCCCGAACTTCGGTATGAAGGGAGGCGCTGCAGGTGGTGGTTACGCGCAGGTTGTTCCGATGGAAGAAATGAACCTGCACTTCACCGGTGACTTCCACGCCATCACTTCGGCGCACTCGCTGCTGTCGGCTATGATCGACAACCACATCTACTGGGGCAACGAGCAGGAAATTGACACCCGCCGCGTCGCATGGCGTCGTGTGGTCGACATGAATGACCGCGCCCTTCGCCAGATCACCGCCTCGCTGGGCGGCGTGTCGAACGGCTTCCCACGCGAAGCAGGTTTTGACATCACCGTGGCTTCTGAAGTTATGGCGATCCTGTGCCTCGCAAACGACCTGAAAGACCTGGAAAAGCGTTTGGGCGACATCATCGTGGCCTACCGCCGCGACAAGACCCCGGTCTACTGCCGCGACATCAAGGCGGAAGGCGCAATGACCGTTCTGCTGAAGGACGCCATGCAGCCGAACCTGGTGCAGACGCTGGAAAACAACCCGGCATTTGTCCACGGCGGCCCGTTTGCGAACATCGCACACGGCTGTA
This sequence comes from Ruegeria sp. BC3, assembly GCF_056539265.1. Taxonomy (NCBI): domain Bacteria; kingdom Pseudomonadati; phylum Pseudomonadota; class Alphaproteobacteria; order Rhodobacterales; family Roseobacteraceae; genus Ruegeria; species Ruegeria sp. BC3. The sequence goes on from NZ_JBQFUP010000005.1 coordinate 155,841, forward strand.
ACTCGGTCATCGCGACCAAGACCGCTCTGAAAGTTGCCGACTATGTCGTGACTGAAGCGGGCTTTGGTGCTGATCTGGGCGCCGAGAAGTTCATGAACATCAAGTGCCGCAAGGCGGGCATCGCTCCGTCGGCAGTGGTGTTGGTTGCCACTGTGCGCGCGATGAAGATGAACGGCGGCGTGGCCAAGGCTGATCTGGGCGCGGAAAACGTTGACGCCGTTAAAGCGGGTTGCGCAAACCTCGGTCGCCACATCGAGAACGTGAAATCGTTCGGTGTACCGGTCGTTGTCGCAATCAACCACTTCGTCACCGACACCGACGACGAAGTTCAGGCGGTCAAAGACTACTGTGGTGAGCACGGCGTCGAAGCGATCCTGTCGCGTCACTGGGAGCTGGGTTCGGACGGCTCTGCGCCTCTGGCCGAGAAGGTTGTGGAAATCGTCGAAGGTGGCAGCGCGAACTTCTCGCCGATCTACCCTGACGAAATGCCGCTGTTCGAGAAAATCGAAACCATCGCCAAGCGTATCTACCGCGCTGACGAAGTTCTGGCCGACAACAAAATCCGCAACCAGTTGAAGGAATGGGAAGCAGCAGGCTACGGCAACCTGCCGGTCTGCATGGCGAAAACGCAATACTCGTTCTCGACCGACCCAACCCTGCGCGGCGCGCCCACCGGCCACTCGGTCCCTGTGCGTGAGGTTCGCCTGTCCGCCGGTGCCGGTTTCATCGTGGTCGTCTGTGGTGAGATCATGACCATGCCGGGTCTGCCGCGCAAACCGGCGGCTGAAACCATCTGCCTCAATGACGCAGGTGAGATCGAGGGCTTGTTCTAAGCGCCCGAATGATACATCTCGTGGTCCGGGGATATCCCCGGGCCGTGAGGAGAAGAAAATGCCCACTCTGATACCGCCGCAAGACTGTCACTCGATGCAGGAATTGCGGCCTCAGATCGACAAGCTGGACCGCCAACTGATCGAACTGTTGGTGACGCGCGCAAGCTACATTGACCGCGCGTCGCAGCTGAAACCCGGCGAGGGGCTGCCCGCCCGCATCCCGGATCGTGTCGAAGACGTGGTGCAGCGCGTGCGCAAGAGTTCTGACGAGTTGGGTATGGACCCTGATCTTGCCGAGAAACTCTGGCGCATCTTGATAGACTGGTCGATTGCCCGCGAAGAACGCGTGCTCGGCCCCGACTAAAGACACGGGCGCTTTCTGCGCCCGATCCGTTTTTTGAAAGAAGGGATCAAAGGATGGTAGCGCAGGTTATCGACGGTAAGGCCTTTGCGGCCAAGGTTCGCGCCCAAGTGGCCGATCAGGTCGCAAAGCTGAAAGAGGAAAACGGCATCACCCCCGGTCTGGCCGTGGTTCTGGTGGGCGAAGACCCGGCCAGCCAGGTTTACGTGCGCTCGAAGGGCAAGCAGACCGTTGAGGTCGGCATGAACTCATACGAGCATAAGCTGGACGCCGATACGTCCGAAGACGACCTGCTGGCCTTGATCGACAAGCTGAACAACGATCCCGCAGTTCATGGCATTCTGGTCCAGCTGCCGCTGCCCAAGCACCTGAACGAAGATCTGGTGATCAACTCGATTGATCCGGCCAAAGATGTGGACGGCTTCCACATCTCGAACGTTGGCCTGCTGGGCACTGGTCAGAAGTCGATGGTTCCTTGCACTCCGTTGGGCTGTCTGATGATGCTGCGCGACTATCACGGCTCGCTGTCGGGCATGGATGCCGTCGTGATCGGTCGCTCGAACATTGTCGGCAAGCCGATGGCGCAATTGCTGCTGGGTGACAGCTGCACTGTGACCATCGCCCACAGCCGCACCAAGGACCTGCCCGACGTGGTGCGCCGGGCCGACATCGTCGTGGCCGCCGTTGGCCGCCCCGAGATGGTGCCCGGCGACTGGATCAAGGAAGGCGCTACTGTGATTGACGTGGGCATCAACCGGATTGAGCGCGACGGCAAGAACAAACTGGTCGGCGACGTAGACTACGCCAGCGCGGCCGAGCGTGCCGGTGCGATCACTCCCGTTCCAGGTGGTGTTGGCCCAATGACCATTGCGTGCCTGTTGGCCAATACTCTGACAGCGTGCTGTCGATCAAACGGGCTGCCAGAGCCCGAAGGGCTGACCGCCTGATTTGTTTGGTTGGGGCGCGAATGCGGGCCCCAACCACTTTCGTGCCGCCGAAGCGCGCGTGTAGGCGAGGGTGACGAACTCGCCGAAAATTTCCCCTCTGTTAACGTTTGAATGTCTGCATGCCGCGTGATAGCGCTGGTTTCCCAGCTGGTTACAGTGCGTATCCGTAGGTTGATTTAGGGCGTTTGGCTGGGCCCCTAAGTGTGGCGTTCAGTTTGGTATGTCGTCAAAGCTAAGACAGATTTTTAGTCCGTTGACTCCCCAGCGTGTGGTGGCTGGTCTCGTTTTCCTTCCAATGTTGGCCTACGCCTTCCCTCCTTTTCTTATGGCGGATCTACCTTTCGTCCTGTCCTTTGTGTTCTGGGCGGGGGTGATGGGCATCGCGTTAAGCGCGACGTGGCTGGCTCGTAAACTCATCCATGACAGCAAGGCCATCGCTAGCCTGCCGATACGCGATCTGATGTACGCTTTGTTCGTTCTGCTGCTGTTTATTCCATCGCTTTGGGTACTGGCGCATGCCCTGTTTCTCATTGGTGGCCATTCAGGGCCGGATGTCGCGCGCATCGTGGGGTACAGCACATTGTTTACTGCCGGTCTGGTATTGACTTGCCGAGTGGAGCCGCGAAGTAAGCCGACACCCATTCAGCCGCCGGCTCCACGCCTTGTGCGACGGTTGCCGGACTCGTTTCAGGGGCAAATCTATCGCCTGACATCGCGCAACCATTATGTGGATGTGGTTACGTCCGAAGGTACGTTCACAATCCGATCCCGTCTGACCGATGCTGTTGCCGAGATGGAACCCCTGCTCGGACATTGTGCGCACCGATCCCATTGGGTTGTTAAAGACGCTGTTGCTGGGACCGAAAAGGTGGCTGACAGATCGTATCTGAAACTTGTGAACGGAGACCTTGTTCCCATCAGCCGGAAGTACAAGCCGCAGCTTGAAAAAGACGGCGTAATTTGATCCTAGCGCGGCATTGGGATGATATGTGGATGCGGGCCGGTCAGGATGGCCATTGCCCCGTCGCTCATAAGTTTGTTCAGCGTAGTGTCCGAAGTCAGCAAGCCGCCCGTGTACGTGCCGTAAGCCGGTAGGATTAACTTGGCATCGTCCAGCAGGAATGCAGGGCGGGTAATCACCCGGCCACGGGCTTTCAGCCGCGTTTTGGGGTGGTAATGCCCCGAAACCTCGCTTGCCGCGCCGGGTAGGGCGATGTGCCTGAACACCAACGGTCCTGCCGAGAATTCGGACAGATGGGTACCCCCAAGATCGATTGGCCCCGGATCATGGTTGCCTTCGATCCAGACCCACTGACGCCCCGCCTGCAGAGTGGTCAGCGTCAGCTTTTCCGATGTCCCAAGGGCCGCCAAAGCGTCCAGATCATCAAAACTGTCGCCCAAGCAGATGACGGATTGTGCCCCGGTTCTGTCAATGTCGGCAGACAGCCGGGTCAGGGTATCTCGGCTATCGTAGGGTGGCAGGGCCGGGCCGCCGCGCCGTGCCTTGCGTTCAGATTTGCCCAGATGCAGATCGCTGACGCACAGCAAGGATTGGTCAGGCCACCACAGGGCACCCGAGCCCAGGGCGCGCAGGTCTTGCCCTGCAAAGGAAAACGGCAGTTCGTTCATGATCCGTTCTTTGCCTTTTTTGCGCTTTAGCGCAAGCGGTATCATCCCCCACCCAAGCCTGCCGCCTGCAGCAGGCGCGCGCTTTCTTCGGCCAGCAAGCGTTCTTCGGCAGCGCCTTTGACGGGGACTTTTCCAACCTCAAGAAACAAAGGTGCGGCCAAAGGCGAAACCCGGTTCAGCCGCACCAGATCAATCCGGTCGCCAATCCGGTCGATCATCGCCTCAATACGCCCAAAGTCCACTAGGCCGCGCATGGCCTCTTCGCGGGTGATCTGCATCAACAGGTGATCTGGGTCGTATTTCAGCAGCGTGTCGTACAAGATGTCCGAGGAAAACATTGCTTGCCGTCCGCTTTTGCGCTGACCGCCCGTATTGCGCTCGATCAGGCCGGCAATGGTGGCCGAGGCGCGAAAGGTGCGTTTCATCACCGCATTGCCCGCCAGCCATGTCTCCAGCCCAGAGCGTAGCGCGTCGCGCTGAAACAAGGGCCGCGGGTCTGTCACCGCGTCCAGGCCCCAGATCAGCGTGGCATAATCGGTGGCCACGAAGCCAAGCGGGGCCAGCCCGGTCTCCTCCATCCGTTTGGTCAGCAACAGACCCAGCGTCTGTTGCGCGTTGCGTCCGGCAAACCCGTAAACACACAGGTGTTCACGCCCGTTATCGGGAAAGCTCTCGATCAATAGCCGGTCGCGCTGTGGCAGGCGGGACATGTCCCGCTGCAGCGCCAGCCAGTCAGCCGTATGCGCGGGCAGTTGCGGCCAGTCAGGTTGGGCGAACATGCGCAGAATACGGTCGCTCAGCTGCGTCGAGGTGGCGAATTTGGTGCCCATGAAGGTGGCGATTTTGGGCTTCTTGTCAGCGCGGCGGCTGACCTCGACCACCATTTCGCGAAGGCCCTCATATCTGACAATCTGACCACCGATCAGGAATGTGTCTCCGGGCGTGAGAGAGGCGGCAAAGGCCTCTTCGACCTCGCCAAGGGGTTTCCCGCCGCGATTGCGCTTTAGGCGGACCTTGAGTGTGTCAGTGTCCTGGATCGTACCCAGGTTCATCCGAATGCGCGTGGCTGCCCGAGGGTCGCGGAGTTGCCATCTGCCGTCCGGTCGCTGTTGCAGTCGCTGCCAGCGGTCATAAGCCCGCAGGGCGTAGCCACCGGTTGCGCAGAAATCCAAGCATGCGTCGAACTCGGCGCGTCGAAGGTCCGCGAAGGGTCCTGCCGTTGTCATTTCGGCAAACAACGCGTCTGCGTCGAACGGACCGGCAGCGGCGGCGATCAGGATGTGCTGACACAGCACGTCCCGGGGGCCGGCACCTCGGGGGTCTCCATCCAGATCATGGGCCTTGGCGGCCTCAAGCGCTGCGATGCATTCCACCACTTCGAAACGGTTGGCCGGAACCAAAAGGGCTTTGGACGGCGCATTGTAGCGGTGGTTGGCGCGGCCGATCCTTTGTACCAGTCGTTTGACGTTCTTGGGTGCGCCGATCTGAATCACCAGATCCACGTCCCCCCAGTCGATGCCCAGATCCAGAGAACCGGTACAGACAATCGCGCGCAAATCTCCGCGCACCATCGCGGCTTCGACGCGTTCGCGCTGCTGTCGGTCCAGACTGCCGTGGTGGATACCGATGGGCAGAGCTTCGTCATTGGCGAGCCACAGGTTGTGAAAGAAAATCTCGGCCTGGGCGCGAGTGTTGTGAAAGATCAGCGTGGTTTTGTGCTGTTTGATTTGCTCCAGCACCGCAGGGATGGAGTAAGCCGCGCCGCCCCCGGACCAGGGTGGCATTTCCTGCGTTTCCAGCATGCGAATGTCGGGATCGGGTCCGGGATCGGCTTGAATGATGTGGCAGGGATCGGGATTGCGGGCCAGGAACCGCGCGATGGTCTGAGGGTCTTCGACCGTGGCGGATAGGCCGACGCGGCGCAGATTGGGACAAAGGCTTTGAAGGCGCGCCAGCGCCAGCATCAACTGGTCGCCCCGTTTGCTTTCTGCCAAGGCGTGAATTTCATCAACGATGACGCGCTGAACATCCGCGAACATGCGCCCGGCATCCTCATAAGACGTCAGCAGTGCCAGGCTTTCCGGTGTCGTCAGAAGGATATGCGGAGGGTCGACCCGCTGCCGTTTTTTCTGCGTGGCCGAAGTATCACCAGTGCGATCTTCGATGCGAATGGGCAGCCCGATCTCATCTGCCGGACCCCGCAGGTTGCGCCGTATATCCGCGGCCAACGCCTTGAGCGGGGAGACATAGATCGTATGCAAGCCGGGGCGGGCATCCGTGGCCAGCTCGGCCAGAGTGGGCAGAAACCCCGCCATCGTCTTGCCACCCCCGGTGGGAGCGATCAGCAAAGTCGCCGGGTCAGCCGCCCGGTCGAACATATCCTTTTGGTGCGGGTGGATAGACCAGCCTTTAGCGGCAAACCAATCCGTGATCCGGGCGGGAATCTGCGTCATGGACGCAGACTACCCGGCCTGCCCCGGAAATGGCACGGCGTTATTTTACGATGACTTCGTCTTTGACGAACATGTTTGCCCAGGCCCGGTCAATCAGGTCGGGGCTCATCTGATAAGGGATGCCCTCGAACTCGCAGATCGAGATCATCTGGTCGATCAGGAATATCGGCTGATAGTTGGCATAAACGTTGTTGATGGTCGGGTATTTGACCTTCAGCAGATGCACCAGAGCAGCTTCGTCCAGTGGCATGCCGCGTTTGCGGGCGACCATGGCGAAGATTTTCAGGAAGTCTTCCTGGTTCGGCCCACCAATTTTGATCTTGAAGAAGATCCGGCGAAGGGCCGCTTGGTCGAAGATTTCGTTCGGGTGGAAGTTGGTCGAGAAGATGACCAGCGTATCAAACGGAACTTCGAATTTCTCACCGGACTGCAGACCCAGAATATCCTTGTTTTCTTCCAGCGGAACAATCCAACGGTTGATCAGCGCCTGCGGCGGTTCCTGCTGACGACCAAGGTCGTCCACGATGAAGATACCGCCGGTCGATTTCAACTGCAGCGGAGCCTGATAAGTCCGCGCGGTCGGGTTGTAGACCAGATCCAGCATGCTGAGCGACAGTTCACCGCCCGTCACAACGGTTGGGCGTTCACATTGGACGTAACGCGTGTCGAACCGCTTGCGGCGACGCAGGCTGTTGGGGTCGTCGGCTTCTTGTTCAATCGCTGTGTGTACGATCGGGTCATAGACGGTGATCACCTGACCCGCATATTCAATCGCCCGCGGGACATAGACGTTGTCGCCCAAAGCATCGCGAATGCCGTTTGAAATCGAGGATTTACCATTGCCCGGAGGGCCATACATCAGGATGGACCGGCCCGCGCTGACCGCGGGACCCAGGTGGTCCAACAGGCTGTCGGGCAGAACCAGATGGCCCATGGCTCCGGTCAACTGGTCCCGGGTGACCTGAATGTTCCGGATCGACTGACGCTTGACCTGTTCGCGATAGACATCCAGCGGAACCGGCATGGCGCCGAAGTATTCGGACTGGCTCAAAGCGTCCAACGCTCGGGCCTTCCCGGCATCGGTAAGCTGATAGCCCATTTCGTTACCGCTGTTGGCATTCAGCGTACCCGTCGCCTCAAGCAGTTTCTGTTCGCGCGCGATGTCGATCAGTTCCTGAGTAACCGACCCCGGCAAACAAATCGCGTCGGCGACCTGACTGACCGTATCCACGTTTTTGCGGAACATTGTCTTAAGCAGAATGTCCCGCATCATAACGATGGGCAGTTTCATTTCGCCCAGGCCCTTGGGGGCAGGGGGGGCCATAACCGAGGTCGTCTGCATATTCATGAGCGTTGCCCGTCTATCCAGTAATCACGCCAATAGCCCCAATTCAGGGCTGCTTGCAGAAAGTCTTAACCTGATTTGTGTCAGTACCAAGGCGCGGAAAAGGCGGACTGATGATAGTTTAGGAACCGGAAACAGTACCCAATATCAAATAGATCGCAAGGCTGGCCCCAAAGGGAAATCCCATCGGAAACTTTTTGCCCCGATCCCAGCTTTCCCAATCCGGGGCAATGGTCCTTAGCCGCGTGTATCGTGCCAACCTGTGGGTTATGTAGGCACCAAGTATCGCGCAAGCCATGATGACGCACACCAAGACAAGATCCCCGACCCAGACAAAGGCTGAGGCCGCGGCCAAGAACTTTGCATCGCCGGCTCCCATTGCGCCGGCCGCGTTGAAGAGAATGCCCAGAAACAGCACGACGACGATGTGCAGCAATTGCCAGACGTAGGGCGGCAAGGTCAGCACAATCGGACCGATGCTAAAGGATGTCCATTCAGTCGCCCATGGTGGCAGCACAAAGAACCCGACGACGACAAAAACCGCAGTCAAAGCCAGGACCGCATGGTTCTTGATCAGCATGCTGCGCAGATCGGTGAAGGCCACGTAAAAGCAGATCGGTAACACAAATGGCAAAAACCACGCCGCTGCCGTCGCTGGGATTTCCATGAATCAGGCTTCCTCGAGCGCGCGGAGCGAACGGACGGCTTCCTCATAATGCTGCGGGTGTGTGGCGATGGCTTCGCGGAACAGGTTCTTCGCAGTTGTGACATCACCCTGTTTAACCGCCGAAATGCCCATCGTATTCAGCAGCATCGCCCGTTCGACTTGGCTCATGGGAATAACCGGCATGCTATAGTTGCCCTGCGCAGTTCTTGCCAGAACCAGGTTGTTCTTTGCAGTGAACAGGGAGCTGTCCTGACGGATCGCCTCAGAGAACAGACGTTCGGCGGCGGTGAAATCACCCCGTGCTAGTTTGGAGTAACCCCAGTTGTTCATCACGCTTCCGGGGCGCGTGGTGAGGCCAACTGCAGTTTCGTAAAAATGATCCGCGCGCTTCCAGTCTTTTCTGGAATCCGCGACAACCGCCTCAAGGCGATACCGTTGAAATGTTTCATATGTGGGCGGCACGGAATCCAACGTGGCTTTGGCTTTTGCCCAGTCTCCGGATTTGACCAAAGCCCCCGCATATTCGATCTTGTCCACGTTTGTGGCGCCCTTCATGGTCGTCACTTTCTTCCAGGCTGATGCGGCCTCGGTCGTGCGTTTCGCGCGGGAAAGGGAAATTGCAAGGCCACGCTGAAGGTCGATCCGGCCTGGGTTCTTTGCGGCAGCGCCCTGGAAATACGTTACGGCCTCATTGGGATCCGCAGCCGTCAGCAGAACCTCGTTCAGGTTGGTTTCGTCGATAACGTTCACCTCTTGGTAGGTGCGTTCGACTTTTTCCTCTTCGGTTTCTTTTTCGCAGGCGGACAGTACCAGCCCGCAGATGACCATCGTCGGAATCAAGAATTGTTGGCGCATTTTTTGCGTCCCTTACTGCTCTTGCCAATGTTACGGGAGCTTGCGCAGCTTAAATTGCCCGTCGCCTTGCTGCTCCAGTGTATATTCTTGTTTTTCCGGGGTAGTATTAACAGGATTTTCCATTTTTGCGAGGGCTAAGCGCAGATTGTCCAGGATTGCGTCACTTTCGCCATTGTCCAGCGCAAATGCCCGTCGAAACATCTGTGACGCCTCGGGATATTCGCCCTTTTCCATCAGCAAAACGCCAAGATTGTTCCACGGAACGGGCCAATCCGGTTCGTCCTCGACTGCGCGGCGCAAAAGCTCTTCGGCCTGACCCAGGCGTCTGAGGCCCAGATTTGCAGTTCCCATCGACGTCAAAATCTGCGTTGTCATCCCCTGATCCAGGGCTGCGCGGGTAAAGGCCGTCAGAGCCAGTTCATACTCGCCCGAGGCCATCAGCCGGTTCCCCACCGTGATGGGGTCCACGCTTTGTCCTTTTGGGTCCACGCCCGGCGGGTCCAAATCGTTTGACAGGCCTGTTTCCGTGCAAGAGGCCACCATGGCGATAACCATGGTGGCCTGGAATGTTAGGCGCAACCTGAGGCGGACACACCTGAAATTTAACTTCATTGGGACATTACCCACCGGCTGCAAAGTCTGCGATGCCTTTCGCCGAGGGGCCGACCAGAATGACCAGCAACGGGGGCACCGTTAGGATCATTGTGGCAAGTGTCATTTTGGTTGGCAACTTGTTCGCGGCCTCTTCGGCACGCATCACGCGTTTATCCCGCATTTCGCCGGCATAAACCCTAAGTGCTTCGGCAATCGAAGTACCAAAAGTGGCGGACTGGATCATCACGGTCACAAATGAGCTGACATCCTGAACGCCGCACCGCGTGCCAAAGTCGCGCAGAACCGTGTCGCGGTCCTTACCGGCCTTGAGCTCATAGGCTACAACCTCAAACTCTTGCGCGATGTCGGGGTACGAAACCTTCATTTCCGCAGCCACGCGCACGATGGCCTGATCGAGGGACTGGCCCGCTTCGACGCAAACCAGCATCAGATCCAGTGTATCCGGGAAGCCCGCAACAATGGCTTCTTGCCGTTCGGCAACACGTCTTGTGATCCAATAGCGCGGCAGGAAGTACATTGCGCAGGAAGGGACAAGAACACGAATGGCCATTTGTGCCGGCGTGAATTCCTGATCTCCGGCAAAGACGGTCACCAGCGAGACGCCAATCAAAACGCCGATGATTCCAAGAGCGAACTGGGCAAAGTGAAAGAACCGAACCGAGTCCTTTGAATGGTAACCCGCCTGCCGCAGTTTGAGCTCCATAGCAGATAGCTCTTCTTCGTTCTGCGGTTCCAGGAAGGTTGCAAACTTCTGCAATTGTTCGTTGCGGCTTGCTTGGCGCAACGCGTCTTTCTTGTCTTTTTTGCCTGCCTTCGGCGCTGCATTTGTGCGCTGGAGCTTCTTAAGTGGGTCTTCCGGCTGATTCAGCATAAGTGGCAAAGCCACCAAGACCATGAACAGTCCAAGGACGCCCACAACAATAAGCGGTCCGAAAGGGCCCAGGGTGTCGGTCAGGATCGTGTTGACTTGAGTCAGAAATTCCATGTTCGAGCCCTCAAACCTTGATGTTCGTAAGAACGCGCATAACGATCAGGTTCAGTGTCAGCATGATGCCGACGAAGAAACATGCCGGAATGAACAGCGCATGATCGACGACTTCGTCATAGTATCCGGGGTCGTTGATCAAGATGAACAACAGGCAGAAGACCGGGAAACCTGAGAGGAATTTGCCGGACCATTTGGCTTCGGCGGTAATGGCATTCACACGGCGGAACAGGCGGAAACGTGCGCGAATAACCTTTGCCAGACCGGCCAGAATTTCGGCAAGGTTACCGCCCGACTGCTGCTGAATGCCTACAGCGACCGACAGAAAGCGAAGATCCTGCATGTCCAGACGCTCGGCCAGGTCTTTCAAGGCTTCGCCGACGTCACGGCCATAGGCGCACTCGTCAGCAATGATACCGAACTCGGTTCCCAGAGGGTCCTGGACTTCGTTGGCCACGATCTGGATGGTCGAAACAAAAGGGTTACCAACACGCAGCGAACGCACCATCAGTTCAACGGCATCGGGCAATTGCTCTTCCATCATGCCCATGCGTTTCTTGGCTTTGTGGTTGACCCAAGCGTAAACGCCACCCACGCCGATCGCGATCGACAAGGCGATCCGAAGTATGGTTTCCGTTGCTGTACCGATGCTTAACCCGACATACGCAAACCCGGACACAAGGGCCATGATCATAATCAGTTGTTTGGGCGTAAAGGCAATCGCGGCCTTTTGTGCCTTATCGGCCAAAAGCGAATAGAGCGGGATGCTCTGCGACTTCATATGCTGCTGCATTTCCTTGCGCAGCTGTTCCAGAACCTGTTCGCGTCCAACCCCTTTGTCCAGCATGTCCAGACGGCGATTTACTCGGCTGTTCAGGCTGATCGATTTGCCAAAGGCTACGAGATAGATACCTTCGACCAGCAGAAGCACCGCGACAAAGATCACGACATAGATAAGGGCCTCAATGGGCAGTTGCATGGCCGGACCTCCTTATACGGTGGTTGGTTCGTAAATGGACGGAGGCAGATCAAAGCCCCACAGACGGAAACGTTCGGAGTAGTGGCTGCGAACGCCCGTTGCAGTGAAGTGACCGATGATCTTGTTGTCAGGTGTAAGGCCAACACGCTGGAATTTAAAGATTTCCTGCATCGAAATCACATCACCTTCCATCCCGGTGATTTCGGTGATGGATGTCATGCGGCGCGAGCCGTCCTGCAATCGGCTGGCCTGGACGATCAGGTTCACAGCGCTTGAGATTTGGCTGCGGACAGCTTTGATCGGCATTTCGATGCCTGCCATCGCAATCATGTTCTCCAGACGCGAGATCCCGTCGCGGGCCGAGTTGGCGTGGATCGTGGTCATCGAGCCGTCGTGGCCGGTGTTCATGGCTTGCAGCATGTCGATGACCTCGGCGCCACGCGTTTCGCCGACGATGATGCGGTCAGGGCGCATACGCAGGGCGTTTTTCAGACAGTCGCGAGGGCTGACCTCGCCTTTGCCCTCGACGTTGGGCGGGCGGCTTTCCATCCGGCCCACATGGGTCTGTTGCAGTTGAAGTTCCGCCGTATCCTCAATCGTCAGGATGCGCTCGGCATCGTCGATAAAGCTGGACAGGGCGTTCAACGTGGTTGTTTTACCAGAACCCGTACCACCCGAAACAATGATGTTCAGGCGCGTGGAAACGGCGGCCTGCAAATACGCGGCCATTTCTTCGGTGAATGCACCGAAATTGACCAGGTCATCAATGCCTAGCTTGTCTTTTTTGAACTTACGAATGGAAACCAGCGAGCCGTCGACAGCGATCGGCGGCACCATCGCGTTGAAACGCGAACCATCGGCCAGACGAGCGTCAACGTAGGGGTTGGATTCATCAACACGACGACCCACAGCGGATACGATCTTGTCGATGATCCGCATCAAGTGCTTTTCATCTTTGAACGTGACTTCGCTGAGTTCTAGCTTGCCGAAGCGTTCGATGAAGATCTGCTGAGGGCCGTTCACCAGAATATCGTTGACACTGTCGTCCTGCAGCAAAGTCTCAAGCGGGCCCAGACCGGTTACTTCGTCGTACAGCTCTTTATTCAGCTGCGTCCGGTCCTCGCGGTTCAGAACGATGTTGCGAGTCTCAAGGATTTCGCTGGCAATGGCGCTGATTTCCGCGCGCAGTTCGGATTCTCCGGCGTTTTCCAGCGCTGCAAGGTTCAGGTTTTCCAGCAACTCGCGGTGGAGTTCGATTTTGATTTCGCCCAGACGCTCTTTGCGCTTGCGTTCCTTATCAGAAACTGTGACTTCAGCGGCTTTCTTTTGAATGGGGCGACGCGCGACAGCATTGGCTGTTGGGGCTTTTTCCGCAGTCGGCGTTGGCGCTGCTGCCTGCGACGCGGCTGCGGTTTCAACCGGTTGCGCAGCAGGCTGCTTTTTGTATCTGGAAAACACGGCGACTACCCCTCTGAAATACTGTTATGCGGCCTCAGCACCGCTGCTGCCCAAACTATGAAGCGATTTTGCGAGTTTCGCGATTTCGCGGCGCAGCGGGTTTTTGGCTGCGGATTTTGCCAGTGGCAAACCATGATCGCCGCTTTGCATGACTTGCTTGCCACCTTCGGGCAATTGCAGGTCGATCGAAATGCCCAGGCTTTCGCCCATGCGCTTAACCCGGCTTTTTCCGTTCAGGTCGGTGAATTTCGGAGCCCGATTCAACGCGAAGCGCAGCTTGTTGAACGGCAACTCTTCTGCCTGCAGCGCACGTTTAAGCCTCAGCGCGTTTTGAGCCGAGCGCATATCCAGTTCGATCACCGCAAAATATACATGCGCGGCCTGCAGAACCGTCTCTGACCACAAAACCAGGGTTTTCGGCATGTCGATGATCACATAGTCAAACTGTCTGCGGGCGGTATTGATAACCTTTTCAATATCTTCCGGAGTGATCAGATCCAGCGGTACCATATCCGAGGGGGCGGTCAGGACGCTCAGTTTTTCCTCATAAGTCTGAAGGGCTTGTGAGAACACGTCGTCGTCCATCGATGCCGTATCCGAAAGCATCTCGAATACGGTTTCCCGGCGGGGCAAATCCAAATACGTCGAAACGCTGCCATATTGCAGGTCCAGATCAATGATACAGACCGAAGGCGCATCTTTGTCAGACGCAGTTGCGAGCTCCCAGGCTAGGTTCACGGCCAGGGTCGTCGACCCCACGCCACCGGCCAGACCGTGCACAACAAATAGCGCAGCTTCTTTTGATTCTCCCTGAACCGCCGGAACCGAGGTGACCTGAGTCGCAGCAACCGGTTCAGGTTTGTTCATCCGGTCGATGGCTTCTTTCAGCTCACCTTCGGGAAGAGGATAGGGGACAAATTCGTCAGCACCCTTGCGGAGCAGCTGGTGCAGGGACGCCGGAGTGACATCCTCAGCAATCAGCACGACCTTGATCTTCTTTTCCTTGGCCTGCGTGATGATTTCACCCATCAAAGACAGGTTGTCCTCATCGTCGCCGTCGATGGCAAGCGCAACGAAATCAAGGGTTTCAGCTTCGGGTTGGCCGAAAAACGCAAGCGCTTCTGCGAACCCAAGGTCGCCCCAGCGTTCACCCAGAATGGCTTCCATGTCCTCGATCAACAGATCGAAATTCTGGACGTCGCGACTGATCGTGCAAGCCAGAATGGCAGTCCCATCATCTTGCGTCGTGGCGCTTGTCATAAACACAATCCTCGTCGTCAGGGCACCTGAACTGTCCGAACCCGTTTGGCTCGGCTCAGTTTGCTGTTGCCCGGTCGCGACCAATGTAGGCCGCACTTCACCCAATTGTTGAAAAGGTGGCTTGGAACTTAGGCAAGATTTAGGCGCAAAAGAACCAATTGTAGGGAATTGGGCGACGATGCCGCCCAATTCCTAGGGATTATTCATCGCCTGTTGAGACTTGATCCCGCTGGATGTAGCTTGCGCGTGTCGCACTGTCGACGTATTCGCGGTAGATGATTTCCGCGTATTTACCGTCCAACAACTGCTTGTTGCCATCTGCAAGGCCGGAAACTTCGGTCACAGTGCGACGGTTCCGCCGATCCCGTTCATTAGTATCGATCAGGGGGCGTGTTTTTCCGAACGAAACCACAGCTTCCAGGCGCGATCGCGAAATGCCCTGTTGCGTAAGGAAAGCAACGGCAGCATTCGCGCGTCTTTGACCAAGGCGTTGGTTGTAAGACGCCGAACCAACCCTGTCGGTGTGGCCGTATACGCGGAACCGAGCCTCAGGGAACTGTTTGATCCAGTCGGCCTGACGCAACAGAATCCTGCGCGCCGATTCATCCAACTGTGCGCTGTCGAAGGCAAAGTTGATCTGGGTCGGAACTTCGGCTGCGAATCGCTGCCCCAAGATCTGAGCGAATGAAAGTTCACCGTTCATAACTTGGGTGTTGTTAAGCGTCGCATTGCCAAAAGCGCCCTGATCTACTTCATACCCGGCCTCACGCGTACATGCGGCGACAGCGACCGAAAGACCCAGTGTGAGTATCCACTTGTGCATTGGTCTATCCTCCTATCAATCCAGAACGTAGCCGTAGGAGCTTCCGAAGTCCTGGTTGGCCACTTCTGAGGCTGCGCCGGAACCCGGACGCGTTGTACGGGCGGTTCTGCCGTTGATGAACAGATCAAACTCGCTGGGTGGTTGAACCCGATCAGTGGGCAG
This sequence comes from Ruegeria sp. BC3, assembly GCF_056539265.1. Taxonomy (NCBI): domain Bacteria; kingdom Pseudomonadati; phylum Pseudomonadota; class Alphaproteobacteria; order Rhodobacterales; family Roseobacteraceae; genus Ruegeria; species Ruegeria sp. BC3. The sequence goes on from NZ_JBQFUP010000005.1 coordinate 171,213, forward strand.
AGCCAAAGCTTCACCACGTGTAGGCGAGACCAGATGTGCCGTGATGATGATCACCAGTTCTGACTGCTGACGCTGGTATTCCGCGCTGCGGAACAGTGCACCCAGCACAGGCACATCGCCAATCCATGGCAATTGGCTGTTCCGATCCGCGAAGTCGTCGCGAATCAATCCGGCAATCGCAAAGCTCTCACCATCGCGTAGTTCGATCGTCGTCTTGGTGTCGCGTGTAATGAAAGTCGGCACGTTGTTGCCCGCGATTGTGAAGTCGGAGTTCGGATCGATGCTGGACACCGACGCTCCCAATTCGAGGTTGATCAGGTCACCATCGACTACACGCGGGGTAAACAGAACCTGCACACCGAAGTTGCGGTATTCGATTGCGATCTGACCGTCGTCAGCGGGAACCGGGATCGGCACCTGGCCACCTGCCAGAAACTCTGCTTCCTGACCCGACAAAGCGGACAGGTTAGGTTCGGCCAGCGTGCGAGCAAGTCCCTTGGTTTCAAGGGCTTCCAACAGAAGGCGAACCTGTGTCGAGCCTGCGCCAAAGCCAAACAAGATGGCACCGGTGTTGGTTTGTTGGAGCGGAATGCGGCCGGCCAAAGCGTTGGCCAGGGAGCCTGCGCTGTTCAGGGTGTTGATACCCCCTGTCACATCACTGCCACCGAATCCCAGCGATGCTGTCAGGCTTTTAGCGACCGACCGGTTCATCTCGGCAAAGCGCACTTTCAGCATGACCTGCTGCACGCCGCCGACCGACATCAGGTTCGACACACGCTCAGGAGCGTAACGCTCTGCCAGTTCAAGGGCACGAGCCAACTTGGCCGAGCTGGAAACCGTGCCGGACAGGACGATCCCGTCATTAGCGGTTCGCACCTCAATGGGCTCGCTCGGAAGGATTTGACGCAGTCTTTCTTTGAATTCAGACACATCCGGCGAGACGCGGACCCGGACGTTGGCCAGCAGATTGCCAGCACCGTCAAACAAAGTCAGAGTCGTCAGGCCGGGGGCCTTACCCAAAACATAGATTGTGCGATCAGAAAGCGAAGAAATGTCAGCGATGCCAGCGTTGGCGATGCTGAGTTCCGCGAAAGGTGTTTCGCTTTCAACAACAATTGCGCGGTTCATAGGAACGTCCAGCGTTTCCGCCGTGCCGTTCTTTACAACACGCAGTGTCTCAGCACGGGCAGCACCGCCGACCGAACTGATAACCAGCGCCAACCCCAACAGGGTCGCGCTTATCCAGGAATGTATTTTCATGTGACCTGCCTCTCCGATCACGCCTCGTTTTAGGTCTAATGCCTTATGTGCGATAACACTGCGCGAATTGCGAATTTATTGCAATAATCAATGGTTTCTGGAATTTTCCTTATGTGGGCAATCAGCAACATCTGAAATGAAACAAGCCGCGCAATTGGCGCGGCTTGTGTCGTTAAAGTTTTGATTTCGCTTTAGTTTGTGCAGGGAATTTGAGTTTTGACGATTTCCCCACCGCGCCGTGTATTCACGGTGCAGACTCTTTCTGGAACCGGAGCAGGAGCAGGGGCGACCTCTTTGATTCCCAGCAGCTTTCTTTGGTCGACTTCGATGGCACTTGCGACGGCCTCGTCTTCAATTCCCACCAGCGCCAAAGACAGCCGGCCAGTGTTTTGAGCCTGGGCGAGAGCCGCAATTTGTTCGGGGCTCGCGGCAACTGTAACCGTTCGTGCAATGGTTGTTCCGGTAATGTCAGACCCTGCGGTCTGGTCCACCGCAATAAGTTCAATGTTCGTCTGGATCAGGCGAGTAATCTCACCTGCACGGCCACCCGCGTTAATGGAGCCTGTCCAGTAAACATCGACATTGTCACCAGGGCGCAAAAAGCCCGAAACACCCGAGGCCACATCGACGCTGATCGCAAATGCGCGCATCCCCTTGGCCAGACGCGACGTCAAACCGGCAGCTTCGCCAGGTTTTGTGACCTTTACCTCTAGGACGGCTTCGTCTTTTTCCATAGCCCTGAGAGCATACCGCTCCCCTTTGGCGTTTTCAGGAAACAATACAGCAATGTCGGAAAACGTGCCTTCCGGAATGGCATCCTCGGGCCACTGGACCGATCGCACATCTTCCTGTGTAAGGCGTTCGCCGTATTTAAACGACTTGTTCAGGACATAGACGTCAACCGTTGGAATGGTCTTCATATTGGCAAGCGCTTCTTGGGTCGCGAGCCTTTCGCGTTCAAGCTCTGCCTGAGTCTGTTTGATATAGTCCTGCGCCAAGTACACGGCACCACCGGCCAGAGCGACCCCAACAATCAGGACAAGTCCAAATACCGCACGCATTCACGTCCCCTCACATAACTTAGTTCTGTTTTTTTGCCGCAATGAATACGGCAACACTTCACCCCGGTGTAAATACAAATTGTGTCGAAAAGGGGGACAATGTGGGATTTTCTTTAAGCTCGTTTTGCGTAACGAGCGACAAGAATGCCACAAACGGGCTTGTTCACTCGCCAAATTTGACGGTGACTTTTCTGCCATCCAGCTGTGTCGCCACATCTGTAAGAGCTGCGCCGGTTTTTGTGTCGATTTCTTTGACTGGTGCAGCGATGTAAATTGCGATGACCGAGGCCATAAAGGCCAGAAACGCAGTTAGTACGACCCAGTCAATGGTCACAGCCCCATCTTCACATTTGTAGAATTTTGCGATCATCCTAAACATGGAAGCACCAGGGTAAGTGTGGAAAAAGTTACGGGGCCGCGTCTGTCAACCCAGCCCCGTTACATCACGTCGGAAAGCTCCAGAGCTTAGTCTGTCGCTTCTTGTTGGATCTTAACTTTGGTAGCAACGTCTGCAGCGGTGTTATCCAGCGCAACGCCAACTTTGTCAGAGATTGCTTTGGTGCCGTCACCGATTGCGCTGTAAGCAACAGCGGCCAGGCCAACAACAGCAGCGGTCAGAACAACCCAGTCTACAGTTACGGCGCCGTCTTCGTCTTTGCGGAAGTTCTTGATGAACTTGATCATTTTACGTCCCTCCTAAAGGATCAAATTAGTCACTTAAACCTAGGGGCCTTCCAGAGCTTCCTCTCTCAGTCCGCTCCCGACCATCTCGGTATGGCACTATGATTGCCTGCTGTGCGTGGCAGGAATTGGGCCAAACCACATTTTTTTTCGAGGAAGTTTAACTTTTTGGTAGTTTTTTTTACAAACTATTGAAAATAAAAAGAAAAAAAACATATTGGAAAGGGGTTGCCCTGCCGCGCCGATGCAAATTTACGGCAAATGAGGCGAAATTGCCCCATTTCGCGGGGTTTTTCTGGCTTTACAGGCGGTTTCAGGGTTCAAATCAACCAAAAGATAAAGAACGAGGCAGGCAAATGAATCTCCGGGACGCAATGACTTGCGCCGGTTTGGCGGTGTTTGTGATGGCTGGCCCCATGCCGGTCGCGGCAAACGAGATCGAACCGCGAGGGGTCTACAAACGGGTCAAGGCCCCCAAGCCGGGCACACGACCCCGCGTGACGGTTCAGATCACCCCAGAAGAACACGCCAAGTCACCTTCTGCGCCCAGCACCGGTACGGCAATCGTCGAACCGGAGATCATTGCGCGTACGCGTGTTACTCCGCCGTCTGGTCCCGGTACGGCGGGGGCCGGGAAAAAGCCTGTTGGATCGTACAAGGCGTTTTGGGAGCGCATTTCACCAGCGCTGGCTGAATCAGGGTCAGGACGTTTGGACGATGCCATCAACGCTTTGGCTGCAACCAATGTTGCCTCGCCGCGTTTACAGACCCTGCAAAACATCGCCCAGCAGCGCGGAGTAGATATCTTGCGCTCCACCGTGGGTACGAATGTGTCACCGGCTCTGGTACTCGCAGTGATTTCGGTAGAATCAGCTGGGCGTACCAATGCTGTCAGCTCGGCCGGGGCACAGGGGTTGATGCAATTGATGCCCGCAACTGCAAAGAGGTTTGGGGTTAAGGACAGTATGCAACCGTCGCAGAACATCGCGGGTGGTGTGAAATACCTGAACTGGCTGATGGAGGAGTTCGGCAATGACCCGATTCTTGTCCTTGCCGGGTACAATGCGGGCGAAGGGGCTGTGCGTAAGCATGCCGGTGTGCCGCCTTATGCCGAGACCCGCGACTACGTGCCTAAGGTTCTCGCTGCGTTTCAGGTTGCGCGCGCTTTGTGCTCGACGCCGCCTCAGCTGATTTCGGACGGCTGCGTCTTCCAAACTCAGAATTGAACAAAGGCCCACCTGGATTTGGTGGGCCTTTTTCTTTGGATGGCGTCAGTTGACGATATTGGCCTCGGTTGCGGCGCGAATCTCGTCCTCGGTCACGCCTTCGGCGATCTCGATGATCTTCAGGCCGCCATCAACCACGTCCAGAACGCCCAGATTGGTGATGATACGATTCACCACCTTCTTGCCCGTTAGGGGCAGGGTGCATTTCTTCAGCAGCTTGGATTTGCCGTGCTTGTTGGTGTGGTCCATCACAACAATCACGCGACCAACACCCGCCACTAGGTCCATCGCGCCGCCCATGCCTTTGACCAGCACGCCGGGAATCATCCAGTTGGCAAGGTCGCCCTCTTCGTCGACTTCCATCGCGCCCAGAACAGCGGCTGCGATTTTACCGCCACGGATCATCGCAAAGGAGGTCGCGCTGTCGAAGTAGGACGTGCGAGACAGTTCTGTGATCGTCTGCTTACCGGCATTGATCAGGTCTGCGTCCTCTTCACCTTCGAACGGGAAGGGGCCCATGCCCAGCATGCCGTTCTCGGATTGCAGGGTGATGTCCTTATCACCCACATAGTTCGCCACCAGCGTCGGAATACCGATGCCGAGGTTCACATACATGCCGTCTTCCAGTTCTTGCGCCGCACGTGCGGCCATCTGATTGCGATCCCAGGGCATTATGCTTCCTCCTTCTTACGGGTGGTGCGCTGTTCGATGCGCTTTTCGTGCTGGCCCTGAATGATGCGATGCACGTAGATACCGGGCAGGTGGATCGCGTCAGGGTCTAACGAGCCACGCGGCACGATCTCTTCAACCTCGGCAATGCAGATCTTGCCACAGGTTGCAGCTGGCACGTTGAAGTTTCGGGCGGTCTTGCGGAAGATCAGGTTGCCGGTGTCGTCGGCCTTCCAGGCTTTGACGATGGCCAGATCGGCAAAGATGCCTTCCTCCAGAATGTATGTCTCGCCGTTGAAGTCTTTGTGCTCTTTACCTTCAGCGATTACGGTGCCCACGCCGGTCTTGGTATAGAAACCGGGGATGCCCGCACCGCCAGCGCGCATGCGCTCGGCCAGAGTACCTTGGGGATTGAATTCCAGCTCCAGCTCACCGCTGAGGTATTGGCGCATGAACTCGGCGTTTTCGCCGACATACGAGCTGATCATCTTTTTGACCTGCTTGGTCTGCAGCAGGATGCCGATCCCGAAATCGTCGACGCCGGCGTTGTTGGACGCAAAGGTCAGGTTCTGAGCACCCGAGTCCTTGATCGCCTCAAGCAGCAGCTCGGGAATACCGCACAGGCCAAAACCGCCCGCTGCGATCATCATGCCGTCCGAGATCACTCCATCGAGTGCTTCGGTGGCATTGGCATAGACTTTCTTCATGGAAAACTCCCCCAATGACATGGTGATGGGCAGGTTGTGCCGCCACGTCACGGGGAAGTCAATGAAACCAAGGGGTAGGTGGTATTTCTACCTAGCCAGCAATCAAGTGGCCGCCTTTTTGGTCGTCTTCTTGGCGGCTGCTTTCTTCTTAGGAGCCGCCTTTTTCTTTGTGCCCTTTTTGGCGGCGCGCTCGTTGACCAGTTCGATGGCCATTTCCTGCGTCACGTCCTCGGGTTTGATGTCCTTGGGAATGGTCGCGTTGACCTTTTCCCATTTTACATATGGTCCATAGCGCCCATCCAAGACCTGCATTGCGCCGCCATCGGGGTGTTCCCCGAGCTCTTTGAGCGGCTTAGCCGCCGCGCGACGGCCTCGGCCAGGGTTGGCGCGCTTCTCGGCCAGCATTTCGACCGCGCGGTTCATGCCGATCTCGAACACATCGTTGGGGTCTTTGAGGTTGGCATAGACCGGCTTGGCCTCTTCAGGCAGTTGATGCATCAGATACGGCCCAAACCGGCCAAAATTCGAGCTGATCATACCGCCTTCGGGGTGTTCGCCGATCTGGCGCGGCAATGACAGCAGCGTCAGAGCCTTATCCAAGTCCATGTCGTCCTTGCTCCAACCGCGGGGCAGGGAGGCTCGCGGCGGTTTCTTGTTCTCTGGCGTTGGCTCGCCGCGCTGCACGTAGGGACCAAAGCGGCCGGACTTTAGCCAAATCTCATCGCCTGCGTCTTCACCCAGCAGGCGTTCATCGCCCTCGGCCCCTTCGCCAGCGATGGGTCGGGTATAGGTGCATTCGGGGTAGTTTCCGCAGCCAACAAACCCACCCGTGCGCGAGGTTTTCAGGTGCAGTTGACCAGTGCCGCATTTCGGGCAAATCCGGGGATCGGAACCGTCTTCACGGGGCGGATAAAGCTGTGGTGCCAGCGCTTCGTCCAGCTTGTCCAGAACCTCTGAAATCCGCAGGTCCGACGTCTCGCCAATCGCGGCCGAGAAATCGCGCCAGAACTTGCCCAGCAGGTCTTTATAGTCGCGGTCCCCGGCGCTGACGTCGTCGAGCTGTTCTTCGAGATTCGCCGTGAACTCATAGCCCACATACTGACGGAAGAAGTTCAGCAGGAAGATCGTAACAATCCGGCCTTTTTCTTCGGGGATCAGGCGGTTCTTATCCTTGCGCACATATTCCCGGTCTTGAATCGTGGTCACGATCGACGCGTAGGTCGATGGTCGACCGATCCCCAACTCTTCCATCCGTTTGACCAGCGTGGCCTCGGTATAGCGGGGCGGGGGTTGGGTGTGGTGCTGCAAGGCCAGAACGGCCTCATTCTCGGACAGAATTGCGGCCTTTTCCGTATCTCCGGTGACCTTGGCGAACTGATCCCGCAATGAGGTCTTGGCAAATCGCGCCGGATCGCCCTGCATGATCTGCGGCAGGCGCTTTTCGTCCTCATCGGCGACATCGTCACGGCCTTCTTCGTAGACGCGCATGAACCCGTCGAACAGCACAACCTGACCCGTGGCGCGCAAACCGACCTGACCGTCATCGCTGCCGATCTCGACGGTTGTACGTTCCAACCGTGCGGCAGCCATCTGGCAGGCGATTGTGCGCTTCCAGATCAGGTCATACAGCTTGCGCTGATCCTCATCCGTGACTTTCAGCGCCTTGGCATCGCGCGACATGTCCGTCGGGCGGATACACTCGTGCGCTTCCTGTGCGTTCTTGGCCTTGTTCTTATAAATACGCGGGCTGTCCGGCACGTACTCCGCGCCGTAGCGATCGGCGATGGCGTCGCGGGTGGCGGCCACAGCCTCGGGCGCCATGTCGATACCGTCGGTCCGCATATAGGTAATGTAACCCGCTTCATACAGTCGCTGCGCAACCTGCATCGCATGACGCGCACCCATGCCGAACTTTCGGCTGGCCTCTTGCTGCAGCGTCGAAGTCATGAACGGCGCGCTTGGGTTACGTGCGGCGGGTTTGGCCTCGACCGAAGTGACGCTAAGGGCGCGGCTGGTGATTGCCTGAACCGCCAGCTCGGCCTGAGTGGCGTTGGCCAGATCATGCTTGTCCAGCTTTTTGCCTGCCAGAGTGACCAGACGTGCCTCATAGGTCTGGCCACGCGGTGTCTCGAACAGCGCTTTGACCGACCAGTATTCCACCGGTTTGAACGCCTCGATCTCCATCTCGCGCTCGACGATTAGGCGCAGACAAACAGATTGCACCCGCCCTGCAGACCGGGCACCCGGCAGTTTGCGCCACAGAACCGGAGACAGATTGAAGCCGACCAGGTAGTCCAGAGCGCGGCGAGCCAGATAAGCCTCGACCAGCGGCATGTCGACCTCGCGCGGGTTTTGCATCGCTTCGGTCACGGCATCCTTGGTGATGGCGTTGAAGGTAACGCGGCTGACCGGCGTGTCCTTCTTTATCGAACGGCGCTTAGTCAACGCTTCCTGCAAGTGCCAGCTGATGGCCTCTCCCTCGCGATCGGGGTCGGTCGCGAGGATCAGAGCGTTGTCTTCCTTCAGCGCGTCGGCGATGGCTTTGACGTGTTTGCGGCTGTCGTTTCCGACCTCCCATTTCATCGCAAATTCATGCTCGGGATCGACGGAACCATCCTTTGGCGGCAGGTCCCGAACATGGCCATAGGACGCCAGAACCGTGTAGTCAGGACCAAGATATTTGTTGATTGTTTTGGCCTTGGCAGGAGATTCTACAACAACTACAGGCATTTAAGGGATAACCTCGCTCGACATAAAGTGCGTCTTCTATGATCGTGCAAAATGTGGAGGGCAAGGGCGAATTGTCAATGCGTTCCTTTGAACACTTAAATAATGGGGCGATTTCAACAGTCTGAGTAGGGTTTGAAGACGCCGACTCGGCTTTGGTCGATCACGCGGTCAAAGACAACAGACCGCCCGGCTGACGTTGAACGCGCCCATCGAGCTCCAGATCGATCAGGGCCGGGCCGATCTCTCCTGCCGTCGCCGCAATGTCGCGGATCAACTGATCCTCGGCAATCGGGGACGGTCCAAGCCGCTCCAGGATTTCTTTGTGCAACGCGGTGCCTGTGACCGATGGCGTTGCGTGCAGCTCTGGTAAGCTCGGTTCGTTGATCGGCTGCACGTCCTGTTTCGGCAGGGCTTCAACCACGTCATCGGCTGACCGTATCAGGGTCGCTCCATCCCGGATCAACAGGTTGCACCCGGCGGCGCGGGCGTCGAAAGGGTGGCCGGGGACAGCCAGGACCTCACGGCCCTGATCCAGCGCGTCCCGCGCGGTGATCAGGCTGCCGGACTTGGCGGCAGCTTCGACCACGACGACCGCTTGCGCGAGGCCGGAAATGATCCGGTTCCGGCGCGGAAAGTGACGCGCTTGCGGCGTGACACCCATGGGCTGCTCTGAAACGCGCAATCCGGTCTGAGAGATCTTCTCTGCAAGGGCTGCGTTCTCGGCGGGGTAAACCACATCCACACCACCTGCCATGACAGCAACGGTTCCCGTTTCGATTGTCGCGAGATGGGCCGCGGTATCGATTCCGCGCGCCAATCCGGAACCGATGACGTAGCCTTGCTTGCCGAGGTCCGTCGCCAGCCCTCGTGCCATTCGCGCGCCAAGCGACGAACAGTTGCGTGCGCCAACCAAGGCTATCGCTTGGCGTTTCAGCAGAGAGACATCGCCAACAGCCCACAGCATCGGTGGGGCGTCGGGCAAATCGTTCAAAGCATCCGGAAAATCAGCGGACCCAAGGCACAAAAGTTTTGCCTTCGCAGCTTTTGCCGCCCTGAGTTCCGCCTCAATCACGCCGGGGGGGCAGATTTCATACCCATCAATTCCGGCAGCGCGTGCCATTTCAGGCAGCGCGGCCAGCGCATTCTGCGCCGAGCCATGTTCCCGCAGCAGTCGCCGAAACGTAGCCGGACCAACCTTGCGAGAGCGCAACAGACGAAGCCAGGAAAACCGGTCCTCTTCCGTGGTGGGTGGGAGTGTGGGGTGATAGGAAGAAAGCTGCTCTTCGGTCATCCGATGCTCCGCCTGATTGCAGAACTGGTTTACGGCTGACGGGGTTAACAGCTTGTGAATCTCTTCAAATTATCCGGAAAATTTTCGAGGTCTGGCGTTGGTGATAATTCAAGTACTTGAAAATTATATGATAAATCTACCAGGCGTTTGGTGCGGTCAAAGACCCCAACTCCAAAACCTGCGGGAATCGAGAGCGCCGTGTTAACCGAACGCTCTCTGATCTGACCCCGGCGATTCTTGATCAGGCCGCCGATCCGCCGACGGTCAGGCCGTCCATCAAAACGGTTGGCTGACCAACGCCGACCGGCACCCATTGACCATCCTTGCCGCACGTTCCCATGCCCGGATCAAGCGCCATGTCATTGCCCAGTCCACGAATGCGCTTCAATGCCGAAGGTCCGTCTCCGATCAATGTCGCGCCTTTGACAGGGGCACCAATCTTACCGTTCTCGACGCGATACGCCTCGGTGCAGGAGAAAACGAACTTGCCGTTGGTGATGTCTACCTGACCGCCGCCAAATCCAACGGCCCAGATACCGTCCTTGATATCTGCCACCAAGGAGGCAGGATCGGCATCGCCGCTTAGCATCACGGTGTTGGTCATCCGTGGCATGGGTTTGTGCGCATAGCTCTGACGTCGTCCGTTTCCGGTGGGCGCGACGCCCATCAGGCGTGCGTTCTGGCGATCCTGCATGTAGCCGGTCAGGATACCGTCCTCGATCAGAACCGTGCGCGAACTGGGCGTGCCTTCGTCATCCAAGGTGATCGAGCCGCGGCGATCCGGGATCGTTCCATCGTCCACGACGGTCACGCCTTTGGATGCGACTTGCTGACCCATCAGACCGGCAAAGGCTGAGCTGCCTTTGCGGTTGAAATCACCCTCCAGCCCATGCCCGATTGCTTCGTGCAGCAGGATACCGGGCCACCCGGGGCCAAGCGCAATTTCCATTACGCCAGCAGGGGCGGGGATTGCGTCCAGGTTGACCAAGGCGATGCGCAGTGCCTCGCGCGCTTTATCCTGCCAATCGCTTGGGTCGATTAGTCCGTCCAACCCGACGCGCCCGCCACCTCCGGCCGAGCCGCTTTCACGGCGGCCGTTCTGTTCAACGATGATCGAAACGCCCAGGCGCGTCATCGGGCGCACGTCACGCACCAGCACTCCGTCAGGGCGCAGGATTTCGACCTCTTGAACGCTTGCCGCAATGGTTGCGCTGACCTGCACCACTCGGGGGTCGAGATCGCGGGCAAAGGCGTCGATCTCGCGCAGCGTCTCGATCTTGACCGGGAAATCGGCAGATTCGATCGGGTCTTCGTGCGTATAGAGGCGCGTGTTGGTGGGTCGGGGCGCATCGGCCAGCGTGCCGCCACCATCACCAACAGCCAATCGTGCCGTCTCGGCCGCGCGCTTCAAGGCGGCGATCGAAACGTCGGTTGAATGTGCATAGCCTGCGACTTCGCCCTGAACGGCACGCAGGCCGAACCCTTCGGATGCGTCATAGGATGCGGTCTTTAACCGACCATCATCAAAGACCAGAGACTCGGATTTTCGCCGCTCGACAAACAGTTCTCCGTCCTCGGCCCCGGCCGTGGCAGACTGCAGAACCGCAAGCGCTTCGTCCTGCGGAATAGCGCTTTCAAATGGGCGAAACGGGTCGTTGGGCATGGGTTGGGACCTTTCGAGTTTGATCCAGATCAAAAATAGCGTCTGTTTGACGCAAGCATTTTGCTTTATCTACCCGTCGGAATATGGTTTTTAACGCGGCCAAAGACAACGGGAGAGGTGCGACTGATTCACACCTTTTCGCCAGAGAAGCAAAGATCAGACGATCAGGACAGAAAATGAAGAATGCTTTGATGCTTTCGGGGCTCATGACAGCCCTCTCCAGCCTTCCCGCCATGGCTCAGGAGCTTGAAATTATTGGTAAGCCGGTCGATGGCGGCCTGGGCTTCCAGCCAGCAGCGACCAGCCTGGCCGAAGGGATTCAGCGGCTGGACGCCATGATTTTGGTAATCATCACCGCGATCTGCGTGTTCGTGGCAGGTCTGCTGGTGTACTGCATCGTGCGTTACAACCGTCGCGCAAACCCGGAACCGGCGCGATTCTCGCACTACACACCGGTTGAGATTGCGTGGACCATTGTCCCGATCCTCATTCTGGTCTTCATCGGTGCCTTCTCGCTGCCGGTTCTGTTCAAGCAGCAGGAAATCCCCGAAGGCGATATCACCATCAAAGTCGTGGGCAACCAGTGGTACTGGACCTATGAATACGTCGATCACGATTTCGCATTCGACAGCTATCTGCTGGGCCACCCGGCCACATTGGATGAGGGTGCCCGCCCTGCCGATGCGGATGTAACTCCGTTTGTTCTGGATGACGCGATGCGCGCCAAGCTGGCAGACGCGGGCTACGGGGAAGATGAATGGCTGCTGGCCACCGACACCGCTGTTGTTGTGCCCGTTGGCAAGATCATCGTCATGCAGGTCACCGCGTCCGACGTGATCCATTCGTGGACCATCCCGTCCTTCGGCGTGAAGCAGGATGGTGTTCCCGGTCGTCTGGCAGAGCTTTGGTTTGAGGCAGAGAAAGAAGGCGTCTATTTCGGCCAGTGTTCGGAACTGTGCGGTAAGGACCACGCCTATATGCCGATCACCGTCAAAGTCGTCAGCGAAGAAGCGTACGAGCAGTGGCTGCAAGGCGCGTTGGAAGAATATGCAGGCCAGCCTGCATCCTTCCAGGTCGCATCGAACTGATCCCGCCGCGGGCTGAATGCCCGCGCAAAACGTAATGCAGGCTGCGCGGAAATCGCGCAGCTTTCGCCCCAAAAGGACCGGAAATGAGCGACGCAAGCATCAATGCCAGCACGGTACGCGCCAAGTCCCAAGAGGATGAGGCCAGCTTTGGCGATTTCTTTGCCCTGCTGAAGCCGCGCGTCATGTCGCTGGTCGTGTTTACGGCTCTGGTCGGTCTTCTGGCGGCTCCGGTTCCTGTGCACCCGTTTGTCGGTTTCTGCGCTATCCTGTTTATTGCCATTGGCGGCGGCGCCTCGGGCGCGCTGAATATGTGGTGGGATGCGGATATCGACCGGGTGATGAAGCGCACCAAGAAGCGCCCGATACCCGCCGGTAAAGTCGAAGAGGGTGAGGCCTTGGCGATCGGACTGGCGCTGTCCGGCCTGTCCGTCATCATGCTGGGCCTCGCGACCAACTGGTTTGCAGGAGCTTTCCTGGCGTTCACCATCTTTTTCTACGTGGTCATCTACACGATGTGGCTGAAGCGCTCGACGCCGCAGAACATCGTGATCGGTGGCGCAGCCGGAGCCTTCCCACCGGTTATCGGGTGGGTTGCGGCGACTGGCTCGATGTCGCTTGAGCCGTGGCTGATGTTCGCACTGACCTTTATGTGGACCCCGCCCCATTTCTGGGCCTTGGCGCTGTTTATGCGTTCGGACTATGACGATGCGGGCGTTCCCATGCTGACCGTCACCCATGGCCGTCGCGCCACGCGCTGGCACATTCTGGTTTACACTGCTCTGCTGGCCCTTCTGGCGGTTGGGACGGCCTTTTCCGGTATCGGCGGGCCGATCTACCTGACAGTTGCCGTTGTGCTGAACGCGCTGTTCTTGCGCGGTGCATGGCAGATTTCGCGCCGGTCCGAGGATGACGCCGAAGCTGATGACTTCAAGGTCGAACGCTCGTTCTTCAAGCTCTCGCTATTGTATCTTTTCCTGCACTTCGGCGCGATTCTGGTTGAGGCGCTGTTGAAACCCTATGGTCTGGGAGGTTGGTCATGAGTCTGCGAAAGACCCACGAACTTCACCAACGCCGGTTTAGCCGCAATCTAGGGGTCGGCCTGACTCTGGCGGCATTCATCGTGATCATCTTTGGCCTGACGGTTGTCAAAGTGTCTGGCACCGACTTCAGCCTTGCAACGCAGGAGGTTCAGAACTGATGGCTTTGACGGGTCCACAGAAAACGGTTGCGCAGACAGTTGGTGTGGTTGTCCTGATGGGGAGCCTAGCCTGGGCCGCTGTTCCGTTTTACGACTGGTTTTGCCGTGTTACCGGTTTTGGTGGCACCACCGGGGTAGCCGAGGCCGCGCCCGAAGAAATCTTGGATCGCAAGGTAACTGTCCGTTTCGATGCCTCGAAAGCCAAAGGGTTTGGTTGGGAATTCAAACCGGTCGAACGCGAGATGGAAGTGCGCATCGGCGAAACCGGACTGGCCTTTTATGAGGCATACAATCCGACCGATCGCCCCATTGCCGGACAGGCATCTTACAACGTAGCGCCCTATTCTGCGGGCGGGTATTTCCAGAAAATTGCCTGTTTCTGCTTTGAAGAGCAGGTGCTGCAACCCGGCGAACGTGTTGAGATGCCGGTAACCTTCTTCGTCGACCCGGAAATGGTCGATGATCTCGAAGCAAAGTATGTTCATACGATCACGCTGTCGTATACATTCTACGAAATTGACCTGCCCGAGGGCTATGCCGCCCTTGAGACGCAGGCTGATACAACAACGAACTAACGCCTTAGGTGAGGGACGCTGATGGCACACGCAAAAAACCATGATTATCACATTCTGGCCCCGTCGATCTGGCCTCTGATCGGCGCGATCGGTGGCTTTGTGATGCTGTTCGGAGCCGTCCTTTGGATGCACGGCATGACGCCGTGGATGTTCTGGGCCGGGCTCGTCGCGGTTCTCTACACCATGTTCGCCTGGTGGTCCGAAGTTGTGGTCGAAAGCCGCCAGGGCGATCATACGCCGGTTGTGCGGATCGGTCTGCGCTATGGCTTCATCCTGTTTGTTATGTCCGAGGTGATGTTCTTCTTTGCCTGGTTCTGGTCGTTCTTCAAACATCGCATGTATCCGATGTACGACTATGCCGGTACGGAATACATCCAGCCGGACATTCACGCGGTGGATCCGTTCCATCTGCCGCTGATCAACACTCTGGTCCTGCTGCTGTCGGGCTGTGCGATCACCTGGGCACACCATGCGCTGGTACACGACAACGATCGCAAGGCTCTGATCAACGGTCTGGCCATCGGTATCGTTCTGGGTATCCTGTTCACCCTGCTGCAGGCCTATGAATACTACGAGTTGCTGGCCCACGAAGGTTGGGAGTTCGGTGGCGACCAGTTCTATTCGAACTTCTTCATGGCGACCGGGTTTCACGGCGCACATGTGATCATCGGGACCATCTTCCTGACCGTGTGTCTGATCCGAGCTCTCAAGGGTGACTTCACGCCCGAGAAACACGTCGGTTTCGAAGCTGCCGCATGGTACTGGCACTTTGTCGACGTTGTTTGGCTGTTCCTGTTCTTCGCGGTTTACATCTGGGGTCAGGCTCCGCTGATGTAAGGCCAGAAGGGCAATCAAAATGCGAAAGCCGCCCTTTTTGGGGCGGCTTTTTCTCTATCCGGGGCGCAATATTGCGCCCCATACAATTGCGTGGTTGCCTTTCGGCAGCTGCAGCCCTTAACAAGACGCCGGCTCTGTCAAAGCTATCGAACAACGCAACTTGGTCCTGAAATGCGCCGCATCTTATTCCTGCTGATTTTTGGTGTTGCCGGTCTGGCGATCCTTGTGTCGCTGGGTGTCTGGCAGATGCAGCGTCTGGCATGGAAGCAGGGTGTGCTGGCTGAAATTGAAAGCAGGATTTCTGCGGAGCCGGTTGGTTTGCCAGATACGATCTCACCGGATGCCGACAAGTACCTGCCGGTCACGATCACCGGCGATATGGAGCCGGGCGAGATTCACGTTCTGGTCTCGGTCAAGCAGGTCGGGGCAGGGTACCGCATCATTCAGTCTTTCAGCACTGAGGATCGGACGATCCTGGTGGACCGCGGCTTTGTCCCCGTGACGGCCAAGCAGGATGAGCGCCTATACGGTCCGATGGAGGTGATTGGAAACCTGCATTGGCCGGATGAGATCGACAGCTATACGCCCGAGCCGGACATCGACGACAATATCTGGTTTGCCCGCGACGTTCCGAACCTGGCCGCTGCCTTGGGGGCCGAGCCGGTGTTGCTGATCGCGCGGTCGCAGACCGATCCGGGCATCACCCCTTTGCCGGTCGACACGGCGGGCATTCCGAATGATCACCTGCAATATGCAATCACCTGGTTTGGTCTGGCCCTGGTCTGGGCCGCGATGACCGGATACTTCCTGTGGCGCAGCCGTGCCCCTTCTGAGAGTGACGCGACATGAAATACATCTCGACCCGTGGGCAGGCGCCCGAACTGAGTTTTGAAGAGGCGATGCTGACCGGGCTGGCTCGGGACGGCGGTCTGTATCTGCCCGCTGAAATCCCAGTGATGTCGCAGGATGAAATCGCGGCTTTGGCTGGCCAGCCGTACGAGGAAATCGCATTCCGCGTGATGTGGCCCTATGTCAGCGGCTCATTCGCAGAGGACGAGTTCAAACAGATCATCGCCCGCGCGTACGAGGGCTTTGGCCATGACGCCCGTGCGCCGTTGAAGCAATTGAACGAGAACCACTTCCTGCTGGAGCTGTTCCACGGCCCGACGCTGGCGTTCAAAGACTTTGCGATGCAGCTGATTGGTCAGCTGTTCCAGGTGGCCTTGAAACGACGCGGGGACCGCGTGACCATCGTCGGCGCGACCAGCGGCGACACTGGGTCGGCGGCGATTGAGGCGTTTCGGGGGCTGGACGCGGTGGACGTGTTTATCCTGTTCCCGCATGGCCGTGTCTCCGAGGTGCAGCGCCGCCAGATGACGACGCCTGCGGATAGCAACGTGCATGCGCTGGCCGTGGATGGAGATTTCGACGATTGTCAGGCCGCGCTGAAGGATATGTTCAACGATTTCGACTTCCGTGATGGTGTGAAGCTGGCCGGTGTGAACTCCATCAACTTTGCGCGAGTTCTGGCGCAGATCGTGTATTACTTCTCGGCGGCTGTCAGCCTTGGCGCGCCGCATCGCAAGGTCAGCTTTACCGTGCCCACCGGCAACTTTGGTGACATTTTTGCAGGCTATCTGGCCAAGCGTATGGGCCTGCCCATCGACCGTCTGGTGGTGGCAACCAACCAGAACGACATCCTGCACCGCTGCTTGACGGGCGAGGGGTATTTCAAGGGCGATACGATCCCTTCGATCAGTCCGTCGATGGATATTCAGGTCAGCTCGAACTTTGAGCGCGCGCTGTACTATGCCTATGGCGAGGACGGCGCAGCAGTGGCGCAGTTGATGGATGAGCTCAAGACCGGTGGTTTCAACGTCAGCCAGGGCGCGATGGAAGCGCTGCGCGAAAGCTTTGACTCAGGCCGCGTATCCGAAGACGAGACGCTGGAGACGATCAAACACACTCTGGCACATAGCGCCGAACTGGTTTGCCCGCACACCGCCATCGGCATCAAGGTCGGCGAAGAACATCGCAATGCCTATGTTCCAATGATCACTCTGGCCACCGCGCATCCTGCGAAGTTCCCGGCGGCGGTCGAGAAGGCAAGCGGTGAACATCCGCCTCTTCCATCCCGCATGTCTGATCTGTATGAACGTCCGGAACGGGTGACCCGCATTGCCAACGACCTGGGCGCCCTTGAGGAACATATCAAAAGGCATATTGCTGAGTGACTGTCAGACAAGACCAACTGAAGAACGGGTTTCGTATCGTCAGTGAACATATGCCGGGGCTGCAATCAGCGGCCATCGGCATCTGGGTGACCGCCGGCGGGCGGCATGAGCGGATCGAACAGAACGGTATCGCGCATTTCCTTGAGCATATGGCGTTTAAGGGAACTGAACGGCGCTCTGCGCTGCAAATCGCCGAGGCGATTGAGGATGTGGGCGGATACATCAATGCCTATACCTCGCGCGAGGTGACGGCTTATTACGCGCGTGTTCTCAAGGATGACGTCGCGCTGGCGATGGACGTGATCGGGGACATCGTCCTGAACCCTGTGTTTGACCCTCGCGAGATCGAAGTCGAACGGGGCGTGATCCTGCAAGAGATCGGTCAAGCCTATGACACGCCAGACGATGTGATTTTCGACTGGCTGCAGGAGCAGAGCTACCACGATCAACCTTTGGGCCGCACCATTTTGGGCCCGTCCGAGCGGGTCAGTGCCTTTTCGCGCGAGGATCTCTCGGGTTTTGTGGCAGAGCACTATGGACCCGATCAGATGATCCTGTCTGCTGCCGGTGCCGTCGATCACGACGCGCTGATGAAGATGGCTGAAGAGATGTTTGGCCATCTGCAGCCGCGTAAAGGGCTGATTGCCGAAGCGGCACGCTTTACGGGCGGCGAAGCGCGGCAGGAGAAAGAGCTGGAGCAGGCCCATTTTGCACTGGCGCTGGAAAGCCCCGGCTATCGCGATGACGCGATCTATACTGCCCAGATTTACTCGACCGCTCTGGGCGGCGGCATGTCCTCGCGCCTGTTTCAGGAGGTGCGCGAAACGCGCGGGCTTTGCTATACGATTTTTGCACAGACCGGGGCTTATGCCGACACCGGGACGACCACGATCTACGCCGGTACATCGGCAGATCAGGTCGCTGAGTTGGCTACGATCACCATCGATGAGATGAAGCGCGCCGCCGAAGATATGAGCCCGGAAGAGGTCGCCCGTGCCCGTGCGCAGATGAAGGCGGGGATGTTGATGGGGCTGGAAAGCCCGTCGAACCGCGCCGAGCGTCTGGCGCGGCTGGTGCAGATCTGGGGCCGGGTGCCATCGCTCGAGGATACGGTGGCCAAGATCGACGCGGTCAGCACCAAGGACGTACGTGCCTTTGCCGAGAACATGGCGGTAAAGGCCCCCGCTGCCTTGGCGCTGTATGGTCCGGTCTCAGGCGCGCCATCGTTGGCTGATCTGCAGGAGAGGCGTGCAGCGTGATGCTACTGGGCAGACGCAAGCTGAAACTCGAGACCGAGCGCCTGAGCTTGCGCCCGCCTGTGCATTCCGATTTCAATGACTGGGCGGCGCTGCGGCGCGCGTCCAAGGAATACCTCACCCCTTGGGAGCCGATCTGGGCCAAGGATCACCTGAGCCGCAAATCCTTTACAAACCGGGTCTATTGGGCGCAGCGATCCGTGGCCAGCGGCACTGCGATCCCGCTGTTCTTGTTTCGCCGGGCGGATGATGTGCTGGTCGGTGCCATTACGCTGGACAATGTGCGCCGAGGCCCGGCACAGGCGGGAACGCTGGGGTATTGGACCGGACAGGCCTTTGCACGGCAGGGTTACATGCGCGAGGCCATAGGCACGGTTGTACATCACGCCTTTACCCGACTTGACCTGAGCCGGATCGAGGCCGCGTGTTTGCCCGAAAACAAGCCTTCGCGCGGTTTATTGGAGAGTTCGGGCTTCAAATACGAAGGCGTGGCGCAATCCTATCTTCAGATCAACGGGCGCTGGCGGACGCATGTGCTGTATGCCTCGCTTCGCTCGGACCGGCGCGGCAAGACGGATGCGGGCTAGGGGGCTCTGCCCCCGCCGCAGCAAGCCGCGACTCCCCCGAGGTATTTTTGGCCAGATTAACAAGGTGCATGACTTGGCGAGCGCTTGCGCTAGTATTGAGCCATGCGGTGGATTCTTGTCGGGCTGATGATGATTGCGGGTGGTGCTGTGGCGCAGGAGCGTCGGCCGAGCCATTGCATCGCTATCGCGGACGCTGCACCGGGTATTGAGTACATTCACAAAGCCGCTTGGCAGGACCCGGTGCCTGAGTTCTCGGTCAGGATCAGTTATATTGCCCATGCCTCTTTTCTGATTCAGACCCAAGGCGGGTTGAACGCTGTCACGGACTTTACCGGATTTATCGGGAGCGCCGATCTGATCCCGGATGTGGTGACTATGAACCATGCCCACAGCACCCACTGGACGGCTAACCCGGACCCGGCCATTCCGCATGTGTTGCCAGGTTGGGGAGAGTTCGGGCAGGGGATCGAACACTACTTGGATCTGGGTGAGATGTTGGTGCGCAATGTGTCGACGGATATCCGGTCCTCCTATGGCGGGTATGAGGAGAGGGGAAACTCGATCTTTGTGTTCGAGGTCGAGGGGCTGTGCATCGGTCATCTGGGACATCTGCATCACGTGCCTTCGGATGAGCAGTTCGCTGCGCTGGGTCGGCTGGACGTGGTCATGGCGGCTGTGGATGGCGGAACGACCATGCCGCTGCCTGACATGATCACCGTGCTAAAACGCCTAAAAAGCTCGGTTATTATTCCAATGCACTGGTTCTCGGGGTTTTCTTTGGATCGGTTCCTGGTCGATATCCGCAATGATTTTCCGGTCGAGCGAAAAGGCGTGTCCGAGATCACGGTGTCCCTGCGCAATTTGCCGGATCGACCGACGGTCGTGGTATTGGAGCCTCAATACCTGATTGACCTGGAATAGGGCTTGCCGAGGCGTGGTACTTGGGCAAGGAAAGGGCATGACACTAAACCCTGCTGACGACACATTCGCCCGGTCAATTCGCGCTGTTTTAGGCGAAGAGGTGTTGCGACCCATTGACCCTCGATACTTGGAAGAGCCGCGCCGCAGGTTTGCGGGCCAGGTGGGAGTTCTAGCCTTGCCTCGGACGGCGCAAGAGGTTTCAACCTTGGTGCGCTTGGCCTGCGACGCTTCGGTCCCGGTTGTGCCATACGGCGGCGGCACCGGTCTTGTGGGTGGGCAGGTAATGGGCGAAGGCCCGGCACCCTTGCTGATTTCGTTGGAACGGATGGCGGCCATCCGTGCAGTCTATCCGGCTGAGAACATTTTGATTGCTGAGGCCGGTGCGATTTTGGCGGATGTGCAGGCCGCTGCAGAAGAGGCGGAACGGGTGTTCCCGCTGGCGCTTGCGGCGCAGGGATCATGCCGGATCGGTGGCAACCTTGCGACCAATGCTGGTGGCGTCAATGTTCTGCGATATGGTAATGCACGTGACCTGTGCCTTGGGCTTGAGGCGGTTCTGCCGAATGGTGAAATCTGGCACGGCCTAAGCCGATTGCGCAAAGACAATACCGGTTACGACCTGCGAAACCTGCTGATAGGGGCAGAGGGGACGTTGGGCATTATCACAGCGGCGTCCCTGAAGCTGTTTCCACGCCCTCAAGGTGTGGGGACGGCCATGTTTCAAGTGGAATCGCCGGAAGCTGCGATTGATCTGCTCGCATTGGCGCGCGATCAGGTGGGAGAGGGCGTCAGTACCTTTGAGCTGATCCACAAACAGGGTCTGCAGTTCCTGTCTGAGGTGCTGCCGGATATCCGCCAACCCTTTGCCACGCAACCTGAATGGATGGTGTTGATCGAGTTGGGGCTGTCTGGCGGAATATCACCGTCGGAAGCTCTGATGGCTTTGTACGAAGCGGCAGAGCATCGCGATTTGGTAAGCGATGCGGTGGTTGCGCAAAGCGAAGCACAGCGTTCGGAACTATGGGCCGTGCGTGAACAAATCCCCGAGGCCAACCGGTTGATCGGGTCGGTATCCAGTCACGATATCTCGGTGCCGATCTCGCGGATTCCCGAGTTTATTCAGCGCGGGTCCGATGCCATTGGCGCCTTGGGGCCGTTCCGGATCAACTGTTTCGGGCATTTGGGCGACGGCAATCTGCACTACAACGTCTTCCCACCTGCGGGGCACGACCGATCTGAATACGATGCACAACGCGGGCCGATCAAACGCGCTGTTCATGACTTGGTCGATGAATTTTCGGGGTCTGTCAGTGCCGAACACGGAATTGGTCGTCTAAAGACCGATGATCTGGAGCGATACGGAGACCCGGTCAAACTGTCGGCAATGCGTGCGATAAAATCGGCCCTTGATCCCAAGGGTATCATGAACCCCGGGGCAGTTCTGAAGGCGTAAGAGCGGCCCGTGTGGCACGGGCCGCCCGCAGAAGTTACGATTCAGGCAGGATCACCTTGTCGATGACATGGATCACGCCATTCGACGTCTCGATATCAGCCTGAACTACATTCGCGTCGTTGATCATGACACCGTTATCCAGATCGATCGTAATCTCGCCGCCCTGAACGGTCGCGGCTTTCATGTCGTCAGACAGATCGCCGGACATCACTTTGCCGGGCACCACATGATAGGTCAGGACCGCGACAAGTTGGTCTTTGTTCTCGGGTTTCAGCAGCGTTTCAACCGTGCCTTCGGGCAGTGCTGCAAATGCTTCATCCGTAGGTGCAAAGACGGTGAATGGGCCTTCGCCTTTCAGCGTGTCTACCAACTCGGCGGCTTGGACAGCTGCGACGAGGGTTTCAAAGCTTCCAGCGCCGACTGCTGTGTCGACGATATCCTTGGAGTGACCGTCAGCGTAAGCGGCAGTTCCCACGAAAAGGCTTGCGACACCGGCGATTGCGAGTTTGCGAAACATGGTCTGTATTCCCTTGTTGGTATGCCCTTGGTGGCATCAACGGGGGTACGCGCCGCTCTCAAAAAGAGATCACTGAATGTGTCGATAAGTTTGGGTTGAACGGGATGCGATCCGGGCTAAGCCTGCACGGCTCCGAATTTCCACTCACGTTTTTGTGATTGCGCGGAGTCTTACAGCCCTTCGAATTCGCACAGGACGAGAACGTCCATGCCCATTTCTTCAAGCACTTTGCGTCCGCCCAGTTCCGGCAGGTCGATGATGAAAGAGCACGAGACAATCTCGCCGCCCAGACGTTCGATCAGTTTGATGCCCGCCGCCGCAGTGCCGCCGGTGGCCAGAAGATCGTCAACAACAAGGATCTTCTCGCCCGGTTGGATAGCGTCGTCGTGAATCTCGACGATGGCTTCGCCGTATTCCAGTTTATAGTCCTGACTGATGGTGGTGCCGGGGAGCTTGCCCTTTTTGCGGATCGGGACAAAGCCGACGCTCAGCTGGTGTGCGATGGCGCCGCCAAGGATGAAACCGCGCGCCTCAAGCCCGACGACTTTGTCGATGCGTTCACCCGCATAAGGGTGCAGCATCTGGTCGATGGCCATGCGGAAACCACGCGGGTCAGCAAACAGGGTGGTGACATCCCGGAACATGATCCCTTCGTGCGGGAAATCAACGATGGTCCGAATGTAATCCTTGACCGACTTGTTTCTGGACATGGCCAACCCCTCTGGCGTCAAAACACGCTGGGCTGTTTGGCCCATTGGGGTCAGTCATGCAAGAAAAGATTACCGTCAGGTTTACTTGCGGTGTTCCGGCGTTGCCTTGGGCAGTCCATAGTAACGGTACAGCGCGGCGGGTAACCACGACAGGTGCGGTTTGCGCCAATTGCGCTGATCTCGCAAAAGAAATGCCTGAGCCACATGAAGGTTCATTGCCATAATCCTTTTTTATTGTTACTTGCTCGATAACTACAACTTCTATGCGATGTATATACAATGCATCGCAAAAAGAATCAAGGTTTGGTAGGGATAGAACGCGTGGGCAAGAAAGACGGCAAGGGCTCGACCAAGAAAAACAGTCAGTTGGTCTTGCGCCTGGACAAGGATGAACGGGACGCTTTTGTCGAGCTGTGCAAGGAACTTGACACTTCAGCCGCGCGGGAAATCCGGCGGTTCATTCGCGGGTTCATGAAGGAACACGCCGAAGAATAAGCGTCAGGCCGGGCGGCGTAAAACCGCTGTGGCCATACCCATTCCAATCAGTGTCAGCCCTCCGAACCGGGTCATCGCGGTGATGACACCTGCACGGCCGATCATGCGACGCAGCCTGTCGGCCAACAGTGCATAGGCCAGCGCGTTCAGCCATGCCAAACCGACGAAAGTGGCGATCAGGATCACAAACTGCGGCCCCAAAGGGTCAGCCGGACGCAGGAACTGCGGAACAAATGCGATGAAGAAGGCGATGGATTTTGGGTTCAACGCGGTCACGGCGGCGGCATGCCCAAAGACGCTTTGCGCCGTGACATCACGTCCAGTATCGACTGTCTCCAAGCCGCTCGACGGTGCGCTGCGCAGCAGTTTGATCCCCAACCAGATCAGATATGCAGCCCCAACCCATTTAAGTGCAGTGAACAATGTGGCCGATGCCAAAACCAAGGCTCCCAACCCCAAAAGCGAGGCGGTCATCGCCACCAGATCGCCAACGGCCACACCCGTCGCCGAGGCCACCGCAACACTCCGCCCCTTGGACAAGGCATAGCTGAGCACCAGCAAAACGGTCGGCCCGGGGATCAGCAGCAAGGCTGTGGAGGCAGCAACAAAGGCAAGCCAAAGGTCCAGGGACATTAGAAATCCTATCTTTGCATTTTCCGCAGCAAGCCTTGGCCGGAGCCGAAGGTCAAGCCCCTCGTGGCTGAGTGACAAACCGCATCAGCGCCTCAAGCGGACCGCGTTTGAATTTTCGCGACCAAAGCAAGGCAAAGATGGATGACAAAACGCAGAAGGCCAACACACAGGCAAAAACCTGCGGCGCGCTGAGAGATCCGTCCAGCAACCCGGCTTCTTCCAGAATGCCCATGCCAATCAGGATATGCGCCATATACAAGGTCAGGCTCTGCCGTCCCGGCGCGGTCAGGGCTGGGCCGATTCCCAGTCTCTCGATCTTTGGCCAGAGTTTCAGGAGCAGCCCGATCACGACACATGCCGAACCAGTGCCTGCAACGATATAGAACGGCCCCGGAGGGATGGCCTCGGTGCCCAGATAGGTCGCCAGATCGGGGTCTGTCGCCAAAATTTGTGGAAACAGCGCAAACACGGCGGCTCCGAAACCCCACATGATCAGCCGGTGCTGGATGCATAGTGTGTGGAGCTCGGACCGACCGATGGCCATGCCGATCAGCAGGAAGGCAGCCCAAGGCAGAACCGGGTGCCAGCCGTTGAAAAACAGGTTCCGCAAAAAGCCGGGAAGGGTCCATAGATCGGTGTAGGTCAGCGTGTCCCAATCCCAACCAAGGTCGTAGTTGAAGATCATGGTGGCACCGATTGCCAGTGTGACCACCCCGGCGGCCCCCAGCCACAGCACGCCGGTGGAGGCTGTCAAAAACATCGCGCCAACGACGAAGTATAGGGCGTAGAAGTGCAGAATGTCGGCGTCGAACACCGTCATGTTGATCAAGCCCAAAACAAACAGGAACGCTGCGCGCCGTAGCAGATCCGAGGTTGTAACGGTCGACAGCCCCACTCCGATACCGGCCAGAACGACGAACAGGGCCGCCGCGCGTCCTTCCAGCGAGCCGATCACGACCGAGGCCCAATCGTGACCGGGTTCAACTTGGGCTGCGATGCGAAAGTTCACCAGAACCATTCCGCAGAACGCCAGAAAGCGGGCTGCGTCCAAAGCGGCAAGTCTTTGCATGTTATTCCTTTGGTTTGCCAGTGGCTTGGTGGGCATTGCTTGGGCAACAGATCGGTGGGCAGAGCGCCTCGTTTCAAGATGGCTTGGAAAAAAGAAAACGAGCTGTGCAATGGGGCAACAAGTATAAAGATTGGATTAACTCTGGAACGTGTGGCTTGAAACGGGACAGTCCGTCCCCAAACTTGGGCCATGTTTCACGGAGAAGCCGATGGTTCAGACTGATCACACAAATGCAGGTGCCGCACCGGATACAGGCCCGTCGCTTGGCGTTCGTGTCAAGGGTGCGCTTATCCTGATGGTGCCACTGCTCGCGGTGATCTACGCGGGCATCGTCGGCTATATGTATGTGAACCAGCAATCGTTGCTGTTCAAACCAGAAGGTGAGCTGCCCGCGCCCAACATGGTTGGTCTGGCCGATGTCGAGACCGTTTCGCTGACGATGTCCGATGGTACCACACTGACTGCCTGGTCTGCCCCGCCCGCGACCGAGGGTGCGCCAACAGTTCTGTTTTTTCACGGTCAAACGGGGAATCTGGGCGACCGGGCCGACCGGATGAGAGAGATCCTGAACAGTGGCTTCGGCTTGCTGGCCCCCAGCTATCGCGGTTATCCGGGCAGCGAGGGCGAGCCGTCCGAATTTGCGCTGATCTCGGATGGCGTTCAATTGTATGACCACTTGAACAGCGACGGCGTGCCGGTTGTGCTGCATGGTCAAAGCCTTGGAACCGCCGTGGCGGCCGCTGTGGCGGAACAACGTCCGAATGCGCAATTACTGGTGCTAGAGGCTCCGTTCACTGCAACGGTCGACGTTGCAGCGGAAAGGTACCCCTGGTTGCCGGTGCATGCTCTGATGCGGGATCAATTCGCGACACGTGACTTGATCGAAGGCATTACGGTTCCCACGCTGATCTTCCACGGGACCGAAGACGAAACGGTCCCGCTGCATCATGGTGAAGCTCTGGCTGCAATGGCAGGGGACACGGCGGAAATCCACGTCATCCCGGATGGCACTCACAATGACCTGTGGTCACACGGACTGTGGGATCAGGTGCAACAAGCCTTACCCGCGAACTGAGTGCGCTAATCAGAGAACCCGACCGGCAACCGCATCCAGCTTGGCCAGCAAGGCCGGGTCGCGCTTATCCGGCGCTGTCAGGATGGCATATTCCAACGCTCTGTCGCAGCCATGAGGGCAGGGCGCGCGCTCGGCCCCCAGTAAATCAGGCAGACCCTTGACCAGAGCACGGCCTTTGTCGGCATTTCCGGTCAGCGTCGCGATAATGGCGGTCACATCAACCTCGCCATGGTCCGGATGCCAGCTGTCGTAGTCGGTGACCATCGCGACCGAGGCATAGCAAAGCTCGGCCTCGCGGGCGAGTTTGGCCTCGGGCATATTGGTCATGCCCACCACATCACAGCCCCACTGCTCGCGGTACATTTTGGATTCCGCCAGGGTCGAGAAAAGAGGGCCTTCCATTGCCAGATAAGTCCCACCACGGTGGATGTTGATCCCAGCCGCCTTGCCAGCAGTCTCGCACGCGTCCGACAGACGCAGGCAAGTGGGGTGCGCGACGCTGACATGGGCGACGCAGCCGGTGCCGAAAAAGCTTTTGTCGCGCGCAAAAGTCCGGTCGATGAACTGATCGACGATCACGAAATCGCCCGGAGCCATGTGTTCCCGGAACGATCCACAGGCCGAGACCGAGATCACGTCCGTCACACCCAGCCGTTTCAGCGCGTCAATATTGGCGCGGTAGGGCACCTCGGTCGGAGAATGTACGTGACCGCGCCCGTGCCGGGGCAGAAAAGCCATCTCGACCCCGTTCAGCGACCCGGTCAGGATCTCGTCCGAGGGTTCGCCCCATGGCGTTTCAACGGTGACCCATTCCGCATTCTCCAGCCCGTCGATGTCATAAATGCCGGATCCGCCGATGATAGCGAGTTTGGTTTGGGTCATGGCTGCTCTCCGCGTGAAAAACTGTTTTCAGAGTTCTGCGTGGCGGTTGATGGTTTGGCAAGTGGCTTCAAGGGTTTGTGTAATTCTTAAGGCAGCTATGCGCGGGGTGCATATCAGGGTCCCGCTGAGCGCGGTATCTCATGCCGCATAGGATGGGTAAAAGGCCCCTTTCGCGCGCACAAACCCACAGGACGTCCTATGCCCCGAGCCATGCTGGCAAGTTTTGCCAATCGTATAGCCAAACCCGATCTCCGCTGGATGCCGGATGAGGGGCTAACGGTCTCGCGCCTGCGGATCGAGCTGTTGTCGGGTCTGACCGTTGCTCTAGCGCTGGTTCCCGAAGCTGTGGCTTTTGCTTTTGTGGCCGGTGTTCACCCGTTGGTTGGGCTTTATGCGGCGTTTCTGGTTGGTCTGATCACTGCGCTGATTGGCGGCCGTCCGGGCATGATCTCGGGTGCAACTGGGGCTTTGGCCGTTGTGATGGTGGCGCTGGTGGCCGAGCACGGCGTGGAATACCTGTTCGCGACTGTGGTCTTGATGGGCATCCTTCAGGTCATTGCGGGCGCGATGCATTGGGGCAGGTTTATACGTCTGGTGCCGCACCCTGTGATGCTGGGTTTTGTGAATGGTCTGGCGATCGTGATTTTCCTGGCCCAGATGGGTCAGTTCAAGGTCCCGGGCACGATGGAGAACACTGGTCACGGCGTAGGCGGTGGAGAATGGCTGTCGGGCCTGCAACTGTACACCATGCTGGGACTTGTTGCCCTGACCATGGCGGTGATCTGGATCATGCCTCGTATCACGCGCATCGTTCCCGCGCCCTTGGCCGGGATCGTCGTCGTTGCGGCTCTGGTGATCGGCTTTGGGCTGGACGTGCCGCGTGTCGGTGATCTGGCCTCGATCGAGGGCGGACTGCCGCAATTCCATATCCCGATGGTGCCGCTGAACTGGGAAACATTCGAGATCATCCTGCCCTATGCTGTCATCCTCGCGGCCATCGGTCTGATTGAATCGCTGCTGACCCTGAACCTTGTCGGAGAGATTACGGGCAAGCGTGGAGGGGCTTCGCAGGAATGTATCGCCCAAGGCGCGGCCAACGTTGTCACCGGCTTCTTCGGCGGTATGGGCGGTTGCGCGATGATCGGTCAGTCGATGATCAACGTGAAATCCGGCGGTCGCACCCGCATCGCGGGGATCGCGGCGGCGCTGTTCCTGCTGATCTTCATCCTGTTTGCCTCGCCCCTAATTGAACAAATCCCGCTCGCCGCTCTGGTCGGCGTGATGTTTATGGTGGTGATCGGCACCTTCGCGTGGAACTCGTTCAAGATCATGCGCAAGGTACCCCTGACAGATGCCTTCGTCATTGTGCTGGTAACCGTTGTAACCGTGATGGAAGACCTTGCGGTCGCCGTTGTGGTTGGCGTGATCGTCTCAGCTCTGGCCTATGCCTGGAACAACGCCAAACGCATCCACGCCGTCACGCGTGACTCGGCCACGGAAGAGGGCGCCAAGGTGTATGAAATTCAAGGGCCGCTTTTCTTCGGCTCGTCCGATGGGTTTATCGAACTGTTCGATATTCCGAACGACCCGGACACGGTGATCGTGGACTTTGCAGAAAGCCGCGTTGTGGACCAATCGGCTTTGCAGGCAATTGAAAACATCGCAGCCAAGTATGAGGCCGCAGGTAAACGCGTAATGCTGCGCCACCTGAGCCGCGATTGTCACAAGCTGCTGAACAAGGCCGGTCACCTGATGGTCGACAGCGACGATGACCCGGATTACGAACTGGCGGTGGATTACTCGGTCCGTACCGGTATTCTGGGCGGCCACTGAATAAAAGGTGGCCGATTTGGCCGCCTTTTATTTTGGAGCAATCCGTTCCAGTTCTTCGATGTTTCCAGCCAGCAGCTCGCCTTCTGCTTCGGCGATCACCTCGGCGGGCCATTCCCACCAACTCAAAGCAAGAAGTCGGTTGATGGTGTCCTCGCCGAAGCGAAAGCGTCGCACTTCGGCCGGGTTTCCGGTGACGATCGCATAGGGCGGTACTTCGCCGCGAACGACGGACCCGGCTCCGATGATTGCTCCGGATCCGATCTGCGCACCGGGCAGGATCATTGCGCCATAGCCGATCCAGACATCGTGCCCGATAAGCGTGTCGCGCGTATCCGGCTGGTAGCCTGTCATCCGCTCGGGGTCGAACACCGGAAACGGAAAGCTGGTCAGCCCATTCATCGCATGATTGGCTGAGGACGTGATGAACCGAACGCCATGGGCGATCTGGCAGAACTTTCCCAGCACCAGCTTTTCCCGAGAAAAGGGGAATAGGTAGGGTGCCAGACGGGTGGCCCAATCCTCTGGTGCGTCGAAATCCGAAGCATAGCTGAACGCGCCGGCCTCAAATCTTGGGTGATCGATGGCTTGCGACAGAAAAACAGTGCCACGATGCTCGGCACCGTCGGGAAGCGTGACCGGGTATCTGCGAGATGGGTCAGGTAGGGGCATCAATCATCCGGTCTGGAAAGGCTGAACAACTCGGTGACCACCGAGTAGTCCCGATACCCAAGCCGCGCCAGCGGTCGGAACGTTGTGACGTCAAACATACCGTCGATGATGCAGTCGTCCCGGAGATGCACGCCGGTGACCTCTCCAAAAACAACCCGATTTGCCTCGCCTGGCAGGGTAACTATGCGCGTCAGCTTACATTCCAAGGCCGCCGGTGCACCTTCGATCCGCGCGCATGGGATGGTTTCACATTCGATCGGGGTCAATCCCGCATGGCCAAATTCATCGACATGTTTGGGAAGTCCAGCCGAGCTGGCGTTCATTGCGTCTCGATGCCCATGGGCCACCACGTTGACGCAGAAGACGCCGGTCGCCTCGATATTGGCCAGGCTGTCCTTTGTTCCGTCCTGATCGTGTTTGGTGCCGGTTGAGGCAAACATGACTTGTGGCGGCGTATAGGCAACGCCGTTGAAGAAGGAATAGGGGGCCAGGTTGTTGATCCCATCGGCGTCGCGGGATGAGATCCAGCCGATTGGCCGCGGCGTGATAATTGCATTGAATGGGTTGTGCGGCAGGCCGTGGCCGTCTTCGGGGCGATAGAACATAAGGTCTCCAAGCGTTTGCCCAAGGCGTACCGAAGTGCTAGGGCGAATGCCAGCAAGGAAAAGAGGGCGGGAGTGCAGCAGTTCGAGATCAGGCCGGAAAAGCCCGACGACTGGTGGGAGGTCGAGGCTCTTTATGACCTGTGCTTTGCGCCCGGTCGCGAAGCGCTGTCCTCATACCGTTTGCGTGATGATGTTCCACCTGTGCCCGGACTGTCTCTGGTCGCGCGCGATGGGCAGGGCATTCTGGCCGGTGCGATCCGGTTCTGGCCGGTTCACGTCGGTGAACATGATGCGCTGCTTTTGGGGCCTGTTGCTGTTCACCCGACCCATCAGGGCGAAGGATTGGGCGGTTTCCTGATCCATCAGGGGCTTGAGGCGGGCCGCGAAATGGGTTGGCACAGGGTGATGCTGGTCGGCGATGCGCCTTACTATGCGCGGTTTGGGTTCACTCGACTTGCGGGAGTAGAGATGCCGCCCCCGACCAACCCTGACCGGGTTTTGGGGGTGGAATTGACACCCGGTGTCTGGTCCAACGTTCGGGGTGCGGTGACCCGCTGGACGCGCTGAACTATTGAAACCGCAGCTTTCAGCCCCGATGTTTAATCGCAGGAGGGCTTTTATGCAGGACGTGCTTCTTGTCGAGAAACTGGATGCCGAGGCCGAGCTGGATCGGCTGGCCAAATACTACCGGTCTGCCGGAGGTCCGGGCGTAAAGCTGTTGAACAGTTTGGGCGGTTCGGCTGAATCGCTGTTGGAGCAGCTTCCCGAACCTATACGGCAAGGGTTGACCGGGGCGACTGAACAAGCGCTTTGGTTGGCAATGCATGCGGCTGAGGGGTCGCGCCGCGCTGTCCCGGATCAAAAGCCCTGGGTCAACACTGCGGTCGCGACGGCGATGGGGGCGGCAGGCGGCATGGGTGGTGTTTCGACGGCCCTGATGGAATTGCCTGCAACCACCGCCATGCTGCTGCGTGCGATCCAGGGGGCCGCATCCCGCGAAGGGTTTGATCCGTCCGAAGAGGGCGTCAAGTTCGATTGCGTTCAGGTTCTGTCGGCAGCTGGGCCACTGTCCTACGACGACGGGGCCGATCTGGGCTTTTTCTCGGTTCGCCTGACCTTGACAGGCCCAGCCATGCAGAAGCTGATTGCCGCCGTCGCACCGCGTTTGTCGATTGTCTTGGGCCAAAAGCTGGCAGCGCAATCGGTTCCGGTTCTTGGCGCGATTGCCGGAGGTGGTACGAACTATGTGTACACGCGCTATTATCAGCAAGTGGCCCGGGTACATTTCGGCCTGCGTCGACTGGCGATTGATGCCGATATCCCGCATGAGGATCTGGTGCGGAAGTTGGCGGCGCGTCTCTAATCCTGCTCGAATTTCTTGGAA
The DNA here is from genome assembly GCF_056539265.1 of Ruegeria sp. BC3. NCBI lineage: Bacteria > Pseudomonadati > Pseudomonadota > Alphaproteobacteria > Rhodobacterales > Roseobacteraceae > Ruegeria > Ruegeria sp. BC3. Next base: position 202,522 of record NZ_JBQFUP010000005.1, read on the forward strand.
ATTTCCCCTTCATATAGTATTCTGACTTTAGCCAATCGCAAAATAGCCAAAAACACTAAAGGTTGGCATCGAGGAGCGGAATAGACTTGAAAGGCGGTTTGGCGTGACTGATGCAAGGCTTTCAGCCCGCTTGCAGCCCAAGGGTAGACACCTTGGAATTGCCCGACAATCTGCGGCTCTGTGCTATAGGGTCAAAGAAGGTCGGCTTGAGGTTCTGCTCATCACAACCCGCAAATCCAAGCGCTGGATCATACCCAAGGGTTGGTTGAGCGAAGGTAGGTCCGCCGCTCAGACCGCCACGCAGGAAGCGTGGGAGGAAGCCGGGGTCAGGGGCTCATGCGCGCCCGATCCGATGGGATTTTTCACCCATATCAAAAACCGAACCGAAAAAAGGCCTGTTTTGTGTCAGGTGGATGTGTTTCCTCTCCATGTGACGTCGACCTCGGCAAGCTTTCCTGAACAGGGTCAACGCAAAAGCAAGTGGGTGTCGCCCAAAAAAGCGGCTGATTTGGTTAATTCACCGGAACTATCCCAATTGTTACGGAAACTGGGTGCAATTCTGCACTAACTCGCCTTGCCAAGGGCTTGATCTTGCCATGTCTGTCGGTATCTATTTGGCTACCGAAAATTGGACGGACCATGATTCAATACGCATTGAAATGCAGCAACGGCCATACATTTGACAGTTGGTTTCAATCGGCCGCCGCTTACGACAAACTTGCATCTGCGGGCATGGTGACATGCGCGGTGTGCGGTGACGTGCAAGTTGAAAAGGCCATCATGACCCCGCGCGTACGTCCAGCGCGCAACGCTCAGCCTTCGCAGCCTGAGGAAAAGCCGGTCGAGGTTGCTACTCCGTCGCCTGATATCGAAAAAGTCCTGGCCGAACTACGCCGCAAGGTCGAAGAGAATTCGGACTATGTTGGCAAGGATTTTGCCAAAGAGGCGCGCAAGATTCATCTGGGCGACGCGCCTGATCGCGCGATTTATGGTGAGGCCAAGCCCGACGAAGCGAAAGCCCTGATCGAAGATGGCGTGCCGGTCGCACCGCTTCCTTTCCTGCCCACCAGAAAAACGAACTGACCCATGCATATCGTTATTACCGGCGCCAACCGAGGGATTGGCCAAGCCTTGGCGGCTCGCTACCGGGCGCAAGGCCATGATGTGACCGGTACGGCCCGTGACGGAACCGCACAGGTCGTTCTGGATGTCACGGATCCCGCGCAACATGGCGCAATGGCCGAAGGGCTGGCGGGGCGTCCGGTGGACTTACTGATCTGCAACGCCGGTGTGTATCAAGACAAGGGTCATGGCATGGACGGTTATCCGGCCGAGATGTGGGCCCAAAGCTTTGCCACCAATGTGACCGGCGTGTTTCTGACCGTGCAGGCTTTGTTGCCCAACCTTCAGGCCGCAAAGGGCAAGATCGCGATCCTGTCGTCACAGATGGCCTCGCATACGCGGGCGCCGGGCGGCAGTTACATCTACCGCGCGTCCAAAGCGGCGGCACTGAATTTGGGGCGCAATCTGGCGACGGACCTGCGCGGGGATGGTGTCGCCGTGGGAATCTATCATCCGGGTTGGGTGCAGACCGACATGGGCGGTGCGCAGGGCGACATTACCGTTGATCAGGCGGCCGACGGGCTGGTCGACCGCTTTGGCGTGCTGTCACTTGAAACAACTGGGTGTTTTGAAACCTGGGACGGCCAACCGCACGCTTACTGACGTTTTAATGCCGCGGTTGGAACCTCGTACACCTCATCGGGATCGATGAAGATCACCGTCAAATCCCCGCGGGTTTCATGGCTGATGCGGGCCGGAGAGCTGCTTGAGCTCGGTACACCATCCGTAAAATAGATGCTGCGCACTTCGCCGCCGCCCAAACCGACCGCAAGGGTCGTGGTGCCATCGTCGTGATGGCGCAATTCGGCGTGACAACTGCTAAGCGCTGCGCCGGCTTTGGCGCAGGGGATGGTTCCCAGTGCATTCTTGCCATCAGTTGCGGCCAGCGTGGACACTTGCGCAAGGGCAGGTGAGGACAAAAGGACAAGGGCTGCAGCGACGCGGAACATGGGGTACCTCTGGGATAGTATTCGTAGGCAGGCTGACAGCCTAGGGTTCGGTTGTAAAGCGGTCAGGTGCGGCCATCCGACTGGTTTTGAACTCTTGCCCTTGCGGCCCCCCTCGCATAAGACGCTCGGGATCAGAAATCCAAGGCGCGGAGACACCTGCCCCCATGCCCTTACTCGTGATGAAATTCGGCGGCACATCGGTTGCCAACCTTGACCGTATCCGCCGCGCTGCGAAACGCATCGGTGTCGAAGTGGCCAAGGGCTATGACGTGATCGTCATCGTCTCGGCCATGTCCGGCAAGACGAACGAGCTTGTAGGCTGGGTCGACGAAACATCGCCGCTGTATGATGCGCGCGAATACGACGCCGTCGTGTCCTCGGGCGAGAATGTCACCGCCGGTCTGATGGCGCTGACGCTGCAGGAAATGGATATCCCGGCGCGCAGCTGGCAAGGCTGGCAGGTGCCGCTGAAAACCACCAGCGCCCATAGCCAGGCGCGGATCGAGGAAATCCCGACCGACAACCTGAACCAGAAATTCGGTGAAGGAATGCGGGTCGCCGTCGTTGCCGGTTTCCAGGGCATCAGCCCCGAAGGTCGCATCACTACCCTGGGTCGGGGTGGCTCGGACACGACCGCTGTGGCCTTTGCCGCGGCCTTCGATGCCGAGCGGTGCGATATCTATACGGATGTGGACGGCGTCTATACCACCGACCCGCGCATCTGTGAAAAGGCGCGTAAACTGGACAGAATTTCGTTCGAGGAAATGCTCGAACTGGCCTCGTTGGGGGCCAAGGTGCTGCAGACACGTTCGGTCGAACTGGCGATGCGGTACAAGGTGAAACTGCGCGTTCTCTCAAGTTTCGAAGAACAATCCGACGAGGCCGGTACACTGGTCTGCGACGAGGAGGATATCATGGAATCCAATGTTGTGGCCGGTGTGGCCTATTCCCGTGACGAGGCCAAAATGACCGTCGTTTCCGTGGCGGACCGCCCGGGTATCGCCTCGATCATCTTTACCGCGCTCAGCGATGAAGGCGTGAACGTGGACATGATCGTGCAGAACATCTCGGACGAGGGGCGTACGGACATGACCTTTTCATGCCCGACCGATCAGGTTGCGCGGGCTGAAAAAGCGCTGCTGGCGATCAAGGATGCGGGCGAGCTGAACTATGCCGAGCTGGTCGCAGATACCGATGTTTGCAAGGTCTCGGTTGTAGGGATCGGGATGCGGTCACAGTCCGGTGTTGCGGCCAAGATGTTCAAGGTACTCTCGGATGAGGGGATCAACATCAAGGTCATTACAACCTCTGAGATTAAAATTTCCGTCCTTGTCGACAGGAAATACATGGAACTTGCTGTTCAGGCACTGCATGATGCCTTTGAACTGGACAAGGCGGCCTGAGCATTTCAGCCAAAGGTCTCGCCTGACACCATAAACTGGTTGGGCTATGGCAGAAGGCACCGAAACAGAATCCCGCAAGCTGCTGGGGCGGCTGCGCGAAGAGATGGCGAGCGAAGCTGCCGGTCAGGAACGTCTTGACCGGATCACCAGCCTGATTGCTGACAGCATCCGGGCCGAGGTCTGTTCGATATACCTGTTCCGGGATTCCGAGACTCTGGAACTGTGCGCAACCGAGGGCTTGTCGCCCGAAGCGGTGCACAAAACCCGGATGCGGCTGGGCGAGGGCCTTGTGGGTCGCGTCGCCCAATTCGGCAAAATCGTAAACACCGCAGACGCGCCGTCGACCAAGGGCTTCCGCTATATGCCGGAAACGGGCGAAGAGCGGTTTTCGTCCTTCCTGGGTGTTCCGATTCAGCGCCTGGGCGAGAAATTGGGCGTTCTGGTCGTCCAGTCCCGCGATGCGCGCGAATACTCCGCCGACGAGGTCTATGCATTGGAAGTGGTCGCCATGGTTCTGGCGGAAATGACCGAGCTTGGCGCATTTGTGGGCGAGGGCGCGGCCCTGTCGCCACGCCACCAGCAATCGGTACAGTTCAACGGCGGCCCTGCGCAGGAGGGATCGGCCGAGGGGCATGTCTGGTTGCACGAACCGCGTGTTGTGGTCACCAACCCGATTGCCGACGACCCTCACCGTGAACGCGAACGCCTGACCGAGGCTGTGGATGAGCTGCGTGTAGGCGTCGACAAGATGCTTGAAATTTCGCAGGGCGGCGACAAGGAGCAGCTTCAGGTTCTGGAAGCCTACCGGATGTTTGCCAATTCCAAAGGCTGGATGCGCCGGATGGAAGAGGACATTGCCCTTGGCCTTAGCGCCGAAGCGGCGGTCGAGAAAGAACAGTCGCAAGCCCGCGCCCGCATGGGGCAGGTGACCGACCCTTACTTGCGCGAACGTCTGGCCGATCTGGATGACCTCAGCAATCGGTTGCTGCGTATTCTGACCGGGCAGGGGGCCACCAATGGGGCCGACCTGCCGCCCGATCCGATCCTGATTGCACGCAACATCGGACCCGGTGACCTGCTGGAATATGGTCGGTCTCTGAAGGGTATCGTACTCGAAGAAGGTTCGGTCGGCAGCCACGCAACTATTGTGGCCCGTGCGCTGGCAATTCCGCTGGTCGTCCATGTCGGGCACATCACGACCGAAGCGTTGAACGGTGACCATATTCTGGTCGATGGCGATCAGGGCACGGTCCATCTGCGCCCTGAAGATACCGTCGTCACTGCATTCCGCGACAAGATCGCGATGCAGGCGAAAGCGCAGGAGCGTTATGCGTCGATCCGCGATACCCCAACGGTGACTCGCGACGGTGAGCGGATCAATCTGGTCATGAACGCAGGCCTGATGGCGGACCTCCCGTCGCTCGGCAATTCCGGCGCCGAAGGCGTGGGCTTGTTCCGCACTGAACTGCAGTTTCTGGTTCGCAACCAAATGCCCAAGCGTTCCGAACTTGTGACGCAATATCAGCGCGTTATGGATGCTGCGGGCGACAAGCGCGTAGTGTTTCGCACGCTGGATATCGGGTCAGATAAAGTCTTGCCCTACATGAAACATGTCGAAGAGCCGAACCCGGCTCTGGGTTGGCGTGCGATCCGGGTCGGGTTGGACAAGCGCGGCGTGATGCGGATGCAGTTGCAAGCGTTGATGCGAGCCGCAAACGGTCGCCCCTTGACCCTGATGTTCCCCTTTGTCGCGCAGGCCGACGAATTCCGAGAGGCCAAGTGGGAAGTCAACAAGACCATCGAGCGTGAGAAGCGATTGGGTCATGTGCTGCCCGAGTCAATCGAGGTCGGCGCGATGCTGGAAACCCCATCGCTCGCCTTTGCGCCACAGAAGTTCTTCGACGAGGTCGATTTCGTCTCGATCGGGGGCAACGATCTGAAGCAGTTCTTCTTTGCCGCTGACCGCGAGAATGAGCTGGTGCGCCGTCGCTACGACACGCTGAATGTCAGCTTCCTCAGCTTCATTGAGCGCATTGTGGAACGCTGTAACATCTCGAACACGCCTCTGTCTTTTTGTGGCGAGGATGCCGGACGTCCGGTCGAGGCGTTGTGTTTGGCTGCCATGGGTATACGAACGTTGTCGATGCGGCCCGCATCTATCGGGCCGGTCAAAAGCGTGCTGCTGCGGGCCGACTTGCTATCCTTGCGCAAGATCATCGCCGACGCACGTCACCGGGGCGAACAATCGGTGCGACCATCAGTGATGGAGTGGTTGCGGAATCTGGGTTGATTTTCCAGACGCGGTTCCCTATTCAGTGCGTGAATGTTAGCGATAACAGTGCCCGCATCCGTTGGCGATCCGTGCCCATGTGATGCCAGCAAGACCTAAAGGAGCCCACGGATGGTTTCACGCGTAATTCCGGTACACCCGTTCGATCTGGTGTTATTCGGCGCGACCGGAGATCTGGCGCAGCGAAAAATCCTGCCGGGCCTCTATCACCGGTTCGAAGTCGGCCAAATGCCCGAAAGCGCCCGGATCATCGGCACAGCAAGGTCCGATATGGACAGCGATGGGTTCCGCGACCTTATCCGCGCGTCGATGAAAGAATTTGCTCCGGCCTTCAAAAAGGATGTTCTGGACCAGTTTCTAAGCCGCGTGGAATACGTTCCCGTGGACGCGATGGGGGACGCAGGTTGGGAGGAACTTGCCAAGGTCCTACGCCCGGACGTGGTGCGCGCCTTTTATCTGTCTGTGGGCCCCAGCCTGTTTTCGGGCATCGCACAACGGCTGAGCGATCACGGAATGGCAACGCCTGACAGCCGTATCGTGGTCGAAAAACCCTTTGGCCACGACCTTGCCTCGGCCAAGGCGTTGAACGCTGGTCTGCGGGCCTGTTTTGAAGAGCATCAGATTTATCGGATCGACCACTATCTGGGCAAAGAAACGGTGCAGAACCTGATGGCGCTGCGCTTTGCCAACTCATTGTTCGAGCCGCTCTGGAACGCGACCCATATCGACCATGTGCAGATCACCGTCGCTGAAACGGTCGGGGTCGAAGGGCGCGGGGCGTACTACGATCAGTCCGGCGCTATGCGCGACATGGTGCAGAACCACCTTGTGCAGCTGCTGTGTCTGACCGCGATGGAACCTCCGTCTAAGTTTTCGCCGAATTCTGTTCGTGACGAAAAGGTCAAGGTGATTGAAGCGCTGGAGCCCGTGGCCCCGTCGGACATCGCACGCGGCCAGTACCGATCGGAGAAAGGCGGGGATGGGTATCTGGATCACGTTGGAAACCCTGCCAGCCGTACCGAAAGTTACATAGCTCTCAAGGTTCATTTGGGCAATTGGCGTTGGGCCGGGGTGCCATTTTACCTGCGTACGGGCAAGCGCTTGCGCGCGCGTGAATCCGAGATTGCGGTATTCTTCCGTGACCCGCCACACACGATCTTTCCTAATGTCGGACCTCTGCGCGGCAACGTCCTGGTGATCCGCTTGCAACCGGACGAAGGCATCACCCTGCGCACCACGATCAAAGAGCCGGGGCAGGGCGGTTTCCGCCTGTCCGACGTGGCACTGGATATGAGCTTTGCCGAGGCGCTGGGGGACGAAGCCAAATCACCGGATGCTTATGAACGTCTGGTCATGGACGTCATCCGCGGCGATCAGACATTGTTCATGCGCGGGGACGAGGCCGAAGCGGCCTGGGCCTGGGTCGATCCCATCATTCAAGGCTGGGAAGAGCGGGGTGATCGCCCGGCGAAGTATGATCAGGGCAGTTCCGGCCCCGAGGAAGCACTGATGCTGATGCATCGCGATGGACGCCGCTGGCGTCAGATCGGAGGGTAATCATGGTTCATTCCGTCATCACCGACGTCACTCAACGCATCATCGACCGCAGCGCCGACCTGCGCGGCCCGCATCTGGAACGGATGGAACATGCCCGTTCCAAAGGTCCGGCGCGCGCGCATCTGTCCTGCAGCGGTCAGGCCCATGCCTATGCAGGTGCGGGTGAGGATCAACAGGCCATGGCCACAGGCACGGCGGGCAATCTGGGTATCGTGACCGCCTACAACGATATGCTCTCGGCCCACCAGCCGTTCGAGCGGTATCCCGCTTTGATCCGCGACGCGATCCGCGCTGCGGGCGGCACTGCTCAGGTCGCGGGCGGTGTGCCTGCCATGTGTGACGGTGTCACGCAGGGTGAGGCGGGGATGGAACTGTCGCTGTTTTCGCGCGATGTGATCGCCTTGGCTACGGGCGTGGCGCTCAGCCACAACACGTATGATGCGGCCGTATTTCTGGGTGTCTGCGATAAGATCGTCCCCGGTCTGATCATCGGCGCACAGGCGTTCGGCCACCTGCCAGCGGTGTTCCTGCCTGCGGGTCCTATGACCAGCGGGTTGCCGAACGATGAAAAGGCCAAGGTGCGTCAACAGTTTGCCGCTGGCGAAGTAGGCCGCGACGCTTTGATGAAGGCCGAGATGGCCGCCTATCATGGTCCGGGCACTTGCACCTTCTATGGCACCGCGAACACCAACCAGATGCTGATGGAGTTCATGGGCTTGCACCTGCCGGGCTCGAGCTTCGTCAACCCGAATACGCCATTGCGCGATGCGCTGACCGAGGAAGGCGCGCGCCGCGCGTTGTCTTTAAGCGCGCTGGGCAACCACTACACGCCGGTCTGCCAGATCCTGGATGAACGCGCCTTTGTAAACGGTATCGTGGGTCTAATGGCAACGGGCGGTTCGACCAACCTTTTGATCCACCTGATCGCCATGGCGCGCGCAGGCGGTATCGTCTTGGATTGGGAAGACTTTTCGGAAATCTCTGCCGTGGTGCCACTGGTCGCGCGGGTCTATCCAAACGGTTTGGCGGATGTGAACCATTTCCACGCCGCAGGCGGGCTGGGGTACTGCATCGGCACCCTGCTGGAAGACGGTTTGTTGCATCCCGATACGCTGACCGTCGCCGGGCAGGGCCTGCACCGCTATACGCAGGAACCCAAGCTGAAGGACGGGGATCTGATCTGGGAAGATGGCGCAGGCCACAGTCTGAACGAAAAGATCGTCCGTTCGGCCAAAGACCCGTTCCAGCCCACCGGCGGCTTGTCGCGCCTGACCGGTAATTTGGGTACAGGCGTGATGAAGGTTTCAGCCGTGGCGCCGGAACATCAGGTAGTCGAGGCTTCGGTCCGTGTGTTCCACGATCAGGATGATGTCAAAGCCGCTTTCAAGGCCGGAGAGTTCACAGATGACGTCATCGTCGTCGTGCGGTTCCAGGGCCCTAAGGCGAACGGCATGCCCGAGTTGCACTCGTTGACGCCTATCCTGTCGATTCTTCAGGGGCGCGGGCAAAAGGTGGCGCTGGTCACCGATGGCCGCATGTCCGGCGCGTCGGGCAAAGTTCCCGCCGCCATCCATGTCTGCCCCGAGGCGCTGGACGGTGGCGCGATCGCTTACCTGCAGGATGGCGACATCCTGCGTGTCGATGCGGTGAAGGGCGAGTTGGAGATCCTGACCCCCGGCGTTCTTGATCGCGCGCCAGCCGTCGCCGATTTGTCGGGCAACCAACATGGCGTTGGGCGCGACCTATTTTCCACCTTCCGCCAAACGGTTGGATCCGCCGATACCGGCGCCAGTATTTTCGGAGTTTAATCCATGTCCAAAACCCAGCGCACGCGCGAAATCTGCGCTCTGGCCCCCATTGTTCCAGTCCTCGTCGTCGATGATGCCTCGCAGGCCCGTCCGTTGGCCGAAGCCCTTGTCGCTGGCGGGCTGCCCGCGCTCGAGGTCACCTTGCGCACCCCTGCAGCGCTGGACGCGATCCGCGCCATGTCAGCGGTTTCGGGCGGCGTCGTCGGTGCAGGTACGCTGGTCACGCCTGAAGACGTGAGGGCGGCCAAAGAGGCGGGCGCACAGTTTGGTGTGTCTCCGGGCGCGACAGACGCACTGATTGCGGCATGTGAAGCTGAAGGTCTGCCGCTTCTGCCTGGTGCTGCGACCGCAAGCGAGGCAATGGCCCTGCTGGAAAAGGGCTATGACATGCTCAAATTCTTCCCTGCCGAAGCCTCGGGTGGCGCGCCCGCTTTGAAGGCCATCGGAGCCCCTCTGCCGCAGATCAAGTTCTGCCCGACCGGTGGCGTGTCGCCTGAAAACGCACGCGATTACCTGTCTTTGTCCAATGTGGTGTGTTCGGGTGGCAGCTGGGTCGCGCCTAAACAGATGGTCATTGATGGCGATTGGGCGGGCATCGAAAACCTTGCGCGCGCGGCCTCCAAGCTGATGGATTGACGCCGCCAAAGGCTGCGCTAGTTTGGGCGTCAATTCTTACAGGTTGATCCCATGACAGACCCAATATCTTTGGCGCAAGGGCGCACGTATCTGGCGATTCCCGGACCTTCGGTGATGCCGGACGCTGTGTTACAGGCCATGCACCGGCCGTCTCCGAACATCTACGACGGCGAGCTGATCGAGATGATGCCCGCGCTGACCCGCGATTTGTGCCGCGTGGCGCGCACCGATCACACCGTGGCGATCTATATCGCCAACGGTCACGGCACGTGGGAGGCCGCGCTGTCCAACGTGATCGCGCCCGGCGAAACCGTGCTGGCTCCGGCCTCGGGGCGGTTCACCCATGGTTGGGCCGAAATGGCCGCGGGGATCGGCGCCAAGGTCGACCTGATCGATTTCGGCTCGTCCTCGGCCTGGGATCTGGACCGGATTGCCGAAGCCTTGCGCGCGGACAAGGCTCATCAGATCAAGGCGGTTCTGGCTGTTCACGTTGATACCTCAAGCTCGATCCGCAACGACATTCCGGCGCTGCGCGCCGTTTTGGACGATCTGGGTCACCCGGCGCTTTTGATGGCGGATTGCATCGCCTCCTTGGGGTGTGACCAGTTTGAAATGGATGCCTGGGGTGTCGATGTCATGGTTACGGCCTGCCAGAAGGGGCTAATGACGCCTGCCGGTACGGGTTTCGTCTTTTTTAACGACAAGGCGCAGGCCAAACGTGCCGCGATGCCGCGCGTGTCCCAATATTGGGATTGGCAGCCAAGAGCGAACCCCGAGCTGTTCTATCAGTATTTCAACGGCACTGCGCCGACGCATCACCTCTATGGCCTGCGTGCGGCGCTAGACCTGATCCTTGCCGAGGGGATGGAGCAGGTTTGGGCACGCCACGAACGTCTGGCAACCGCAATTTGGGCGGCCTGTGAAACCTGGGCGCAGGGCGGCGCACTGCATATCAATGTCGCTGATCGCAAGCATCGCAGCCATGCCGTGACCGCTCTGCGTTTGACAGACGGGCGGGGCACCCCCCTGCGTGAATTCACCGAGCATAAGCTGGGCCTGACCCTCGGCATAGGTCTGGGGATGGAGGATTGGGACGGATGCTTCCGCCTTGGTCACATGGGCTATGTCAACGCGCAGATGGTCATGGCAATGTTGGGCGGCGTTGAAACGGCAATGGCGGCGCTGGACATCCCCCGAGGTCAAGGCGCGCTTGAAGCTGCGGCTGCGGCGCTGGTGGCCTAAAGGCGCAACCTGCTTCTTCATCTGGCCAAAAATACCTTCGGGGGGAGTCGCGCCTCTGGCGCGATGGGGGGCAGACAGCCCCCCTTTTGACCGGTCAGCCAGCTTGCGCCTTGGCTGCGGCCAACGCGCGCGGCAAAGCTGCCGCAAAAGCCTCAAGATCTGATGTTTCACCACAGCTGACACGAATGCATCGGTTTTGTGGCGCAGCAAACGGCATTCGCACAAAGATACCCTGTGCGACCAACGCATCCAGAACGGCCTTGGCAAACGCTCCATCCCGCCCGCAATCAATGGCCACGAAATTTGTGGCCGAGGGCAGGGGGATCAATCCGTTCTCGCGTGCGATCCGACTGATTTGCGTGCGGGCCTCGGTGATCTTCGTCTGGACGTGGTCCAGCCAATCAGAATCCTGCAAAGCGGCCAGAGCGCCAGCCTGTGCCGCTCGGTTCATGCCAAAGTGGTTGCGCACTTTGTTGAAAGCCGAGATCAGGCCGGGTGCCGCAATGGCGTAACCCACGCGCGCGCCCGCCATACCGTAAACTTTGGAGAACGTCCGCATACGGATCACGCGGGGATCGTCAGCGGCGACTGGGGCGGCCGTGCCTTCTGGCGCGCATTCCACATAGGCCTCGTCCAGCACAAGCAGGCATCCATCTGGCAGGTTATCCATCGCGCTCACAATGTCCGCACCGGAATGCCAACTGCCCATCGGGTTATCGGGGTTGGCCAGATAAACCAGCTTGGCATCCGCTTCGGCGGCTTTGGTAAACAACGCCACAGGGTCTTCGTGATCGTCGCGATAGGGCACTTTGCGCAGCGTGCCGCCGAAACCGGCCACGTGGTAATTGAAGGTCGGATATGCCCCATCCGAAGTGACAACCGCATCGCCGGGGCCAACCATGAGGCGCACCAGATACCCCAACAGCCCGTCGATGCCTTCACCCACGACAATGTTTTCGGGTGAAACTCCATGATGATCCGCCAAAGCGTCGCGCAGATCGTAGTTTTCGGGGTCGCCATACATCCAGATTGCCGTTTCAGCCATTGCGGCAATGGCACGAGGCGACGGGCCAAAGACGCTTTCATTCGCCCCCAGCCTCGCAACAAATGGCGCGCCGCGCTGGCGTTCCTGTGTTTCGGGGCCGACAAAAGGCACAGTTGCAGGCAGGGATTGGGCAAGCGGGGTATAGCGAGGCTCAGTCATGGGGGCAGATAAACGCAAGGTCACAAGACAGGCAAGCTTGCGTTGCATAGGGATGCTTCGCACTCTGTGACCAACACGATAGGGAGGAGCGTACATGCGCATCGTTTTGGGTCTGTTGATCGTTGGACTTGCCTACCTGGTATTCTGGCCGGTCCCGGTGCAACCTGTGATGTGGAACCCGCCCAAAGCTCCTGATTTTACAGGTGAATTTGCGGAAAACAACGCGTTGGACGGGTTGGAGCTGATCTCATTGCCCGACGGTCAGATTGGTCCCGAAGACATTGCGATCATGCCGGACGGAACTGTGTATACGACATCGTTGTCGGGGGCGCTTTATCGGATAGACGGGGCCGAACCGGTCAAGGTTGACGATCTGGGCGGTCGACCCCTGGGCCTGAAGGCCGGACCGGACGGTGCGCTGTATATTGCCGACAGCTATCGTGGCGTGATGCGTTGGACCGGACCCGGAACGCTGGAAACAGTGGTTGCCGAGATCGACGGAGCACCAGTGATTTATGCAAACCAGCTGGATGTCGCGCAGGACGGAACGATCTATTTTTCGAACTCGTCTGACCGATTTGATCCCGAGACTATGGGTGGGACCAAGCCAACCTCGGTACTGACCATATGGGAGCAATCGGACACCGGCTATGTCGCCCGCCATTCCCCCGATGGTACGACCAAAAAACTGGCCGAAGGGTTCGTCTATACCAATGGCGTGGCCTTGTCGCCCGACGAAGATTTCCTGCTGATCGCCGAGACTGGGCAGGCGCGGGTACACAAACTGTGGCTGACGGGCTCCAAGGCGGGCCAGCAAGAGGTTCTGCTGGATAACTTGCCCGGCTATCCCGACAATATCGAAGCGCAGGGCGACGGCACCTATTGGATGGCCTTCGCCAGTCCGCGCGTCCCCAGCGAGGCACTGATGCCGTATCCGTTTCTGCGCAAAGTGATCTGGCGGTTGGGGCCGATGGTGCGCCCGGCTCCGATCCATCGGGGGATGATTGTTCAGTTTGACGGTGACGGGACGATTTTGCAGAACCTGCAGGACCCCGGTGGTCGTGTGGGTATTACCACCGGCGGAAAGATTGCCGGGGATCAGCTCTATGTGATGACGCTGGACTCGCCATGGTTCGGGCGCATGCCTGCATCGGATTTGCCCTAACGTATAGGTGGAACTGAGCGGGTCTTCCGGGCATGGTACTCCTAGCCAGAGTTGGGAGGCCAAAATGTCACGCGTTTCCATCGAGTACAAAGACCACATCGCCCATGTCACACTGACCCGCGGCGATAAAATGAATGCGCTGGATGACGCGATGATCCAGGCGATCATTTCCGCCGGGCAGGAGGTTGCGGCCTCGGACGCACGGGCCGTGGTCTTGTCGGGGGAAGGCAAAAGCTTTTGTGCCGGTCTCGACATGGCCAGTTTTGCCCAGATGGCGCATTCAGATCCGACCGAGTGGTTGATGACCCGCAGCCACAAAGATGCCAACGAAGTGCAAGAGGTCGCTCTGACCTGGCGTCGGGTACCGGTACCAGTGATCTGCGCCATTCAGGGGGTCGCTTACGGGGGCGGTCTGCAACTGGCGTTGGGCGCTGATATTCGCATTGCCCACCCCGAGGCAAAGCTGTCGGTGATGGAGATGAAATGGGGCCTGATCCCGGATATGGGCGGAATGGTCTTGTTGCCAAAGCTCGTTCGGTCAGATGTGCTGCGCCTGTTGACCTACACCGCGCGTCCCATTGGTGCTGCTCAGGCGGCAGAGTGGGGGTTGGTCACCAAGCTTTCGGATGATCCGTTGACCGAGGCGCTGGCTCTGGCCGAGGATATTGCGGGCCAAAGCCCATCGGCTATTCGGGCAGCAAAGCGTCTGATCGAGGTCGCCGAGTCCCAACCCCGCACTGAAGTTCTGACCGAGGAATCCTCGGAACAGGTCGCGTTGATTGGGAAGCCGGAGCAAATGGAGGTCATTGCCGCACAGATGCAGGGGCGCAAGCCGGAATTCAAATGAAATTTACGCCCGTACGATCTCGCGAGCCCGAAATCAGATTGCCCGATTTCGGTGCCGAATTAGATGTTTACGACAAGGTTCTAACGTAAAAAGGCCCGTCTTGCATCGCGCGCCATGTTATAGCGCATCTCAAGCTCGGCAATCTGCGCCATTGTTGCCTTGCGCTCCTCCGGGTCGGTCTGAGAGGCATAGGTTTTTCGCGCAGCATCCAGCTTCTTCTTGATGTCGAACTCTTCTGGCAAAACACCTGCCTGCGCCATGATGCGATGACCTGCCGCAAGCGCCGGATCGGTTTGTGCTTCGGACGACCGATCAGGCAGAGGCTGACCTTCGCCCTCCAACCCGTCCAGCTGACCTTCGGCTTGCGCCTTTTTGATCTGACGTTCGACAAGTTTTCCAAACGATCCCAACATGGCCGGAGTGTACTGGACCAGCGCAGCCGGGAAAAGCGATCATCTGAGCCGGTTTGCAACCACGTAAGCGATACCACCCGCCGCCAACCCCCAAACGGCGGCACCCAATCCAAAAACCGTGATGCCCGAGGCGGTGATGGCGAAGGTCAAGATGGCGGCTTCCCGCTCTGCGGGTACGTCCAGTGCGGCGTGTGTGGCGTTCGCCAACACACCGATCAGGGCGATACCGGTCAGTGTGCCCATCAGCAACGGGTCCGCATGGGCGGCAAAGCCTGTAATTGCAACGGCAAACACGCCGAACAGGCAGTAGAAGACGCCCGCCATTACGGCTGACCAATAGCGCTGGCTCGGGTCTGGGTGGCTGTCTTCGTTTGAGCACATGGCGGCTGTAATCGCTGCTAGGCAGGTGGCGGGGGCACCAAAGGGGGCGGACAGAATGCTGGCCCCGCCGACCGCCGAGAACAGATTGCCGGCTCGAGGCGCGTAGCCAAAGCTGCGCATCACCGCGATACCGGGGATGTTTTGCGTGGCCATCGTGACGATGAACAAAGGGATGCCGATACCAATTGCAGAGGCGACCGAGAATGTCGGCATCTTAAGAACGGGCGCGGCCACCAGGTGTTCCGGCATGACCGAACTGTCGCCAGCGTTCAGAACGACGACAATAGCCGCCGCGATCACAGCGGCCGGAACCGCAAACAGGCGATTGACCCGCCCGGCGATGAACCACGTCAGGATGACCGGTAGGGCCTGCCACGGAACAGCGACTGCGGCCTGGAAGGGGATGATGCACAAGGGTAGCAGAACCCCGCCCAGCATCGCCTGCGCAAGCGTTGTTGGGATGGCCGCTGCGAGCCGTCCAAGCGGCCCCCACAATCCGGCCAGAACGGTAAGCGCACCAGCACACAGAAACGCCCCGACCGCGTCCGAAAACCCAGCCAGCGGAGTGGCCGAAACAGCAAGCAGGGCGGCCCCGGGTGTGGACCAGGCCACGCTAATCGGCTGCTTGAACCACAGGCTGAGGGCAATCGCAGCCAGCCCCATCGCAACCGCGGCCATCATTAGGCCGGACGCGGACTCGGCCGCCGATGCGCCCATTGCGGCCAACCCTTGAAGCACAATCGGGAAGGAACTGAAAAAACCAACGACCGCGACCACAAGGCCGGTCGAGATCGTTTGCATTGGGGGGAAAGCGCGTGCCATCGCAGCCTCAGAGTTATCTGGACAACTTGCTAACAATCACAAGCCTCTGAGAACAAGACAAAAGCAGCCATACGAACGAAAAACCCCGCCGAAGACGTCTCGGCGGGGTCTTGGTTAAGTTCTGGGATAGGCCGAAGGTCAGGCGATTTCGGCCAACCGGGCCAGCGCCTCGTTCAACTTGGCTTCTTCCTCTTCGCGGGCGGCAAGGTTGGCTTTGGCTTCCTCGACCACCTCTTCCGGAGCCGAGGCCACGAATTTGGGGTTGTTCAGACGTCCGCGCAAGCCGCCCAGTTCCTTGGCTAGTTTGCCCTTGGCTTTCTCCAGCCGTTCCTTTTCGGCACCGATGTCGATGATATCCGCCAGCGGCAGACCAAAGGACGCGCCGGGGGCGGCAATCGAGATGGTGCCTTTGGGCAGTTCATCGGCCTTAGTCAGGCTGTCGATCCGCGCCAGGCGCTTGATCAGCGCCTCGTTGCGGTCCCATGCGGCTTGGCCGTGATCGTCGATCTCGGTCACCAGCATCGGCACGTAGAGGCCAGCAGGCACGCGCATTTGCGCTCGGGCGGAACGGGTGTTTTCGATTACCGAGATCACCCAGTTCATCTCACGATCCGCATCGGCGTCGATCAGATCGGCAGCGGCATAGGTCGGCCAGTCAGCGTGGACGACCATCTTGGCGCGGTCGCCCGTCAGGCCCCACAGCTCTTCGGTGATGAAGGGCATGATCGGGTGCAGCAGGACCATGCACTGGTCCAAAACCCAGCGCATAGTCGCGCGGGTTTCGGCCTGTGCCTCGGCGTTGTCGCCTTGCAGCAACGGCTTCGACAGTTCCACATACCAATCGCAGACCTTGCCCCAGACAAACGCGTAGAGCCCGTTGGCGGCGTCGTTGAAGCGGTAGCTTTCAAGTGCCGCATCGACCTCTTCCCGCACACGGGCGGTTTCGCCGATGATCCAGCGGTTCACGGCTGCCTTGGGTTTCAGGTCGGCCACATCGAGTTGCGGCACGGCGTCGGTGAAGACCTCATTCATCTCGGCGAAGCGGACGGCGTTCCACAGCTTAGTGCCAAAGTTGCGATAACCGGTGATGCGGTCGCGCGACAGCTTCAGCACGCCACCAATGGCCGCCATGGAGGCGTTGGTGAACCGCAGCGCGTCGGCACCGAATTCGTCCACGATCTCAAGCGGGTCGATGACGTTACCAGTGGTCTTGGACATCTTCTTGCCCTTCTCGTCGCGAACGAGCTGGTGCAGGTAGACGGTGTGGAACGGAACCTGATCGACCACGGCCAATTGCATCATCATCATCCGGGCGACCCAGAAGAACAGAATATCCGCGCCGGTGATCAGAACATCTGTGGGGAAGTAGCGCTCCAACTCCTCGGTATGCTCAGGCCAGCCGAGCGTGCCGATGGGCCAGAGGCCCGAGGAGAACCAGGTGTCGAGGACGTCGGGATCACGCCAGACCGGGTAGACCAGTTTGGTTGGATCCTGATCAACTGCGTACTGAGCTAGGCTCTCAGCGAACTGATGGATCGCTTCGTGCTTGTCAGCGACTTCGATGACCGTCGCGTGGCTCAGCGGGCTTGGAATGTTTGCGTTGTCGTCGAGGAACTTCTCAGTAACGGCCTCAAGGCTCGCTGCGCATTCCATTACGTTGCCACGGTGCAGCATGCCACCTTCGTTCAACAAACGGCCCAACTCGACCAGATCAAGGTTACCGTCGTTCTCGTCGTCCTTAAAGTTCTCAGCCGAGAGATCGAGACCATACCAAACCGGAATCTGATGTCCCCACCACAGCTGGCGCGAGATGCACCAGGGCTCGATGTTTTCCAGCCAGTGGTAATAGGTCTTCTCGCCCGACTCGGGGATGATCTTGACCGTGCCGTCCTTAACCGCATCCAGCGCGGGGCCGACGATCTTTTCGGCGTCCACGAACCACTGGTCGGTGAACATCGGCTCAATCACCACTTTGGAACGGTCGCCGAAGGGCTGCATAATTGGTTTGCTCTCGACCAGCGGCACAAGGGCTGCCGGGTCGTCATCTTCGCCCAGCTTGGTGCCCAGAACCGGATCATCCGCGCGAGTCATTACGGCCAGACCATCGGCGTTGATCTCTTCCACCACTTTCGCGCGCGCCTCGAACCGGTCGAGGCCGCGCAGGTGGTCGGGAACCAGGTTGATCGCGTCGATCTCATTTTCGGTGAACTGCCGCCCACGCGCATATTCCTGTGCCTTGCCCGCCTCGTCGGCGTAGGGCGCGCCATCGGCCCGCATCGCGCCTTTGGTGTCCATCAGGCGGTACATCGGAATGCCGCCGCGCTTGGCGACCATGTTGTCGTTGAAGTCATGCGCGCCGGTGATCTTCACCGCGCCCGAGCCGAACTCTGGGTCCGGATAATCATCGGTGATGATCGGGATCTGACGGCGATGTTCTTTCGGACCAACCGGAATTTCGCAGAGTTTGCCGATGATTGGCGCGTAACGCTCATCCGAGGGGTGAACCGCAACCGCGCCATCACCCAGCATGGTTTCCGGGCGGGTCGTTGCGATCGAGATGTAGTCGCGCTCTTCCTCAAGCACGACGTTCCCGTCCTCGTCCTTTTCGACGTAGGTATAGGTCTCGCCCCCGGCCAGCGGGTATTTGAAGTGCCACATATGGCCCGCGACTTCGATATTCTCGACCTCAAGGTCCGAGATCGCTGTTTCGAAATGCGGGTCCCAGTTGACCAGTCGCTTGCCGCGATAGATCAGGCCTTTTTCGTACATATCGACAAAGACCTTGATCACCGCATCGTGGAAGTTAGCCGAGTTCTCGTGTCCCGTGCGCGGATCACCCGCCGCACCAGCCATAGTGAAGGCATTTCGCGACCAGTCACAGGACGAGCCCAGCCGCTTTAACTGATCGATAATGGTGCCGCCGTACTCGGCCTTCCATTCCCAGACCTTCTCAAGGAATTTCTCACGCCCAAGCTCGCGCCGACCCGGCTGTTGGGTGAGCATCAGC
This sequence comes from Ruegeria sp. BC3, assembly GCF_056539265.1. NCBI lineage: Bacteria > Pseudomonadati > Pseudomonadota > Alphaproteobacteria > Rhodobacterales > Roseobacteraceae > Ruegeria > Ruegeria sp. BC3. The sequence goes on from NZ_JBQFUP010000005.1 coordinate 221,369, forward strand.
ATCTTTTCCACCTGCATCTGGGTGGCGATACCCGCATGGTCCTGACCGGGCTGCCACAGGGTGTCAAAACCCCGCATGCGGTGCCAGCGGGTTAGGATGTCTTGCAGGGTGTTGTTGAACGCATGACCCACGTGAAGCGCGCCTGTAACGTTCGGTGGCGGGATCATGATGGTAAAGCTTTCGTCGCGCGATTTGTTCGCGCCTGCCTTGAAGGCTCCGGCCTGTTCCCAGGCCTCGTAAATGCGGGCCTCGGCTTCGGCCGCGTTGAATGTCTTTTCCATCGCCATCGGGTGCGTCCTGCGTCATCAATCTTGGGTCAGCGCCTGCAATAGCGAATGCGTGCAAGAAGGGGAAGGCCCCTATGGACATCACCCTGCCGCAGGCTAGTCTCGCCCCGTATCGCAGCGGCAGGAGCACAGCATGGAAAAGTTCGGAAGAAGCCAGCCCGTCAAACGGATCGAAGATCAACGGTTTCTGACCGGGCAGGGGCGGTACATGGACGACGCGGTACCCAAAAACGCCCTGTTCGCAGCGTTCTTCCGCAGCCCGGTCGCTCATGGCCGGATAACCGCGCTTGATCTGGACGCCGCGAAAGAGGCGGACGGCGTGCGACTTGTTCTTACACTGGACGATCTTGAGGCGACCGGTATCGACACCGTCATGAATGCCGCTGCAGTGCCGAACCGCGATGGTTCGCAAACCGCGATGCCCGATCGACACATGCTGGCAAAGGATCGCGTCCGGTTCGTTGGCGAGCCTGTAGCCGTCGTGATTGCAGATACACTTGCGCAAGCGCGGGACGCGGTTGAGCTGATCTGGATGGAGACCGATGATCTGCCCGCAAAGCTGGACGTTGAAGTGGGCGGCGAGCCACTGCACGCTGAGGTACCCGACAACCGGGCATTCGACTGGGGGTTGGGCGACGAAGCGGCGACCGAGGCCGCCTTTCAGTCCGCCACCTATACCGTTGCGCTGAACGTCGCCGACAACCGTGTGATCATTACCTCGATCGAACCGCGTGGCTGTCAAGCTAGTTGGGCCGATGGACGACTGCACTTTTCCTATGGCGGGCAGGGTGTCTGGGCGATGCGCGGGCAATTGGCGCAAAAGCTGAAGCTAAAGCCAGAGGACATTCGCGTCACCACTCCGGATGTCGGCGGCGGGTTCGGCATGAAGGTGATGCCGTACCCAGAATATTTCTGCGTGTCCGTTGCTGCGATGAAGCTGGGCCAACCGGTGCATTGGATGTCGGACCGGTCCGAGGCGATGCTGTCGGACCACCACGGTCGCGACCTGACGTCGCTTGCGGAACTGGCCTTTGACGAAGACCTGAACATCACCGCCTACCGGGTGCACAGCAAAGTCAATCTGGGCGCTTACAGCAGTCATTTCGGGCAGGCCATTCAGACCAATCTGTTCAGCAAGGTTCTGATGGGCGTTTATGACGTTCAGACCACCTATCTGCGGGTCGAGGGGTTCTATACCAACACCACACAGGTCGACGCCTATCGCGGCGCAGGCCGACCCGAGGCAATCTATGTGCTGGAGCGTGTCCTCGACCGCGCGGCGCGGCAACTGGGCGTGGATCCCTGGGAATTGCGTCGACGAAACTTTATCAAACCTCAGAACTTCCCTTACAAAACCGCGACCGGTGAAACCTATGACGTGGGCGATTTCGACATGGTCCTGTCTCGCGCTGGCGAACAAAGCCAGGGGTTCGCGGACCGCAAAGCAGCCGATGCCGAGCGCGGCCTGATCCGAGGGCAGGGGCTTTGTTACTATATTGAAAGTATTTTGGGTGACCCTTCGGAAAACGCAAAAGTCGAATTCTGCGAGGATGGCACCGTGAACCTCTATGTTGGCACCCAATCAAATGGGCAGGGGCATGAGACGGTGTATTCGTATTTCCTGTCGGACCAGACCGGGATTCCGCTGGATCAGATCAACGTGGTGCAAGGTGACAGCGATCGTCTGGCGCATGGCGGAGGAACGGGCGGGTCACGCTCGGTCACAGTGCAAAGTACGGCGACCCTTGCCACGATTGACGTCATGATCGCCGCATTCACGCCTTATCTTGCCGATAAGATGGGGGTCGAGGAAAACGATGTGTACTTCGACCACGAAACCTTTCGCGCGCCGGGTTCGAACCTGACGCCCACCCTGACCGAGGTGGCCGAGATGGCCCGTGCCGATGGGCGCACAGACCTGTTGCGACATGAGGCGCGCGCCGAACTGGATGCGCGCAGCTATCCCAACGGTGCCCATGTTGCCGAAGTCGTGATCGATTCTTACACCGGCGAAACCTGGGTCGACCGCTATATCGTGGTTGACGATTTCGGCAACCTTATCAACTCGATGCTGGCCGAAGGGCAGGTGCATGGCGGGGTGGCCCAAGGGATCGGTCAGGCGCTGAGCGAGCATGTTGTGCATGATGCGCAGGGGCAACTGCTCACGGCTTCGTTGATGGATTACGCCTTGCCCCGCGCCGCCGAGATACCCATGATTAAGTTTACCTCGGCGCCGGTTCCGTCAACTTCTAACCCGATGGGCATGAAAGGATGCGGAGAAGCCGGCACCGTGGGCGCGCTGGCCGCAGTGGCAAACGCGGTTCAGGATGCGCTCTGGGATCACGGGGTGCGGCAGGCCGATATGCCTTTCACACCTCAAAGAGTATGGGAATTGCTGACGCATGGTTCTGTCGCGGCTGAGTAGAAAGGTACTGGGATGGCTCGGACGGCCTTTGCGGTCCGAGCACTCCGCCGAAGCGCTCCACCGCGAGCCTGTCAGCCATGTCATTATCCTCGACGGCACGATGTCGACACTTGAACCCGGCTTTGAAACCCATGCGGGCCAAGCCTATCGCCTGTGCCGCGAGATGGGCAGTCAGGTATCCGTATTCTACGAATCCGGCGTGCAGTGGGACAATTGGAAGTCTTCTCTGGACGTGATGATGGGGCGTGGCATCAACCGGCAGATCCGCCGCGCTTATGGGTACCTTGCGTCGCGCTACAAGCCCGGCGACCGGATCTATTTCATTGGGTATTCGCGCGGCGCATATGGGGTGCGCAGCCTCGCAGGTGTGATCGACATGATCGGACTGCTCAAGGCCGAACATGCCACCGTGCGCAACATCAAACAGGCGTATCGCCACTATGAATGCAACGCCAGCGGGTCCGCTGCAGCCACGTTCCGGCAAAAATTCTGCCATTCGGACGTGGCGATTGAGATGGTCGGCGTCTGGGATACGGTCAAAGCGCTGGGCCTGCGCCTACCGCTGCTGTGGCGCTGGGCCGAGGAACGCCATTCCTTCCACAACCACCAGCTTGGCCCCGCCACCCGCCACGGATACCATGCCCTGGCCCTGGACGAGACGCGTGAGGTGTTCGAGCCGGTCCTTTGGAAATGTACGCCAGAGTTCAAAGGCCATGTGGAACAGGTCTGGTTCCGCGGCACCCATGGCGACGTCGGCGGGCAATTGAACGGGTTTGAAGAGGCGCGTCCGCTGAGCAACATTTCCCTGATCTGGATGCTGGACAAGGCCGAGCTGCACGGCCTGCCGCTGCCCGAAGGCTGGCGCGACCGCTTCCCAACGGATACGCATGCGCAATCTGTCGGCACCTGGCGCGGCTGGGGCAAGATTTTCCTGCTACGCAAACATCGGAAAGTGGGGCGGGACCGGTCCGAGCATCTGCACGTCTCTGTCGCGCCGGACGAGTTGCCGGGCTGGGTACCGATGCCGGATTTGCCATCGCATCCGGCGCAGTGAAAGGCTATTCATGTGCCGGCGGCTCTAAGATCAACGACACCTCAATGTCCGGCTCGAGTCCAAAGCCGATAGTCTTTAGATCTTTACATGCTGCGGCAAAGCTTCACAGAACCCGTCACCGGCTGCCTCAAAAAAGATAATTAGTTGGTTTGATATTTTGGACTCGGGTGAATGCCCAGTTCTTGCCGTTCAGGCAAATCAGTGTCGAACATGGTGAAATTATAAATCTCTCCAGTCCAGGTATCGTAGCGATCTAACACCCACTCGAGTTCATTACGATCTGTATAAATGGTCCACAATGTCGGAAACACGTCATTCACAAACGGATCTATTTGGTCGTAACCCGCAAAAATAGTCGCGCCAGCGCCCTTGATCGAAAGCTTAGCGGCCTCATTATCAGTTACATTGCGCGCATACATATCGGCCAGCACAGACTTGGCGCGTAACCGTCTGTCGTAGGAGCGTATGGTTGCGCCCGGTGCTGTTTGTTCCTTGTCTAAAATCAAATGGGCAGCAAACTCGGGGTCATTCGACATGTAAGGCGTGCCTTCCCCTTCGAAAATTTGCATTTCACCGCGAACAAATTCTACAACTGCGGTATTGCCGGCTCTGTCGGCAAACTGGAAATGCGCCGGAGTAATCTCAGAGCAATGGCTCATATCGTTGTGCGGCGGCAACCCACAAATACCGGTGTTTATCACGTCAATTGTTTGGAGTGCTTCAACGACTTGCGGCACGGACTCAAAGTTGTCAACGGCCCATTCGGCAAGCCGAACCACATCAACGTCCGTTTTGACATCAGTAGGCTTGGGGAAAGACGTATAAGCTGTGTAATCGGGGCCCAGATAGAGCAGGCGCGCTTCCAACCCTTTTTCATTCATGGCTTCTGCAACGACTTTTGGCAAAAAGCTTTCGATTTTCAATGACGCATATTTTGACGTCGTCGTTATCGCACCTTCTGTACCGGCATAGGTGTTTTCAATGCCGGCCCCATCCCCGACGACTCTCGCATCGTCGTGTCCAAACCAGTCCATTGTTCGAACAGATAGTGCCGCGTCGCCATTGTTATAAACTGCGGTTGTGCAAGCTAAAGCGATGCCCGTTGCTGTGAACGAGAAGGCTGCGATGGCCATCGAAGAAAGAAGCGTTTTGGACATTTGTGGTTCTCCAACAAAAGAAACTTGGTTGACTTGTCAAAATATGTTCCCCAGCAGAGAACAGCGTAGCTTCGTCTTAGTGGCGGTCAAGCCTCTCGCACGCTCAGTGATACTCTGTCGCGCTTACATTATATTCGAGATATGTTTGCCCAAACATCTCATTGGCTGCGCCTTGCTTTCCTGCATTCTGTTGCAAAGTTGGATGCTTAGCGAAATCCCTGAGTGAGATGCTCTTCTTTCAGGTCGCTTTCGCTGATGCAGCGCCAGTTGAGCACTTGAGGCGAACGGCGGGAAAGTCCCGCACAGCTGTCGCTCCGAACTAAAACACCCTCGCAGCTTTCAGCGAGGGTGTTTTCCTTGTAAGAGCTCGTTGCGACTTGCGAGTTCTTGACTGTGCAACGCTTCCGGTAAGAGGCGTGGCGAAATGCCTGCACCCTTTTTGCGTTCTATGGTAGTGATTCAGGTTCTGGCGTTCCCAATCACCGCCGACGATCTCTCCGCGAGCTCATCGGTTGGAACGCCACGCCCACATGCGCCTCGCAATATGGCTTTCCGGCTTCAACCGGCAGGCCGCAGAACCAGAAATCCTCGGTCGCAGGGTCGCCGACGGGCCATTTGCAGGTCTTCTCGGTCAGTTCCATCAGCGTCAGCTTCTTGGCCTTCTTCTCAACCTCGTTGACCTTGGCCAGCGCCTCGGGGCTGATTTCGTTGGCCGAAGGCTGCGGCGGCAGCGGTTGACCGGCCGGGATGATCTGGCGGCGCGCCGGAACGGCAGGCTTTGCCTCGGCGGCCGGAGCAGGGGCCGGGCGCGCGGGTTCCGTTTTGGGCGCGGGCTTTGGCTTGGCCTCGGCCTTGGGCGCGGGTGCCGGCTTTTCCTTGGGCTCGGCCTTGGCGGGCGAGCCGCCGGTTGCACGGTTCGACAGACCCAGGCGGTGCACCTTGCCGATGACCGCGTTACGGGTTACGCCGCCCAGTTCTTTGGCGATCTGGCTGGCCGACTGGCCCTCGCCCCACATCTTCTTGAGCAGTTCTACGCGCTCATCAGTCCAGGACATGCGCTTCCTTTCAAAAAAGGGGAAAGCGGCCCCGGATTCGGGCCGCCTTCGAAATTCGTCTCAGCACCCTATTCTAATCACTGCGTCCCGAGTTACAAGCGGTTCTCGAATCAGGATGAGGGCAGAAGATGCAGATTCCCGCAGATCACAATGAACGCCGTTTCGGAGCGGTCAATTGGATGGGGCTGTACACGCTGGCCCAGCGCGAAACGCTGCGGTTTCTGGCGGTCTGGACCCAGACGCTTTTGGCGCCGCTTGTGACGGCGGGGCTGTTCCTGCTGATCTTCAACATCGCCATCGGTCCCGGCCGGCCTGATGTGATGGGCGTGCCATTTCTGACCTTTTTGGCACCCGGCATCATGATGATGACGGTGATCCAGAACGCTTTCGCCAATACTTCGTCGTCGATGGTAATCGCGAAGGTGCAGGGCAACATCGTCGATACGCTGATGCCACCTTTATCGCCGCTTGAGATCTTGCTGGGCTATCTGGCCGGTGGCATCGTTCGGGGCGTCCTGATTGCCTGTGTTGTTGCGGCGGCGCTTGCGCTGGTCCTTGGGATTTACCCGCAAAACCCGCTGATCGCCTTGGTTTTTGTTGTTTTGGGTGGAGCGTTCATGGGCGCGCTTGGTCTGTTCGCCGGGATTTTTGCCAACAAGTTCGACCAGATGGCGGCGATCACGAACTTTATCGTGACACCCTTGGCGTTTCTGTCCGGTACGTTCTATTCCGTGCAGGCGCTGCCACCGATTCTGAACCGGCTGAGCCATGTGAACCCGGTTTTTTATCTGATTGACGGGTTGCGCTATGGAATGATCGGGGTGTCTGACAGCTCTCCTTGGTTGGGGATCGCGGTGTGTGCCGGCGCGACCGTTTTGGTTGGCGCGCTGACCTGGCAGATGTTGCGGACCGGCTACCGCCTGAAAGCCTGAGCAGGGAGGGTCGTTAGGCCTGACGCGCCCGCGCCTCGCGCCAGACAAGGATCAGCCCGCCCGTCAGAATAATGGCCGATCCGATCATGCTGATGCCGTCCGGGACAACCCCGAAAATCGCGAAATCGTAGAACGCTGCGAAGATCAGCGTCGCGTAGCTGATCGGTGCCACGAACGAGGCATCGGCCCGGGCCATGCCGTTCACAAAACACGCCTGCGCGCAGGCCATCAGAACCCCAATCGCGACCAGCGCTGCCCATTGTAGCGGCGTTGGCATTTGGAAAACAAAGCTGACGGCGACTGAGGCGATCGTCAGGCCCATCGCATTGTTGATTAACAGAATCTGTATCGGAATCTCACGTCCCGAGAGCTTTTTGATAAATATCAGCTCCATTCCGATGATTGCCGCCGCGGACAGAGCCAGCAACGCAGCGGGTTGAAAACTGGCGGGTGTGGGTCTGAGAAGGATGAGCGCGCCAAGCAAGGCGACCGCAGCGGCGAGCCAGCGCCATGGACCGACGCCCTCTTTCAGCAAGGGAATCGCCAAAACCATCGCGAAGACCGGGTTCAGGAAAGAAATCGCCGTCGCATCCGAAACCGGAATGAATGCGACCGAGGCGAACATCAGTGTGATTCCCGCCCAGCCAAAGCTGGTTCGCCCGATATGCAGCCCCCAATGCGGGCGTTGCAGACGCGGACGCAGGATGCCTACCGCAGTGACGATCAGCATAAATGCAAACAGGAACCGCCCGTGGCTGATCTGCATCGGATGCAACGCCGGACCTAGTGTGTCTGTCCCCAACGCCTTGGCAAGCAGCGTGGTTCCGGCCAGCAGGGCACTGGCTGCGGCAATCAACACGACCGCAAGCGGTGGGTTATGTGTCTTGGCCACAAACATGCCCCAGCGGTGCGCCAGCGCCGGTAAAATGGCAAGGATCAAATGCCCAACGCGCCAAGTATTTTTGCGGCTTTCCAATTTCAGGGTTTTCAGGGGCGCGGCATCTGGCTATACGGCCCGCATGATCAAAACCGCACATATCCTGCGACTCCGACGCCGACGCTTTGCCGCGTAACCGGCCTCTTTGATCTGTTTGCGCTGTCCAAATCGGCGCATTTCCCACCAAATCAGTTGACGAACATGGGCCACGTGTATCACTCACAAGGCTCAAACTATCTGAAAAGGATGATCCGATGATCCCGTCCGTTCTGCCGACCTATAACCGTGCGCCCCTGACTTTCGTAAAGGGCGAAGGCGCCTGGCTGACCGAGGCGGATGGCCGATGTTTCCTGGACCTTGGGGCCGGGATCGCGGTGAACGCGCTGGGCCATGCCCATCCCGCACTTGTCAATGCGCTGACCGAGCAGGCGCATGCGCTTTGGCATGTCTCGAACCTGTATCACATTCCGCAGCAACAGGCGCTGGCGGATAAACTGGTCGAGCACACCTTTGCCGACACGGTGTTCTTCACGAACTCAGGCACAGAATCCTGTGAGTTGGCGGTCAAGATGGCCCGCAAGTATTTCTATGACAAAGGTCAGCCTGACCGGGTCGAGATCATCACTTTTGACGGCTCGTTCCACGGCCGGTCCTCTGCCGGTATTGCGGCTGCAGGTTCTGAAAAGATGACCAAGGGCTTTGGGCCCCTGTTACCGGGTTTCGTGCATGTCACGTTCGGAGATCTCGACGGTGTCACCAACGCGATCACAGAAAAGACCGCCGGGATCATGATCGAGCCTGTTCAGGGTGAGGGCGGCATCCGTCCCGTACCCGACGCAGAACTTAAGGCGCTGCGCCAGATTTGCGATGAAAACGGGCTTCTTCTGATCCTGGACGAGGTTCAGTGCGGCGTAGGCCGGACCGGCAAGCTGTTCGCTCATGAATGGGCAGGGATCACGCCCGACATCATGATGGTCGCCAAAGGCATCGGCGGAGGTTTTCCGCTGGGCGCTGTTCTGGCCACCGCAGAGGCTGCCAGTGGCATGACCGCAGGCACACATGGCTCGACCTATGGCGGTAACCCGCTGGGCTGTGCTGTGGGCTGCGCGGTGATCGATCAGGTGGCTACGCCCGCATTCCTTGAAGGCGTAAACCGCAAGGCAGGGATGCTGCGTCAAAAGCTGGAAGGCCTGATCGCAGACCACCCCGATGTTTTTTGCGAGGTGCGTGGTACCGGCCTGATGCTGGGCTTGAAGTGCAAAGCCCCTAACATGGACATGGTCAATGCCGGTTATGACAATGAGGTCATCACCGTTCCTGCAGCCGACAACGTGATCCGCCTGCTGCCACCGCTGACCCTGACCGAGGACGACATCGCCCAAGCTGTAATCCGGCTTGAGAAAGCGGCCGCGCAGGTCGAACAGTCGATGGCCTCTGCCTAAGATACACTCGAATAAAAAGTGAACTGAAATGAACCATTTCCTGGATATCCACAAAACCGACGCGGCCGATCTGCGGGCTATGATTGATCAGGCGGGCGCAATGAAACAGGCGCGTCTTGGTCGCCCCAAGGCGGCGCTGGACGATGAACAACCGCTCAAAGACCGGATGGTTGCCCTGATTTTTGAGAAGCCTTCCACCCGGACCCGCGTATCCTTTGATGTGGGTGTGCGGCAGATGGGCGGCCAGACAATGGTGCTGTCCGGCAAGGACATGCAGTTGGGCCACGGCGAAACCATTGCCGATACCGCCCGCGTCTTGTCGCGCTATGTCGATATGATCATGATCCGGACCTTTGATGAGACCATTCTGACCGAGATGTCGGAATATTCCGACGTTCCGGTTATCAACGGCCTGACCGATCGTACCCATCCCTGCCAGATCATGGCGGATGTGTTGACGTTCGAGGAACATCGCGGCCCCATCGCGGGCAAAAAGGTGGTCTGGACTGGTGATGGCAACAACGTCTGCGCCTCGTTCCTGCACGCTGCAGGCCAATTCGGGTTTGACCTGACCTTTGCCGGCCCGGCTCAGTTCGATCCGGAAGAAGAGTTTATGGGCTTTGCGCGCCAGAAAGGGTCTAAGATCGTGGTGGAACGCGACCCGTTCAAAGCGGTCGAGGGGGCCGATCTGGTAGTCGCGGACACATGGGTCTCGATGCACGATTCCCAGTCCGCGAAGGAGCGTCGCCACAATCTGTTGCGCCCTTATCAGGTGAATGCCGAGCTGATGTCGTACGCCAAACCGGACGCGCTGTTCATGCATTGCCTTCCTGCGCACCGTGAGGAAGAGGCCACGTCCGAGGTTATGGACGGCCCCAACTCGGTCATCTTTGACGAGGCAGAAAACCGTCTGCATGCGCAAAAGGCTGTAATGCGTTGGTGCCTTGGCGTCTAAGCCCTCCGCCGTACATCCCAAACGCGCAGTTTGGCGAGCGCCCGAACGCTCGCCAATACGACCAGTGCGCAGAGCGCCCATTTGGTCATGATCTCCATTGTGCCTTCGATCAGCAGGGCGTGCACGACGCTGCCGACAATGGTCACCGCCGCAAGGCTTGTATGTCCCAACCTCCAGACCCGGAACCGTAGGCCCAATCTCTGACGGGCTAGGCCCAGCAGCGCGACGCCGAAAGCAGCCCACATGGCAGTAACGCCCCACGTTGAAAACGGTGTCGGGGACACAAACAAAAGCGCGTCGATCACGTCGGGCGGGCTGGTGATCCACAAACCGCCGACATGGATCAGGATCGCCGCGACCAAAGCCAGACCACACCAGCGGTGCCAGTGGCGACTGGTCACCGGGGACAAACCCGGCAACAAACGCCCAGCAAGCAAGGGCTGCATCAATAGCAGACACATCGAGATCACCCCCGCAAAACCGGCTACGATGTAGACCGGTTCACGCCAAGCGAGCAGCGGGCTGTTCGCCGCCGCGACGATCGGCACGGCCACCGCTAGGGTCACACCGGTCCAGATTGCCAGATTTCGCCGCACTCGGGTCAGGCGGGCTGCAGCACGAAATGCGCGGCCAGGGTTTTGTCCTTGGAACTGGCCATGATCGGACGCAAAAACACCGTTTCGAACTCGCCACTGTCATAGGCCAGATGACCGTGAGGTTGCCCAAATGCGGGCACGATCTGTGGCATTTCTAGCCGGAACTCTCCGTTCGCATCGGTGAGAGTTGCTCCGTGGCTTTGGGGGTCGCGCTCATGGCCTTCGGTGGTATGCGCCCAAATCTGGATGCGCTGACCGGGCAGGGGGGCTCCGTCACCGGCCCGCCGAACTGTGCCTGTCATCCAGAACCCACCGCCACCGATCCGATCCACGATTGGCGCGCCGGGGCGATAATTGTTGGACCCGCCGCGCATCGACGGGGTCGGGGCCACACCTTTGGCGCGTGCAGGCACCATCAGACCTGTTGCACCGGTTGCCAGCGCAGACGCACCGGTCACAATCAGAGAACGACGAGAGAACGTAACACCGGTCATGCAAACCTCTCAGTTTCACGCGTTAGAAGATGCCGCGACATGGTCGCGCATCAGTTCACGTTAAAGATAGCACGATTGGATTGCATTCCGAGGGGATGTGGGGTCGCTCGGCAAAATTGTGAATTCCTTTGACGATGACCCGGCCCCGATGCAATCCTGAACCCAGTCATTTCCTGTCAGGAAGGTCTGCGCCATGACTGCCGAAGACGCTGTATCAGACGACGACATCCGGGCCTTCCAACGTGACGGCGCCGTTGTCTTGCGGTCGAAATTTTCGGAAGACTGGCTAGCGTCGTTGCGCGAAGGTATCGATGCTGATCTGGCTCAGCCGACCGACAATTTTACCCGTCATACCGAAGACCCGAGCGCACCGGCGTATTTCGAGGATTTCTGGGCGTGGAACAAGATTCCGCAATTTCGGGATTTCGTTCATTCCTCGCCCTGCGCCGCGTTGGCGGCCCAATTGCTGGGCGCGCCTTCGATCAATCTGGTCATGGACAATTGGTTCCTGCGCGAGGCTGGGTCTACCTCTCGCCCGCCATTCCATCAGGACCTGTCGTATTTCGATTTCGAAGGCACCATGTGCGTGTTGTGGCTGCCGCTCGAGCCGGTCAGCAAGGACTATGGCATCGCCTTCGTCAAAGGCTCGCACCTGTGGGACAAACTGTTCATGCGGGTGCGGTTTGCAGATGGGCATCCCAGCTATGAACCTACCGAAGTCGCCGGGCAGACCTATCACCCGCCGCCGGACGTCAATGCCGATCCGGATGCGTACGAATTGCTGCAATGGGATATGGATCTGGGTGACTGCATCTTTTTTGACATGCGAACCCTGCATGGGGGGCTGTCCTCGGTCACTCCGACCGAAACTGTGCGCCGCTTTACGCTTAGGATGACAGCTCCGGATGGGGTCATCCGGTATCGTGGCGATTGGGCCAAGGATGAACGGGCGCAGTTCGAGGCCGCCGGTTACAGTGAAGGGGATCGGCTGGACGGGGATTTCTTCCCCAGACTTTGGCCGCGCGCCTGATTTCGTCTGCGTCCCGCCCGCACCAAGTCTGTGCGTCTGTGCGAATTGAAAGCGTAAAATACGGATTATATCCTGCATGTATGAACGAAACGCGCATGTCATGGGAGAGAAGGCATGAGTTGGAATCCGACCCACAACCCCGAATGCAAGTCCGAAAACGCATCGCTGGAAACGCTGATTATCCCACGCGCTCGCGATCTGGGCGGGTTCGAAGTGCGGCGCGCGTTGCCCTCGGTGAAACGTCAACTGGTCGGGCCGTTCATCTTTTTCGATCAGATGGGACCAGCCGAGTTCATTACTGACGGCGGCATTGATGTCCGCCCGCACCCACATATCGGCCTCGGCACTGTCACCTATCTGTATCAAGGCGAATTCGAACACCGGGACAGTCTGGGCACTCATCAAATGATCTATCCCGGCGAGGTCAACTGGATGGTTGCCGGCCGGGGCGTGACCCACTCGGAACGCACCAGCGAGGATACGCGGGGCAAACGGCACAGCCTTTTCGGTATCCAAACCTGGATCGCGCTGCCCGAAGCGCATGAGGATATGGCCCCTGATTTTGAGCACCACAAGCAGGGGGCGCTGCCCCATATTCAGGACACGGGCGTAAGCGCGCGGCTGATCCTGGGGTCTGCCTATGGTGAGACCAGCCCGGTGACGATGCTGTCCGAGACTTTCTATCTGGATGTCCAGCTTGAACCCGGAGCAGCATTTCCTTTGCCGGACAACCACGAAGATCGTGGGGTCTATGTCACCCAAGGTTCGGTCGAGATTGCTGGCGATACGTTTGATGAGGGTCGCATGATGGTGTTCCGGCCGGGCGATCATCTGTCGGTCAAAGCAGGACCGACGGGCGCGCGCCTGATGTTGTTGGGCGGAGCCACGTTGAACGAGGATCGGTACATCTGGTGGAACTTTGTGTCCTCATCGAAAGAAAAGATCGAAAACGCCACCCGCGAATGGAAAACGGCTGATTGGGCCAACGGGGCGTTCCACCTGCCACCGGGTGACGATCAGGAGTTCATTCCGATCTCGGAAGAACTCGAGCGCACAAGCCCGAGACTAGCACGCTGACCAAACGTCAGGGGGCCTTGTTCGGAGCCGCCATACCGGCAATCCTCGCCATCAGGGGAGGATTGAAATGAAGATCGTTATCGCAGGTGCTGGTAGCATCGGATGTTATTGTGGGGCTTTGTTGGCAGATGCGGGCCATTCGGTCACCCTGTTGGGTCGGGCCCGCATTCTGGATCCGATCCGTGACAACGGCTTGACCATCACCGATTTCTCGGGCTTGCGGCGGCATGTGAAGGCCGAAAGCTTGACGTTATCCGAAAGCCCGGAGTGCTTGTCCGAGGCGGAGGTTGTGATCGTTACCGTCAAGGCTGCTGCAACGGCAGATATGGCTGGCGAAATCGCGCGATTTGCCCCTCCGTCGGCCCCTGTGTTGTCCTGGCAGAACGGCATGGAGAACACCCGAGTTTTGCGCGCGGCCTTGCCCGACCATGACGTACGCGCCGGGATGGTGCCGTTCAATGTCGTCCCCCCAGAACCCGCTTGCTTTCATCGTGCAACGTCAGGAGAGATCGTGATCCAGTCCGGCCCCGGCGGTTTGGGGCAGGCTCTCAGTTCCACCGAGCTGCCGGTGATCGAAAGCGAACAGATCGAAGCGGTGCAATGGGGTAAGCTGGTCATCAACCTGAACAACGCGTTGAATGCCTTGTCGGGAATGACGTTGAAAGAGCAACTGATGGACCGCAAGTGGCGTGGCCTCATGGCAGATCAGATGGTCGAGGCTCTGACGGTGCTGCGTGCTGCGGGTCTTCCGGTGGCCTCGACCACTCCGTTGCCCGCCTGGATAACGCCACATATCCTGCGCCTTCCGACGCCACTGTTTAGCAGGATCGCTGCGCGTATGCTGACCATTGATCCCAGCGCCCGGACGTCGATGGCCTATGATTTGATGGCCGGTCGCGTGACGGAAATCGACAGCCTACAAGGCGAAATCATTTGGCTAGGGGCCCAGCAAGGCTGCCCTACGCCGATTTGCGAGAAGGTGCGCACGCTGATCGAGGGGACGCCAGGCAAGAGCCTGACGCCGGACCAAATCCGACCCTAATCAGGTAAACGCAGTCAGCATCCAAAAGATAACCGCCGACATGGTCGCCGCAGCTGGAACCGTGATGACCCAGGCCGCAACAATGGTCATGAAATGCGACCGGCGCACCAGTTTGCGGCGGCGATATTCTTCCACAGCCAAGCGTTGATCGGACGGGCGTTGGCGATTGGAGTTCGTCCGGCGTCGGTTCTGGTGCCATTCTCGATAGAACCCAACGCCGAACACAGCGCCCACTGCGATATGGGTCGAGCTGACCGGCAGCCCCAACCAGCTGGCCACAATAACCGTAATTGCCGCCGACAGTGCCACGCAGAAGGCGCGCATCGGGTTCAGCTTGGTGATTTGACTGCCGACCATACGGATCAGCTTGGGGCCAAACAGGAACAGGCCGAACGAGATGCCAAAGGCCCCGATTACCATCACCCAGGTTGGGATGGTCACTTTGGCGGCGAAATCTCCGAACTCGGCCGCATGCACGATCGCGGCCAGCGGCCCAACCGCGTTGGCCACGTCATTGGCGCCGTGAGCAAAACTCAGGAACCCGGCCGAGATAACCAGCGGTAAGCCAAACAGTGTTTTCAGCGATTTGGTGCGGTTCTCAAGCCCTTCGGATTTGCGGCGTACCCATGGAACTGTAATCGACCAGACCAACGCGCCCGAGGCCAGACCGATCAGCAAAGCCATCTCCAGATCGACTTTTACAAGTCGCTTGAGGCCTTTGACGGCCAGATAGGTGGCGAACGCTCCGGCCATAACGGCGACCAGTATCGGTACCCAACGACGCGCAGCTGCGATCTTGTCGTCCTGGTTCTGGATCTTCGCTTTGATCAGCGCCAGAAACCCTGCCGCAATCACCCCGCCCAGAACGGGCGAGATCACCCAGCTGGCCGCGATTGCGCTCATCGTACCCCAGCTGACCGCGCTCAGGCCTGCTGCCGCGATCCCGGCCCCCATTACGCCGCCCACGACCGAGTGCGTGGTCGAAACAGGCGCGCCCACCCAGGTGGCCAGATTGACCCACATTGCCGATGAGATCAGCGCTGCCATCATCGCCCAGATGAAGACGTTGCTGTTCTGGACCGAGGCCGGGTCGATGATACCCTTGGAGATCGTCGAAACCACGTCTCCTCCGGCCAATAACGCCCCGGCGCTTTCGGCAACGGCCGCAATGGCGATCGCGCCACCCATAGTCAGGGCATTTGCGCCAACTGCGGGGCCCATGTTGTTGGCCACATCGTTTGCACCGATGTTGATGGCCATGTAGGCCCCGAAACCGGCGGCCGCGATCACGATTAGTCCGCCTTCTGCCTGGCCAAACAAGACGGCTGCGGTCAGGCCTGCCAGCGCGATGAACGCAAGCGCAATACCGGGCGCCAGCATCGGGCGCGCGACATGAACATTCGCGTGCTCAATGCGCGAAATACGGTGCAGATCGCTGTCCAGCGCCTGCCAGCGGGTTTTTTGGTTTGCGTTCGACATAGGTTTTGACGGTGCCTTGGTTTGACAGGCGCACTTAACGACTGGCCGAAAGTGTTGCAACCAGCCTCACGGAACTTTGTTGGAAATCTGTTACAATTGCCGCAGTAACGCGCTCAGCTCCGGCTCTTCCACCAGATCAGCAGCTTTTTTTGGGGGAAACCACTTGCGTTTGCGTTGGTCGACCTCGGGGAAGTCATCCGCGAGCTCTGCAACATCTACACGGTAGACCGTCGCACGGACCGGTACGGCGGATCCGTCATTCAAGCGTTTGTCATAGCTGTAATGGCCGATGGAGTCGCGATGCAGGTGCTGCGGGCGAACCCCGGCTTCTTCCCAAGCCTCTTGCAGAGCGGCCTCGGCCCCGTCCTTGCCGTCCATGGGCCAGCCTTTCGGAATAACCCAGCGACCGGTATCACGGCTGGTGATCAGCAGAACCTCTTCGCCATTCTGACCGTCACGCATGCACAGGGCTGCAAACTGCACCCGATGTGGGCGCAGGATAAAAGGCCGGGCGACCTCTTCCCACATATTTCGCAGCCATGTCGTCATCGGTTAAGCAGTATTTCGCGTTTCCAAAAGTAAAGTGACGCGTCTTAACAGTTTATTTCGGATGCATCAATGTTTCTTCAAGGGGGCGCGAATTTCCCATTGGAAACGCATCAGTTCCGACGTTTGGCGCGCAGTGTTGGATCGGCTTGGGTCGGGTCTTCGGGCCAGGGGTGTTTGGGGTATTGCGCCCGCATGTCCTTGCGCACATCCGCATATGACCCTGCCCAGAACCCGGGCAGATCGCGGGTAATCTGGATTGGGCGTTGCGCAGGTGACAACAGCGTGATCTTCAGCGCCTCTCCTCCGATGACCGGATGTTGTGTGACGCCGAACAGTTCCTGCAGGCGGACCGAGATCTCAGGCACCGTACCGCCATAGTCTATCGGCACCTTGCGGCCCAACGGCGTCTGAAACGAGCCCGGTGCGCGACGGTCGAGTTCCTGTGTCTGCGTCCAATCCAGTCGGGCGCGCAGGGCAGGCAAAAGATCGAACCGCTTCCAATCGTCGGCATTGCGTTGGCCCGACAGCATGGGCAGCAGCCAATCGTCCAGCGAGTCCAAAAGCCCATCCAGCGAGAAATCCGGCAGGTCGACCCCTTCGGCCCGCACCAGTTCGACCCGTGCGGCCAGACGCGCGGCGGCCCCATCCAAACGCAAGCCCAGATCGCGAACGCCGTCCAGCATGGCGAGTGCGACGGCTTCATCCGGTGCGTCCTTCCAGATGCGGTCTTCCAATGTGATCGCGCCAAAGCGTTCCTGACGCCGGGCGATGACCCTGCGTTCGCGTTTTGACCAGGCGCAGGTGTCGACCCATTCGATCTGATCCGCGAAAAGCTCTCGAATTTCACGCTCTGAGATTTGTGCCGCCATGCGCACCTTGGCCTCTCGCGGGTTTCCATCTGTGTCGGTGACCACCAGATACGGGGCTGCAGCCAGAGTGTCGTCGCTTGCCAGCACCACCCCCTTGCCGCCCGACAAGACGTAACGCGGCACGTCGCCCTTGCGGCGCTGCCCGATGCGGTCAGGATAGGCCAGCGCGGCCATCGCTGCAGGGCCAAGCTCTGACCTGTCGCTCCGCGTTTTCAGTCGTTTGGTCTCGGCCTTGATCCGTTCAACGGTCCCCGTGTTGACCTGCCAGACCCGGTTGCGCTGAAATGCGCGCGGGTCGCGCATGGCCTCAAGTCGCAACAGCAGATCCGCCGGTGCACCTTTCAGTGGATCCCGCTCGGCCATCAACGCGGCCAGCGGGGCGGCATCCGCACCCGCCGTCACCAACATATGACCCAACCGCGGATGCAGGGGCAGGGCGGACAGCGCCTGACCGTGATCGGTGATCCGCCCTTTGGCATCCAGTGCGCCCAGCATGGTCAACAGCGCCCGGGCTTCAGCCATTGTGCCTTCGGGGGGCTGCGTCAGAAACGCCAGATCGTCTGGTTCAGCTCCCCAAAGCGCCAGTTCCAGGGCAAGGCCGGTCAGGTCGGCTGCTTCGATCTCGGCTGGTGGGTAGGCGGACAACGCGCCTTCTTCACCCTTGGACCAAAGGCGATAGCACACACCCTCGGCCACGCGCCCGGCACGGCCCGCGCGCTGGGTTGCCTCGGCGCGTGTTACCCGCTCGGTGACCAGCCGCGACATGCCCGAGCCCGGATCGAACCGCGCCCGACGAGCCTGCCCCATATCAACAACAACACGGATATCCGGAATGGTCAGTGAGGTTTCTGCGATCGAGGTTGCCAGCACCACCTTGCGCCCCGTTTCGGCCGGGGCAATTGCGGCGCGCTGGGCTGTGAATGGCATCGCCCCAAAGAGCGGCCTTACCACGCAGTTGCCGGGCAATCGGCTGGACAAGGCAGCCTCGGCCCGGCGGATTTCGCCCTCACCGGGTAGGAAAACCAGCATGCCGCCTTCTGTTTCGCGCTGGGCCTGAACGACCAGATCAACAAGCGCATCCAATCGCCGTGCTTGCGCCCCTAAAGGCCGATCCAGCCATCGAGTTTCAACCGGATAACTCCGCCCCTCGGATGTGACGAGCGGCGCGTTCATCAACTGACCGACGGGTTCCGCATCCAGCGTCGCGGACATGGCCAGCAGGATCAGATCGTCCCGCAGTGCTCCAGTGACCTCAAGGCACAGGGCAAGCCCGAGATCCGCGTTCAGCGACCGTTCGTGGAATTCGTCGAAAATCACCGCACCGACACCGGGCAGATCGGGGTCCGACTGCAGCATTCGTGTCAGAATACCCTCGGTTACCACTTCGATGCGGGTTGCGTTGGAAACCTTGGCCTCTCCGCGGACCCGATAGCCAACGGTGTCGCCCGCGCGCTGACCAAGTGTTTCCGCCATCCGCTCTGCTGCGGCGCGTGCGGCCAACCTGCGCGGTTCGAGCATGATGATCTTGCCCTCACACAGATTGGCCTCGAGCATCGCCAGAGGAACCCGCGTGGTTTTGCCCGCGCCCGGTGGAGCCTGCAGAACGGCTCTGCCATTGGCTTCAAGGGCCGCAAGCAAGTCAGGGATAGCGTCATCAATGGGCAGGCGTGGAGTCATTCGCGCTTTATCCGCCAACTGCGGGGCGAGGTCCAGTTCCGCTATTTCCGAACAACAACTGCCGCGCCATAAATCGTCTGCGCTTCGACGCGCGTTGCCCGCATCACATCGCCGAAAGGCACATACGTGACCGACACCGGAAAACGGCTGCCGGTACGCAGGTCGCCGGGCGGGTAGCCTGCCAGCCGGGTGAATGCGCCCAGACAGCGGGTTCGGCCGTTTTCTTCAATTCTTCGGGTCAGGGCGATTTCGGTCAGCCGCTCACCATCAAACAGCTTTTGCCGTAGCGTGCACAGCGAGGCTGCATCCTGATCCCGCAACACCATGAAGATACCCGTCAATGGGTCCACCGCACCGCGCTGTTGTGCATCAGTCACCGCATACTCGCCGCGATCGCTGATCTTGGGGCCGCTGGCCCGCGCGATGCCGTTTCTGTACTGCAGTCGAACACGGGATTCGCGGCGTCCAGTGTCCATATCCTCGACGTATAGTCGGGGGAAGAATCGGTTCCCATCTCGCCTGCCTTGGGATTCAAGCACGAAACTCACGCGCCTGACCGCTCCGGCCAGCCCGGTTGTCGACAACCGTCCCCGAACCGCATAGCTTGAGGCGCTGAGGTCTGAGGTCAGCGCCATCTCGCCCACCTTCACACCCAGTGCGCGCAGGGCAAACCGGCTTTGTTCGGCGATGCCCGTTGTGGGCAGGCAGAGGATCAGCAGCAACACACAGATGCGAAATGCAGGCATTGGGTACGTTTCCTTGATGCTCCGGTCTGGACAAACTACCCCGCGGGGCGGCAAGTAGTCATGCCGCAAGAGATCGGGGTCGGAATGGAAATAGACAGCCTAGGTGACAAGATTTTGAACGGAGACCGGCGTGCGCTGGCCCGGGCAATCACTTTGGTGGAAAGTGGCCGTGCCGATCACCGTGCGCAGGCGTCGGAATTGCTGGCGCAACTGGCCAAGTCCGGGCGGCAATCGCTGCGCATCGGGTTGTCGGGCACGCCCGGGGTCGGCAAGTCCACATTCATCGAAAGCTTCGGCATGATGCTGATCGCGCAAGGGCTGCGCGTGGCGGTGTTGGCCGTCGATCCCAGCTCGGCCAGATCTGGCGGGTCTATTCTGGGCGACAAGACCCGGATGGAGCGACTGAGCCGCGAGAGAAACGCCTTTATCCGTCCGTCGCCCAGTCAGTCTCATCTGGGCGGTGTCGCCCGCCGCACCCGCGAGGCGATCGCTTTGTGTGAAGCCGCTGGGTTTGACGTGGTGCTGATCGAAACTGTCGGTGTCGGGCAGTCCGAGACGGTGGTCTCTGAGATGTCCGATCTGTTCCTGCTGTTGCTGGCCCCGGCCGGCGGGGACGAGTTGCAGGGCGTCAAACGCGGCATCATGGAGATGGCCGACATGATCCTTGTGAACAAGGCTGATGGTGATCTGAAGGCAACAGCCACCAGAACCTGCGCGGACTATGCCGGTGCCCTGCGCCTGCTGCGCAAACGTCCGCAGGACCCCGAAGGGTTTCCCAAGGCGATGACCGTATCAGCGGTCGAGGAACACGGGCTGGAACAGGCTTGGGACGAGATGCAGGCCTTGTCTGGTTGGCGGCGCGAGGCTGGCCACTGGGAGTCAAACCGCGCGGCTCAGGCCCGGTTTTGGTTCGATCAAGAGGTGCGGCACGCCCTGCTTTCCCGACTGGACACGCCAAACGCCCGGGCCGAAATGGATCGGCTGGGATCCGCAGTTGGACAGGGCAGCCTAAGCCCCAGCGTGGCGGCTGACAAAATGCTGAGCATCCTGGCAACACAATAGACGTGACGGCGTCGCAAAGGTGGCAAGTTCCCGGAAGCCATGTATTCTGGCTCTGAACACACTTTTTGATTGCGGCGTTGATGAGTGGAAGGGTAGGCGGCCCAGGCCAGGATACGCCGCAAGATAATCGCATCGGGGAAAGCCGAAATGCCCGATATCAATGGCACGCCTGGTGCTGACAATATCGACGTTACGGGCGATCAGGGTACGCTGAATGGCGCACCGCAGGGGACGCCGATCGATGATATTCGCGCGCGGGGCGGCGATGACGAGATCACGGTTGTCAGCAGTACGATCTCTGGCAATGTGCGCGGCAATGCGGGAAATGACACCATCACGGTGTTCAACGCCGAGATCGGCGGGCAGCTGAACGCTGGACGAAACTCGGACACGGTCACAGTTTACGACGCTTTGATCGGAGACATTCGTCTGGGGCAGGGCAATGACACCCTGAACTTTATCCGAACCGAGGTCACCGGCGATGTTAGGGGCGGCGGCGGTCAGGATTCTCTCAACCTGCCTGTGGGCACTGTTGTGACCGACGCCAATTTCGGGACGTTCACTGTTGTCGCGGGGCAGTCTTACTCCCTGTCCAGTGGCAGTTTCGAGCTGCCCTCAGGTATCGTGGTTTTCTACAGCGGGTTTGAGAATGGTACAGGTTTTTTGTGCTTTACCCGTGACACCCTGATCCAGACACAGAACGGGCCCGTTCCTGTTCAGGACCTTCGAACTGGCGACAGAATCAAAACCCAAGACAATGGTCTGCAACCCATCCGGTGGATCGGACGCCGTCGATTTGGCAGTGCTGTACTGTCCGATGATCCAAGGCGCAGACCCGTGCGCATTCTGGCCGGGGCGCTGGGCGGAGGGCTGCCCGCCCGCGATTTGCTGGTATCGCGGCAGCACCGCATGCTGGTGCAGTCGAAGATCGCCGAGCGCATGTTTGGTACGTCCGAGGTTTTGATCCCCGCGATCAAGCTGACTGCTGTGCCTGGTGTGTTCGTTGACGACTCGGTCGACAGCGTCGAGTATTTTCACCTGCTTTTTGACCAGCATGAGATTGTCTTCGCGGAAAACGCCCCCAGTGAAAGCCTGTTTACCGGTCCCGAAGCGCTGAGGACACTGGATCCCGAAGCGCGGCGAGAGATTTTCGATATTTTTCCCGAGCTGGCCAAAACCAGCCATGCTCCCGAACCTGCCCATTTTATCCCAAAGGGCCGACAGCAGTCGCAACTGATTGCGCGGCATTTGAAAAACAATAAACCTCTGTTGAAGGACCGGTTGCACACCCGCTGACAGGAATATGGTGTGGGGCTAAAGAATCCGCGTGGTGTGTCTTGACCCTTCCGGCGATTCCCACTACACGCATCCAACCAGTTTTCGGGCGCGACTTCGGGTTGCGCCCCTTGTGATTTGGCCGAGGGCATCTGCCCGGCCTCCAGAAACAAAGGAAGAAACCATGTCGCGCCGTTGCGAACTGACCGGAAAAGGCCCGATGACTGGCAACAATGTCAGCCATGCCAACAACAAAACTCGTCGTCGTTTTCTGCCGAATCTGAACGACGTAACCCTGCAGTCCGAAACCCTGGGTCGTGGCGTCAAGCTGCGTATCTCGGCGGCTGCGCTGCGTTCGGTGGATCACCGTGGTGGTCTGGACGCGTTCTTGGCCAAAGCCAAGGACGAAGAACTGTCCGCCAACGCACTGAAAGTGAAAAAGGAAATCGCCAAGGCGCAAGCTTCGGCCTAATACCTTTTCCTACAAGATTTCAGGCCCTGTACCGTTCGGTGCAGGGCCTTTTTCGTTTCGGAAGCTTTGTTCGAGAAAACGAATTAAAATTTCGAAATAGGTGAAACTGTTCACATACCCTGCGGCCAGGGCGTCTTATGTTTAGACATATTCATCTGACGGAGTAGTACCTCATGTCTTTCAAGTCATTTAATTCCTTCTCCCTGATGGCTGACTTTTTCAGCAAGTCTGTTGGGGCATGTCTACGTATGCAGCGTCGGGTGAATCGGCTGCACACAAGCCTCACAAAAGGGTCCGTCAAACTTCCTGAACCGGATCGCTGACACTTTCCTCCCGACCCTGGGCTTCAGGCGTATCGGAATGCGCTTGAAGCCCGCTTCGTCTCAGGCATATATCAGCGGTAGGATGAAGCTCGTTCTCAATAGATGCCTGCCGATCGTGGTCTCGCTGCTTGTCGTACTGACAGGCCAGAGCATTGCTGCATCGCGCGGCATGGATCGGGCTGTGGGCCAGATGGTCCTGTGTACCGGATCGGGACCTGTTGTCGTCTATATGGATGCCGAGGGCCAGCCGACCCAAGCCCCGCATTACTGCCCGGACTATGCGCTGACCCTGTTGGGGGCGATAGCCGTGACAGAGCTAACGCTACCGAACGCACCGGACGTTGACCGCCCCGCGCTTGTGCGCGCAGGCGGTAGTCTGATTGCACTACCCGTTCCTGCACAGCCTGCGCGCGCACCACCTGTAAGTGTTTGACCCAATTCTCTAAAACATCAAACGCTTAAATTCAGGAGAGGCGCTATGTCCCTAACATCCAAACTGCTGGCCACGCTGGCTGCCGCAACCCTCGCAACTGCTGCTTTCGCGCAGGACACTATTTCCGTCGATGACGCCTATGCCCGGTCTTCCGGCAAAACCGCAAAAGCGGGTGCCGCGTTTATGATGATCCAGAACACAGGTCAGGTTGATGACCGACTGATCGCAGTGGAATCGGATGCGGCTGCCCGGGTCGAGCTGCACACCCATATCGTTGACGACAATGGTGTCGCCAAGATGATGGAGGTCGAGGAGGGCTTTGCCATTCCTGCAGGTGAAGCACACATGCTGAAGCGCGGCGGCGATCACGTGATGTTCATGGGGCTGACTGCTCCGTTCGAGCAAGGCGCGACGGTCCCTGTGACGCTTATTTTTGAGAAGGCCGGTGAGGTTCAGATCGAGATACCCGTTGATCTCGAACGCAAGGATGCGGGTGGTCACGGCCATCATTCGCACTCGCATTCCAACTAAGGCAACGCCTGTCTTCGGGCCGCGTTGCGGCCGTCATCCATGCGTCAGGCCGGGGTCTCCCGGCCTGATGGCGTTACGGGGCAGGGGTCAACGATGGACCACCCGCATCGCGATGCGGTCATGGGCGCGCTTGAAGCGCACAGCAAGCCAGAACATCACTGCAGCAAAACACAGCGCCGAGAAGGCAATTGCCCAACCCAGTGCTACCATCCCGCTGCCCGGCCAGAACAGCAGCGCAAGTCCAATCAGCAGTGCAATCACGCCGGAATTGCGCATCGTCGCGGCATCCGGATGCGCATCGGGCAGTTGACGCCAAGCCATCAAAGAGCCGATGCCGACGATCAGTGCCCAGGCCCCAAGCAGGAAGAACGCCAGTCGCGCAACGCCTTCGGGCCAGATCACAAGAATAAGCCCGATCACTAGCGCGCCGACACCGAATCCGCCGATCAGGCCACGCCGACCGAACCCCAGCAGGGTTAGTGCCCCGTCCAGCAACAGCAATACACCAACCAGCCTTAGCAGTATGGCGATACTGCCCGTGGGCCAGAACAGGGCCGCAATCCCAAGCGCCCCGGCCAGGATGCCGCGCAGAAGGAAGGTCCACCAAAGATCGGCCAACTGATTGCTCAGCGCGTCCCGGCTATCGAGACTGTCATCGTCCAGGATTTCGCTTTCTGGGGTTTGGGGATCTGTCATTGGAAGCTCCTGTTTTGGCGTCACTATAGGCGAGAAACCGTGCAAGGTGTCTTAGATTTTGATCTATCAACCAGCCAGCAACTGATCGACCCAGGCTGGAACAGTTTCTGTTGCGGGCCCCAGAATGACCTGATCAAAGCTGGACGCGCCAGAGGACGGGTCGAGGTTCAACTCAACGGTCCTGGCTCCGGCCATAGCTGCCTCATGCACAAAGGCGGCGGCGGGATAAACCTGACCCGAGGTGCCGATTGCGGCAAAGATACCCGCCTCAGCCAAATGATCATAGATGCTGTCCATGTGATAGGGCATCTCACCAAACCAGACCACATCCGGGCGGCCCGTAGGGGCTGCGCAGGCGGGGCAGGGCTGTCCGACCGTCATCTCAGGCGGTGCAGCCCAGCGGTGGCCGCAAGCCGCGCAGAGCGCCCCGGCCAGTGTTCCATGCATGTGAAGGACGTTCCTCGCGCCGCCCGCTTCGTGCAGGCTGTCAACGTTTTGCGTAACCAGGACGACCTCTCCGGGCCAATGTCGTTGAAGCCGAGCGAGCGCGGTATGCGCAGCATTGGGTTCGGCCTTGGCCGCCTGAACCCGGCGCGCATTGTAAAACGCATGCACTAGGGCAGGATCACGGGCAAAGCCTTCGGGCGTGGCGACGTCTTCGATCCGATGCTGAGCCCAAAGGCCGCCTTCGTCGCGGAACGTTCCCAGCCCACTTTCGGCGGAAATTCCGGCCCCTGTGAGTATGACGATCTTTTCCATCTTGGCCCTTCGCGTTACACCGTGGTTCATGACTCACCGTATCCTGTTCGTCTGTTTGGGCAATATCTGCCGTTAACCTGCCGCCGAGGGTGTCTTTCGCGCTCGCGCACCGCATCACACTACTGACAGCGCAGGCACGTCTGGTTGGCACATTGGTGACCCGCCATATGGCCCGATGCAAAAGGCGGCGCTGGCGCGTGGGATCAGGTTGGACGATTTGCGGGCGCGCCAATTCGTGGCCGCAGACTTTAGCCGGTTCGATCTGATCATCGGAATGGATGCCGACAACATTGCGGGCATTGAAGCGCTGCGGCCAAAAGGCAACCAAACCCCAGTGCGTTTGCTGACGGATTTTGCACCTCACTCTGGCGCGGACCACGTGCCCGATCCGTACTATACCCGGGATTTTGACGGTGCGCTGGACCTGATTGAGATTGCGGTTGAAGGGCTTGACGCCCATTTGCGTGGCTAGGTCATCAGCTTCAGACGATTGTTCAGCCAGGGCAATTGAGCAAGGGCCGGGTCCACGATCTGGCTGCCCATCAGGCGGCGCATCATGCCGGCGACCTCTTGCGGAACCTGATCGGACCAGTCGGTGCGGGTGAATAGCGAAATCGTGCGTGAGACATCACCGATCGGCGCCGGGTGCGCTTCGATTGCGTCGTGAAACCGCGCGGCGCGCATGTATCCCAGCGGTGTCGTAATCGCCCATCCAAGGCCGCGCGCGACCATTGCCATCAAAGCAAGGTGCGAACCGATTTCGAACCTCTCCTCAAAATCCAGCTGGTGCCGGGCCAAATGTGCCTCGATCTGGCGGCTGATCAACTGCTCGCGGGCGTATCGCAGGAAGGGCAGATCCTGCATCGCGTTCTCGGCCCCCTTAGGGGTCACCAGTATGAACGGATCGCGTACCAACGGGTATTCAACCACGTTTTCCAGTACCTCGCCGCTATGGGCTGAGACGACCAGTTGAAGCCGTTGTGCCTCGAGCTCTTCAAACAGGTCCAGGCTGGGCAGGGTGATCAGCTTGAACTTCGACCGGGTCAGGCTTTCAGCCAATAGAGTTGCCAGGCGCGGAGTCAGGTCGTTGTCGAAATCGTCGATCAGACCAACGGAAAGGGTGGCCAGGTGGCCCAGCTCCATCACGGTCAGCTCGCTTTGGGCCATCTGCAGCTCGGCCAGAACCGCCTGCGCACGGGCCAAAAAGCTGCGCCCGGCTTGCGTCAGCCGCATCGGCCGTCGTCCGTGATCCACCAGATCGGTGCCAATAGCTTTTTCGAGATTGCGCAATTGCTGGCTGACCGAAGGCTGACTAAGTCCCGTGATCTCAGCAGCTTGTGCCACCGATCCCGTCCGAGCCAAGGCCTCGAACACTTCGAGCCCGCGCAGGGTCACCCCTTTCATAATCATGGAACACACCTTTCCCTGCGCCTTTTCTGAGGCGCAGGTCGGATCAGGTCAAGCGTCCAGAAAGGGTTAGCTACAGATTGCCTGTGCCATCTGGCCAAAGTTCCGGTACCGATCCCACAGCGCATCGTCGCGCGCGGTTTTCGACATCTTCAACTCTTGCGCCTGATGAGGGTCAGTAAACCACTTGGCCACGGTCTTCTGGTCACTGCGCGTCAGCGCCTGGTTGGCTACCCGCTGGATGCAGTTGCACCGGTCGCGCGTTGCGGCGCTTCGGTCCGATGCCAGACAAGCCCGCTTGATCTGCGCGGCTTCTGCGGGTTGCGGCGCCACGGCCGAAATAGAAGTGGCGCACAGTGCGATAATGAGGAATTGTTTCATGCTCATGCCTCGTTTTTGCCTGCCCGGAGAGATCTGACGCCCCTCTCGGCTTGCGCGGGAGTATGAATCAAACGGTTCTTCGGATCAATGGCCAAGATACTCTGCAACAACAGCGAGGCCTCTTTACGTTTTAGGGCAGGACGGGATGTCCGCATCCCGTTGGGCGCATGAGTGGCGAGGTCGGGGAAAAACAGGCTGTCGGGGTCGTCGGAAGTCGGCACTGGCATGGCCAAAAGGCTTTCTGATGCAGCGCCATTCGCCAGGATCACGCTGTGATGTTCCAGCAGAAAGTGGCAATACCGCGCAGTTTTTGCCATGGATAGCGTCGCGAGACCAACATCGACAAGGCTGATCGCCGGCACAAAAACCTCTGGCTCGCCAAAAAGCAGGTCTGACAGGGGATGTGAGATCAGGACTCTGTGCTGCTGGGACACGTTCAGTCGCGCGAAGGTCGACAGGGTGCCAGCCGGAACTTCAACCATTCTGAACCGCCCGGCGGCAATCACGTCCTGAGTTCCAACCCATTGAACGGGAAGGTAGCCATGATCCTGTGTCTGCACCAAATCACCGGGTTGGATTGTTTCGATGGGAACATTGCCCTTCTCGGTCGTGATAAGCGTTCCGGCGCTGTAACAGATGGGCGTGACGTATTCGCCGGAGTCAAAGTTCGGGCCTTCTTGTGTACTGACCACGGTCAGAGGAACGCCTGCCGGAGGAAACTCGCCCGGACCGCCGATGAATGCGATCCCTTCCACGGTGCCGAAGGACGGAGAAGAGTTGTTCACGTTGAACGCGATAGCTTGCCACGTGTTCACACCATCCGTCAGCGTAATACCGTACTCGGCCTCGACCCGCGTTCCGTCGGCGTACGTCACGCCATCGATTGTTTGGTCGCCGTCCAGACGCTGATTACCGTCGTTGTCGCGAAAGTCGGTGTCATTGCCGCCGTCAGATATGAAGACTTCGGTGGCCGTGCGCGTATCAATCGTGATGGTTTGCCCGATCAGGTGAATCCCAGTCCCCTGATTGAGGCCATCTAACCCCTGCGGGACCGAGATGGAAAGCTGGCTTTCCCCCAGAACAAAGATCGAATAATTGGCCAAGGATTACCCTGCTTTCTTGTTTGTGCTTGGGCCATTCAGTGCCATCACCCTACCCATTGGCTGATTTTGGGTAAATGCGACTGGGCAGAAAGACATCATTGCGGCCTTTTCTGCAACGCTTCACCGCTTGACGAGGCCCCAATCTACGGACATATCCCGTTCCATGACAGACCTCGCTCATATCCGCAATTTCTCCATCGTCGCGCATATCGACCATGGCAAATCCACCCTTGCTGACCGGCTCATCCAAGAGACCGGAACGGTCAAGGATCGCGACATGAAGGAACAGCTGCTCGACAGCATGGATATCGAGCGGGAACGTGGCATCACCATCAAGGCCAACACGGTCCGCATCGACTATACCGCCGATGATGGCGAGAAATACGTGTTGAACCTGATCGACACCCCCGGACACGTAGACTTTGCCTATGAAGTCAGCCGGTCGATGCGCGCGGTCGAAGGCTCTCTGCTGGTTGTGGACTCGACCCAAGGGGTCGAGGCGCAAACGCTGGCGAATGTGTATCAGGCCATCGACGCGGATCATGAGATCGTGCCGGTGCTCAACAAGATCGACCTGCCTGCATCCGACTGTGACCGCGTTGCGGAACAGATCGAGGATGTGATCGGCATTGACGCGACCGACGCCATTCAGGTTTCCGCCAAGACGGGGCAGGGCATCCACGAGACGCTTGAGGCCATCGTGCAGCAACTGCCCGCACCGCAGGGCAACCTGGACGCGCCGCTCAAGGCGATGTTGGTGGATTCCTGGTACGACGCTTATCTCGGCGTGATCGTTCTGGTCCGCATCATGGACGGCACGCTGAAAAAGGGGATGCGGGTCAAGTTCATGTCGAACGATACCCTGCACCATGTCGACCGCGTCGGCGTCTTCCGGCCCGAGATGGAGATGGTCGAAAGCCTTGGTCCCGGTGAGATCGGCTTCCTGACGGCCTCGATCAAACAGGTCCGCGACACCCGCGTCGGCGACACGATCACCAATGACCGCAACGGCACCGAAGACGCGCTGGACGGCTTCAAACCCGCGCAGCCGGTGGTGTTCTGTGGCCTGTTCCCCGTCGACAGTTCTGAATTCGAAGATCTACGGGACGCGATCGACAAACTGGCTCTGAACGACGCCAGCTTCAGTTTTGAAATGGAAACCTCGGCCGCGTTGGGCTTTGGCTTCCGCTGCGGCTTCCTCGGGCTGTTGCACCTTGAGGTCATCCGCGACCGCATCGAACGCGAATATGATATCGAGCTGATCACCACCGCGCCGTCGGTGATCTATCATGTCTACATGAAAGACGGCGAGATGATCGAGCTGCACAACCCCGCCGACATGCCCGACCCGTCCAAGGTCGACCATATCGAGGAGCCGCGTATCAAGGCCACCATTCTGGTGCCTGACGAATACCTCGGCGACGTGCTGAAACTCTGCCAGGACCGTCGTGGCATCCAGCTGGACCTGACCTATGCGGGCACTCGCGCCATGGTCGTCTATGACCTGCCGCTGAACGAGGTCGTCTTTGACTTCTACGACCGCCTGAAATCGGTGACCAAGGGCTATGCCTCGTTCGACTACCAGATGACGGGTTATACCGAGGATAATCTGGTCAAGATGTCGGTGCTGGTGAATGACGAGCCGGTCGACGCGCTATCAACCATGGTTCACCGCGACCGGGCCGAGATGCGGGGCCGCGCGATGTGCGAAAAGCTCAAGGACCTGATCCCGCGCCACATGTTCAAAATCCCGATCCAGGCCGCCATCGGCGGCAAGGTCATCGCCCGCGAGACCCTCTCGGCCCTGCGCAAGGACGTGACCGCCAAATGCTACGGAGGCGACGCCACGCGGAAACGCAAACTGCTGGACAAGCAGAAGGCGGGTAAGAAGAAGATGCGCCAGTTCGGGAAGGTAGATATCCCGCAGGAGGCGTTTATTTCAGCTTTAAAGATGGACAGCTAAGGCTGTCCATTTTGATCTAGTCGTTGCTATGCCGCTTCTGGATCTGCGTCTGTCTGGCCAAGTTCAGCCAGTTCACTCCAAACAGCCTCTGGGATACTCCAATCAGCCCATTCGAGTGTCTGCCTTACATGTTGTGGCCATGTAACGCCACAAACCGTTGAGGCGATGTTTGCGTCCCGCATCGAAAACTGAAGCGCCAGTGCACCCAAGGGTACATCATGTCGAGAACAGATATTCTCCACTTCGCGAACGGGCGCGAGCGTCTTTTCGGTGGTTGGTCTGTAGACATAAAAGTGATGCAGTGAACTACCTCTAGCAAGCAGTCCGCCGGCGTAAGGAGCAGCGTTCAAAACGGTGATGCCTTTAGAGTTTGCAAATTCAATCAAAGGCGCTGCATTCACGTTCACAAGCGTGTGCCGGTTGTGCGTCATTACCACGTCGAAATCCCTGTCCCGCAGCATCGGCATCAGCACATCCAGCCGTCCGCCCGCAAGCCCAACGGCGGTCGTCAAGCCTTCCTCTTTCATCCGGAACAACTCGTCTAGTGCCCCTCCGCTACAGGTTATCTCTGAAACGCTCCCGGCGTATTCAGGGTCGTGCAGGCTCAAGATGTCAACGCGCTCCACGCCGAGTGCCTGAAGGCTTTGCTCGAGGGACCGCCTTGCCTGGTCAGCATCAAAAACGCTTGTATCCATATCTCGGTCGATTTTTGTCGACAGAATTCGACCTTCAGGCATGCCACCAAGTTCCCGAATGACGTTGCCGATGCGCTCTTCGCTTCGCCCCAGCGCATAGCCTCTGGCGGTGTCGATAAACCCGTCCGGGCGATCAAGAATGGTGTGCAACGTGTCCCGCGCCCTGTCCTCGTCGACTTCGTACCCGTAGATCTGTGGAATGCTTCCGATACCCGTAGATCCGAAGCCAATTGGCGGAATTCTGATGCCGGTTTTTCCGATTTCCTTGGTCTGTTGCATACCATCCTCCCATTCCCCGATTTGATCCTTCAATTTTGAACAGGCCGCGTCTTTGGCGCAAGTTTGGTGCCTAAACGACGTGAGTTTTCTTTTTTTTTGTTTTATTTTAGATATTTAACGTTATTTTCGACTGGTGCGCGTCTAAGGCTACTCTAAACTCTTCATGAAGTTTCCCTAAGGTAAGTTGCAACCGTCGTCGCTCCTCCCAATTTGTTCAGCAGGCCAGAAACGGCCCTGATCTCAGGAGGAGAGCCCATGACCAGATTTATGACTGCCGGAGCAGCCGCTCTGGCCACAAGCCTCACATTGGCCACCGCTGCGATGGCCGACACGCCCGATCTGCGCGGGATTTGGACAGCCAGCCAGACGACGGTCTCGCCGTCGAACGCCGCTAGCGGGGATGCGCCCCGGTTCAACCAGTCTGAGTGGGTGCTCGACATCCAGAAGCAGCAGGACAACGTGTTCTGGGGGCCCAGCAAGTGGCGGCGCAATGCCAGCGATAACTGGACCATGTATGAGGCTACCGGCGCCGTCAGTCAGGATGGCTCTGGCAAGATCGGGATCGTCGAAAGCTCGGCCGAACCCACGATAGGGGTGAACGCTCTGATTGATGCGCGTTACGAAGATGGAAAGATCTATGCGGATTTCCGTAGCCTGCGAACCGGAACGACCTACAGCACCGTTCTGGAACGTCAGGTGAACTGAAGCGGTTCCGGCCCGGTCCGGCTGTAGGGGGTACTTGCTGCATCCGTGTTGCGGCGCGTAAGAGGTAATCCCGGTCGGGTCGGAACGCTTCTCAGAATTGAACGACGAGTCTCCACAGGGAGGAGGCGGGTCGGGCGGCTTGGATTTTCCAACCCAGGTGTGATGCCGTCCGACCCCTACGCAGATTTGTTGATTCGACCTGGTGCGATGGGTCAATCACGCAAAGTTCGGCCTTCTTGGCCTTTGCAGGTGCAGAAAAACGCCCAAAACTGGGCCATTTGACCGGTTGCAGCCTTTTCCCGCGTCAAGGCCGCTCCGATGTTGAATTTCCCGACTTATCCACAAAATCCTCCCGGCGGATATCAACACGTTATCCCCGTCTAATTTTCATGCTGCGGTGCTATTTTCTTGCCGGATGAGGGCCCCAGTGTAACAGTCTAATCACCGCACAGGTTCTTAGGAACCCGGGCGGGACGCAAAGACCAAGGGGGTCAAGCCAGACAGAGCGGATCTTAGGATTTTGCTTTATCTGAAAAGACTTACCGGTGGATGATCAGGTGATCTGAGTGTCAAACCCAGGCCATTTGATCAGACTCTCAGAAGGTTGATGCGTGTTGCATGACACTTTGCGGTGTCGTGCGGCGGCCATGGTCCTTAACGGGGCCG
Organism: Ruegeria sp. BC3; assembly: GCF_056539265.1. Taxonomy (NCBI): domain Bacteria; kingdom Pseudomonadati; phylum Pseudomonadota; class Alphaproteobacteria; order Rhodobacterales; family Roseobacteraceae; genus Ruegeria; species Ruegeria sp. BC3. The sequence goes on from NZ_JBQFUP010000005.1 coordinate 253,922, forward strand.
CGGCAACTGGATCGGGGCGTCCCTCGGGCGTGTCGACCCGGCAAGGCGTCAGGAGTATCCGCAAGGGTACATGCATGGACCGCGTCTGCGCACCTGACGCCTTTTCCTTTTCCGCAATACATGGGCTGCCACTCTGCACCCGACTGAAATGGGAACGGGGTTCTTGTGTTGCCACAAGAACCCCGAGGTCGTGTCAGAAATGCAATACCGCGTCTATGCACCTGTAGGGATCAGAGTACACTGTTCAGGCGCATATCTCAACCACATATTGTGGCGAGGGGCGACTTGGTCGCAAAATACGGAAAAGTCAGATGTTCTGCTGAACGTCAGTTGCAGCGTTTTGAATTGCGTCGCCTGCCTTTTCGATGTCCTTGCCGGCGCCCTTTGCAGTTTCGCATGCCGCAAGTGAAAACAGGGCTAGCCCAACCAGAATTGCTCGGATCATCGGTACCTCCATTTTGCTTTTTGTACGTCGTGGGTAACAGCTTTCTTCGGCTGTAACCAGAGTTTAGCCGCAGAGATCAGAGCATGCTGCAAAGGTCTACAGACCGCATAGAGACTGCTGCACGAGGCAGGCTAAGTGTACAGCCTGATTTCTGGGCCAACCCGGAAGGGTCAATCTGACAGTGTCAGCCTTTCTTGTCGTTGCAAAAAAGTTCGTAAACGACTTCCAGCATCCGGCGCGGGCGGTCGTCAGCCAGGCGATAATAAATCGCTTTGCCTTCCCGGCGGGGAATCACAAGACCCTCAAGGCGCAGTCTGGACAGTTGCTGAGACACGGCCGCTTGTCGGGCGGACAACAGGTCTTCCAATTCGGTTACGGATTTTTCGCCAGAGACCAGGTGGCACAGGATCATCAGGCGGCCTTCGTGACTGATAGCCTTAAGGAAATTCGATGCTCGGGTCGCGTTGCCCGCCATCCGATCGAAGTCGTCAGATGACATTTTCTGTGAAATCTGAGGCAGAGCCATTGGTGTTTTCCTTTCGGGCCCGAAGCCGGGCGCGTGGTGTTTTTTTGAGTGGTCCGCTGTGGCGCGGTGCGTTTTGCTACACGTTATGATCATGAATTTCTATATGCATGGATCAAAATGCCGTGATGGAAAAAGGGGAACTTATCCCAATGCGCGTCAAACCGCCATTGCGGCGCACCTGCGCAGAGCGGCATTGGGCGCGCGTTGGCGGCGATATTTCTGGCCCCCCTTGCAGCCCCCCCGTGCCAATACTAAGACTCGGGTAACGTTTCTTCGGGTAGTGTCCCGATCCATAGCAAAGCAGGCAGGTTCTCATGTTCGATCCCGTTGATACCTATATGAATACGCTCGTTCCCATGGTCGTCGAGCAGACCAGCCGGGGTGAGCGGGCATACGACATTTTCTCGCGTCTTCTGAAAGAGCGGATCATTTTCATCAACGGTCCCATCCATGACGGGATGAGCCATCTGGTCGTTGCGCAATTGCTGCACCTCGAGGCTGAGAACCCGAACAAGGAAATCTCGATCTACATCAACTCGCCCGGCGGCGTGGTCACCAGCGGTTTGTCGATTTACGACACAATGCAGTATATCAAGCCGAAATGTTCCACATTGGTAATCGGTCAGGCGGCCTCAATGGGGTCGGTTTTGCTGGCCGGTGGCGAGAAAGGGATGCGCTTTTCGCTGCCCAACAGCCGGATCATGGTGCACCAGCCCAGCGGCGGTTATCAGGGTCAGGCCAGCGACATCATGATTCACGCAGCTGAAACGCAAAAGCTGAAGGATCGCCTGTATGACATCTACGTGCGTCATACCGGCCAGACCAAAAAAGCGGTTGAAAAAGCCTTGGATCGTGACAATTTCATGAGCCCGGAAGAGGCAAAAGACTGGGGTCATATCGACGAAATCGTCGAAAACCGCGCCAAAATGGACGGTGATGACGCCTAAGAATAAGTCCCCGCGTCAACGGCGCGGGGAACAATTTTGAGATTGTAGCCGCCCCGGTGGTGGCCTAAGCTGCACCAACAGGTGGCATGCGCGGTCCAGAATGGGCCGCAGAGACGAAGCCCGAAAGGTAGAACATGGCGACGAATTCAGGCGGTGACGGCAAAAACACGCTCTACTGTAGCTTCTGCGGCAAGAGCCAGCATGAAGTCCGCAAGTTGATTGCCGGTCCGACCGTTTTCATCTGTGATGAATGCGTCGAGCTGTGTATGGACATCATCCGCGAAGAGACGAAGGCCAGCGGGCTCAAGTCCAGCGACGGAGTTCCGACACCCAAAGATATCTGCGAGGTTCTGGACGATTACGTCATCGGTCAGGCCACCGCCAAGCGGGTTCTGTCTGTTGCGGTGCATAACCACTACAAACGTCTGAACCATGCTCAGAAAGCGGGCAGCGATATTGAACTGGCCAAGTCGAACATCCTGCTGATCGGCCCGACTGGTTGCGGCAAGACCTTGCTGGCGCAGACGCTGGCACGCATTCTGGATGTGCCGTTCACCATGGCGGATGCGACCACGCTGACCGAAGCCGGGTATGTGGGCGAGGATGTCGAAAACATCATCCTGAAACTGCTGCAGGCCAGCGAGTACAACGTCGAACGCGCGCAGCGTGGCATCGTCTATATCGACGAGGTCGACAAGATTACTCGTAAGTCCGAAAACCCCTCGATCACGCGTGATGTGTCGGGTGAAGGCGTTCAGCAGGCACTGCTGAAACTGATGGAAGGTACGGTGGCATCGGTTCCGCCTCAGGGTGGCCGAAAGCACCCGCAGCAGGAGTTCCTGCAGGTCGACACGACGAACATCCTGTTCATCTGCGGCGGTGCGTTTGCGGGTTTGGACAAGATCATCGCGCAGCGCGGCAAGGGTTCGGCCATGGGCTTTGGTGCCGATGTGCGCGACAATGACGATCGCGGTGTGGGTGAGATCTTTAAGGATCTGGAACCCGAAGATCTGCTGAAGTTTGGCCTGATCCCGGAATTCGTTGGCCGTCTGCCGGTTCTGGCGACGCTTGAGGATCTGGACGAAGACGCTCTGGTCACGATCCTGACCAAGCCCAAGAACGCTCTGGTCAAGCAATACCAGCGCCTGTTCGAACTGGAAGATGCGGAGCTGGCCTTTACCGACGACGCCTTGAAAGCGATCGCCAAGAAAGCCATCGAGCGGAAAACCGGTGCACGGGGTCTTCGCTCGATCCTCGAAGACATCCTGTTGGACACCATGTTCGAACTGCCGGGCATGAAAAACGTGACCGAGGTTGTGGTGAACGAAGAGGCTGTGTCGTCGGACAAGCAACCGCTTATCATTTACGCGGATGCGGCTGAATCGGCTTCAGCTGGTTAAGTTCCAATCGATTTACCAAACACGGCGCGGCACTGACCGCGCCGTTTTCTTGTGAGGTACCCATGGCGATCAAACGTATATCTTCCGGTGGAGAGTTCGAGGCCAAGGTTGGTTATTGTCGGGCCGTGGTCGCAGGCGGGTGGGTGCATGTGGCCGGAACCGTAGGGCAGGGCGACGATGTCGTTGCACAGTGCCAGTCCGCCCTCGATGCGATCGGAAATGCGCTGGCTGAGGCCGGAGCTTCGTTCGCGGATGTGGTGCGTGTGGCCTATATGCTGCCGGATCGGACCGAGTTCGAGCCGTGCTGGCCAATTCTCAGCGCCACTTTCGGAGACAATCCACCAGCTGCTACGATGATCGAATGCGGTTTGATCGACCCGAAATACCGTATCGAGATAGAGGTGACCGCCTTTCTGCCGGAATAGGGGGTGCGGTCCTTGTGACACTGGACCTTAGCCAGCCTTTGGTCCATATCTGCAAGTACAGAAATGCCGGAGGCAACCGATGGGAATCCTGAACAATCTTCTGCGGGCCGTAACCTGGTGGAACGGGTCCACATTGAACACGCAGATTTTTACTGCGCGCAAGGGGATCAAAGTCGGTGAAGATAACGAAGGCAACGTGTTCTATCGCAATGCCGACGACAGCAAGCGTTGGGTTATGTTCAACGGTGAGGCCGAAGCCAGCCGCATTGACCCGGATTGGCATGGCTGGCTGCACCGCACTTGGGATGAGCCGCCAACGGATAAACCTCTCAAGCACAAATCCTGGGAAAAGCCCCATCAGGAAAACCTGACAGGCACCGCGTTGGCCTATGCGCCTGCGGGGTCTCTGCGCCGCCCGGACCCGGTCGAGCGCAAAGACTACGAAGCCTGGAGCCCGGAATAACACGAGGCGCATAATGTCGACCTACAATGCAACCGAAGTTCTGGTCGGTGGGGCCGTTCTGGCATGCGCCATCGCTTTTGGTGTTTACGCCAGCCAGTCCACCGGCCTGTCGCAAAGCGGTGCTGGCTACGAGCTTGGCGCCTCTTTCCGCTCCCTTGAAGGGGTCGGCGTGGGCACGGATGTCCGCCTGGCTGGCGTCAAGATTGGGACCGTTACCGGCGTGACCCTGAACCCCGAAACCTATCGTGCGGACACAACCTTTGCGATCTCTGATGGCATTCTGGTGCCGGATGACAGCGCCATTGTGATCTCGTCTGAGGGGCTGCTGGGTGGCAACTTTGTTGAGGTTATGCCGGGAGGTTCGCCGTTCTATTTCGAAGCGGGCGATCAGGTTGAGGATACGCAGGGTGCGGTCAGCTTGATTTCTCTGCTGGTCAAATTTGTAGCCGGAGACGGGAGCGAATGAAGCGCTTTGCCCTGATAGCTTTGCTGCTGGCAGCCACAGGGGCGACGGCCCAGCAAAAGGCGACCTCTGGCCCGGGTGCGATGCTGCGCGGGTTGGACAAGGTCAGCGGCCAGACCGTTGATATTGAGATGCGCAATGGCCAGACGCAGCCGATTTTTGGCTTGGACGTGGCGCTTGGCGATTGTCGCTATCCGGCAGACAACCCGACCGGCGATGCGTTTGCCTATTTGACGATCTGGGAAAAAGGCAAGACAGATCAACTGTTTGATGGATGGATGATAGCGACGTCTCCGGCTCTGAACGCGTTGGACCACGCGCGTTACGATGTCTGGGTGATCCGCTGTATCACACCTTCGGCGGACTGAGACAGCTCTGCCTCAAAATCAGCGCTGGCGTCGATCGCCTTTTCCAACTCGACCCGATACTGCGTGCGAGAGATTTCGATCGCGCCTAACGACGCCAGATGCGCGGTCAGAAACTGGGTATCAAACAAGCGGAAACCGGTTTGGCGCAGACGATCAATCAGATAGGCCAGCGCGATTTTTGAAGCGTCCTTTCGGCGGGAGAACATACTTTCCCCGAAGAACGCCGCCCCAAGAGCGACACCATAGACGCCACCGACCAGCGTATCTTCGTCCCAGACTTCCAGTGAATGGGCGCGACCTGCTAGATGGAGTTGCTGATAAAGGTCGCGCAGCTCGGCATTGATCCAGGTGTCCGCACGGTCGGCACAGCCGTCGACCACGCCAGCAAAATCGCGGTTGATGGAGATGGTAAATCCGCATTTTCGGATGCGGCGCGCCAGGCTGCGCGAGATGTGAAAGCCGTCCAGCGGGAAAACGCCGCGAAACTTGGGGTCGACCCAGAACAATTCGGGGTCATCCCGATGTTCGGCCATCGGGAAAATGCCGATGGAGTAACCGCGCAGCAGAAGTTCGGGGGTCAGGCTCATGCGCAATACCTTGGGACCAGAGCGCAAAAGCCCTCTGGCCCCTTGGATTTATTCGGCCATGTTCGCCGCAAGCCAGTGTTCCAGCCAGTGAATGTTGTAATCACCGCTGTGAATGTCGGGCTCTTGCAACAGCGCGTGGAACAGGGGAACGGTGGTGTCGATGCCATCCACGATCAATTCTCCCAATGCTCGTTCCAATCGCGCCAGCGCCTCGGCCCGGTCGCGACCCTGTACGATCAGCTTGGCGATCAGCGAGTCATAGTAAGGCGGAATCGAATATCCGTCATAGAGAGCCGAATCCATCCGCACACCCAGACCGCCGGGCGCGTGATACGCGGTAATCTTGCCGGGGCAGGGCGAGAAGTTCGGCAGCTTTTCCGCGTTGATCCGAACCTCGATGGCGTGGCCGTTGATCTCAAGATCGTCCTGGCCGAAAGACATTTCTTCGCCAGCGGCTACGCGGATTTGTTCGCGAACCAGATCGACACCAAAGATACCCTCGGTCACCGGGTGTTCCACCTGCAGACGGGTGTTCATTTCGATGAAATAGAACTCACCATTCTCGTAGAGGAATTCGATGGTGCCCGCGCCGATATAGTTGATCTTGGCGACCGCGTCGGCGCAGATCTTACCGATTTTGGCGCGCTCTTCCGGGGTGATGCAGGGGCCGGGGGCCTCTTCAAACACCTTCTGGTGACGACGCTGAAGCGAGCAATCGCGTTCGCCCAGATGCACCGCCTTACCCTTACCATCGCCAAAGACCTGAATCTCGATATGGCGCGGAGTGGTCAGATACTTCTCGATGTAGACTTCGTCATTGCCAAAGGCAGCTTTGCCCTCGGCACGCGCAGTCATGAAAGCGCTTTCCATCTCATCAGCGTTCTGCGCAACTTTCATGCCGCGTCCACCGCCACCAGCCGTGGCCTTGATGATGACGGGATAGCCGAACTCCTCGCCGATGCGCTTGGCGTCTTCCAGCGTGGGCACGCCACCATCCGAACCCGGCACGCAAGGAACGCCCAGCTGCTTCATCGTGTCTTTGGCGGTGATCTTGTCGCCCATGACGCGGATGTGCTCGGCGGTGGGGCCGATAAAGGTGATGCCGTGATCTTCGACGATCTGCACGAACTCAGCATTCTCGGACAGGAAACCATAGCCGGGGTGGATTGCCTGCGCACCTGTGATTTCACAGGCCGAAATGATCGCGGGCACCGACAGATAACTTTGCGGGCTAGGCGGAGGGCCAATGCAAACCGATTCGTCCGCCATGCGTACATGCATCGCGTCGCTGTCGGCGGTGGAGTGGACGGCAACCGTCGCAATCCCCATCTCGCGCGCGGCGCGGATGACGCGCAGGGCGATCTCGCCTCGGTTGGCAATCAGGATCTTGTCGAACATGGGCGCGCCTTACTCGATGATGACCAGAGGGGTGCCGAATTCCACAGCGTCGCCGTCGCCCACCAGAACACGCTTGATGGTGCCCGACTTGGGCGCGTGGATGTGGTTCATGGTCTTCATCGCTTCGACGATCAGCAGTGTGTCGCCCTCGGAAACGGATGCGCCGACGGTGATGAAGGCGGGTGCGCCCGGTTCGGGCTGCATATAGACGGTGCCGACCATGGGCGAGGTTACGGCGCCGGGGTGGCTAGCCGGATCTTCTTGGGCTGCCGGTGCTTCGGCGGGGGCTGCTGCGGCAGGAGCCGCGACGGGTGCCGGTGCAGCCGCCGGAACAGCGACCTGAACCGGAGCGGGAGCGGTTTGCGACATGCGGCTGACGCGCACATTCAGGCTGTCTTCCTCGCCATATTCACGCTTGACCTGCAGTTCGGTCAGGTCGTTTTCGCGCAACAATTCGGCCAGAGCCTTGATGAATGCCACATCCGCTTCGTGTTTGGTGTCTGTCATGAGTGTCCTCGACGGTTCCCCTTTGGCCCGTCTATTTGGTGCGGGCTTTGGCTTGATTACGCAGCGTTATAAGCTAAGCGCCCTGTCATGAAAAGCGCGTCCGAGCCTGTCAGATAGGGGTTTTTCTCAAGTTTTTGAGTGGTGAGCGGGTTCAGAGTGGCATTCCCGAGAGTTTTGCCACAAGTTCCGGTAGTTTACGCGCGCCGAACTTCTCCAATAAGCGGGCCCGATATGCCTCGATCGTGCGGTAGCTGAGGCCAAGTTCAACACCGATTTCCTTGGCCGACAAGCCACGGCACGACATGATGGCCACTTCGCGTTCTCGGGTTGTCAGCTCGACCAAGGGGCGTTCTTCCGAGATGTCCGAGAAGCTCCAGATGCCGTGTCGAAACGGATCATCGGGCGTCAGCGACCGACCGCGCGCCCGACACCAGAATAGATCGCCATTACGGCGGCGCATCACGCGTTCGTCGGTGTAATACCCGGTGTCGCGCATCACCTGCAGGCTGCGCTCGCCGATCCGTTCCCAATCCGCGACCGAGGGGTAGAGGTGCAGCAACGGCATGTTGCGATACTCTGCCTCTTCGCCGCCAAAGGTGCGGGCGAACTGCAGATTGCAGCGCCGGATGATGCGGTTTTCCAACTCGACCAATCCGATGGGGGCATATTCGAAGGCGGGGTCGCTCATCCGGCTATCGTGCAGTGATTTCAGGGAAAATAGAAGAGGCCGAGGGAAAATTCGCCGCTTTGAAAGCCTGGGACGTGACAGAGTTCAAAGGTCGAAACTGTGAAGACTGTAAAAAGGCTATGAAAATGGAGATCTAACTTATAGAAATATATGGGGAGTTTTGAAAAGACGTCAGAGTTATGGGGGAGATCATGCGCGATACGCTAACCGGCAGCCGCATCCGCGAGCGGCGCCAGATTGCTGGATTGCGCCAGGCCGAGCTTGCGCGGCAAGTCGGGATTTCAGCGTCATACCTTAACCTGATCGAACACAACCGCCGCCGGATTGGCGGCAAGCTGCTGGTCGATATTGCCAATGCTCTGACGGTCGAGCCGTCGTTGTTGACCCAAGGGATTGAGGCGACGCTGATTTCGGCTCTGCGCGAGGCCGCGGCGGATGCGGTGGGGCAGCAAGCCGAAGTGGACGCCCTGGAAGAGTTCGCTGGTCGGTTTCCCGGTTGGGCCGGAGTTCTGGCGCAAATGCATCGCAGGGTGGTTTCCCTAGAGCGCACGGTTGAGACCTTGTCGGACCGACTTACCCATGACCCGCATCTTGCCGCGTCGATGCACGAGGTCCTGTCGACAGCCGCCGCGATTCGATCCACGGCTGCAATTTTGGCCGAGACGCAGGAGATTGAACCAGAATGGCAGGACCGGTTCCACCGAAACCTGCACCAGGATGCCGAACGTCTGGCCGACAGTTCCAAGTCGTTGGTTGCGTATCTGGACGATTCTGAGGCGGCCGAGGACCGCCGGGGCGTGCCGTCCGAGGATGTCGAGGCTTTCTTTGCGGCCAACCGCAACCATTTCCCTCAGATCGAAGCCGGCAACGGTAGTGCTGAGATTGATCTGAGCGCATTGGAATCGTCTGCGGCCCGGACCGTGGCCAAGACATTCTTGGACGTTTACGCAGCGGACGCGCGGGCCATGCCGCTGGAAGATGTTCAGAAGGCCTTGGCAGAGGACGAGTCCGATCCATTGCAGTTGGCGGCTCGATTCTCCGTCGATATCGCGACGGTGCTGCGGCGGCTGGCAGCTTTGCCGGACGGATACCAGGGACGCCCGACCGGGCTTGTTCTCTGTGACGCGTCAGGGAGCATTTTATTCAGTAAATCCGTGCCGGGCTTTGCAATGCCCAGGTTTGGCGAGGCCTGTCCGCTCTGGCCGGTGTTTCAGGCGTTGAACCGACCCTTAGTCCCGATCCGCAAGCGAGTTGTTCAACTGGGGCGCACGGCGGCCGAGTTTGATAGCTACGCCTATGCGTGGCCGCAATCGGTTTCGGGGTATGACGATGCGCCCGTTTATCATTCGGTCATGCTTGTCCGTCCTGTGAACGAGGCAGAGCAGAATACACAGCCCGCCACCCGGGTTGGCCCAAGCTGTCGTGTCTGTCCAAACGACACCTGTGCATCGCGTCGCGAGCCGTCGATTCTGAGCGAAGGTTTTTGACAGTTTCCTGACAGAACGCGTAAGCTGACGCGGACAGGTTCGCGGACAGAGCCCGTCACGGGGAGGGATGGAGCATATGAGCCGCAAGGTTCTGTTAATTGAGGATGAGCCGAACATCGCTGAGGCCATCCGTTTTTTGCTGACTCGTGAGGGTTGGCAGGTGGAAACGCACGCAGAAGGGTCGGATGCGATACAGGTGATTCAGGGCGCAAACCCGGATCTGGTCATTCTGGACGTTATGTTGCCGGGCAAGAGCGGAATGGAAATTCTGCGCGATCTGCGCGGGCTTGAGGGCATGCAAAACCTGCCCGTTCTGATGCTGACCGCGCGCGGCCAGACACGCGATCGCGAGATGGCCGAAAACGCAGGGGTTAGCCGGTTCATGACCAAACCGTTTTCCAATGCCGAAGTGCTGACGGCTGTGCGCGACCTGCACGCTCAGGCAACGCGGTCATGAGCGAGAGCGAAGATCGCAAGCCCCAGAGGGCCCGGCCTTCGCTGTTTCTCGAGCGTCAGAGTTATCGCCGCCGCAGGCTGATGGACGCGGCGCGGCTGTTGCCCATTCTGGGCGCGGCCTTGATTGCGCTGCCGCTTCTGTGGCCAAGCCAAACCAGCCCCGAGGATGGAGTGCCGTTATCCTCGGCAATTTTGTACATCTTTGCATGCTGGGTTTTTCTGATCGTGGTCAGCCTGATTTTCGGGTTTGCCGCCAAGCGCATGGCCACAGGTGACGACCCCGAGGCAGAGTCGGACCGATGGCCACACTAAACGTTCTGATCCTCGTTTGCCTTGGCTACGTTGTTTTGCTCTTCGGTGTCGCCTTTGCGGCTGATCGAATGGCTGCTGCGGGGCGGGGGGCGTGGCTGCGGTCTCCGTTGATCTACACGTTGTCCCTGTCGATCTACTGCACCGCCTGGACCTTTTACGGTGCGGTCGGGAACGCCGCGCGGTCGGGGCTGGAGTTTGTGACGATCTATCTGGGCCCGACATTGGTGATGCTCAGTTGGTGGTGGGGGCTGCGCAAACTGGTGCGCGTCGGGCGCAGCCAACGTGTGACCTCAATCGCTGACCTGATCTCATCCCGATACGGCAAGTCCAACACACTGGCGATCTGTGTGACCATTCTGGCCGTGTTGGGCGGCACGCCTTACATTGCCCTGCAGCTTCAATCCATTACCCTGTCATTCTCGATTTTTGCCGAGGCCGACCCCTCGGGACTCTACCGCGAAGGTTCCAGCGTCTTTTGGGTCGCGGCGGGCCTTGCGATGTTCGCGATCCTGTTTGGCACCCGCAACCTGGACGCAAACGAGCGTCACCACGGCGTCGTAACGGCAATTGCGTTGGAATCCGTCGTGAAGCTGTTCGCCTTGATCGCTGTCGGCGTCTTTGTGGTTTGGGGCGTCGCTGGCGGAATTGGTCCGATGATGGCTCGCATCGATGCATCGGAAATCGGACAGTGGAACGTGGATGCCGGGCGCTGGACCACCTTTATCTTTCTGTCCGCCGCCGCCTTCATCTGTTTGCCGCGGATGTTTCAGGTGATGGTCGTCGAAAATGCGGATGAAGGGCATCTGAGAACCGCGGCTTGGGCCTTCCCGCTGTATCTGCTGCTGATGAGCCTGTTCGTCGTGCCGATCGCCGTTGTGGGTCTGGACTTGCTACCCGAAGGGTCGAACCCGGACCTGTTCGTACTGACTGTACCGCTGTCGCAAGGCAACGACTGGTTGGCGATGTTGTCCTTCATCGGTGGGTTCTCTTCGGCTACATCCATGGTCATCGTCACCGCGATGGCGCTGTCGACGATGGTGTCGAACCATCTGGTCATGCCGATCTGGCTGAGCACGCAGGAAGGGTCCGGTTCGGTCTCGGGTGATGTCCGAAACGTGGTTCTGGTGGCGCGGCGTGTGTCGATCGCGGTCATCATGGCGATGGGGTATTACTACTATCGGCTGTCGGGTGGCGGCGCGGCGCTGGCCTCAATCGGGCTTGTCGCATTTGCCGGCATTGCGCAGATTCTGCCCGCCCTTGTTGGCGGGTTGTTCTGGCGCGGAGCGACGCGGACAGGGGCTTTGATCGGACTGACGGTCGGTTTCGTTCTGTGGATCTACACGCTTCTGCTGCCGGGAATGGACGGCGCTTTGATGCCTCAATCGGTGCTGCAGAACGGCCCGTTCGGCTGGGGCTGGCTGCGCCCACAGGCCCTTTTCGGGATCGAAGGAATGGACCCAATGGTCCACACGGTGATGTGGTCGCTGTCTCTGAACACCTTTGCCTTCTGTGCGGCGTCCTTGCTGAGCTTTCCAAGCCCGCTGGAACGCCTTCAGGGTGCGCAGTTTGTCAACGTCTTTGACCATTCCGTCGCGCCGCGTGGCTGGTCCGGATCTGTTGCGCAAAGCGAAGACCTCATGATCATGACCCAACGGATTTTGGGGGCGGGTCCGGCGCAGGAGTTCTTTCAGGCCGAGGCGCGTGCCCAAGGCGGACGCACAAGCCTGCCCGAGCCAACGCCGGGGTTCCTTGAGCGGTTAGAGCGGGAACTTAGCGGTTCGGTCGGTGCGGCGACGGCCCATGCGATGATCGGGCAGATCGTTGGCGGTTCGTCGGTCTCGGTCGAGGACCTTCTGGCCGTGGCTGACGAGTCCGCGCAGATGTTGGAATACTCCAGCCAGCTCGAGGCGAAGTCCGCCGAACTCAGCAGAACTGCGCGGCAGTTGCGCGAGGCCAATACCAAGCTGACGCAGATTTCCGAGCAAAAGGACAGTTTCCTCAGCCAGGTCAGTCACGAGCTGCGCACGCCGATGACGTCAATCCGGGCGTTTTCTGAGATTATGCGGGATACCGACGGGCTTACCCCGGAAGAGCAAACGCGATACGCCGCGATCATCCACGACGAGGCGCTTCGACTGACCCGCTTGCTGGACGATCTGCTGGACCTGAGCGTTTTGGAAAGCGGCCGGGTGAACCTGAATATGAGCGGCGAGAGCCTGAGTGCGGTTCTGGACCGTGCAGTCTCCAGCGCGCTGGCTGGATCACGTTCGACTCTGACCGTGCGGCGAACCCGGCAATCCGAACGGATTCCCCTGCACACAGACCTTGATCGCCTTGGACAGGTCTTCATCAACCTGATTTCCAATGCGCAAAAGTACTGCGACGCGGAAGACCCCGTTCTGACCATTTCCGCACATGATGTGGGCGGGCAGGTCGTCATTGATTTTGCCGACAACGGCAGCGGTATTCCACCCGAGGCGCAATCGATGGTGTTCGAAAAGTTCGCTCGGGTCGGTGGCGACAAAGCTGGTGGTGCTGGTCTGGGTCTGGCGATCTGCCGCGAGATCATGCAGCGCTTGGGCGGCGAGATTACTTACCTTCCCGGACAGGGCGGCGCGGCGTTTCGTGTTCGCTTGCCGATGGCGCACCGACAAGCCGCGCAGTAGCGGCATTTTAAAGACATTGGTAACCAGCGCCGGGTTAGACCAGATACCAGACTCAGTAACTGAAATCGGTATCCGGGATGACGCAGTCTGTCAGCACAGCTTTGGCGCGCAAACTTTCGGCAGGGCAGGAAGAGCAGGGCGAGAAGCCCCGTTCAATACTGCGGGCCCTTCGGCTGGCCTTTGCCCGCACCGCAGGCGACCGATACCAATTGCCGCTGTCCGTTATCGGGGCAAAGCAATCCCATAGGGCACCCGACGCGCTGGAGCAGGTGATCCAAGCGGAGTGGTTGTTGCTTCAGTTCAGCAATGCCGAGGGGATGGCGGCCGCGGTTTGCATGGATATGGGGGCGGTTTCGGCGATCGTTCAGGTTCAGACTATCGGTCAAGTCTTGCCAGGCGAACCGGACGCCCGCGCGTACACTGATACGGATGCAGCTATGGTGGCCCCGCTGGTCGAAGAAGCGCTGAGCAGGGCAGTTGGGTTGGTCGAGGCGAGCGCGGATCAGGCCAGCCTGTCGGGGTATGAGTTTCGGACGCGACTGGGTGATTTGCGAGCCTTGTCGTTGGCCATGGTCGAAGATGCCTATCGCGTATTTGAATTGACGGTCGAACTGGGTGGCGGCCTCAGGCAGGGTCAGGTTTCCGTCCTGGTGCCGGACCTCCCGGCAGAGCCGGGCGAGGACGAGGTGGATGCAGGTGAGACCGGCCCAAACCTGGAACAGGCATCGGGGGTTGTACGGGCCGAGCTGAACACGGTGATCAGCCGGATGTCTCTGCCACTGGCGATGCTGTCCGATCTGTCTGTGGGCGATGTGCTTCCGCTGACAGGATCGCGGCTGGATCGCGCGGAGATTCTGACAATCGACCGGACCCGCGCCGCCATCGGGCGCTTGGGTCAATGCGGCGGGATGCGTGCTGTTCGTTTGAACGAATACGCCTCAGTTGCAGCCCTGGAACAGTCCGAGCTACCCGAGTTTCTTGAGGCGCGGAGCACAGCTTCGCGGTCTGAAGCTTTGGAAGAACCGGTACAGGCTGCCTCCCACCAAGCCGTAGTTCCAATTGGAGCTGATGTTCTTGGTAACATTGAGGCCGATCTGGGCTTTGACAGCCCGGATCAGATGGTGGCAGAGATTTCGCAGTTGGCAGGGTTGACCGGGCTAGAAGACGAGCCCGGGCCAAGCTGATCGCAATTCGGCGTTATTCACCGGTGTTTCGGATGTGGTCCAGCGCTGGGCGCAGGTTTTCTAGCATGTAGCCAGCCTTGGTCGTGGCCTCCAGGATGTCATCCGTGCTCATGCGGTCGCACTGTCCCAAAGCCCAGACAACCGAACAGCGGGTCCCCGATGCGCAATAGGCCAGAACCGGGCCAGAGCAGCTTTCGGCCAATTCCCGTTGCAAGGCGACATTGCCGGGTGTCATGGTCTGGTGTGTCAACTCCAGAACCTCATATTCCATCCCAGCTGCGCGTACGGCCTCGCCGATGGCGTCCGATTGCATCATGGGCGGAACCTCGACGTTTGGACGATTGCAGATGACCTTAACAAAACCGGCTTCGGCAATGGCTGGGACGTCCTCGACCGTGATCTGGGGCGAGACGGCGTAGCGGGGGGTTATTGGTCGAATCTCCATGCCAATTGCTTAGGCCGCGTTTGCGGTCCTGTCCAGTTGTGCGCCAAGCCCGGGTGCCGCAAACATGCCGGCAATCATGGCCACCAGAAACACTAGCCCTCCGAGGCCGCCATAAGTGATCGACGCGATCGCAGGCCCCGGGCACAGACCAGCCAATCCCCATCCCATGCCAAACATCACCGATCCAATGATCAGGCGGCGATCCAACTCAGGCGGGCTCATCTTTGGAAACTGACCGCCTGCCAGTGGAGCGCGATGGGTTGTCATCCGCCAAGCGATCAGCATCGGCAGGATCGCGCCCCCCATCACAAAGGCCAGTGTCGGGTCCCAGTTCCCAAAAACGTCCAGCCAGCCCTGCACCTTGGTGGTGTCGGTCATACCCGATATCAAAAGCCCGGCACCGAACAGTGATCCGGCCAGCAGCGAAATCAAAATCCGCATCAGATTAGTCCCCATACGTGGCGCATCAGGGCAATAGTCACCCCACCTGCGCCGATATAGATCAGCGTTGCGACAATACCCCGGACCGAAAACCGCGAGATGCCGCAGACCCCGTGCCCCGAGGTGCATCCGTTGGCAATGCGCGTACCCGCGCCAACCAGAATCCCGGCAATGACGATAACGGCGATGTTGCTGGTAAGGTGCGTTTCGGGCGCAGTGGAAAGCAAAGGCCGCAACAGCAGCGGCATGGCAACGACGCCCGCAATAAAGCTCAGCCGTTCAAGAGTGCGGTCACTGCCATCGACGAGTCCGCCCAAAATCCCGCTGGCACCCATGATGCGTCCATTGCCCAGTAGATAGACCGCAGCGCCCAACCCAATCAGCAAGCCGCCCGCCAGCCCCCATATCCATTCCGTATACATCGATTATCCTCTGTTTTTTTCGACGGCCCGCATCACAGCTTGTTGATCGGAACCTTCAAAAACACGTTGCCCTTTTCATCCGCCGGAGGCATCTGCCCAGCCCGCATGTTGACCTGCAACGAGGGCAGGATCAGGCGGGGCATAGGCAGTGTTGCATCCCGCGCATCGCGCATCTCGACGAATTCTTCGATTGATTTGCCCTGTCCGATGTGGACGTTCAGGGCCTTTTGCTCGCCGACTGTTGTTTCCCACGCGAACTCATCCCGGCCGGGCGCCTTGTAGTCGTGGCCAACAAATATCCGGGTCTCGTCAGGCAGTGAGAGGATTTTTTGGATCGACTCAAAAAGCTGTTCCGACGAGCCGCCGGGAAAATCGCAGCGCGCGGTGCCAAAATCCGGCATGAACAAGGTGTCACCGACAAAGGCCGCGTCTCCGATCACGTAAGTCAGGCAGGCGGGCGTGTGGCCCGGCGTGTGCAGAACGTCGCCCCGCATCTGGCCAACATGGAAGCTGTCGCCATCCTGAAAGAGAGCGTCGAACTGGCTGCCGTCACGCTGGAACTCGGTGCCTTCGTTGAAGATCTTTCCAAAGGTGTCC
Organism: Ruegeria sp. BC3; assembly: GCF_056539265.1. Taxonomy (NCBI): domain Bacteria; kingdom Pseudomonadati; phylum Pseudomonadota; class Alphaproteobacteria; order Rhodobacterales; family Roseobacteraceae; genus Ruegeria; species Ruegeria sp. BC3. The sequence continues at coordinate 270,149 of NZ_JBQFUP010000005.1, forward strand.
TGGATCGTCACGATCTGTTCGCCGATGCCGATCTTTCCGCCCAATTCCTGCTGCAGATAGGGGGCCGCGGACAGGTGGTCTGCGTGGACGTGGCTTTCTAGAATCCACTCGACCCTTAGATCATTGTCGCGCACATAAGCCACGATCTGGTCGGCCGAACTGGTATCCGTCCGGCCCGAGGCGTGGTCGAAATCCAAAACGCTGTCGATGATCGCACAGGCCGTGCCCTCGGGTTCCTGCACGAGGTATGAGACCGTGTTGGTTTCGGGATCAAAAAACGCTTTCACAATGGGTGTCATCTGGTCCTCCGTCCGTGCGACTTATTTCATATATTATTTTTAGAATGTGATGCAACAACCTTCTTCGATTTGATGCGGGTCAAGGCAAGTTAATCCAAATTCGAGTAGAAATTAATCATTCCGCCTTAGGTTGCTGATGCCGAGCAGGGGACAGGCAGTTTTCCGCGCGTTTCCAAGCTAAGCTCGGCAAGTCTTAAAACGGTTACCTATATGGTAGAATGTAACGTTAACTGGGAGGATCGAGATGTCTACGAATTGCCTGTATTCCGAAGCCGAATACCTGGAGCAGAAGCTGCAGAACGCTTGTCTCGAAACGCGTCTGGCGCTGCAGCCCAGTGTGACGAATGTGATTGATCGGATGCGCCAGCAGGGTGTCCACGTGCCATCGCGGCTGCGGCGGCTGGATGCTGCATTGTGCGAAGATGCAATGGAAGCACGTTTCGACAATATGCCGATCTGAGGGCCAGCGTCAGCTGAACGCAATCCCCAGGATCACCAGCATCAGTCCGATCACCGACAGAAACAACGACGCCAGATTCCACGGCAGAACACTTTGAACAGCGGCGCGCAATTCGTCATCTGACAAGCCGGATTTGCGCGCCTTCATCACACGCAGGATACACCAGACCAGGCCCACAAGGCCGGCAAGCGACAGGGCGGCACCGCCCCAGGTGATGAATTCGAACATGGTGCCCCACATTTCCCAGCAAATCTTCACTGCGCTTAGCGGATCGGCTAGGCACACACAAGCCCACCGGGGATTGCATGCTTGCAGCCCGCGCAGCGGCAATGTATCCGGCTATGTGCCGTTGTTAACGCATCAGATCGCAGCCTTTGGGAGAGATGAATATGGAAGACATGACCGAAGATCAGGCCGCCGCCAACTACCGTGTGACCGCGGGCGAGCTGCGTCAGTTCATCGAACGGTTTGAACGTCTGGATGCCGAGAAAAAAGACCTGGCCGAGCAGCAGAAAGAGGTCATGGCCGAGGCCAAAGCGCGCGGTTACGACACCAAAGTCATGCGCAAGGTCATTGCGCTGCGCAAGCGCGACAAGGACGACATCGCCGAAGAAGAGGCGGTGCTTGAAATGTACAAGGAAGCGCTGGGCATGTAAGCCCTGCGCGGGGTCAGGGTCTCAGAACCCTTACCCCATCCATTGCCTCAAGCGTGGCGACGTCCTGTTCGTACAGTTCCGAAAACGCGTCGATGACCTCTTCAGTCCAGCCGGGCAGGTCCAGTTCTTCCTCAATTTTGTTGGGCTGAGCGTGATCTTCCAGAATCTGCGCCAGTGCGTAGCGTTGTTCGGCCCGCGACTGGGCCGTGTCCTGATCAAGAAGCGCTTGGGCCTGCTCTTGGCCGTCGTCAGTCAGCAATGAGATCAGTAGATCGTATTCACCGATGATCCGCGAGTCGTCCGGAAGTCCGCCGACGCACCGCACGATGTCGCCCCAGATGAACGGAGTATCTTCGTTGCACCATAAGGTGATCTGAACGCCCGGAGCGAAATCGCGGATGTCCTCGATCATCTCAACCCAGCTGAGGTGGCTCAGGTCGTTTTTGCGGATCACCTCTTTGCGCTGTTCTTCGGACAGAGACATCAGATGTTTGGGAATCAGGCTGCCAGGGTTCCGAAGCGCAATGAACAGCTCCACACCGCCTTCCCCGAACGCCTCTTGCAGAACGGATAAACGTTTTCCGGCCAGCGGATAAAACCGACCTTCCGCAAGAAGGGTCTCTCGATCGCCAATAAAGCCCTCGTTGGAAAAAACAGCGCGCCGAATGTCTTGGCTCCAAGACAGTTGGTTTCGCAGTGTTTCTAACTCGTCCGGCAAAGGAGGGCGGGTGTTCAGCACCTGGAATGTAGATTTGAACAGCTGCCGATAGCGGCGAGGTCCCAAAAGGGCCACGTTGTTCTGGCCCAGGGCTTCGCCATTGGTCTGCAACGATTTGAACAACCGCCCGTCATCGGTGAATGCCACGCCTGCGTGGATGGCAACCTTCATCTTCGGTTCATGTCCTTGCATCCCTATGCCCGCCTGTCGAGTTACAGGCTGCGAATAAGACAGTCAAATCTGCGCACTCACATGACGGTGTTCGATTGCACCACAAGGAAATTTCACATTCCCTAACTTCCGATGATAATTGAGGCTTGCAGTCCGGGAAAAGAGACAGTAATCGACACCCAGCGCCCCTATAGCTCAGCTGGTAGAGCAACTGATTTGTAATCAGTAGGTCCGCGGTTCGAGTCCGTGTGGGGGCACCATATTTTCAAAGGCTTCAGTGTGAATTTGTCAATTGCTCCGTGGTTCGTTGAACTTCGCGCCTTGGCTGCTCCCCAAAAAGACACCCGGTTCGCAAGATCAAGAGGCCTTGCCGATAATTGAAGTGGCCAAGGCTTTTATCCGAACTGAAGTAGGTAACTTGGCTTAAGACACGTCGCTTTGCATCCTTTGTGAAATTGCTGTCATTTGAGCTTCGGTCAAACCATCGCCCGCCCAGCCACCGGAAAAACTGATGTCGTGAGAGTTTGGCAGCCGGTCTTTCGATAGCGTCCGGATTTTGATCCGAGCTGGTATCGCAGCCGCTTCTCCGACGAACAACGCCTCTTGCCTTTGCAGAGAAGGTAGCAACGCTGTCATGCCTGATAGACTGTCTGGCAAGAACCGAGCCACGTGCTGTTGATCAGAGCTATTTGACAGCCGAAGCATGTCTAGCCCCCGTGTTCTGGGCCATTTCGGACTAGAGTTTCGGGGACTGGTGGGCGCATGTTGAGGGCCTGATGCGGTCGGGTGTGGTTG